>CAXHEV010000001.1:0-264759 GCA_964015875.1 uncultured Candidatus Poseidoniales archaeon
TAATTTCGGATTGGGTTCGTGCAGATGAGGATTACACCCTCATTTTGGCCAGGGCTATCAGTGATGATGGTGAAGAATCCTTGATCGATGCTCGATATGTCACACTCGCTCGGATGATCGTTACGCTCGCTGGTCCATCGGTTGGAACCATGCTGGAGGGCAGTGTTGATTTCTCAGGGACAGTCGAAGGCTTGGAACATGACCGTTTAGAATACAAGGTCGATAGTGGCGAATGGATGCTTGGTGAAGAACTGGAATTCCTTGATGTTGGCACACAAGACTGGTCCTTTTCCTGGAACTCTAATTCAGTCGAAGATGGCTCTCACCGCCTCAGTTTCCGCATGGTCAATGAAAGTGGAGTGATGACGGACACGATTCGAAGAACCTACACCGTTGACAATCAACCTGCAGCTCCTGACTTTGTGTTCCAAAGTACGGTTGAAATTATGGATCAGGGTTTACCTGTCTATTCAGCGGTCGCAGGGACTGTTCTAGAAGTTGACTTCACGATTGCCAATGTAGGTGATCTTGACGCAACTGACGTCTATGTACGTCTTGATGCACCCGGCTCCTCATCTGAGACCTATCCTTCTGAAACGAGCATCAGTATCTTGAATGAGGGTGAAAGCCAACAAATCACCTTGTATTGGTGGGCCACGGAAGCGGGACAACAAGAGGTGACCATCACCGTCGACCCAACCGGCCAACACGCTGACCCAACGCCTGAAAACAACATCTATTCATTCACATTTGATGTCGAGGAGCGACCAGTTGAATCGATGTTACGATTCCTACCTGGTGCCATTACGACCATACCAAACATTCCTGTGGTTGAGGAGCCATTTACCGCACGGTTAAGAATTGACAACCTTGGCCAGACGGATGCAATTTCCCTCATCATGAATCTAGAGCAATGGACCGAGGATGGTTGGATTCAACTGGGAACGGACGAGATCCTTGTTGTTCCTGGTTCCGATACCAGTTCAGGTTATGCCTTGTCGACCTTTGAAGTGAATGCAATTTCAGAACCGGGCGCAATGAAGTTTAGGGCCCTGCTTGAAGGCAATGGTGTCGAGGCTGAATTCAGTGATCATCGCTTCACTGTCGTCGTTGATGATGTATCGCTTGGCTCTCAGGTTAGCATTGATCTTTCGGCGGGAGAAGTTCCGGTTGATTTCATCGGACTTGATGACGGGGCACTTTTGTTCACAACCATCGATGGTGAACTCCACGTGAGAAGCATTACCGAATCCATGTCGATTCAAACCGACCTGTTGCTCGAAGACATGTGGGGCGGGGAACTTGCAATTCTTGAGCGTGAGGATGGCGCTATTCATGCGGCATGGACCCGCAAAAGCATCAGCACCGACGGATACACGTTGACCAATATCGGTATGACATCACTTTCCAAGGTAGCCATTCTGACTCCAGTTCACTACCAGATGCCGCCACAGAAGTTGTCAGAAGGTTCCTACTGGGGTCTTGACCTTGCTGAATATGACGACACAGTTGTTCTTGCGGGCTATCACCGTGACATCAAAACCGAGGGTTCCTGGCAGGACGTGACCTCAATTTTCACTCTTGTGTCCAACAACCCTGATGGTCCAACCAGTTGGGGTAATCCAATCAATGTGCTTTCAAACATCGATATTCGACCTTCAAAAGGCGATGCTTTAGCCATTGCGTACGGTCAGGAGAATTTGCACATTCTCTATCAGGAGATGCGAGATGACGTGACTGGAATCGAACGTGTCGGTCTCATGTACACCCACGGTGAAGCAACCCTTTCCTCATGGAGCTTCCAATCGTCTGTGGGTGATGAAGCATCGAATGCCTGCCTTGAGGTCAAGCAAGTTGGAGAAGACGATGTCTTGATCGCTGCTTGGATTGAAGGCAGAGGGCGAGAGGCAGTTGTGGCCCATGTTGTGACTGACAATGCGTGGTCTGCAGACGCCCCTATGTACATCTCTGCACCCGGTGTCACTTTCATTGAACTCAATTCTGCCGAGCAAGGCATGCAAATATTCTATGATGAAATCAATACCTTTGGCCCCACCACGAGGTACGGTCTCCTGACTGATGCTGATCATGAATCAATTGATGGCATGTCTGATCTCATGGCTCAAGGATTCCTACAAGGATTTGCGGGAATGGAAGACGACGGTATAGTGATGCTTTCAACCGCATCTGGTTCGCTTAAACTCCGTACCCTTGCATCGCTCGCTCCTCGAGATTTACCGACAGACAGCGGGTCCTCTCTGCTCGAATCACTGTTGGAGCCGCTTCCGGGTGATCAGGAAACGAAACTTATGATCCTAAGTGGAGCCGGCTTCTTACTCCTGCTTTTCCTAACCACCATCGTTGTCAGCATTCGTCGCGGCCGAATCGAAGAACAAAAGGCACTTGTGGTCACAGAAATCGTTGCTGAAGGTGATGATTCAATCGAATTATTGATTCAACCAGAAGATGACCAGGGGCCACTCTTGGCGATTGACACTGAGGCCGAGGAACTTATCGTGGATATGAGTGCTCAAAACGCAGTTGTCGAAGAAGATACACCATCCCTTGCAGAAAGCCTTGAAGCAAAGGCAGAAGCCGGTGCAGGAAACGCTCGGCTCAACCGACGCATGCAACGAAAGCAACAGCGTGAATTCGCTGCTTTCGCCGAAAACATGCAGGCACCTCCGCCGCTCCCTGTACCTGATCAGCCGCCTGAGTTACCACCGCTTCCTGCGCCAGGTGAATTGCCGCCTTTGCCCGGCCTTGGCGAACTCCCTCCGTTGAATGGTTTACCTCCTCTGCCTGGAATTGCTCCACCGCAACGGGACGTGACATGCCCTGAATGCAGTGCTAAGTTTGTTGTCAAGGATATGACGTTGAAGAGGGTAAGTTGCCCGATTTGCTCAACAATGGTTCAGTGCTGAGGGAATGACATGTGTGGAATCTTTGGATACATCGGGCCTCACCAAGCGGCGCCGTTGCTTCTCGAGGGTTTGCGTCGATTGGAATATCGTGGTTATGATTCTACAGGAATTGCCGTCAAAAATGGCACGGTAGCGATTCACAAAAAAGTAGGAAAGGTGCAAGACTTACGCTCTGTCCTTCCCTCTTCCATTGAAGGCAGCATCGGCATTGCACACACACGATGGGCAACACATGGTGGCGTGACCGATGAAAATGCACACCCTCATTCATCCGCAAATGGTAAGGTCGTCATCGTCCACAATGGCATCATCGAAAATGCTCGAATCCTCAGGACATCCCTCGAGGTCCAAGGCGTTGAATTGCAGAGCGAGACGGACTCAGAAGCCCTTGCTCACATCATAGAACGGGAACTTTCGATCGATGACGATCCAGAAGAAGCTGTTCGAAGAGCACTTCGCCAAGCCCGGGGAACATGGGGTATATGTGCACTGTTCACCGATCATGACACCATTATATGTGCTCGAAATGGCTCGCCACTGATCATTGGTCAAGGTGTCAATGAAATGTTCATTTCAAGCGACCCGCATGCCCTCACCGCCCACACCCAGCAAGTGATTTATCTCGAAGATGGCGACCTTGCGACCTTGACAGCAACTTCTGTGAAACTCTCGACGCTCACGGGTGGTGTAAGCGAAACAAAAAGCAGCATCTTAGAGAACAACTGGGGCGAGGCGGAACTTGGAGAGTTCCCGCACTACATGCTCAAGGAAATCTATGAACAACCAGATGCAATTCGACACTGCATTAGCGGCCGGCTTAATCGCTCAGAGGGCAGTGGCCACTTAGGAGGACTGAAACTCACGCCCGCCATGCTAGCAAAAATTCCACATGTGAGATTGCTTGGTTGTGGTACCTCATACAATGCTGCTGAAATAGGTGGACTACTCATTGAAAAGTTAGCGCGTATTCCCGCCGTAGCACATATTTCAAGTGAATTCAGGCATAACAATCCAGTAATCAATCCAGCCTCACTCCATTTTGCCGTGACCCAATCGGGAGAAACTGCTGATACAATCTCTGCCATTAAGGAAATCCAACTCAAAGGAGGAAATGTTCACGGCATCGTCAACGTTGTTGGTTCAACAATTGCGCGCCTTTGCGGCCGGGGCGTCTACATCCATTCTGGCCCCGAGCAAGCTGTTGCCTCAACCAAGGCGTTTTCCAACATGGTCGCAGCGTTGACAATGTTGGCTTTACAAATCGGTCGTTCTCGAAACATTACGAAGGAGAAAGGAACGGACTTAATTCATGGTCTACAACAAATTCCACATCTGGTCGAGGAGTACCTCGAATCACAAGGACCGATCCAAGAGGCAGTCGATTTGGTCAAAGACGCCAAGAGCGTTTTGTTCCTCGGCAGAGGAATATCTGCTCCTGTAGCCCAAGAAGGTGCGTTAAAATTGATGGAAATTGCTTACATCCCATGCCTCGCCTATCCTGCAGGTGAAATGAAGCACGGACCTATTGCCTTGCTTGAGGAAGGAAGCCCTGTCGTCTTCATTGCACCGAATGATCATGTCAAAACTAAGACAGTTTCAGCGATTCATGAATGCAGGGCCCGCGGTGCGAAAATCATCTTGATTCATGAAGAAGGTGACGATATTGCCCAAGAAGGCGATGTGTGCATTTCAGTACCAAAGGTACACGAACTTTTGTCTCCACTTCTCACAGTGGTGCCTTTACAATTAATCGCTTACCACACAGCACTTGCTCTGGGTTGCGATGTTGATCGACCCCGAAACCTTGCGAAGTCTGTCACTGTTGAGTGAGTAACTCACAGGATGGTAAACCGTTGTTCTTCTTCCTTCCAATTGAACGGTTTGTACCCCAAGGAGTGGCGGGTGTGCCGCATCTTGACAATACCGAGCTTTCTTTGCACGTCATCACCAGAACGTTCCATCACCAAATGGACCACGCCATCAGAAAGGTAGTCTTCTACACCGTATTCTCCGAACTGTTTGTGATCGTCTCCAGTCATCTCGCAGATGAAGAATGAAGTGAGCCCAAGCCGTCGAACTGCTTCAAACAGGCGGAAAATTTCATCACGTGGGTTTTCCATTTTAGTCAGGGTAAAGAACGCACCAAGCGAGTCGAACACAAGGAGTTCGAACCCGATGGCTTCTCGGTATGATGTGAGTTGCTTGATGAGTTGGCCCATCCAATCAACACGATCACTCATGCCTTGCTTGTCCAACTCGACGCGAAGGTCGGAGAGGTCAATGATTGCAATTCGGTTGCGAACGCGAGCATCATCAACGTTCATGCCCATGTTGGCCATGTGAGACCTTAGGGAGTCCTTACCCTGTTCAAGGGTCACATAAATCCCGCTTGTTTCACCGTAGAGAACGGCATTGTACAGCATTGAGAATGTCAAACTGGACTTCATTGCACCCGATGCACCAGCAACGATACAAATGTGCCCTTGCGGTACGCCGCCTTGCATATTTTCATCTAATCCTTCTATGTGAGTGGGGATTCTTTCAACATCGCTCATGCCGGCACCGTTTGCTGGAAGACGGGTCGATTCTTCAATCTCTCCCTTGTGAATTTTGCACAATGCCAAGATTTTCGATGTCAAATCGTAAATGTAATGTTCGTTTAGGTCTACTGAACAGCATGGTGTCAATATGGTTAGCATCTCAGTCGCCGCGTCGAACTGCGATGATCAAAGAATTGTTTCCAAACGCTCACTGCGAGGGTTTGCAAGATGTCGACGAGACGCCTACATCATCGGGAACGGTTGCCGAAAAAGTCGAGTCCATCTGCAAAGCAAAGGCGAGCGCTATTCCTAAGGAGCATGGCTATGATGTGGTCCTTGTTTGTGATACAGTCCTAGCCGATCCAGATGAAGTCAATGCGTTGCTTGGAAAGCCAAGAGATTCTCTTCATGCTGCCACGATGCTCCATCGACTCTCTGGTCGCCGCCACCAGGTATGGTCCTCAGCAGGTCTCTGCATTCACGGGCAGTGGAGTTTTTTCACCGAATATTCGGTTGTAGAAATTGAACAACTTACCGATGAGGTCCTTGTGGAACTGGTGCTCAACAATTCGTGGCAGGGTAAAGCCGGAGGCTACGACCTTGCAGGGGACATGGGTAAGCACGCACAGATCATTGATGGTGGAGAATCCACGGTTCTTGGTATCCCTCAAGAAGCGATGGACGTGCTGTCATCAATCCATTGAATTCTCTTGAACGTACCGTCCATAGAACATTGGGATTTTATGCCACGACTCGAGGCTAAAAATTGTCATTCGTACGAAGTTGATAGCAATGACAAGGGTGCCACATAACGTTGCTACAGCCCATATCCTTTGGAAAAGGAGTGGGTTCCCATTTCCATTACTCAAGTCCCAATAGAGCACTTGAATGGCCAAGAAGGAAACCACGAAACTCGCCAAAAATGGAAGGTTAGCTTTTCTTTTGTGTATTGAAATGTGGAGGTGATCCTCGTGGAGGTACCATGCGTAGCCCCAAATGGAGAGCAGGGCGGAAGTGCCAAGAAACGAAGCATAGCCTGGTACAGTCGGGTTGAGTGAAGATGCATCAGAATTCAAGGCATGGAAACCACAAAACGGTAGCATCCAGAGTGCAGCAAAAACCGGCCGACTATGTGCCATTCCCCCATTGAGCAGAGCCATTCGTGTGATGCGTAATGGGTTGCACAGCAAAAACCCCCACACGAGTGCAAGGCTGAGGGTTGCTCTGCGCATCTCAACGACAAGTGTGTCATCAGTCGTTGCTTCTCGGCCGGCCATGAAGACAAACAGGATATGCATGCCCATGATTAAGAATAAAACGCCCATCCGGAGGCCAACCTGTTTAGGGGCGATGACTTCCCAATTCAGTCGTCTGTTAAAATGGCTGATGATGATGACAACAGTGAGCAGTAAGAAAAACATGATGATGATTGATCGTCCTAATTCGAGCATCCCAGCGGTGTCTCTGTATAACCAACAGGTGAGAATTATTGCCCCAAAAAATGGAAACACAACACCGGGAATCAATGAAGCGATGCCCACTTCATCTTCCCCTATTCTTCGTTTGGATTCCTTGAACATTCTGCGACCTGGGCCACCAAGTGACAAGACTGACAAGCATAAGAAGGAAATTCCCACTGTGGCGAATTCCAGTATTTTTTGTTCCGTGTTCATGAATGTCGAAATAGCGAGAACAACCTGTCCAGCAAGATTCGTGATCAAAAATTGGCGCATTGCATTTTCATGGAATGGAGTTGCACCATGAATCAGAGGTAGAATATCGAATCCTATACCCGTAAGCAGACACATCAACCACCCCAAACACACCCAAGTAATCGTAGCGTAGATGTAGGTTAAATCACCATTTGAATATTGGCCGAAATAGAATGATTCTGTGAAGTAGTGATAGAGGAAGACACAAACAAACATTCCTGTTGTAAACGCCGAGAGTGCGTATAATCCAAGATAAGAGCCAGCGGCGCTGGTCCTTAATGATGTGAATTTACTCATTGAATTCTTATTAATTCGGCGGAATATAAACTCGGTGCCGATATTAGGTCCTTAATAGAGAAGTCAAACCTAATTCATGACCTGTGACATCCACGACCACATTATTTCCCGGTAAAAGCAACAATTTGTCTTCTGCGTCGAGGGCAAAGACACCGACTCCGACATCATCGCTGAGTTGCTTGAGTTCACGCCTGCAAACGTTTTGATGAGTATCCATGTGAACAAGCGGGCGAAGATCAACGATAACGGTGTCTCCTTGTTGGATTCGCTTGGAAATTTCCCTTGTTGGTAGCCGGTTCATTGAATCTGGCGCCACATACCTCAATGCTCTATTTGGAATGCTTGGTGGTGGTGGTCCGTGCGCACCCAAATCATGGAACGGCTCGCCGTCTGCTGTCACTGGGCCGCGCCAGCCTATTGGCACTGGTTTTCGATCTGGTTGAACACCTACTGGCTCAGGTACATCATTGGTAATGGTGACCATTGGCTCTTGAGGCAGAGTGAGGTTTTGCTGAACCGTTTCAGGTTCACCTAGGGTTGGCTTTGACTGCCGTTCTTGCCTTGCTGGTGGAACTGCTTCTGGGTCTGGGAGTCCGAAAAACTGCCAAAGACTCGCCATGTTCTCACCCTTCACAAATCAAAATCATCAAGCAATCCTGAGAGGTCTGAGTTTGCAGAGGTTGGTGTGGTATTGGTAGTTGTCGGTTGAGCAATGGCTTGTTGGCCTTGTTGTGCTGCTAAGTATTGTGCGCCGTAATGGCTCCATTGTTCCATTGTCCATCCTTCTGGAAGGCCAGTCGCAGGGAGAGGCGGTCCTTGGGCGACGGGAGCGGGAGCGGGTTGTGCTACAGGCTCAGGAGTCGCTGAAAGTGAGGCAAATGGGTCTTCTTTCGAAGCGACTGCTGGTTCAGGTGCGTATGACTGAGGTGGGGCGTACATTTGCTCTTGAGTCATTGCAGGTTGTTGTGTGTAAGCAGCTTGTGCGTAGATGTCCTGTTGTGCCTCAGCTGCAGCAGTAGGGGCAGGAGCAGGTGCACTCGGGACTGGGGCAGGTGGCTCGCCATCAGGCATTGAAGAGAAGTTCGAAAACGAGTCCATTTCCGGCGTTCCCTTTCTTCGAGTCAATACGAGGAATAATCCAAGGATTACGACGATGACAGCCAAACCACCAATGATTGCTGTTGGCACTGTACCAATGGCTTCGCTTACGGTTTCAATGAAGCCTTCTGCGGGCTTTTCAGTCACTGTGAGTTGTATGGTGGCTGTCGAAAATTCGCCGTCATCATCAATCACCGTCAACGTCACCGTCCATTGACCGGCAGGAAGGTCTTCGATGGTGTACATTGGACCTGAGAAATCTACATCTCCAGTTTTGGTTCCATCAAGGTCCGAATCATAGTGGTCGCTGTCCCATTGGTAGAGCAAGCTGATTTTGTCGCCTGCAGTTTCCCTTGAGGTGAGGCCGGAAAGTGTGATGTTCTCGCCCTCCATGAGCGAAATGACGCTTGTCGAATTGGTAATGGTTGCCGATGGTGGAAGGTTTTGCACGCTAACGTTCACTGAGGTCAATGCTTGAGCGCCATCATCATCAGTGACTGTCGCAGTGATTTGGCGGATACCTCGAGTCGACCATCCTGTGGTGATCTCAATGCCTTGCATTTCACAATCATTGACACTGTTTCCATCGTTGTCGTTGTCTGCAGCAGCGTTCATGTCCCAACACACAACAAGACTGTCCATGTCGGATGCCGTATCGGAAACGACAGCAGTAAAGGTCACATTTGCATCTTCTAGAATTGGAACATCTGAACCCAAGCCAGTGATGGTTGGGGGGACATTTCGAATCTGAACGGCTGCTGTTTGAATGACGGATTGCTCTCCATCATCATCGTAAGCAACCACAGATATGTTGTGCAAGCCTGATTCAGTCCATGAGACTGTAGCGGTTGATGCAGGGCCACGGGTCGCTTCGGTCCAATTCATGTCGCGATCTGACGGTGACCATTCAATGGTGATGTCATCTCGGTCAGATAAGGTATCATCTGCACTGATTCGTAGAAGAGCGACTTGGTCTTCATCTAAGTTCCAGACGCCACTTTCATCAGTTGAGAGGTTTGAACCTCCATACCATAACTCGGGGAAGGCAAGGGTTGGTGCTACATTCAAAACATTGAGTGAGGACTGGACGGTTGTTGTGTCGCCATCATCATCAGTGGCTACGGCCGTGACCATCATTGGGCCCTCTGCCATTGGGGTGAATGTGCATGTTGGTTGGGTCAACCCTTCCTCACAAGCCATCCCCGGCCATGAGATACTGACCTGCTGACCTGGCGGGGATACGGTGTCGATGTCACCGCTGTCAGTGGCGTCCACAGTCACCTTGGTTTCCACATCAATGCTCTCAACCATGGTCAGGTTGATGTATGGATTTCGATTGATTACCGTGACGTTGTAATAAATCACATCGATGTCTAATTCCTCATCAGTGACCGTGAGTGTGACCAACCATTCCCCATCATCAGACCAGTTCCAACGTGTCCAGCAACCGGGTGCCTCGATGACGTCGATCAGTCCCGGTCGGGATTCAATCTCAAATTTACAATCCACGTCACCACCGTCTTCATCGAAACTCTGCGTAGCATTGAGGGTAATATTTTCAAAGGTCAATTTGTTTTCATCAACCTCAAGGAATGCAGTCGGCGCGCGACCGATGAAGATGTTGATTTGAGCGTCATTGTTGCTGCGGTTCGCATCCTCGGTCACGAGTTCATCTGGGTCGACCGTAAAGGAGAGGGTTTGGTTGCCAATTGCTGTGTCCATGGGCACGGTCCAATTGACTGTAATTCGCTCTTCACTGTATGACGAAATTGCAGGGATGTTCTCACGAATGCTTGTGCCATCAGGGGTGATGACTTCCATCTCCGTTGCCGGTGAGGTGAGAACACCACGGTTTTGAGCAGGGATAGAGAAACTGATCATATCACCTGGAAGAGCACCGTATCCAGTTACTCGGCTCAAAATTGATGATTCGCCGTCCCTCACACGAGTCACGATGATTGAATCTGCTTGGGCTACAAGATCGACCGCCACAACGGACAAGTCAATCACAACGGTTGTCGCCCCGATAATATCTGTAGCAGGATCCCAAACAATGACGCCATTGCTAGTATAATCGTCACTCGAGGGCGTGGTATCGACCACATTTGATACGTTCAACACATGGGTGATTTCCCCATTTCCATCGGTGGTAGGACTTGCCAAATGGCTGTCGAGTTCATACCGGATTTGGAGGTTTTTATTCGCCTGAGGCGTTCCGCTTGGAGAGGTGGTATAACTCGCAGTGAGTGTTTGTTCTGAGTCCGGCAGTGTGGCGAGGAACTGCATATCGATATCAATTTCGACATTCCGAGTTCCAGGCGTTGAACCTGCTGAAACACCGTAAGAGTCCGCAGGGTTGTATTCCTTCAGCAACCAGTCAATCGTAAATCCAGCAGCGTTTGTGATTGAAATCCATGAATTGAAACGCACCGCAGGACAATACCAATTGTAGCCGAGAGAGACACCTGTTTCATTCACTTCATTGATCTTGTATGAATCATCACACCCCGTGTACTGAACATTCTTTGAACCGTCGGTTGGGATGCCATTAGCTGTGATTTGCCAACTGTTGTTTTCCCCACCAGCAGTGTCAAATTCGCTTGGGTCAAAGTAATCGGAAGTTCCTGTGACTCCTGTACCAGATTGGAAGGGCATGTACCACTGGTCACCCAGATGGAGAGGGAAATCGTACTTTTCTTTGGGCGGGTCGTAAAAGGTGTCAAAGGTGATTTCAGCGATGTCTTGTTGCAGGAAACCGATATTGAATGGTGCGAATTTAACATCTAACGTAAATTCTGAGTTAATGACAGCAAGGTCACGAACTCGAATGAGGTCCTCACCCTGATAACCAATGTCAAGTCTTCCGCTGACGCCTTCAAGGGTCGCACCGCTGTTACCGGATGAGAAATCACCATCAATTTCGAGCACATAGGCCAAGGTTTGAATGCCATCAATGGTGATGAACAAGATGTCTGTGATCTCGTAGGATGTGTCACCGGTTAACGTGTTGAGGCTCGCAGACACATTGGCTTGAGCAATCAGTTGGGCCACATCGAAATTCGTGTCATAGACCCACTCGTCGCCGATGCGCCATGTTGGCACGTCGATGTCTTTGTCCCATCCTTCTGCATTCATTGGACGCTGTTCTTCTGCAAGGTTGCTTGTCGAGGTAACCATGGCTCCTAGAGGGGAGGCGAGCATCAAGAAAATCAAGCCAAGCACAATCGGCCGGAGTTGAGTCATGATTGACCGAGGCAGTACTCCTACTTGAGTTCCGTGCCATTTTGGGAAAATACTTTTTCCTGAGAACCCTGTGCATCAAGGTATTGTTGACCATAGTGCCCCCATTGTTCAGCAGTCCAGCCTTCGGGCAGACCTCCATCCGGTAGTTGTGGTGAAGGCGGGCTTGTCTCTCCAGATTGAACCGGCATTGGCTGATCTTCGATGGATGCTGGTGTTATGGCAGCTTGTTCAACTGTTTTTATCGGGCCAAAGGCATCCATCGAGGGTGGTGTTGATGGTCGGCGAGCCTGTGCCTGTTCAATCAGTGTGGGTGAATCAAACACATCATCCAACATGTCCTCAGAATCGCCGTTCCAAGGCGTGTCATTGCCACCTTTTCTGCGCCGTGTTAACAAACCAAGCAAAGCTAGAATGCTAATCAGTAAAGCCAATTGAGCAAGGGAATTTGCTTCTTCTCCAATGAGTCCCGCACTTATTTGCTCAAGTGAATTCCGCTCCGCCGGAGCAACGTCAATGACCATTGTTGCTTGGCCTGGCCGTTCGGGGTTTTCGTCCCATGCCATCGCCTTAACACGGATTTGGCCGGGGCTTCGGAACATGTGCTGGACGGTTGTACCAACCAAATCTGCATCGTTATCTTTGATTCCATCACCGTTACTATCAAGGGTAATATCGAGATCCCAAACCACAGTTAGACTTCCAATATCGTTGGCTGAATCGATGGTTTGTTGGGCGCTAAGGACACATGTCTGGTAGGCCATGCAGTCTAAATTTTGCAATCGAACAATCGGGGGCATATTCAATACTTCAACATTCAAGACTTCGCTAGTTTGTGCCCCATCGTCATCCGTGACGTGATAAATGATCGTGTGTGTACCACTTCGATTCCAGGTGTAGGTTAACACGTCACCTTCAATATCACAATCGTCATCTGCTCCTCCAATGTCATTGCTGTCAACACCGGGGTCGATGTCCCAACAGCGTACAAGGCTTGCTTGGTCACTTGGGGTATCGGTAGCATTCCCTGTGATCGTGATCGATTGCCCTTCTGCAATAGGAAGGATTGAGACAAGGGGTTCGATGACGGGCGGTACGTTTCGAACGTTGACCCAGCGCTCATTGATCGTGCTCGCTTCCCCATCTTCGTCGCTCACTTCTAAGCGGATGGTGTGGAGACCTGAAGTCGACCACATCATTGGGAAGGTTGAGACCCTTCCTGTGAATGAATACATCAACGATGGCTCTTGACCATCCGGCCACCATGTGTGGGTCAGCGTGTCTAAATCATCAATTGAATCCAGTGCTTGTCCGCGTACATCGACGGATTCATCTTCGTCGAGGTACCATATCTGCTGTTCATCGCTGGCAAGAATCGCATCGTTTTGAAGGAGTGCAATAGATGTACCATGGGGTGCGATGTTGGTGAACTTAATGTCTATTGTCGCCATCGTGGAGGCCGAATCATCATCGGTTCCTACGGCAGTGAAGGTGTGCCAACCTTCTGTGGGTGCGGTCGTTGTGCATACCCTCGTGTAGTAGCCTTCTTGGCATATTGCATCAGGCCAATAGACGTCAACCACACCTGGCCACACGTCCTCAGAATCAGAATCGTTGGCATAGGCATAGAGCGTAATTGGGTGCTCAACTTTGGCTTCGGTTCGCAAACTTCGAATTTCAATTTTAGGTTCTCGATTTCCAATCGAGGCTAGCAACGTCACAGTTTGCTCGTCCCGTTCTTCATCGATCACGGTGACTTCGACTGGATAATCTCCATCATCAATCCATGTGTAATCTACACTGCAGTCCTCGGAAGGAATCATTTCCCAAGCCCATGTCCGAGTGCCATCGTCGTAAGGAATCTTGAATTCGCAGATAACGGTGCCTCCGTCTTCATCGAAGCTGTTTCCGGCATCGAGTGTGATTTCTTCGAGGGTAAGTGCGCTTGTGTTTTGGACCACAGGTGTAGGCAATCGCCCGACAAACATTGCAAGTTGTGCAATATCGTTGTCGGGATTTGCATCAGCAGAATTGATGTTGGAGGGGTCTGCTTCCCATGTGATTGGTAAGATGCCAATGGCTTGATCTTCGGGCACCACCCAAGAGAAATTGACTTTGTGGGCGGCGTATGTTGCCAAGGGCGGTAGGGGATATGATGTGTCTTGGCCATCAGGTCCACTGATAATGACGGTTGATGCTGCTGAGGTTGTAATGCCCCTGTTTTGGACGCCTACTTCGACCATTAACTCGTCGCCGGGGAGCACGTTCCAGCCCGACAACGAGTTGAGCTCAGAGAGCACTCCGCTCCTGTTCCTGAGGACCTTGGCAAACTCTTCACTTGCGATCAAGTCTAACCCGACAAGATACTCGTCGAGGGTGAGTGTCGAAACGCCAACAGTTGTCGTGGATTGGGAGCTAGGGTCGATGCGTGCCACAACGCCGTGACTTGCCCAATCGAGTAAACTTGCAGATGAGTCTTTTTCTTGGCCAACTTGGATGGTGAAAAAGGCGCTTCCATTGGCTGCAGTGGTTCCCGTCAATACTGAAGATGTGGTCTCATGTCTAAGTTCAATCGGAAGCCCACTTGTAGGATTGAAGCATGTATTTGAGGCGTTAACCCAAACGCCAAGCGGCGTATTGAGTGCAGTGATGGTGTTCTCCAAATCCACCACTAAACATTCATCTCGGTTCCCTGGATTGCTGTATTCGTCCACACCTGTTGCCCCCACAGGAATGTACCGCTTGAGTCTGAAATCAATCGTCAAACCGATATCATCTGAGGTATGGAGCCAGGCATAATTGGACACCTCTGGACAATACCAACGGTAGCCAGTTGGCGCACCATTACTGTTCACCGATTGCAACTCATACGAGGCATTGCAGCCGCCATAGCCAATGGTTTGACCAAAATTATTACGCGGTTTACCGACACTGGTTACCTCCCAAGTTGTGCTGTTGGTGTCACTTGTCGGAACTGGGAATGGCGTAATGTAATCGCTGGATCCCGACCATTGTGCGGAAGAGGTTGTTGTGGTTGTCCATTGTTCATTTAGGCGCAATGGGAAATCATAGGTCTCAGAAACAGGACTGTAGGTTGTGCTGATCGTAATGTCTCCGAGGATTTGAGTCAAACTTGAAATTCCGTAGGGAACAAATCGAATGTACATGTCGAGGTCGCTCCGCAAGCTTGCAAGGTCACTTACCCTGAGGTACTCAGTTTGACTGTATGTGATGTAGACATTGCCTCCAAAACCTTCGAGCGACACACCCGACTTGTCAAAATTAGCAGAAGATCTCAGAGTGTAGGCGAGAACAGACATGTTGTCTACATTGCGTTCAGAGATATCGAGAACTTCCATTGTCGTGTCACCGTAGATTTCACCGACAGTTGCCTCAACTCCAGTGTCGGTGACAAGGAGTGTTGGATCGAAGGTCCCCGAGTAGACCCACTTATCGCCCACTCTCCACGTAGGCACATCAGATACACCAGGGTCGCTACCTGCGCTTCGTGCAGGTGTTTTCTCTTGTTCGAAGTCGACAGTGAGCATTGGAGTTTGAACACTAAAACACAGAAGAACCACGAGCGAAATTGCCGAGGCGGCTCGCCTGAGGTTCGGGTGCATGCTACGCCACTTGCTCAATAGAACATCAACGCTTCTCCTCAAAGAGGATGGAATTAGACCGGAATCAGTATTCTAACAAATCTGCCAATTCGTCCTTGATGATTTCCACAGCTTCGAGAATTTCATCCTTGTGACGTGCACCAGTGATCACCATTTTTCCGCTTCCGAAAATCAAGCAAACGACCTTTGGGTAGTCAAGACGGTAGATAAGACCAGGGAATTGCTCTGGCTCATACTCTACCTTGTCGAATGGTAGGTGGAATGTCAAGTTGTTGAGGTTCAATTTTCGAGGGACACCTGCTTGAGGTTCGCCAGTGAATTTGTCGTTTCCTGGGTAGTCTTCAGGGTAGTGAAGTGCGTAGGTTGCGACCATGTTCTGAACTTCAATTTCGACTTGGTCGAGGTTCCAGGTTTCAATGCCCGCAGCACGCAAGTCATTGATCATTCGCTCGATTCCGGTGTGGATGTTATCTTCGTTCTTTCCACCAGTGCAGACCGCTCGGCCAGATCGGAACATGAGGATTGCAAGTTTTGGTTCAGTGACACGGTAAACGACACCCGGGAATTGTTCAGGTTCGTATTCACAATTCAACTGAATTGCGATGTCAGGTAGGTCCAGTTCCTCAGCAACTCGTGTGCTGGCAACCACGTTCACAACAGTTAGACGTTCTTCATCGGTAGTCATAATACAACCCATATATAACCAGTATATAAATAGAAGCCAGACACCTTAGCACGGTTGAATCTCTAAACGCCTTACTGCGTACGGTTATGAATCTGGGCTCCACAAAGGCACACTTTCAATCGTTTCAAGTCTAACGCCGTCATTTCCAAATTTCGAAATAAAGGCTCTTCCACCTGCAAGTTCAATGGCTTCGCTTGTTGTTTTTGGGTTTCGAGTAAGAGCAACCATACAACCACCACCGCCTGCCCCGGTCAATTTTGCCCCAAGTGATGTCGGGGCGGCAGCTCGAATCAGTGCATCGAGTTCAGGGCATGAAACGCCAAGGCCTCGAAGCATAATTTGATTCTCAGTCATAGCACGGCCCACGGCATCATAATCACCATTCTTCAAAGCCAATATTCCTCTTCGAGCAATGGTCCCAATCGTTTCAATTTCTCTCATGCGCTTAGGTTCCTGTTGAATCGCCTCAGCCACCTTTGCCACTTGTGCAGATGTGGGAGCATGCACTCCGGTATTTCCAATAACCAAAAACAGATCTTCGCCACCTGCTTGTACATCGAGTTCATGCAATTCCCAAGTTCGTTTCCCGTCGCTCATTTCCAATTCTCTTCGATAAAGATGGGTAGCATCATCTTCTATTCGATCGCTGAGCAAAATAACACCACCATGAGCGCATGTTGAGGCGTCCATTGGCGATGCTCTTCCTCCCTGAGCCGCAGCTTCGACAGCGTGTCCGAGTATGGCACATTCATCAATATCAAGGGCCGATTGAGCGTGAATCATGTGTGTTCGATTATCGTAATTAGAGAGCCTTAAACCAGCCCTTTCATCATCAAATGTGGCGTAGGCATCCGTATCGCCTATGGAACTTGAATAGCCTTCAGCCCAATGGTGGACCCCGTCCCTTGCTTCAACCATCCAGCGCCCTCGAGCCACTCGGAGTGCAGCACAAGCAGCAACACTCAATGCGGCGGAGGATCCGAGGCCTGAGGCGCGTGGAATATCGCCAGTAATTTGGATTGAAAGGGGTGGAGCACCGTCTTTAGTGGGCCACAATCGATGCCTCAACGTGTTGATGTGGGGGTGTTTTTTTGCATCGAGCCTGTGCCCTTCAAGGCGCCAATGCTCATCTGCTGAAGGTTGGATGCTGATCTTTATTCGCTGTTCAATTGCTACGGCTACGGCAGGTTGACCAAAGACCACTGCGTGCTCCCCAAACAAGATGCACTTTCCTGGGGCGCTTGCTTCAACCAACATTCTCTTCGCCGCCTAATGGGAACCAAGAACCGCCGCTTCATATCCCTTGTTGAAAGTGTGCTTTATTTGTAGATATTATTACGGTGCATTGAAACATTGGCTTTGGCTGGCATGCGTGAAGGGGGTTGTGCCCTCTTCGGTGACGTGCCATGGAACACCCACTCTCGATGTCGTACGGGCCCCTTCCTGGTTGGGTGCTGTTGCTCGTTCTTGGAGGTATTTCAGGGGGCTTTTTCCTCTATCAAGTCGTCAAAGCGACACGTTTGGTGATGATTGGGGCACCAGATGACCGTTTCGACAACTGGGGTGCTCGAATCAAGGAAGTAATTACAGGGTGGCTCGGCCAAAAGCGTGTGTTGCAAGACAAGATTGCTGGTGGAATCCACGTACTCATGTTTTGGGGATTTTTGATGCTGTCCACCGATATGTTTGACTTAGCGACTGCAAACTACTTTTCACACCACATTCTACCAGATCTCATTCGCGGACCGTGGAACCTAATTGTAGAAACAGGCTACACCATCGCCTTGATTGGCTGTGTGGCAGCACTGTTACGCAGAGTTGTCTTTACCCCAGAGAAATTGAAGGGTAAATCCCAACTTGAAGGCAATTTCATTCTGCTCCTGATCATGACCATTACAGTCACCTCCTTTTTCGTGGAAGCTGGTGAGGCCGGCGTTTCAGCGACTTGGGAGCCAATCGGCTATTGGGTTGCTGAAAGTATCTCACCAAGCACTGTACTTGTTGTGGCGTCATACTGGATGCACATGCTTGCTATCTCCACGTTCCTGTTCCTGATTCCATTGTCCAAGCATATGCATTTGGTCATGGCCTTCCCGAACGTATTCTTCCATGATATGCGCCCAATGGCGGCCATGGAACCCCTCGCAAGGGGAGAGGATGGAAAAGCCGTTCTTCTCGATGATCTTGACATTGAATCCTTCGGTACGGTCAACTACACTGACCTTACCTGGCGGAATTTGATTGACGGATGGGCTTGTACATCATGCGCCAGATGCCAAGATGTATGCCCCGCTTATGCAAGCGGTAAAGCGCTTAACCCAATGCAAATCATTCACGATGTTCGACATTATGCAAACGAAAATTCGACCACATTAATTGCAGGCGAGACCCCTGAGCAGGACATTATTGCTCGATTTGGAGAGGATGCCATTTGGGCATGCACCACGTGCCATGCCTGTGTTGAAGCTTGTCCGATTTACATTGATCACGTTCCAAAACTGACTGATGCCCGCCGTCACTTGATGATGGAGCGGATGGAATTCGACGAAAGCGTTGAGGATACCATCATGCCACTCATGGCGACCATTGAGAACCTTGAATCGGATTCAAATCCATATGGTTTGCCGGCCCACGAGCGTGGAGATTGGGCGGATGGACTTGATGTCAAGGTGGCAGAACCAGCAGAATACATCTACTTCGCAGGCTGTGCAGCATCCTTTGATGAACGCAACAAAAAGGTCGCTCGAGATACGATCAGTGTCATGAAGGAAGCCGGTCTTGATGTTGGTATTCTTGGCATGCAAGAAGGCTGCAGTGGTGACTCCGCTCGGCGAGCCGGAAATGAATATCTTTTCCAGATGTTGGCAGAAACGAATCTTGCCACCTTCGAAGAGATTGGCGTAAAGAAGATTGTCGCCTCATGCCCTCACTGTTTCCATACCCTTGGTAAGGAATACAAAGACTACGGCGGTGAAGACATCGAAGTCATGCACCACTCACAACTCATCAATCACCTTCAGCAAGAAGGAAAACTTCCAGACCCAAAGCACGACCCATCCGTCACCTTCCACGATCCATGCTACCTCGGTCGCATTGGCGGCGAACTCGAAGCACCTCGCAATGCGATTGGTGGAGTTGATGTGGAAATCGAGCGCCATGGAAAGCAATCCTTCTGCTGCGGTGCCGGTGGCGCTCAAATGTGGATGGAAGAGGATGCAGACCAACGAGTCAATGTGATCAGGGCCAAAGAAATCGCAGAAACGGGAGCAGAAACTGTTGCGGTTGGATGTCCTTTCTGTTCGACCATGGTCAGCGACGGTTTGAGTGCCATTGATTCCGAGATGGAAGTCAAAGACATCGCAGAAATCGTCTGGGAACAAATAAAGGCGAACGATGCTGCGATTGAAGCCAAGAAATCAGCAGCCGCAGAAGCCGAAGCTTGATACTAAGAGGTGGCCTTGTGAGCCAGCACATCGACAAGGCCTCATTGTTGGCTTGGTTTGCACAGCATCAAAGGGACCTGCCTTGGAGAACACTCAGCGATCCATGGCCGATTCTTCTGTCTGAAATACTTCTCCAACAAACTCAAGTCAGCAGGGGTGTGGTGTTTTGGCAACGTTTGTTTGAGCGGTATCCTACCATACAAAGCATGGCGGAATCGACAGAGGAAGAAGTCCTCTACTTGTGGCAGGGTGCAGGCTACTACAGTCGAGCACGTCGTCTCTTTCAACTGTCTAAAGTCGTATGTTCACCGGTTGAAGAGGGCGGTTTTGGTGGGATCTTACCGTCCACTGCTGCCCAACTTGAATCCCTACCAGGTATCGGCCCATACACTGCAGCAGCAGTAGCAAGCATCGCTCATGGTGAGTCCATTGCTTGCGTCGACGGGAATGTCAAGCGGGTTATGGCACGTCAAAAAAGCATCAAACAACCATCTGAAAAAGAGGTTCAACAATGGGCTGATGATGTGCTTTGGCAGGCCGATGCCGGAACTTGGAATCAAGCGGTGATGGAACTTGGCGCAACGATTTGTACACCTAAGAGCCCACGTTGCAATATTTGTCCCGTGATGGAATCATGCACTGGAATCGCCTCACCTGGCCAGTACCCCGCTCCGAAAGTACGAAACAAGAAACGAATGGAATTGATGTGTATTATCCGCATTGACGCCAATGGTATGCCTGAACTGCAGCAAAGGGATGGTACTGGAATCTTGGCTGGTATGTGGGGGCCCCCCCTCGCCGAAACCCTCGAGGTTGAGGGTATGGAGTACCTTGGTGAAATTCAGCATGTGCTTTCCCATAGGGACATGCACATCAGGGTCTGGCGCAGCGAAGGCGCTCAGGGGATTGATCCATCGAGCGTCCCATTGTCTTCACTGGATGTGAAACTTCTCGCACTTGCTGGCCTTGATTGACGAGGTTCGAATTATTCTGAATCGTTCCCTCTTGCCTCGAGGTCAAATCGAAACGAAGCCAGCATCATCACTAGACTGAGAAATAAAATGTATTCTGCAGGAGCTGCGATGTTGATGGCGGATTGAGACAAGTTCATGATTTCAGTACCGTTTCTCAGTCCACCATCAATCACATGCGTCCGCACGGGGCGGGCCAAGGAGAGGTTCATGACTGCAAACGAAACGGCGCTCACAACCATCCAGGCTTTTCTGCGAGCATGACCGATGCTTGGAGAATTAGATAGAGTAAGGTGGGTCGTGTACGACCATGCATAGCCACCTATGAATACCGCCAGGGCGAAAATGCTGTGGATGATGATATGATCGTAAGTGTTGAACCATGACATACATATGAGCGAAACGCCGGAGATAAGACCTAACCATTTTGCTAAACGACTAATTTTTTCTTCTGGGGCCGAATCAAAGGTATGTGCAAAGCGCATCGAAAGAGCGCACAAGAGCAGCCCTGTTGCCGTAAAACCAGCAGTGAATACCAGTCGCTCAAGGCCGGGGTAGTCCGATTCAGAAATGAAAAAAGGAAACGCTCTGGAGTTTCCTGACAGGAAGTGTAAGGTCATTGAAGTGATGCATGTGAACAGAATGAGGAGCAATGTTCCCCTCAAGAGGTGTTCATCTCGAATCACAGATTCTCCAATCTGTAGTCCGCGCTCACCTCTCCAGTCGATCACCTAAATTCCCTCACAGTGTCGTTTATGCACGCATCAAATGAATGCCATTCCATTCCTAAAACTCGAGTCGCTTTTTCAGAGGAAAGGTTTGCATCACCTCGAAAGTAGCCTTTGACAGCCTTTCGAGTCATTCGTCGGGGTGCGCCAAACCAACTCAACATCCAATCTTGGAACACAACGATTGGCATCAACGCTACGGGAATGGCTCGTTTTGGAGATTTTGTGTTTGGGTGGAGTTCCCGTATCCTGCGACAGACTGCGGAAATCGTAGTATTGTTGTGTGGTGCGAGTATGAATCGACCTTGAGCCTCATCAATCTCAAACGCTTTTCTGTGAGCTACAGCAACATCGACGACATGTACAAAGGCCATTGGAATCTTTGGTGCGGCAGGAAACAAACCTTTCATGGCATCATCAAACCACTCAACGCTTGGGGTTGGTTTTACGAATCCACCACCCAAGACGCCACTTGGATTGATCACTCGAAGGTCGAGATTCAATCGTTCTGCGAGCTTCCATGCTAAACGTTCTGATTCAGTTTTGGCAATGACGTATGGTGATGAACGATCGGTCTGCCAATCGTCTTCAGTTTTTTCTCGACCTTTTGGCATCGAACCCACAGCGGCAATACTTGACGTGTAAATTATCCTAGAAATCTCACATTTTTTAGCAGCATTTAGGATGTGTAGCGTTCCTTTGTTTGCCGTGTCGATGATGACTGTTGGGTCGCCGCTCGTCGAATAGACCGTAGCGGTATGAAACACGCCCTGGCATCCAACCATGTGGTCTTCCCACCCATCGGCATCAAGCACATCTCCTTGGACAAGTTCCAACCTGTCCTCTACGCCAAGCACTTTCGCATGTTCACGGACATGGTCGACTTTTTGTGGGTCGCTGAGGTCCCTCACGGACCCCTTAACATTGTAGCCATGGCGTAGCAAATCTTTGACGATGTGGTTGCCAATGTGCCCGTTGACACCGGTGACGAAAATCGTCGTACCGTTCGCAGCATTTGCTTCGCTCATGGGCTTGCGAAACGCTCGCCAGTCTTAACCTTCAAGTGAAGCAAGCCTCACCGCAGGCTGAATCCGATGCCACTCCGCCTGCACGACACTCGCCGAAAAGGGAAAGTAGATTTCTCGACAATGGAACCCGGCAAAGTTTCGATGTATGTCTGTGGAGTAACTGTATACGACCGCTGTCACCTGGGCCATGCGAGATGCTATTTGGCGTTTGATTTGATTCACCGTTGGCTTGAATCATCAGGTTATGATGTGCATTATGTCCAGAATTTTACTGACATTGACGACAAAATCATCGTTCGGGCCAATGAATTGGATGGGGATTGGAAAGCCCTTGTTGATCGTAACATCGAAGCATATTACGAAGATATGGATGCGCTGAACATTCTTCGTGCCGATGATTATCCTCGTTGCACAGACTATGTTGACGATATGATTCGAATCACTCAGGACTTGATCGACAAAGGAAACGCCTATCAAGCCAATGATGGTGTCTACTTCCACATTGATTCCGCTCCTGAAAAATATGGAGTCCTCACCGGTCAGAGCATCGAAGCAGTTCGTTCAGGCGCCGGAGGTCGTGTAGATAAAACTGGCTCTGGTAAGCGGGATCACAAAGACTTCGCACTCTGGAAAGCAGCCAAACCAGGAGAGCCAACATGGGATTCGCCATGGGGTCCGGGGCGTCCCGGATGGCATATTGAGTGTACGGCGATGAGCATGGATTACTTCGGGGAGCAATTCGATATTCACGGTGGTGGTCATGACTTACGATTCCCTCACCACGAGGCTGAGATATTCCAGGGCGAGTGCCATACAGGGTGTTCTCCTGTCGTGCATCATTGGTTGCACAATGGCTTTGTCAACATCGATGGTGAAAAGATGAGTAAATCACTCGGGAATTTTTGGACCATTCGAGATATTCTAGAGAAGGTTGACGCAATGGTGCTTAGGTTTGCGTTGATCAACGCCCACTACCGTTCACCAATCGACATGAATGAGACGTTGCTCAAGAATGCTGAAAAGAATTACAATCGAGTGCTCGAAAGTTATGTGACTGCGCTCAAAGCAAGAACATCCGACAAACCTGTCGAGTTACCACATGCCGATATCACCTCATCTCTCCCTCTTTCCAAGTCACTTGGGTTGCTGGAAAAAATGGGCGAAGGCTTTGCTCGAGCAATGGATGACGACTTCAACAGCAGAGAGGCCGTGGCCAAAGTGCTTGGTGCAGTTCGTGAAATTTCCAAAGTGCTTGGTAGCGGCCTTGATGAAGCCGATCAGGATGCATTTGCTCATTACGCAGTGGATTGGCTTGAAGAGAGTGCGGGAGTTGTGCTCGGTGTTCTTCCAACAAGGGAAATGGCACTTGCTGAACCAGAGGCTGATCCGAGAAAGGAAGCCATTGCTGAGCAGGTTGAACAATTGCTCCTCGAGCGAACAGAAGCCCGCAGTGCAAAAGACTGGGCTCGTGCGGATCAGATTCGTGATGAACTGAATGAAATTGGTGTTATCGTCACCGATTCTGCATCAGGCCCGACATGGGACCTTGCTTGAATCTCATTCCTCTTCGCTGGAATCGCTTTTCGCTTTCATTGGCGGTGGTGCTGGCACAAATGTTGATTCGTTGAGGGAAGGTTCGAGTTCAGTCTCATCCCAAATCTTCTCAATCGTTGCCTCCTCGTTGAGGTTCAATTCATCGCCACCAGTTTTACTGATCAGGTACAACCCGATGCCCATAGCGCCAATAATTCCGAACAAGAGGAAGATGATGTTTTGCCGGTCGGTTTCACCGCTTGCATCATCAGCATCGCTTATGCTGCCATCGCCAGAGTTCGGATTTGTCAAGCAAGGAGGGAGTGAGCCATCATCGCAGAGCACGATTGTGGTCCCATCGCCATTCCCGTCTCCTCCAGTGGTGTCGTCGGTAGTTGTACCGCCGGTGGAATCGCCATCACCGTTGTTGTCTGTGTCGTCAACATTGTTGTCATTGCCACCGGTGTTTCCACTGTTTCCACCTGTTGTTCCATCGTCTTCTGGAAGCGTGACATCGGCTGAGGTACGGTCGCCATCAGCGTCCATTTCAACCGTGTAATAATCGTAGAGTTGACTCAAGTCGATATGGGTATTAGCCCATGACGACCCGTTGATGACATTGAAATAGCGCTCATCACCGGTGGTGAAAATCGGATCCAGTGTCATGTTCTTGAGATGGGATACACCATCGCGGTAATCGCCGTCAAAGGTCGTGTCAAGCCAAGCTTGAACTTCTGAATCACTGTTCATTTCAGACACCTCGGACCAGTGCTCCCGAATATCACTCAATTCGTTTCGCATGGCCATAGCCAAACCTGCCTCAATGCTGGCGAAGGATTGGCCCCCGTCAACAACAGATGTCGAGGTGATATCGACGACTTTTGAAACACCGCCACCCTCGATGACTTCCCAATCATCACCCTTGAGCGCAGTCATGATGTCTTCATCACCAAACAGGGCTTTTCCTTGAACCATGGTCAATCGCACATCTTCGTCAATGGCTTCAATGAGATTGCGGTATGGGTCATCATGGAAGGTGTCGATGACGACAAGGTCAGCGATCAGTCCTGTCTTGATTTTACCAACAAATGGATCCCATTTCGCAGCAGCAGCGGGATTTGAAGTGACCATTTCAGCAAGCTCGTAATTAGAGAAGTAGTTGTTCATGATATCCTTATTCCAAAGGTCAGCAACCTTGAGTTCGTGAAGGCTCGACTTAGAGCCACTTGGCCCCCAGTCAGGCGCAAGAGAAATTTTCACTCCAGCGTTGTCAGCAGCACGGACATCGGTTGTGTTTCCGTACAAGAGCAGGTTCGAGAGTGGCGACCACACCAGCTTTGAACCAACATCAGCCATCTGTTCAAACTGGGATGGCAAAAGGGATGCGCCATGGATGACAACGGTTGGTTCAGCAAGGAGTCCCTTGCTGTTCAGCAGATCAAATTCGTCTCTGCTGGTCTTGTCGACCCCCTCGGACAAGTGGATGAACCATGCTTCGAGATCTCCATCATTGAAATCTGCAATTTTCCCATCAGCGTTGTAGCTGGACTCGTACCATCCACATACTGCGCAGGTGACGATGTTGTCTTGCCCGAAGTTGTACAACTCGACGTTTCTTGAAAGTGTGCTGTCCCATGCATCGTTGCCAGATGGTGAGCCTTGAACTGCAGTGACGCCGCCTGCAATTGCTTGTACTTCTGCGTACTTCATTTGCTCAGTGGCCATGCCCCAACGGTTGTTTTGTTGAACGTTGTTTTTGTTCCATGTGATGCTTGGCCCGTAATCGTAATTGTCACCCCACTGTCCACGGTTGGTGTATCCTCCTTCTGCAGACTTCTGATTTTCGTTAAGATGAACTTCAAAATCCCAAAGAGGGATGTGATTGTAGTGCATGTGGTTGTGCAGGTCGATGAGACCAGGGTAGATTGTGCCGTTTGTTTCTAGGATTGGAACATTGGTAAGGTCGACACCGCTGGGAATCGTTCCTGCGTCGGACCACACGCCGGTGATCTCACCATTTCGAATCATGACGTTGCCTTGGTTGAGTACATTGTTCTCGCCATCCATGGTCACAACCCTTCCTTTCAGTAAGAAGGCATCATTTGACACTGGATCTGGGATGTTGAAACATCTGACGATGTTGATTGCAACATCTGAATCTGCGCCGCCAGGTCCCCAGCCAGGTGTAGGTGTGACCTTTTGCAAATCACCATTGCTGTCCTCAACATACGACTCACCGTACCACGAATCTTTTGCCGGGTACGACATTGAGTCCATTGCAACGCCAGTGTCATCGCTGATGGTCACTGTTTCGCCGTCGAAGTATGAAAGCAATATTCCCGAATCAGCACTGAAGACAGAGATGCGCCCATCTGCAGGGATGGTTGTGTTCCATGCAAGCTGGCATGGCGGACTGCCGCTGGTTACAGAAAGTTGCCAGTCAGAGACATCAACAGGGGTTTCACCATTGTTCCAAATTTCGATGAATTGATCGGAATACTTTCCATACTCGCCATCAGCGTTCCAGTCAACTGCGCCATAGACGTTCTGAGATGTCTCATTTGAAACTAAGTTGTTTGGACTCACAAATAATTCAGAGACAACAATGGAAGATTCTCGCCCAGAAGCAGCGGTTGATTCTTGCGTCGAGGCCACGGATAAAGTTGGCAAGAGCATGAGGGCAAACAGGGCGACGGCGACACAACGGGTCAGGCGCATGGTTGACGCTTGGGGCCCAAGCACATGAACTCGTCGGCACGCCCGGATGCGGTTGTATTCAAGAACCTCCACCGCTGGGAGACATACATGGCAGCAATCAACTTGACCGAACCTGAATTTGCAGACACCGTCGAAAATAATGAAATTGTCTTGCTCGACTTTTGGGCGGAATGGTGTGGTCCATGCAAGGCATACGGTCCAGTCTACGAGCGTGTTTCAGAAGAGTTCCCTGACGTCGTTTTTGGTAAGATTGACACTGAAGCTGAACCTCAACTTGCTCAGGCATTCAACATTCGGTCGATCCCCACGACGATCGCTTTCAAAGAAGGCATCGGTGTGTTCATGCAACCTGGTGCCCTTCCCGAAGACGCACTTCGCGACCTTGTCACCAAACTCGGCACGCTGGATATGGATGAAGTCCGTGCTGAAATTCAATCCCAAAAGGCTCAAGAAAAAGCTGTTGAACCGCCAGTGGAAAAATCAGGTGGAGGATGCGGCAACGATGGTTGCTGTTGAGTGATTTAGGAGATTTACTACCTTCTTGGGCAGGCTAAGGCAAGAAAGGGTGTAATCCAAGAAACCAATGCGTTCAAAAATCCCACAGGTTAGGACTTACCATGCACATGCGCTCCCTGTTTTTGGTATCGGTGATGCTCAGCGCCAGCCTCTCAGGTTGTTTTGGTGAGCAGCAAATCGATGACGGAGGCGTTGAGGCTCCCTACGAGTTCTATCCCGAACCTTGGGACCGCACTGAAATGAACTACGATGATTCCGATGTTTTTGCTCGAGTGACAAAGAATGGTTCGTTTGGTATCGACGCGGTTCGGTCAGTCTTCGTTCCCGTTCCTACAATCACTGCTGCTGACGGCGGTGCTGGATTGACCGGTAATGCTGAAGTCCATCTTGGCCTGTGGCTACCGGTGATTGAAGGCTGCGATTGGGAAGCTGGAAATGTCTCTGAGGCATGTCAAGTTCCTGTGATTGCCGAGGTCGGCCCCTATTACAACGACGGTGATGTTGATGCCCTCACTCCTGCGGACCGATTGGGACGGATGTTGATCGAAAATTATGTGCCCCACGGATATGGCGTTGCCCAAGTATCAGTGTTTGGCACTGGTGAATCAAACCACTGCATGGACCTTATGGGCACAGATGAACAACGTGGCATCGATGCAGCAGTCACTTGGCTCGGCAGCCAAGGCTGGTCAAATGGAAATGTTGGTCTCATTGGCAAATCATACGACGGTTCCACACCTTGGCAAGCAGCCACCTTTGGTAATCCTCACCTTGCCACAATTGTTCCTATGTCAGGACTCATCGGTGTTCACGAACTCATGTGGAGAAATGGAAGCATGGAGGCTCGTGGAATGATCATGCACAACGGCGTCTACGGCTCATTCGGTGTCGACGGAGATGCTGCGGATGCTGAGAATGCTTGTGAAGGATATATTGAGGGCTACGTCAACGGGCCAGCCGCTTATCTCACGGGTGGGATGGTCGAATATGGAGGCAATGATTACTGGACTTCCCGTTCGTTCCTTGACCGAGTGGTGAGCAACTACAATGGCTCTGTGTACATCATTCAGGGCATGCAAGACTGGAACGTTGACCCGCACATGGCTTTCCCAACTCACCAAATCATGGAAGATGCTGGAATTGAAGTCAAAACCCTTGCAGGCCAATGGGCTCACGATTATCCAGATCGCCAATCGGGCCACGAGTCACTGCCTTCAGGTGAAGGTGCAGAAGCCTTCCCCTACACCCTCCGATGGGATTGGGCTGACGAGATGTTGTATTGGTTTGACTGGTATCTGAAGGGAGAAGGACGAGCACCAACCCTTGGTGTTGAAATGCAAGACAACCGCGGAGGATGGAGGTTCGAAGCAACCTATCCTGCTGAAGATACAGAGTACCTCCTCATCAACGCAGCAGAACTTAATCCAAGCAGTGCAGGTATGGTCACGACAACAGAGACAATCACGCTCACCTATGGTCCGTTTGAACAAGACGCCTACATCGCAGGGATGCCTTCATTCCACATTGCAGTCACGCCGCATACGACAAACGGTGCACACGCTTTCCTTGAGATGAGCGATTCTTCAGGCATGCGCCTCGGTCATGCCGTCATGGACTTCCGCTTCGCCGATGGAGGGCGTGATGGAAACGAACTGATGGCTGCATTTTCTACCGTGACGGGCAAGATGGAATTCATGCCGATGGATGTGTTCATCGAAGCTGGTGAATCGATTACGATCACCATGACTCAAACTGGTATGGATTACGTACCATCACCTGCGGCAGCGGGCGGATACAGCGTGAATTGGGCCAGTTCAGAATTGACATTGCCGCTTGTGTACAGAACATGTGAAGACTTGTTCCAAGCGCCTATGCACGCCTATGGTGACGAAGCAGGGCGTGTTTGCTGATTATTGAAACATCGTCAAAATGTCTCCGAACAGGGCTTTAGCGTGACCATCACTACGTTCCACTAACCTCTTGACAATGAGTTCAGGCGTCGACCGGGCCAAATGATTGCGCTTTGGCGTTCGATCGACCATCAACTCAAGATCTGCATCAAGACCCCTTGCCTCGATACCATCGACTCGTAGGTCATCCCTTCCCGTTGCGTCTAAAATCGCAGGTGCTAAGTGGGTCACGAGCATCATCGTAGTGTCGTTTTGAGCCTCAGCAGCAAGCAGCATCCCTGCAATAATTCTTGCTCCAGCTCCTGGTTCGGTGATGGCTTCAAGTTCATCTGCCAGAATCAATTTCGGCGTAGGGTCGCTAACCACAGTCGCCAACTCGACCAGTGTCTGTTCTAGAGCACCAGCACTTTGAGTCCCCCCCGCTTTTGCGAGAATGTGGAGTGCCTCGACCTGGCCAACAACGGCATGGCTTGCTGGAACCGGTAGACCCATGTGTGCGAGAATGCAAGTATGGGCCAACAATTCCAACAACGTTGTCTTGCCACCAGAGTTGGCGCCTGTGAGCAGAGCAAGTGATTGTTGATCGTTGTCCAAGGCGCATCGTCCCAAGCCGTAAGTAACGGCATCTGCTTCGACACCTAAGAGGAGATGTCGGCCATTCTCAATATGAATGCCGTGGTCTGAAAGTTCAGGCATGGTGCAGCCGTGTTCCTTTGCCCATCTTGCGACAGCAACCCACTGATCAAGTTCGATGAGGTCACGAATAGCAAGTTCACACTTAGGCTGAAGGGGACCGAGGTTTTTGGCAAGGGTCAACATTCGCTCGGTTTCACCAGATGCTAGGTTCACTGAGAGTGCATGATCGAGTTCATCGATGACCTTTCTGTCAATTTTTGCAGGCCAATTTTTTGTAAAAATGGAGTAAGGTACCCGAACGCCTGTCCCTTGAAGTTCATCAGCCAGTTTCTGCTTTGCTGCTTCCATGGCATCGGTAATAACGTCGCTTGTGGCCTGTTGAAGTTTCCTCTGGAAGGCAGCACCATCGGAAAGCGCTTCGAGTAATTCAGTTCCACTGAGGTTCATTTTGGCATTGTTCATTGCTTCGGTGACCTCTTCATTCACTTCTGCTTCAAGTGACTTCATGATCTTCCATAGTCTGTCCTTAACATCAGCAATTTTTTCTAAATCCCCTTGCTGATCGATGTTGTCGAGCCATTCAGGCAACCGTTCAAGTCCCTGTACCGTTGCGTGTATTTGCCGAAGAAAGACATCATTTTCATCGCCCTGCATGGCGTCTTCGATCAGTGATACGAGAACTGAGAGTTGACGTTGATTATTTCTGAACCAATCAATGGTTCGCTCAGGGATAATCATTTCCGGGGCTGGGTCATTTCCGAGAACGACCCAACCTTCGGGATGTTGCGCGGGGCTGCCGCCGCCGATCCAAGTGACGAGTTTGAACACAGTGTAATCCTTCCATGTCTCACCCTCGCCTGGTTGGAGCACCCTACACCACTTTTTGAGGTGGTCCAATGGTTTCTTGCTGACCACAACTCGTTCATACCGTTCACTGCTGTGACGGGTTTGACCGAGGCCCTTCAACATCGAGGCAAGCCGTTCCATACGTTCGGGGTGTTGAATAGCAAAATGAATGGCTGAACTTGATTTTTCACGGCGTATTGTGGGATCACCAACTGGCATCAGTAACTGCATACGTTGTCGGGTCGCAGATGCAGAGGCATAGCCTTGAATGTGCTGAAGTATGTCCCTGTGCAATCGTTGCGCTTCTTTTGTAGCAAGAAAAGATCCAGAGTCACCGGCCACCATTCTCGCCAGCGAAAGCGCTCGTTTTGGTGAGACGCCATCGATTTCAGCTACACGAGCAATATCACCGCATCGCAGTGATGCTAAAGCCTCGTGCTCGTCTCCAAAATGGTCAGTGATTTTCTTGGCCAATCGTTCGCCCACGCCGGGTAATGTACTCAGAACCATGAGGTCCATCGATTGTCAAGGGCTTTTGAGGATATTGCTCCCAGTTACCATTTTCTGGGTAAACTGAATGTGTTCTTTACCATTGGCTCACGCTTCAGGTAATTCCAATTCCACAGCAAACAGTGGATCCGGATCTGTTGAATCATGATAAGCAACAACAACACCACCATCGTTCAGGATGGCGAGGGATGCGAAATCGAACCGAATGTCATTTCCCGCACCTGAGGTTGAGTCGAGGTCGCCTTGGCCGATGTAGGTTAACGTGTCTGGAGTCATGCTTTCGCTGTAGCCTCGGACATGGAACACAGTATCAACGTCCGGCCCATCGCTGCTTTGGTACCTGACATTGAGGACGAATATGTCCTGCTCACCATTTGCTTGGAATTCCCATTCCTCAATCTGTGTGGCCATGCTACCCATTTCGTAGGTTTGGTTGGTCCAAGTTTGTGCACCATCCATTGACATGTAGTGAGTGAATGATGTCCCGCTGTTTGATACGCAGTGAAGTGCACCTGAGCGGTCAATCTGGCAATACTCAGATGGGAACTGGACTTCGAGTTCATTCCAGGAAAGTGTGGTATCCATGAAGGCAGCGTTGCCGTTATCGAAGTAGCTTGGGAACAGCAATCCACCGCTTGGGACGGGGAAGGCTCTCATTTCCTTGTGAGGTTTGTTGACGTCCCAGTAGGCTGGAAGGTCAGCGTCTGTGAAGTCTAAATCCAGTTCTATCGATGGTTCTCCACCATCACGGCCAGGGAATTGGAAGGGGTAGTAGTTGAGGCCATCAACGCTGATTTGGCCACCTGCATTCTGGGTTTGGTGCCAGAAATTAGAGACCACAACGCTTGCCCATTCGCCATTTCCTAAACTGGAAGAAATTGGTCCAATAACTTCAACTTGCCAAGAACGGTCGTAGAATGGTTCGGTGATTCTGTTGTAACACCATGTCCATTCTCCTTCAGATTCATCGTAGAGAATGGCGTAGAATTTGTCGAGTTTTAGATCAGCGCCTAAGTATGGGAACCACGACATGGATAGGATATCTCCGTTGGTGGCTTGGACAATGCTTCCTTCTCCAAGACCCTCCTGACCTTCGTTGGTAGGAACGAATGTTCGGCATTGGGTGTCAGGAATGAATCCGGGAATGTAGGTGTCCCACGTGTGCGCTCTATCGGCGGAATACACTGGGTATTCGCCTCCAATGTTCATGATTTGCCCCTCGATTGAGGTCGCGATGTAGTGTTCACAGCAATTCCCTCCTTTCGTTTTGTCAAATACTGCCCACGAAGTATTCGTGGTTTGATTGGTAGCCAAATCCACCGTCATAAACATCCGAACGTCTTCGTGAGGCATCGAGTCAATCATGGTGTAGTTTGACCAGATTGGCTCCTGTTGTTCCTCAGTGATGATCGCTTCTCCGTCACCAAAACACCCTGCTAGGACCATGGAGGTCATCAGCAACATACTCAGTACCACTCGACGCATGACATTGGCTCAATGCGGTTCGATTTGAAGGCGTCGCTTCTGAATGCTGAATCAAATGCTTGGTTCATTGAGGAAAGATCTCAGTGTCTGGAGGCCTTGGGCCGTATGGCTACCGAACCATGTCAACGCCTCACCATCGATGCACTTACACCACATGGTCTGACCATCCATTTCAACAACCTGCGCCGCTATTTCCTCGCCTTCTTTGAGGGCAAACGGGTGAGGTTCACTCGAGAGGAGCAACCCTTCTATTTTGTGTTTAATCAGGGCCTCGATGGTCACCACAGGATAGCCGTTTCCCCCTTCGACGAGTGTTGGTACCGTGAAGCCGAGGGTCGTGAGCATCCCGCCCGCGTACTTTTCCGGTCCTACCGCCATCAATGGCTTGTGCCAAATCATTGGTGTGACCCTTGTGGGTGCCATTGGGTTCTTGGCTAGGTCGTCTAAAAGCGATTCGAGTTCAGATGCAAAACGCTCTGCTTTTTGCTCCCTTCCGATGATTTTTCCAAGTTCTCTCAGCATCGTCGGGACCTCCTTTGGATGTTCGACTGATGAAACATAAACCTGGATTCCGGCGGCAAGCAAGGCATCGTAAACATCCTTTGGATTCTCCTCTCGGTCAATCACAACAAGGTCTGGCTTTGCTGACAAGATCTTGTTCAGGTTGGGTGTTTTGGTACCCCCAACGACCGGCACTAAGGCGACTTTTTGTGCTGGATGGATGCACCATGGCGTTCGCCCCACGACTTCGTGTTGGTCGCAACCAAGGTCAAAAAGCGTGAGCGTCAAACTAGGTACAAGAGAGACGATTCTCATGGCGGTCCAACCTCAAGCAACAGTGAACCAAACCGTGGTACCATCGACTTCGAAGGACTCACTTTGTTTTGGGGGTGAGGCATTCACAGGGTGGAAAATCACACCTGCAGCACGAGTTTCGTTCACGATCCACTGTTCGTCGTCAGGGAATAACTGTGGGGCATCTTTCATCCATATTTCGAGGTCGATGGTGGCCTCAATTTCCAAATTGAGCGTTTTACGCATTGCTTGAATTCTTCGGGTGATGTCTCGTGCAAGTCCCTTTGAAAGTAATTCTGGTGCATCGTTCATGTCCAACACCAGACTGATTTGGGCAGCGTCCTCACCCGTACCGACTTGAACTGTCGAGGCTGCAAAACCTTCTTTTTCGACTCGTCTTAATTCGACGTCGCTTAATTCAATGTGGACGCCCATGATTTCACAGTCACCTGCTTGAATCGAGGCGAGCAGTGCTTCAGGGTCTTCGCTGGATTTGATTTCATTCGCAATAGCGTTTACATCAGCCCTTGCTTTGGGTGCGAGTGCCCGGAAGTTGGGTGCTAATTCAATGCGCTGGAAACGGTCAAGGTCTTGTTCAACATTGATGGTTTCGACGTTCAATTCTTCGGCGAGGATCTCATGGAATTCTTCCAAGTCAGGTCCGGCTACAATCCATCCCTGGGCGCATGGAAGTCGCTGACGTCGACCGGCATCCACTCGAATCCTGCGTCCGACTTCGGCCAGTTCTCTTACCAACGCCATCGAGGCTTCTAAATCAAGGTCTTGAGGTGGAAGGTTCGAGGTTGCAACAGCAGCATCGGCGTCCCAAGCATCTGCGGTTGCTCCATCGAGGAGACCCGGTGTGCCCAGTGGCCAAGCAGCCTGATGGACGGTCTCTCCTGTGAGGTTTCTATGAATGACATCGACCATGAAAGGTGCTACCGGGGCCATCAACTTGCACACGGTTGTCAGCACTTCGTGGAGGGTGTGTTGACAAGCAAGTTTGTCATCAGATTCTGCATCGTCCCAAAGCCTTCGACGGCTTCGGCGGACGTACCAGTTTGAGAGATCATTAACGACAAAGTCTTCCAGGTCTCGGCATGCTTTGTGGTAGTTCCAACCTACGAAATCCTCGTGATATGCCTTTGCAGTGCTTGCAAGGCGAGAAAGAATCCATCGATCAAGCGTTGGTCGTTGTTCCACATTTGAGGATGATTTTTCTGGGTCAAAGCCGTCAAGTGCGGCATAGTCTGCGTGAAACTTGTAGATGTTCCATAGGGTCAAGAACATCTTGGCGTATGTTTCCCTTACTCCATTTGGATCGAACTTCATAGGATTCCAAGGCGCTCCAGCTGTAACCATGTACCAGCGAGTTGCATCAGCTCCCTCACGATTGAAGTGATCCCAAGGGTCGACGATATTCCCTTTCGATTTGGACATTTTCTTTCCTTCCGCATCGAGGATCAATCCAAGACTCAAGCAGCGCTTGTAGGCGGGCTTGTCGAACACGGTGGTCGACACGGCAAGCAAGGTGTAGAACCAGCCACGTGTTTGGTCGACACCTTCACAGATGTAATCGACCGGGAAGGATGCATCAAACGTCTCGCCTCCGTCAAATGGATGGTGCCACTGGGCAAACGGCGCACATCCGGAATCGAACCAGCAGTCCATGACGAATGTCTCTCGTGTCATCTGGTTGCCTTGTTCATCGATAAGGATGAACGCATCAACCACCGGTCGGTGCAAATCAACATCGTCTGGACAGGGAGGATTATCGAAGCCAGCAGCGTTTGCCTTGGCGACTTCTTTTTGCAATTCTTCAATCGAACCAATACATTTCATTTGACCGCTTTCGCTTCGCCAAACAGGAAGAGGAGTCCCCCAGTATCGCTCTCTTGAAATCGCCCAATCTTTGACGTTGCGCAACCACTCACCAAATCGACCTTCGCCAACCCAATCAGGTGCCCATTCGACGCCATCATTAAATTCTAACAATCGGTCTTTGACAGCAGTCATTCGAACAAACCAAGAATCCATGGCGTAGTAGAGGAGTGGATGTCCGGTTCGCCAGCAGTGCGGGTAATCGTGCAGGTAGGCTTTTTCTCGGTACAAAAGCCCGCTTGTAGGTCCTTTCTGGTTGCTGCCACCTTCGGCAGAGAGCAGTTCAATGATCGTTTGGTCGCAGTCCTTCACGTAGCGGCCATCAAGTTCAGCATGCGTCCCTTCAATGAATGCGCCGTCCATACCAACGGTGTGGTGAGCGGGAAGTCCGGCTGCCATACCAAGGTTGTAGTCGTCTTCACCATACATCACTGCGGTGTGAACAACACCGGTACCGTCGGTGGTGGTAACCCAATCTGCTTCGAGGACGGTCCATGCGGTTTGGGAACCATTTCGTGGCACTGCGCCAGGGAAGAGTGGTTCATATGAGCGGCCAACAAGGTCTGAGCCAGTGAACTCTTCGATGATTTCGACATTATGCCTCAGCACCTCTTTCATCAGGTCTTTTGCAAGAATAACAACTTCGCCAACTTCTGCGCCGCCAGGTCCAGTCCAGTTTTCTGCAACTTCTGTCACACGTGCTCGCACATAGGTGACATCGGGACCAACAGCAAGGCCTACATTTCCTGGGAGCGTCCAAGGCGTTGTTGTCCACGCAAGGATGCTTGCGTCATCATCAGTGAGTTTGAATTTGACATAGACAGAAGGTTCCTCGACTTCTTTGTAGCCGAGGGCGACTTCGTGGCTGGAATATGATGTTCCGGTTTGAGGGCAGTATGGCAACACCTTGTGTCCTCGATAGAGCAAGCCCTTGTCGAACATTTGCTTCAATGCCCACCAACACGATTCCACATAGGAGTTTTCAAGGGTCACATAGGGGTTGTCAAGATCGACCCAATACGCCATGCGCTCCGTCATTTCTCTCCATGCCGATTCATAGGTCCAAACCGATTCACGGCATGCTTGGTTGAAGTTGCCCATTCCATAGGCCTCAATCGCCTCATTTGACATGAGGTCCATCCTCTTCTGCACTTCAATCTCAACAGGCAGTCCGTGGGTGTCCCACCCTCCCTTTCGCTTGACTTGGAATCCTTCCATTGTCTTCCATCGGCAGACGAGGTCCTTGTATGCACGAGCGACAACGTGGTGGATGCCTGGTTTTCCGTTTGCAGTAGGCGGGCCTTCAAGGAAGATGAACGGTGCCCCGTTGGAGCGAGAATCGATTGATGCTTGGAAGGCATGTTCTTGTTTCCATGCCTTCAGCAAAGCCGTCTCGAGAGCAACAGCATTGAGTTCGCCTGCAGCATTGGGCTGAGCCATGCTTCGCCCAACAATGATATTGTCTTGAACCTCACCCTTGAGCAGGGATCAAAAAAAGAACATTTCAATGCCATCTTTTTCACCACGAGTTCCTGCAAGAGAGCCTTTTTTGCATATGAGCGAAGGGGTATCATTCAAGTTCTTGAACGCGCAGCAAGAAGCATGGCGGGTGCGTCCGGTTTGAAAACGGCGTTATTTCTCGGCGTTTTGATGGTCCTTGGCGGACCACTCAATACCATGGTGATGCATCACGATGATGCCCCTAAACACATCGAATTAATCGATCATGTCGTGGCCCAAGCGATTGCAGGTGAAAGTTCAACATTCCTTCTCCCCGGCAACGACGTTGAATCGACTTCATTCAGCTTGGATGTTCCCAGCGACGCTCCAATTACCAACGTTCATCTTTCGATGGAACCATCGGTTCAACCGACACAGACAGGATTTACATGGGACAGCAATGCGATTTGGTCAGCATCAACAGCGGTTCACAACGGCACCTTCGGTTCTGATGATGTCCTGACTGGTGATGGTGGTGGGACACTGTGGGATTTCAACAATGGTTTGCAGGGCTGGACGGTGTCATCCCCGACCTACGTCGGCACATATTCGAGTGCATGTGGAAAGAACGGATCAACTGGTAATTCCATCAAAACCCAAGCAAGTACCACGCCCGAACATGCAACTTCTCCTTCAGTCAATCTTGCTGGATTGAATTCCATACCGATTCACGTTTGGGTTCGACAGGGTTCTTCGAGTTGTGGTGAAGAAGCTGACAGCGGCGAAGATTTGAAACTCAAGTACAAGACAACCTCCGGAACTTGGGTGGATGTCAATACGTGGTCCGGTGCCACAGCAGGAGGCGCAGGTCAACAATACTACGGTACCCTGCCAGCTGCAGCATTGCACACAGCAACGCAGGTTCGATTTGAACAAGTCCGAGGCTCAGGAACCTGTTGTGATTACTGGTTCATCGACGACGTGCATCTCGCTTTACCACCATCCGCAGATTGGACCAGCCCTAGGATTGGTTTCGGTGCCTCTGATTTTCAGAAAGTCAATGCTGGCCCGTGGGCACCACTGTACCTCGATGCGACTGTTCCAGCCGGTGGTGGATTGAACTGGACCATCCTCGATGGTGCTACAAATCAACCCATTGAGGGCTTCCACGGTTCGGGTGCTGGCTGGATTCCGACCAATGCTTTGGATTGGACTGAACACACTTCAATCAAAGTTCTCCTCTACCTCGAACCGGCACCAGACGGTCGAATGGCATCGATTTACTCACTGAGCGGTGATGGATTGTATGCTTCTCAATTCCAACAAGATCCAACTGAACTTGGTTGGACGCTTGGAGGCAATGCATACTATGCGCCTTTTGCTCCTGAGCACCCGAATACCCCACCAAGCGTCAATGGAAGCGACGGTGATACCTTGCTCTCGCCATGGCTGTCCACCTCTGGTGCGGTTGCCAGTGCCATGGTCACAGCAGAGCACAGTAATGCAAACATATCCATCAGGTATGCAGAAAACGAGCCATGGGCTCAAATTTCTCAACCTTTCAACGTGAATCTTGCCCAAGCAGAAAGCACAACAGGTCGAATCCAAGTCCAGTTTTCTACAGACTATTCACTCGCCACTTCTAATGGCTCTACAAACGGTACGAACGGTTCTACGAACAATACCAACCTGACCACACCTGAATGGTCGGTCTCAGCCCTTGAATTAGGCTTGATGGCAGGTCTTCAACCCGCTACACCATCGATTGATTTCGAAGGTGATGGGAACCTCGAATGGGGCGGTAGCGATGCACGTGTAGGATCGTGGGGAATGCAAGACCGCTTCGAAAACGGTCAAACCAATATGGCAGTGAATCCAGGTTTTTCTGGCTTTGCGACAGGCAAGGCGTGGGTTCCAGTCACAGACCTTTCTTCCTTTAGCTTCTCAGCAGTTTCATACAACGGAAATCTTGATGGGGTTTTACTCCGTGTTGGTAATGATGAAATCGCAAATTGGAGTGTAAATGGATCCACACATATCGCCCTGGACTCCAATCAACTCGATTTGTTCACCACAACACTTGCTAGCCAGACCTCCATAGTTGGGGCCCTTGGCACCTCATTTGCCGAGGCAACGTTCGAAATCACTGGCACGGGTAATGTGACCTTGGGTGGTTTAGCAATCCCCTACACCACTGGCACATCGATCGATGCCGGTTCAGATTCAGCTTTTGTGCTGGCATTGAACACAATTCGCTTCGGCCTCACACCAACCAACGGGTTGCACCAAATCACGGTTCCATTCTCCTCAGCAACACCCGGAGGCCTGCATGTGGTTGTTGAGGGCATGAACACCTCGTCTGCGGTTCAAATGGTTGCAACAGAAATGCTCATCGATGATCCAGTGCTTACGCCTAGCCAACGTTGGCAAACCATGAACACCACATACAATTTGTATGGTTCCTCAGCTTCACTTGCACGATTGGACGTCACCGATGGTAAGACCACTGGGACATGGCTCCTTCCGATGAGTGGGTCTACCCCGGTCGGCATAGGTGACTTTGGGTACATCGAACTTCATCCGGATTCACCGCTTGTGGTGATTGAAAATGGCCTAGAAACCACAATTAGCATCACCTTCAGAATTGAACCGTCATGGGACGATGCAGAACAACTTAGGGCAACATCACGGTTGGTTCTTTCGAACACAGTGATCTCTATTCCTTCAGTGCATATATGGGGCAGTCCGGGCGTCCAAGGATATGAAAACGATCTCGAAATTCAAGAGGTCGTCTTCACTGATGTGGACAATGGACGTGTTCTCAATTCAGCAGACTACTACCTCAAAGCAGGCATCGATGTGTCGTTCTCTGCTCGAATCGGATTTGAAGGATTGAATACGATTGATGCTTTTGCAGACGGTGACGCCCTGCTCACCCTTTATCGCGGCGAAACGATGGTTGCCAACACCACTTCGCTCGAGGGTAATCTTTGGAACTACACCGATACCGTACCATTCACGTTTGGAGAACTGACTTGGAGGCTTGAAATTACTTCAATCAATGGTTCAGGGCTGACTGAAGACGCGGTGTTTGAACGCACCTTCCACATTGATTCAGTCAATCCACAAGTCCTGAGCACATCCATGGACCTGTACGACCACCGAACACCCTCAAGCACTCAGACGATTCAAATTCAAATCTCGGATCAACCACTCTTGCCGACCAATGTTCAAGCGATGGTGTGGCGTGAATGGATTGATGATACCAACATGGACAAGTGGCCTGATGGCGATGAATACCAATCCTTGGGGTTGTACATTCCAAACGATTTGACAAACCTGATCGGCCAATACACGCTCTTGCTTGATGACACTGGAGGCAGTTTGGGGCAGAAGGTTGCAGTGTACATTACTGGAACTGATGATGCTGGTCAACACCTCGAGAATGGTGGCTCAAATGAAAGCGGAGAGCACCTGTTCATGTACCAATTAGCGGTTGACGGCGCACCAACCGTTGAACCGGGTGCCTACGCCTTTGAATCCGGCCGTGAACCGTGGCTTCACCCCCAGACTCCATACGTTCTCAATGTCGATTTGAACGAACCAAACGGAGGGTCTGATCTTACTGATGTATTTGTTGAACTTGCATCGAATCAAGGCAGCGACGTCCTTCCGATTCAGTGGGACTTTACCACAGGAAACTGCACAACAACAAGCCCACACCTAATCATTCTAGACTGTACAATGCTAGGTGCAGATGGCCCTGCAGACCCATATGAACGAGAAATCACACTCAATATTGAATTCATGCTTGCGTGGACCACACCCGACTTGGGCGAAACACGACGAGAACCAGCCGTTCGCGTCATTGACCGCGGTGGGCAAGAGGTGTTCAAGACCTTCCCCGAGCACCGGTGGCGATTCTCCGCAGCGATGGAAATTCCAGAGGAATCTGTGGCCCTCGTATTGTCGCAAGGCACCTTGCTAGGTGATGGCGCACGTCTCGCACCCAGCAGTCCAATGGAGATTGCTGGCGGGGTTGTCTTCAGTCAGACCAATGCGGTCCCAGTCTTTGATTGTCAAGTTGATGTTCTCTTCGCCGGACAGACCCTCTCTGCTACAACCTACGAGGGAATTTGGTCGATGGAGCTTACAGCGCCTTCAGAGTCGGGAACACTCCCACTCACGTGGAGCATTGGCTGTCTTGAAGGACAGGGCGTTGATGCAACAGATAAGGAAACTTCAGTTCGTTGGATTATTGTCGATGGTACAGGGCCCGAACCTGTTGAAGTTCTGAATCCGCGCCCTCAAGCAGTCTTAGCAGCCGATTCACATGAGGTCCGAGTGCTGCTTTCCGAGGAGGGCGGACTTGAAACCGATTCACTTGAACTCGTTTGGTGGGTCGAAGAGAAAGCCACAGGCGATCGACTCCGTAATGGTGTTGAGCCGCTTGAGCTTCTTGGCACAGAAACTGCAGGACTTCGATTGGAAGTCGTTGGAAGCATTGATCTAAGCGTCATTACAGCAGAGATGCTCGAGAATAGACTTGAACTTCACGTGGTTGTTGCGGGGCGCGATCTTGCCGACAATGAAATTCTTGGCCTTGGTGGTACACCTGCAGGAACTCCAGTTGGTGTGTGGGATATGGAATGGCTGAAGCCTGAATTCGAAATCAAGCAAGGAGGGGTTGAATACTCTCGTGTCATCATTGAAGTCGGACAGACATCCATCGTAACTGCGTACGTCAAAAACACCGGCACACTCGACGGGACAGTCGATCTGGTGTTCACCATTGTCGATGCTGATGGCAATCGTTCAACCTTGAGGCGAACCAGCGCAGAAGTGCCACAGAGTGGAGAGGTTGCGGTTCAAGTGGATTGGAATCCTGATGCACCGGGATTGCAGTGGATTGAAGTCTCTTTGGAAAACGAAATCACTTCCAATGGCCCATCGATTGATGTCCGGCCTACACGTGAAGAATCCTTCACAGAGCGAGTGTTTGGTGACGTCAATCCAATCATTGGTTCTGTTGCTGGTTTGTTGTTCCTCTCCATTGTGGTGACTGGTCTCATCTATGCTACACGAATGACACGGAAGCGAGGTTCGAAGGCCGAATATGACTGGGATGAATATTCTTCGGAACTTGAACATGATGAGGATGACGAATACGAGTATGACGACGAATACGACGACGATTCTAGCTCCCCTTCAATTACAGAAACTACCACTGCAGTCGCAGCAGCAGCCACAACTCAAGCAACCCAAGAGCAAGAAACCGATTGGGTACGAGGCTCTGATGGTTACTGGTGGTATCACGACAAAGAAGCCAATGAATGGTGGTACAAAGATTCACAAGGAAACATAGTAAGGCACGACTAAGAAGGCGTTGAGTTCGATGACCCGGTCAATTGCACTGCTCCAAGGTGATTCCACCGTAGGTGACTTACAAGGCAACGCCAAGCGCCTTGAAGCACTAGCAGAATTGGCTGCTTCACACGGTGCAGTTTTGGGTTTGAGCACAGAATTAGCCATCTGCGGTTACCCTCCAAGAGATTTGCTTCTGCAATCAGATTTTGTCATCAAGGCGCAATCTAAAGCAAGCAATTTATCCGTCTCTATCCCTGTCTTAGTTGGCACTCCTCTTGCTCCTGAACATGAAAAGCAACTGCCAAGCAATGGTGTTGTTCGTTGCGGTCCAACGGCGTCATCAACGACAAATGGAACTCGAATTGTTGCCAAAAAACAACTGCTTCCCACCTACGATGTGTTTGACGAAGCTCGGTATTTCAAACCAGATAATCGGCCAGGAATAGCACGAACCATTGCAGGTCTTGATCTGGGTGTAACCGTGTGTGAAGACGCCTGGCAGGCTGCTGGCATGACCCCCTCGGCGTATGCAGCCGACCCGATTGAATCACTGGCTGAGTGGGGACGTCAAGGGGTAAAACTTGACGCTACAGTCAACCTTTCTGCCTCACCATATCATGCAGACAAATTGGTTTCAAGAATTCATGTTTGCCGCACAGCCTCAGCCATACTTGGCCACCCGTTTTTGATGGCGAATCAAGTTGGAGGGAATGATGATCTCTTGTTCGATGGTAATTCACTTGTCGCTTGGCCTGATGGTCGAGTCGTGATCGCTCCGGCTTGGAAAGAAGGGATTTTGATGGTCGATTTGGATGACCCTGACGCCTGCACATGGTTGGCATCAACCACTGCAGATGCACTCGATGTAGGCCAAGACCAATTGCGCCGACTTCAATCTGGTGATGATGGACGGGAGCATGAACGAGATGTATTGGAAGATTTAGCGGATGCAGTGATTACAGGCCTTTCTGATTACTGCAGGAAATCAGGCATTCAATCAATTGTGCTCGGTCTATCAGGTGGTATTGATTCTGCGGTCGCCGCTTGTGTGGCTGCCGCAGCGGTGGGCCCCTCAAATGTGACTGGGATCGCTATGCCCTCGAGGCATTCATCTCAACATTCCATTGATGATGCGGCTTACACGGCTTCATCGTTGGGTCTTGTCTTCGATACCATACCAATCGATACCATGCACGGCTCGGTCGAGGCTTCCATTGGCACTATGCTTGATGCTGGCGCTCAAGTTGCAGGCGAGAATCTCCAAGCCAGATTACGGGGTTTGGTTGTCATGGCGCATGCCAATGCGCAAGGCAGCATGGCCATAGCTACAGGGAATAAATCAGAACTGGCACAAGGCTATTGCACCCTCTATGGAGACATGGCAGGTGGTTATACACCTCTCGGTGACCTTTACAAAATGCAAGTCTATGGTTTGGCTGAGGTGTTTAACCAACGTGCGCAAGCTGCAGGTCTAGCGGCACCGGTAAACGACTCAACGCTCACCAAACCTCCCTCTGCAGAATTAGCGCCCGACCAAATTGACGAGGATTCACTTCCTCCTTATCCTGTACTTGACGCCATACTCAAAGCCCACATTGAGGATGGTCTTGACGGGCAGAGCATTGTCGAACAAGGCCATTCTGCCGCCATGGTGCTCGATGTCCTCACCCGTTTAGAACGAAATGAGCACAAGCGATGGCAAATGTCTCCAGCCCCGCGCGTCTCAAGCCGTGCTTTCGGTCAAGGTTGGCGCCGTCCGTTAGCCTCACGCCATGATTGGCGTCGTTCTTGAGGCCGAATCTCTCATTACCAAAACGCTGTAGCGATATCATGGCCGAGCCCATTGTCAACATCGCGGGCTATCGCTTTGTTGACTTGCCAGACAGGGATGAACTACGAGCCCCAATGATTGCTGCGTGCAACACATCAGATTTGCGTGGAACGATTCTTTTAGCGCACGAAGGCATCAATTTCTTTCTCGCTGGTGGAAAGGCTGGCATCGATCGTTTTCTCTCTTTTTTGGATCAGGATGTGAGGTTCCTTGACATTCCTTTGAAAATATCCCATACCGACTATCAGCCGTTTAACAGAATGAATGTTCGGCTCAAAAAGGAGATCATTTCCCTGGGTATGGACGAGGTCAAGCCTGCAGATTTCACAGGCGTATCCATTGCACCAACCGAATTCAAAAAATGGCTTGATGAAGGCAAAGCAGTCACCGTGCTTGACACTCGAAATGATTACGAAATTCGTCTTGGAACATTTCAGAATGCTTTGGACCTTGACATCACCAGTTTCCGGGCGTTTCCAGCAGCCGTTGATGACATACCAGATGAATTGAAAGATACACCAGTCGTGATGTTTTGCACTGGAGGCATTCGATGCGAGAAGGCAAGTGTGGTGATGCTTGAAGCCGGATTCAAAGACGTACGTCAACTCGAGGGCGGGATTCTCGGGTACTTCGAAAAGGTTGGCGGAGCGCATTGGGATGGCGATTGCTTTGTCTTTGATCATCGAGTGGCTTTGACGCCTGAACTCAAAGAATCGGACGCCGTTCAATGCTTTGCATGCCGTCAGCCGCTGACGTTGGAAGAACAACAATCCCCCGACTATGTGGTCGAAGTATCATGTCCTTACTGCATCCACTTGCGTTGATCACGATGGCCAAATGAGCCATGTTCCAGACAGTTGTGCATGACTGTAAGCATGCCATTCGTGGCCAGTGTTTCCATCATTTGCTGCAAACAAAACGTGGTGTTCAGTTGCATGGATCCCACCATAAGTTGCAGAATATGAGTTGTTGTTGAGGCCCGCCCAGGGGTCGTAAATCAATTCAGGGGGGACATTCGTGCTCAATTTCCAAAGGCATGAACCCGTTTCGATTCCATTTTCCTGACCACTGGCCACGACAAACAAATGGTCCCCTGTCGAGGCAAATCCGCGGACCAAGGCACTTGCAGATCCTGCACGCATATCGGTCTCAGTCTGTGTGCCAGCCACAGTTCCGTCGCTGGAGCAAATCTCTTGAGCAATGTTTGGAGCAACACAATCGAACCACAACCGTTCATTGTGGAGGGTGCCACCCGTCAGGTCACCAGGGGCCAGAATGCTGGTCGAAAGCAATGTGGTCGTCCCTTGAGTCAAATTGTGCGCCCACAGAGAGGCATCCACGCCGGAGGTCAGTGCATCGAAGATGATCCGGTCCCCAATCGTGTGGACGCCAAGATGCTCAGCAACATGGCTTGCTTGTAGGCCATTGTTGGTGTTCATCAGTGAGGTGAGCCAAGCTTGGCTTCCATCATAGTTCAATTGAATCAACTGGCGGCCTTGGCCGTTATCGGCAACCATCACACGACCGTCCTGTAGTGCTGTGGATGGACCTGGATTCGCATCACCCGCAACCAAATCCCAGGCAAGCAGACGCCCATCGCTGTTGAGCGCATATGGCTCAATCCCGGTTGTTGATTTGGCTGAAAACCATAACCATTCATCTTCTGATTCCAGCAGACTGCTTTGGAAGGCAGAGAGTTGTGAATACACCCCTATGTCGCTTGTTGACATGCCTTGAGTTACCGACGGGTGATCGATGACATCCATGGTTGTGGTGACATTGGTCCAGAGCATGGTGTTGGGTGTATTCAACATCACAAGCCCGTCATTCCATGTCATTGAGGCGACGCTTGAACCAACGGCGGTGCTGATGTTGCTGGCGAGTTTCATGGTACCCGAGAGCGTCCCATCGGTCGACCACAACATTCGCCCATTGACGCCATCATCTGCATCAAACACGACATGCTCTTGGCCATCGACCTCGATGAGAGAAAAGCCAGCAAAACGCCCAGGAGAGGAATCGCCGTTTGGATTGATGTCCAAGAGCATCGTAGACTGCTCGGCTGTCCCATCGCTGGACCATAACTCGCAGCCGTTAGCCCCGTCAGAGCCAGAGGTGAGCAAGCGTTCAGCCTTGGGTAGCCAAATCAGTTGGTCGCAAGTATGTGTCAATCCATCGGACATTCCATTATTGTAATCGTCAATGGCACCGACAAAGAGTGGTTGACTGCAGATGTTGAGCGAGCTTCGAACTTCATCATCGTGCAATGAGCCATCCATTGCTGTACCTTCACCACTGCCGTCATCAATCCCAAATGCAATTTCCACACCAATCGGGCAGACGCTGGCCAGAGGCGTGTTCTGAACCACAAGGGCAGGAGCACCATCGTCGCCCTTGATTCCAGCGGCACCATCCATGCCTTGACCACCCTGCGATCCTGCTGGCCCCAGTGGTCCGTTACAGAGGAGGTTCGTGCTTTGGACCTCATCCTCATCCAATTGTTCATTTGTATTTGTATCAATACCTGCCAAGATCATGATGCCACCAGCGATGCAGGTTTCATTCCCAAGATCAATCGACGAGGTCTCAATCAAACTTGAATCCCCTGCGCTACCCGATCCAGAATAACCGGAAGGCCCACGTTCACCATGACAAACCGTTGTTGTCGAGGTGATTTCATTACCATCGAGGAATTGGTTGGCGTTTTGATCAGAACCAATCATGATCAATGAACCACCTTCTGTACACAATCCATCAGCGTCTCTACCTTCTGTTCGGATGAGCAACTCATTATTGGTTGGCGAATCATCATTTTGTTCGGAATAGGTTGCTACGGTGTAGAGAGCGTAACTCGAGATGGCAACCGCACCAAGTAAGAGCAAGACTTGCAAAAGGGCCAGAACTTTGTATGATCTTCTCGAAGGCGTTTCAATTGGCTGTTCTAATGGCTGTTCACTCGGAAGTTGAGGGACTGGTTTTCCGGGTTCTCTCGGGGCAGGTTCACCTGCGATAGGGGTCGGACCTTCCTGTTCGGTGGGGGTTGACATATGATTGCAGAAGAACCTCAATGGTATCAAATGCTTCGGTTCTGGCTCGAAAACGAACTTTTCACCCCCTATTCGCTCAGTCTTGCCTTTGCAGTTCGAGGGGTGAGTTCATGAGCGTCCTCGCCCTCGCTGCATCATGGACTTGCCTGACCGCCTTGCTTCGCAACTTGCTGGCGATGAAGGACCGACCCGGCAAAAAGCGGCAAGATTGGTTGTTGACTTGGCGATTACCGCAGGTGCAGCAGGCTTCATCGAAGTCGATCACGCTCACGTTTCTGGTGTTTCAGTTATCACTGGTGGGCATGGCCTTCGTCGTTTTCTTGCTGACTTATCCAGTTCTGGCGATGGAACCGTGGTCATACCAACAACACTCAACTCGGCTGGTTGCGACAAGGAAAAAATGGAAGAGATGGACATTGAGTGGCCAGAATTCCTTGAACAACAATTTGAGATTGTTCAAGCCTATGAGGCGCTGGGGCTTGATGCCACACTATCTTGCACGCCTTATGATCGTGGTATCGCTGATGAATCCGGTATTGCTTCCTGGGCAGAGTCAAACGCAGTTTGTTTCTCGAACACGTGGACATCACTGATCACCAACCGTGAGTCTGGCCTGTCAGCTTTGGCCACAGCATTGACTGGTTTCGCACCTAAATGGGGGCTCCACATTGAAACAAATCGTCGACCTAACATCATCGTCAATGTGGAATGTGAGTTGACGACGTTATCGGATTGGTCGGTTCTCGGGGATTGGATTGGAAAGCAGGTTCGTCCAGGTTGGCGCCTTCCTTGGGGTCCAATGCCGTTCATTCGTGGTCTGCCGGAGCATGCAAGTTTTGCTCGTAAGAAAGCACTCACTGCTGCAGCCGCCAATTATGGGACGCCAATGCTATGGGCTGAGGGCTTGTCTGCAGATCCACCACTTAATGTCGATTCAGATGGTCACTGGTCTCCACCAGAAGGTGGTTGGCAGGGGACCCTCACCTTCACTGAAGATGACCTCGCCTTGCGCTATGCTGAATTGGCGCCAGAGGGGCAAGTCGATTTGGTCGTCATTGGATGCCCACAGGCAAGTCTCGAAGAGATTCGAATCACAGCCTCTGCAGTTCGTTCTCATGCCGAAATGGGTTCAAAGATTCCGGATCAACGTCTATGGGTGTTCACCAGCGGTGAAAACTTTCAACTTGCAGAAGCAGACGGAAGCATCGAGCTTCTTGAGCAAGCGGGTGCAGTGATTCTCAAAGATACCTGCCCCGAAGTGACCCCTTACAATCGTACCAAGTACAATCATCTTCTGACAAATTCCCTCAAAGCCGAGCACTACTTGACGAGTGGGCTCAACCGATTGCCGACCAGCGTATCCTCGATTCAGGAATGTGTGGCCCACGCCTTCGACCCAAACCTCTCTGCGGGTGAACGCCCAACTCTTGCATCAAAAGCTCAACCTCAACATGCCAGTAACAAGTCTCCTCAGACTGGCTCAGCCACACTCAATGGGGAGGGATTGCTCAGCCAAGAATCGTTTACAGTGCGTGGTAAAGCCATGGTGACAGATGTTCCAATCACCTACCTTGGCTACGTCAATAGAGACACAGGGGTCGTCGAAGAATTTGGCCACCCACTCGATGGGCGAGCCATTGAGGATTCAATTCTCATCTATCCCAAAGGGTCTGGCTCTACTGTGGCGCCGTATGTGTTGATGGGTCTTCTTTACACTGGCAAGGGGCCAAAAGCCATTGTCAACAGTGATGTTTGCCCCTTGACTCTACCCGCATGCTCATTGCTCAATTTACCCTATGGACACGCCTTCGATGAAGATCCATGCATGGCGATTAATGATGGTGATTTGATCGAAATGACCTCGGCAAACGGTCGTGTTTCCATTGAGATTCTTGAACGAGCGAGTTGAACCAGATGGGCCTCAAGATTCTTGTCACCGGTGGAGCAGGGTTTCTTGGATCCTCATTGTGCGAGTCGTTAATCGAAAAAGGGCACCATGTCGTGGCCTTAGACTCCCTTTTCCGCGGCACGCTCGAGAACATTGCTCACCTTCAGAATCATCCGCATTTTCAATTCCAGAACGATGACGTTCGCAATGTTGAGGCACTTGATGCGTGTGTTGAAGGCCTTGGAGGATTGGATCTTGTCTATCATCTCGCAGCAATCAATGGAACAAAATGGTTCCACGAGGCAGCACATTCGGTCATCGATGTCAACATCAACGGCACGCTTCGAACGCTTGAGTTGGCCATGGCTCATGATGCAAGGTACGTGCTTGCTTCATCGCCTGAAGCATTTGGTGATGGCGAGCAACAACCTATTCGAAACGGCAATCCAATGCAATTTAGCGATCCAAGCCAACATCAACGACATTCCTACGGTGCGAGTAAGTACCTCGATGAAGTTGCCGCACAGCATGCAGCAAGGGATGGTTTAGATGTCAGAATCGTTCGCCCATTCAACGCCTATGGTCCACGTTTGAACGGCGGTGATTATGGGCAAGTGGTGGCCATGTTTTTCAATTCGATCTTGACTTCTTCAACCCTTCACATCCACAACAATGGCTCGCAAACCCGCTCATTCACTTGGATTGATGACATCACCGAAGGTTTCCTGAAGGCAGGATTGTTGGATGAAGGCGTTTCGGGAGAATCACTTTCTGGCATGGCCTTCAACATCGGTTCAACGGAGGAAATCAGCATACTGGACTTGCAAAAGCGGGTGTATGAGGTGGTGAACGCCGATTCAAATTGGAGCCTCCCCCTTCCAGAGATTGAATTTACTGAAGGCTATCATGGTGATGCTACACGGCGCTGGCCTGATGTTTCGTTAGCCAAGCAACACCTTGGTTGGACGGCTTCAACCAACCTCATTCAAGGCCTTCAGTCAACATGGATTGCTCTGCGTTGACGCTCAACGGTTGTAGTGTTTTGCAACTTTCTCGCCCCACTGGGCTGGAGCTGGAGTAAGCCGGTCATGCCCGTGTTGACACAACACATCGAGGCCTTCTGCTGGTAGTTTGTCAGTTGTTGTCCAGAGCGCCTTGACACGGAGCACAGCGAGGCGGGCTACAGCGTCTGGTAGCGCCCGGTCCTCAAGGTATTCAACTTCAATTGCGGCTACGGCTTCATTGATGAGCAAAGGGTCGGCATCATGGTGAGTAAAGCCAGCCATGTTCCATTCGCTCTCGCTTGCTGGGAGTGGCGCAGCCGTTTCATCAACTGCTTTTACCATAGCGAGACTGGCCGGCATGAGGTGTAAAATCGCTCGTTTCGTACTTCGAAGATTGTGAAGTGTATCTCGATAAACGCCCTTCCGATTGCAACTGAACGATGCAATCAGGAGTGGCGGTCCGGTGGATACCGCCATCACCGATGTGTAGGGTGCAAGGTTGAGATTGCCTTCAGAATCTTGAGTTGATGCCACGATTAACGGACGTGGGGAAAGCAAGCCTGACAACCAACCTGCGCGCACAGGATGGTCAATTTCGTCAGCCACCATTCGGTAGGCATTGGACATCGTTTGGGTCGGTGCAGGGGTAAACCAAGCATCGAGTTTGCCATTTCCAAGTTCTTCTATGGCGTGATCATTGAAGGCAATGTATGACTTCCAAGCAGAAACCTCATCCAATTCTCCTCGTTTCTCCTTTCGCTGAATTGAGGCTTCAGCGTAGGTGTTGCACTTTCGTAGGTAATTCACAATAACTGCTTTTTCATCCATTTGTCTTCCCTCGTCCATCAAAAACGTCCACCTTTTTGTTCATATTCACTGCGCGTCATCAAGAATTTGGCTGGGTTGCCCGCCCATACTTCGTTATCTGGCACATTTTTCGTGGCTGTTGAGCCTGCAGCAAGAACGGCATGTTCTCCAATTTCAACTCCGGGTAACACCGTAGCACCGCCACCGATTACAGCATTTGAGTGCACAATGACTGGTTGCCATTGTTCTGAATTTCTTGATGGAGGGTAGCGATCGTTGAGCAACGTGGCGTTTGGTCCGACAAAAACACCGTCGCTCAGCACGCAACGGTCCGCAATGTAGGCGCCGCCTTGAATCCTACAGCCGTCACCAAGCGTGATGTTTCTTCCAACGTGAGCGAGTGCCCCAATCGAGCAGTTTGTACCAATGAGCAAGCCCTTGCCGATGTGACATGGCGCCCATGCGACGCTGTCATTTGGGAGGTCAATTCGTTGGTCTGCTCCCATTAAATCACCTTCACTCGGTTAATTCGAGTTCACGCAACAGCATGGAAACATGGCCCTTGGCGCGTACATTGTACCTGAGCCATTTGAACGTGCCATCTGGCTGAATGACGAAGGTTGAGCGAACGCAACCCATGTATTCCTTGCCGTAATTCTTCTTCATTCGCCATGTACCAAATGTCTCATGGAGCGATCCGTCAGTGTCCATGAGAAGGGGGAAGTTGAGCTCTTGCTTTGCGATGAACTTCTCGTGAGATGCTTCGGAGTCTTTCGAGACACCGAGCAGTACGATGTTTTCGTTTTGAAGCAAAGCCATATTGTCTCTAAAGTCACAGGCTTGCTTCGTGCATCCTGGTGTAGAATCACGTGGGTAAAAATACAGAATTACTGTTTTCCCAGCTGCCATATATGTTTCAAGGTCGTGTTGAGTACCTGCTGAGTCCACGACTGAAAATCGCGGGGCTTCAGTTCCGATTTCGTAGGTTATTGCATCGCTCATGGCACGTCGAGTGGCCCATAGTCCAAGAAGGGTTGCTTTGAATCAAAAAATCGGCAATTTTGGGTAATTTATGTTTAATAATTGATTTTACAGGTGACCTATACGTCTTTAATGCAACATGCATGAATAACGATTCATAGCGCCTAAACCTACACTCACCAACCGATTCTTTCAATAACCGGCAGGTGAACCATGCGCTATGGTCGCCTCGCGTATGTCTCGACGTTCTCGTCGGTACTTCAAGCGCATTCAGCGCGTTTCGACCAAGTTTGATTTGCAGGCCATAGCCAGCGCCATCCAAACCGACCTGGACAAGCGAAATGTTTCCTATGACGAGGCATTGACGCTTGGCAATTTGATTCAACACAGGTCAGATCAACTTCCCGGCGACACCATCGTTTATGCTATTTCAGACAGGGATGCCTACCGGCGCACGCTTGAATTGTATCTTCGAGACGCCCTCTTGACTCGAACCGAACAACTGCTTCTTTGGGAAGAACGCCGCCGTCTCGGAATCACCGAACAAGAGCATGAGCGTCTTCTTCACCAACTACTGGCTCAATGGAAGAGTCAAGGAAAGCGAGTCACCATAGACCGTTTTGAAAAGCCAGGCGGGGGTGAAGCATCTGCGTAATCAACCCTCATCATCCTCAAGGCTTGCGTTTTGCTTGATTCTTCTGTTCTTAATCCCAATCACCACGCCACTGGTTAGCACAACAGGCGCTGAACCATCTGGGCGTGCCGCACCGGATTTCAGTGTGAGTCTGATGACCATGAGCGGTGCAGGATCTATCGACCGGGGGACCGGCATTATCGTTGAACCTGCGGAGCACGACATTCGAGTTGTGGTGCGCAACACAGGAGATGTCGGCGGTGCTGCCTCCCTGCAGCTCGTCCACAAGGGCTCGCCAACGGCGGGTGAGTACATTGTGACGACGATTTCTCTAGGGTCAATTCCAGCGCTCACGACTTCCAATCCAATCATCATTCCATGGACAGCGACGACAGGAGACGATCAAACCCTCTTCGCCCGCGTCTCCGGCAACGGTGATAGCAACCCTGCGAACAACGAACAGCGAAAGGATTTCGACGTCAAAAACAACCACAGCGGTATATCAGTCTCAGACACCGTTCCTACCTTGGATCCAGGTGAAACAAGCGTCGGCCTCACTCGAAACGTTCAGACCATCAACGCCTCTGTACGCAACAACGGTGTAAAGAACATCTCTGCCGTGATGCAAGTCACTCTGACCGAACAAGCAAACCCTTCGAATTCATTTGTATATTATTCCAACACACAAACCCTGCAATCAGGATCCCTCTTTGCTCCATCAAGCCCCAAAGATCTGACGCTGTCCTTCGACCCGTCTGCTCTTTCTGGCCTGTGGACGCTTGAAGTCAAGATGCTTTACAATGGAACGCTCTGGACTGATGACCCAACCATCGCAACGGTAACCGTTCGTCTTTCAAATTACACTGCTTCTCTTTCCTCTCTGGGAGATCGCTCTATTGAACCGGGACAAACCGGGACCTTGACCTTCTTACTCAAAAACACCGGGGGATTACAGGATTCCTATCGCATCGATTCGATCACAACCAATCCAATCAATCGCAACTGGGCCGATATTTCATCCGTTGGTAGCTCAACTGCTGCCCTCTCACCCGGGGCAACAACTTCGATTGGCATCCCTGTGTCGGTGCCGCTTGGTGAAGACAGATCAAATGCTTCGGTCATCACGATTACTCTCTTGTCGATTCAAGATGGATACACGCTTGTGACAACGGCTGTTGTTCAAGCGGGCGAATCATACATTGCTTCCATTGAGATGCCGTCGACCGTGACAGAGTTGTTACCCGGAGATTCAAACACCATTATGGCAAACGTCACCAACGATGGGAACGTTGGTGGCGAATTCACCTTCGATTGTGGCCTCTCAGTCGCAGCAGTGAATTGGGTTTTGGACATCCAAGGAGAAGAATGCGATCAATGGTCGACATTCATCAATCGATCGGCTACGGTTCAAATCCCAATCAATGTCAAGGCTCCACCAATTAAGAGCCCTCTCGACCCTGGCGAATTCAACCTCGCAGGCCAACCGTTGCAAGTCTGGCTCCAAGTCCGAGCAGCAGGCGGCGGGCTTCCAACTCAAGCGTCTGCTGGAATCGAAGTCCTTCCAACAATTGTTGTCGACCCCGGCCTGCCTGTCCAAGAACTCGTTCTGACCGAAGCAGATGTCATTGCTGCTAGGAACGGACAGGGTCTCGAAGATGTACTTGGGCTCAATGTTGAAGTTCGCCACAATCTTTTCGCAGATATTGATGAAACGCTTAGCGCAGATATCGAAGTCAGTGGTTTATCCTTCCTTGCAACAAATACTGGTGGATTCTCTGAGGCAGGTCGTTGGAGTGCTGTTGTTTCACCACCTCAACTTACAGGACTCAAGCCCGGCGATACGTCGCCAGCTATTCTTGCGTTGCAAGGTCCTGACGACGACTACCCTCTTTCCGGTACAATCACACTCTCGGTCACAGTCACGCCCACGCTTGGTGGGGTTCACGCAGGAAGCGGCGTCACGGCAAACCCAGTGACTCGTAATTTGTCGATTGTGATTCCTTCAGTCCTCGGTGCAGAAATCCTCGAAGATGGGCCAGTGGATGTGCAAGTCGGTGTTGAAACCGCAGTCGCCTTCCCATTCGCAAACATCGGAAACGATCTGACCTCCTATCGCCTTCGCTTGATTGACGTGCCTGATGACTGGGTCGTCACATTCAACGGGACCAGCGATACCATCGATAACCTCTCTGCAGACGTCGCAGACTTCCCAGCGACAGGATCTGCACACCAAAGTATAGTTGAATTGCTCATTGAAACAGATCCGTTTGTTCCTGCAAATTCAATCGTCCCGCTGACCATTAGCATCGAAGAACGAGACACAGGCGCCTACATCGGAGAACATATTCTTCCTGTAAGGGTTGGAGAATTACGAAACGGGACTTTGTTCCCTCTGACCCAACATATATCTGTTGACCCGACTGATTTTGATGAATTCAAGACCATCAAGGTCACCAATACTGGAAACGCCCCAACCACATACTATGTTTGGATTGATGATGCCCTTGCAGGTGATGTCATTTTCGAACTTGACTCAAACCCCTCCATGTTGGTGGCGCCCGGCTATGATGACATCATCAAAATCAATGTGATTCCGACAGCTGCTGCGAGTGCTGATCAAGTTTATGAAGCGGTGATTTGGGTAGCAGATTCAACCGGCGCAGTCAACATGTCGGCAAATATCACGGCAAACATCACCAAAAGTTCTGACATCAGAATCGATGCCCCACTCGTCATTGGTGTCACTCCCGGCCAAATGACCAACATTGAATTCAACGTGACCAACATCGGAAATTTACAGGAATCAATCCTTATCACGCCTTCAGTCGAAGGCAATTGGTCGACTGACGTCACCGAAATTGGCATGACTCTACAAATTAATCAAACCATCACTGGGCAGATTGTTGTTAGTGTCCCAAGTCTCGGGGGCGAAGAATCACTGATGGATGGTTCGGTACACAACCTTACCCTTGCCGTCTATGACGCATCCACCTCTGACTTCAAGACGAGCTTTACCATTCAACTGCGGGTTGGTGCTTTGTTCGCCCTCGAGGCAGACGCCTGGCCGGCTGTTATGGAATTTTACAGGCAAGGCACTCGCACTTGGGAAGTTGCTCTCACAAACACTGGGAACCGAGATGTGGAAGTCAATGTGGGCTATTCAGTAAACAGAGCCGGCCTCGACGTTGGATCGAGTGACTGGGCAATGGTTGACGGTGCACCTACTACGCTATACCTGCCGGTGGGTGTGCCAATCACCCACATATTCAGCGTCGAAGCATTGAATTTCGAACCTGATCTTTCGCTTCAAGCAGATTTCAAAATCTATTACGAGCCTGTTGACGATGCAGTTCAAGGCAACGCCTCATACGATACAAACCTCGTTATGTCGAGGTTCTTCAGCACTGGAGACATTATCCTCAGACCAGAGGTCGGCGACCCTCCAATCGATGTTGACATTACATACTCTCACATTCCAAACGGGCAAGCACTTTCCGCAGCTTACGAAATTGAATTGTGTGGTGCAGTGAGAATCCTTGATTTCGCAGCCCTCAACCTCAATGATGCCGAGTATCCATGGGAATTCAAGGTCGTACTTCCAGATTCGAATAGCACTGAAGTGATTCTACCGATTAACGCAGCATCGTGTACATTTGGCACTCAAGGTGAATCATCACGGATTTCACTGCCAACACGCAGTGCTTGGGATACATCCTCCCCGCTTCAGATTTCAGTCAATGCTCCAGAGCGAGGTAAAATTCTGTCAGGCGATGGCTGGGACCTTACATTCCGACTTTACCACCCGACCGAGAATAACAACTATTCAACCTATGATGAGGAAACATTCAGTTTCCAATTGGACGTTTTCGCCGATCCACTGGTCGAATCGCTTGAGGTTATCACCATCGAAGAAGGTGAGGAATTCGATCTCTTGCTGACCGTGACCAACGCAGGTACAGCCACTGCCTTAGGCGTCGATGTGGCTCTTGTATGTCCAACCTCAACCATTCTCAGCGGCCCCCTTGCAGAACCAATGATCGGCGTTCTTGGCCCCGGCGAATCAGTCCTGCTCAATTGGCGTATTCAACCAGACTCCATCGATTGGTGGGAACAGTCCGAAGCATCTGACTGTACGGCGACTGTTGATGCCTTCTACATGGACAAGAACGTTGTCGGTAACGATGTACGAACCATCGAAATGAACATTGAATCTTCCTCCCCAGGCGTGTCAACCAGCTTCATTGCATTGATCATCTGCTTCCTCACCTCAATCATTCTACTTCGTCTCACTGGACAAAATGAGAAGTTCCGACTTATGGCAGTATACGCTGGTGTGCTCGGCTTTGGGTTCTCATTCCACGTGCTTGACGTTCCGTTCTGGGGCGTTGGTGTCCTTGTCGCAACGGCCCTGTGGATTTGGCGTATGAGTTGGTCCAGCGCTGAAGAATTCAAACTGATTCACGAAGATTACCAACGCGCTCGACGCGGTGTTTCAACGCTCTATACCGACCACTTTGATGCGTTGAAGGATAGCCGCCGCCAATTGAGCGTTATTTTGGCGGTTCCTGTGCTTGGTTTCATAGCCGTAATTCTTGGTCTGCCACCTCAACTTTACACCGATCAAAACAACATGGTTTCCTTACTGGTCTACATCACAGTTGTCATGCTCGGCGTATGGTTCATTATCCTGAGAGCAGACCGTGCCTATGGTAATCTCTACGGGCGCCTCACAGATGTTGAGGTCAAAGCGACTCGTATTGAACGAGACCTCGGCGACCCTGCGCGCTTGTTCAACGAACTTGCGGGTGACGGCTTGAACCTCGACGAAATTTTCGGAGATGTATCTGGCAACGCTACTGTTGGGTCACTGGTCGGTGCAGAACAATCACAAGAGGAGGTGAACGATGATGGCCAAAGATGAAATCGACATCATTGACGATCCAGACATGCTTCTGGATGAAGTTGATGCCTCCTTCGATCTTGAAGCCCCAGAATTGGATGAGTCTCTGGCCACAGCTCCCGAGATGACGGAGGGCGAAGTCCAGGAAGCCCGCGCTGCAATCGCTGCAAGCAAAGATTCCGCCGACCGCCTCATCGCAGCATCAAGGGAACTTGAGTCCCTCGTATTCGGCGTCGTTCAGGACGAATCAAATTCACTGGCTGGAACAGAAGTCGATATTGCAGATGCAAAACTGTTCCTCAACGCTCACAAACTGAAAGCGGCTCGCAAGTCGGTGAAAAAGGCTGAACAATCGCTCGCCTTGCTCGAGGAAGATGTTCTTCACCTGCGAAGAAACATCGCTATGCTTCACAGATTGCTCAATGAAAAGAAAATCAACGAAGAAGAGGTGGAAACAATTCTTCTCCGTCTTCATTCAGCAACAGGTGCTGCAGAAATTGGTGATGTTGGTGTTGCTGCTGGTGAAGTCGAACACCTTGTGGACGATCTCATTGGAGGAAATACCGCCACACTCAATCCGTTCCTCTTCCGTCACTTCTGGCTCGGCCTTGACACACGATGGCCAGCAGGCGGCGATGAAGGCGTCTTGATTGTCCGCCTCATCAACGATGGTCCTGTGGCAATGCCGGGCATGCGTCTGGCTCCTCCAGTGCCTGAAGGATGGACCTGCGTTCCATCCTCAGTTGACCTGCCAATCATCGCCCCTGGTGGTAATCTACCCCTCCGGTTTGAGGTCAAGGCAAACCGTCGGTATGGCGCAGATGAAATACCCCTTTCTCGTAAGTTGGCAATCGCCACGTCATATGAGATGCGAACGGGCGACATTACCGCTACAATTCGCGCCCAAAATCGATCGATGGAACCCCTACAAGACATTGTACTTTCACCATGGATTCCGCCCGGATTTACCACAGATTCAGTCCCCTTCATCAACCGTCTCGCACCTGATGAAGTCGCTCTTATTCGCATGCCTTTGCGCATCAACATTGGTTCAGGAGGTAATGCTTGAACCGCTCACAGTCCACCCTAATGGGGGATACAAAAACAAAAAATGGTGAAAAATATGAAAGAAAATACGAACGAAAACAGCGATAACATCGCTGCAATTGGTATTGGTGCAATGATTGTGTTCATTGCCCTAATCCTTGTTGCGGCGGTTGCAGCAGCGGTCATTATTCAGACCGCTGAACAATTGCAACAAAACGCACAAACGACCGGTGAAGAAACAACAGACTTGTTGGCATCAAAGATCTTCATCAAGAGCGTGATTACGACTGGTGCAGCAGATCCAGCAACATCCATCTTGGTGACCTTTGAACTTGCTCCTGGCTCCGACGCAATTACTGCGGCTGATGTCATGTGGGCCATTGTCTGTGGCGCCCAAGCTAGTGAAGGAGATTTCACTACCGCAAGCGAAGTCGGACAAGCTGGAAACGCAGGAACTTTGGTTACCGGCGCAACATACAGCATCACCCTTGCTCTTGCAGGGGCTACTGAATGCCCACCAGCAATTAACACTGCACACGAATTCATGATTCAATCCGGATCCGGTGGATTCACATACGAACTGTTGAGCTACGGCGGAAGCGTCGACCGAGGATTGGTGGTTGTATGAAGTCCAACACTCACTCCCAAGAACTCCAAACTGACAAGGCAGCAGCAATTGGTATCGGCGCAATGATCGTTTTCATTGCACTCATTCTCGTTGCGGCGGTCGCAGCAGCAGTGATCATTCAAACTGCTGAAGCACTTCAACAAAACGCACAACAGACAGGTGACGATACCGCTGATAACATGGCTGGAAAGATCATGATCAATGCGGCTTACGTCGATGCGAACGGCTACAACTTGTTCGTTCGTCTCGCTCCAGGTAGCGAACCTGCTCCTACCAACACAATCAGTTACCAATTGATGTGTGGTGGCGCTGCTGTCGTTGAAGGCACCGTTGGAAACACTGTTCTCATGGACGGCACCGGTGGTGCCGCTGCTACCATGCAACCAGCAACTGGTTACACAATGCTCATCGCTGGCGCAGCTGGCGGTAACGATTGTACTGCTGCTACCCTCGGTAGCGGAAGCAATGTGCAAATGTACATCCACGTTGGTTCCGGTGGAACAACTTTCGAAACACTCTCTGTTCAGGAAACAGCTACCGGGTCAAAGGTCGTTTGATACCTTCCGAGGGTCGTGTTTGAAAGAACACCCCTTGGAGGAGGAAATATCATGGCATGGCCATTTGGTGGCAGTGCAGACAAGGACCTGGATGAAGACGCATCACTTACAGAAGATCGGCTCAAAATAATGGCAAACATCGCCATTGAACAAGTCCCCCTTCCTGAAGAAGGAGAACTTGGAGAAGAAGATGCGTGGACCATCTCACCCGGGCCCACGAAGGCACGACTCAACAGCATCGGCAGTGTGCCGAGCGTGGCAGCTAGCCTCGCTCCAACACCAGCCGCACCGGTGAACACAACCATTGACACCTCTGGACTCGAACGTTTGATCAGCAGCCGTCTCGACATGGTCGAGGACGTGCTTCGTATGGTTGAAGTTCGACTCGAGCAACCGTCAGAAGCAGCAGCTTCAGGCGAGTCTGACGAAGGTGTCGATGTGGAAGAAGCAGCACTGAGCGGTGACACCATTGTCACAGCAAGCGGTGAAGTTATTCCAGTTGCCGGAAACGATCGTCTCAAAGAAGTGGATGAAGCACCATTAGTGGAATTGTACGAGGCGCAAGCTCTCGCTGCAAACCCATTCTTGCATGCTCCCTCCCGCGGCGCTACCGCCGACGCAAATAGCGTTGGTGCACCAACTGTCTCAGCCCTCTTGCTCGACCACATGTCGGGCATGGCAGCAGTCAGTTTTACCCAGAAGGCCATGGCCTCGGGTATGTTAAGCGACGAAGAAGGACGTTCAGTCATGGCAATTGTTCAACTTGCAGAACCAGGTGAAACTGAGGCTGCTCTTGATGACCACTTGCCGCACAAAGAATTGCTTACGTTCTCATCGCTCGTCAGTTCATGGCGCAGCGTGAGATCACTCCGAGGTGAAGCCTGAGATGGCTGGCTCGGTAGGTATTGGTGGCCTCATCATTGGGGTCTCATTGTTGGTCGTGTTTTCCATGGCCGTTCAAACAATGTCGTATCAGATGGAAACCTCAATTGAGGTTTTGGATGCTGCGGCTGATCCACTACCAAGCTATGTTATTGCAGATGCTTCACTTCTCGAAGGCGCAATTCTCACTGTAACCGTCACAGGAACCGGTTTAGGTTCAGGTGTCGTCGATGGAACCCTTGTCGCAAATGGCGGGGTTGGTTTGGGTGGTTTTTCTGCAACCTTTACTGTGTCATCGGGGGAAATAGATACGAATTCCGTGGTCATCACCAGCCACGGTTCGTACTCAACCCTCCCTACGAGCATCACAGTAAGTGGCCAGGGGACTCTAAATCCTGCACCAACGTTCACCTTTACCACGGGTAATATCTTCTATGCTAACCTCACCAATACCGGTGACATGACGATCAAAACCAACGATGTATGGTTGTTCTTTGACGGCGAGTCGCCAACAAAGTTCAGTACCGTTCATCGTGATGGTTGGGCTCAAAATCAGGCCACACCTGCATTCGCATCAGAAAACTGGTATGTTGGAGAAACGGTTGACTTGATTTTGCCAAATCCACCAACACTTACCACACGCTTTGCAGTCACATCTGAAGGATTCATTGCTGCAGAGGCAATCTGAGGGATTATCATGGCAGATGGCGGGGCTTCAACTTTCATTATGCTCATCACTGGGCTCTTGATTTCGAGTTCAGTCAGTGCCTTGTTGATCAGCGAATGGTCTTCTACAGCAAAGGTAGCCCAAGTACAACAACGCGGAGCTCAACTTAACTCAGAATTAGATATCGAGTTTGCAGGCGACCCTATGATGGTGGATTTTGATGATTCAACATTGCCAGAAACAATCACGTTTTACATTCAGAACAGTGGGTTGCACCCCATGGATGAATCAAAGATGACTGTCGTTGTCGATGGTGTTGAGCCAACATCTGTTTCTGTTTCATTGGTCGGAACGCCTACGCCTAGCTCATGGGTACCAAACGAACTTGCGATGATTGTCGTTGAGTATAATCCCGCATCAGGCTACAGCGATGGCGATGATGTCGCACTCTATGCCATTGCTACCTCTGAAGTGATTGGCGGTCTTTCATCGAGTGCATCGATGAGCATCGAGGTGAGACTGTCATGAAGGACGATCCATTTTTGAAAGCTCACAAACCAAAGGAAGATGGTTTCCCCTACGACTTGGAAACAGATTCCCTTGCCGATTCGATGGGACTACGCTTGCCGAACCGTTCGCTGTATGTATTGCAGGGTGCAGTCGGTGGTGGTAAATCACTGATTTCTCAACGCCTTGCCTATGGTATGGTGGAGAATGGAGTCAAGGTCCTTGTCATCACGACAGAACTCACAACGCGAGGATGGATCGAACAAATGGAATCCATTGGTTACGGCGTGACAGATGCAATACGCGAGGGTACGCTCATGGTGTTCTCACGCTTTGGAACCATTGCAGAAGCCCTGCCGAACGTCGGACTTGATGAGTTGCTTGAATCTGAGGCCATAGCCCTCGCAGATGTTGTCATTATCGATGCAGCAAGTTCACTCATGCCTGATTCACTTGATGAAGGCGAGCGCTTTGCAATGATGCAACGATTAAGGCGCATTTGTGCTGATGGTCGTTCATTGATGTTGTGCGTTGACCCGGAAGAAATGGATCACAAGTTGATGCACAGTATGCGTGCTTCGGCTGAAATAGTACTTGATTTGACCACCACAATGATTGGTGGAGAGATTAAGAGAAACATTGTTGTTACGAGATTTTTGAGGGCTGCTGGACCAGTTCAGACCTCGATTGGATGGCGTGTCGAACCGAGCATGGGCTTCATTGTCGATATTACAGCCGTGAGCTGATGGAGGAATTGGAATGGCCGACGAACCACGATTTGCCAAGGGGGACCTTAACGGAGTCATGGCGGCTCATCCGCACGTTGCAGACTGGGTTCGTGATTTCGAGGCTCGATATGGCAGCCGCCCTATCTACTACGGAGAGTTGGATCGCGATGCGAAGAAAGAACGACCTCTCAATTTGATTTATTTGGCCAAAGAGCCAATTTTTGTCCACATTTACGAACCACCTGCGGATGAAGAAGGTGGTGGCCAAGTGTTGTGGTTTGGATTGGAACCACAACTCACTGAAGAAGAAGAAAACATTCGCCGAGAATTGACCGAAACCTTACTCCAAGAAGCACCTACTGCTCCATCCTTTACCACTGATAATGAATTCGAAAACATCCTTCGTCAGATGATTGAGCGATATACAGTTCTTGATTCTGATCTCGGTGTGACTCCACGCCGACAAGGACGCATGTGGGAAATGCTAGGTATGGACGACAAACGGCTCGTTGTCAATCAAGAACAACGAACGAGGCTCGAGTACATCGTCATTCGGGACTTGATTCGTAATGGGCCACTTGAGCCACTGCTCTCCGACGAGATGCTGGAAGATATTCACTCCATTGGGCTCAAACACGTCCACATGGATCACAAGGTGTTTGGCATGGTCACCTCAAACATTCGATTTAGGGAACGAGAAATGCTTTCTCGATTCCTTCGAGCCATGTCGGAGCGTATCGGACGCCCAGTGTCCGACAACAAGCCAATTATTGACGGTGCTCTGCTCGATGGGTCCCGTATTAACATCATTTTCTCTGACGACGTTTCCATGCTTGGTCCATCCTTCACGATTCGTAAATTCGCTGAAGAAACCATTTCCATTACTCAATTAATCGCTTGGGGCACTATCTCTTCGCAAGTCGCTGCATACATTTGGATTTGTCTTGAGTATGGCATGTCTGTGCTTGTTTCTGGTGAAACCGCCTCAGGTAAAACCACGACCCTAAACGCGATTCTTCCGTTCATCGATCACAACGTCAAGATTTACTCGGCGGAAGACACCCCTGAAGTGAAGGTTCGCCACAAGATTTGGCAACGCCTCGTCACTCGCTCTTCGAAGAATGAAGAATCTCGCGTCGAAATGTTCGACTTGCTCAAAGCAGCATTGCGAAGCCGTCCACGGTACATCATCATCGGTGAAATTCGTGGTGTTGAAGGTGCAACTGCTTTCCAAGCCATGCAGACAGGTCACCCTGTAATTGCCACCTTCCACGCCTCTTCAATCGTGAAGATGATTCAGCGGTTTACCGGTGACCCAATCAACGTTCCAATTCGTTTCTTCGATAACCTGAACTTTGCTATTTTCCAAGAAGTTGTTGAAGCTCCAGGCGGTGGAATTGCACGACGTGTCACCGGTATCGACGAAGTCATTGGCTACAACAAGCACAGCGATGGTGTTCTGACCCGTGGTATGTTCGAGTGGGATCCTGTCAAAGACAAGCATTACTTCCGAGGTATGTTCCAAAGCCATCTGCTTGAAAATAAGATCGCTGCAATGGCTGGTTTTGCAAATAAGCGTGATATTTATGATGAGATGCTTAAGCGAGCCGCTGCTCTTCAGAAAATGGTTGACAGGGACTTAACCCATTATGATGATGTCTTTGATTTGCTTGGGATTTATTACAACAGTGGCTGGGACCACTTTGACCGTGCCATCGATTCATGGAAAGGTATCAACCACGATTGAGGGATGATGGATGCAGCGAATGTCGATGTGGCAAATCGCGTTGCGGCGACTGGAAATGCCTGTTCTTCGCTTTCTTGCTCTATTCGTGGGAGGCGCCGCATTTGCGGGCTTTTTCATGTCCATTGTCATCATCCTCCTGACAGGAGGGTTGGCTGAGGGGGCCCTCTTTTCCGGCCTATCTGGCGTGCTTCTTCTGATCTTATTACCAATTCTTTCAGGCGGTGCGGCGATTGTTTTTCCAATCCTCGATGTTCAACGCTCTGCAACGCTCATCGAAAAGGAAATGCACATGTTCATCACAAGAATGGGCATTTTATCTCTCGGTGAAGTCGGAGCGCAATCTATTTTCGACATCCTCAAACAGATGAGAGATTATGGTGAACTTGCTACAGAAGTTCAGAGGATTGAAACCCTAGTTGATAAATGGCATACATCATTGCCCGAAGCCTCTCGTATCGTTGCTCAACAAAGCCCAAGTCCACTGTGGGCAGACTTCCTTGATCGTATGGCGTTCTCCATCGAAGCAGGCCAACCGATTGACGAATTCATGCGCTCGGAACAAGAGACGATTGCAGAACAGTACACTACGCTGTATGACACCCGCTTGGAATCTGTGGACACAATGAAGGAAATTTATGTCTCACTAGTTTCTGCAGGTTTGTTTGGTCTTGTTATCGCTGGAATTCATTTGGTTCTCTTTGAAACCGGTTCGCCAACTGATGCTCCAATTGAAATCGCAAGCCGGTTGCGTTTCCTTCTCCTAGCGGGACTTCTTTTCACCATCGTTCAGATTGGGGGTGTTGTCTCATTTAATTCGACAATCCCCGAAGACCCAACATTTGCCCGTGACGAAATGGACACGCCATTCCGGATTAATTTCCTGAGGGCGTTGGTAGCTGCGAGCATCATTTCTACATTTTTATTTATCATCACGGTCGTTGTCATTTTGGCATCCTGGCAAGAGGTAAGCGCACAATGGGATCGCTATGGCCTTCTTTTGATCGTCGCACCTCTCTCTCCGATGTTGATTCCAGCTTTCATGGTTGGTCGAGAAGAAGGGCAAGTCTTGCGACGGGATGAAACATATCCAGACTTTATCCGCGCTCTAGGTGGCACTGCACAAGCGCGTTCTGCAGAACCGTCCGCCACAATCAAAGCATTGAGGGGCATTGATTTTGGTGTTCTTGACAATTCCATTGACCGCTTAGAGAAGCGTTTGTCCACCCGAATTGACTCCGACCGAGCATGGGATTACTTCACAGCAGATACAAATTCAGCGGTTATTTCGAGGTACACTCGAATTTACATAGAGGGGTCACAATCTTCGGGTCAACCCGCTGCGACAGCAGAAATGGTTTCTCGGTCCGTAGGTAATTTGCTCTCCTTGCGCCGTCGTCGTGCCCTCTCGGCCAATACGATGCGGGGGGTCGCTCTTGGTTTACTGATTGCAACCGTGACCAGCCTCAACGTGACCATTGCTATTGTTCTGAAGTTAGGCGACTCAATCGCCGGTGTTGCGGATGGATTTGTTGATACTGATGTCTCGGCACTTTCCCGCTTTGGTTCCGACCTCGCTCTGCCGGTCATGGAAGACGCATCGGCTGTTGGTGAGAATATTAGGATGTTCAAAGTCATCGTCTCAATTCTCATTCTTTTCCAGGTCGCTGCGGTCTCAATGATTTCCAACCGACTGAGGGGTGGCGGAAAAACAACGGCTCTCGGCCAAGCCATCCAATTGCTTTGGGTAGCAGGTATCACTTCCTTCCTCACCTCGGTGGTTCTTGAGAGCGCATCAGGGATCTTCGGGGTATGACCTTTCTCAAGCGAAGTACAATAACTTCCATGGCGATGGAGGCTCATGCAAGCAATACCCCCGCCTCCAACTCCCGCCGCTCAACCAGTACCAGTTTCGCCGTATCAACCTGCAAAAGGGTTCGACAAAACCAAGTTGGCTTATTCATTCGAGCGTTGGTTGATGATCGGAATTGTTCTCATCCTGGCTGCAACCTTGTTCTCACAAGTCGTCACGATGTGGGGCCCTCCTGACATGCTAGAGCTCGATGCAACGTTGGAGGAGCAATCTGAATATACCTCGGATCTTGATGGCTACAACGACCTTGTACGGGTTGTTGGCTCGATTGGAACCATGCTACAAACCGTGGGTATGGGCCTTATTGCGTACGCACTTCTTCGAGAGTCTCATAGTACGACCAGTGAACACACAGCACTTCGGGTGACTGGTATGATTCTCGGTGTGCTTGTGGTCGCCAACTTGGCGGCTCGAAACCTGAACATTCTTTGATCAACGACGGGCTTCTTCGGCAATTCGCTTTTTTGTTGCCGTCCAAGAACAGATAGGGCAGGTTGTCAAATCGTGATGCCGAGCTGGACAATATTCTCTTCCGAAGAAAATGATTTGCAAATGGAGTTTGTTCCACAGGTGCTTAGGAAAGACTGCTTTGAGGTCACGCTCTGTTCGTTCCACGTTTGTGCCGTTTGAGAGCCCCCAACGGGCAGCAAGACGATGAATGTGGGTGTCGATTGGGAACGCAGGTATGCCAAAGGCTTGGGCAAGAACCACACCAGCAGTCTTGTGACCCACCCCCGGGAGTGCTTCAAGGGCTTCAAATGAATCTGGAACAACTCCGTTGTGGCGTTCGACTAAGAGTTCTGAAAGGCGACGGATGTTCTTTGCCTTGGTTGGAGCAAGACCTACTTGGCGAATGTCGTTGAGAATGGTCTCAACTGGGAGTTGAGCCATCAATTCGGGCGTATTTGCCTTAGCAAAAAGTGCTGGCGTGACTTGGTTGACCTTCAAATCGGTTGTTTGAGCACTCATTAAGACGGCGACAAGCAACTCGAAGGTATTGGTGTGATCAAGCGGTACCGGTGTTTCTGGATAGAGTTCTTCCAACATGTTCACGATGCGTTCTGCTTTTTCTGAACGTTTCATGAATCTCCACCTCGATGGTTGAGGATTTCTGCAGGAACGGTGTATGTGTAGGATCTGCCATCTGCCGTGCAGTGGACAATGTTCTCTTGGTGATCAAACTCAAAAGATGAAAATTGAATGCTGATTTGATGGAGCGGCATTGCTGCATTGACTTCACCATTGGAGGTGATTGAAAATCCAGTGGCCACGTGGGGAGGCATGGAATTGAATGTGAGGGCATTGGAGGTCGTGTCCATTTCACCAAGCCCTTCAAAGAAGGATATGAATTCCTGAGTCAGTCGCTCCCAATTCGTCAATGGTATGCGAGGAGGCACGTTCATTCACCTCATTATGGATCCATTTTGACCGAATACGCTTCGCCGGTAGCCCACCCAAAGACAAGGCCAAGGGTGACAGAAAGCAATGGGATGCCATTACAGACGATGCTTTCAACAGGTTCAGTCACCGCTTCACCTCCTGCAATGTACCAAATCACGAAAGCAAGAAGGAGTCCGGGAATGAGCATAACGCCCCCCATGATGAGCGTTCTTAGGAGGCGCATGCCACGAGGAAGAGGTGGCAAGTCAAGAAGGTGTGCATCTCAAATGATGTTCATAGCAAGGCTGACAGGGATGTAGCATCCATGGAATTCAGAATGTCAGGTGCCTCCAACCATCCCTTTCTTGCAGCCATTACGCCATAACTAATGTCAGCCAAACCACGTAGGGAATGTGCGTCGGGGTTGATAATCACCGGTACGCCAAGGCCTTTGGCATGTTTGCAAAGTCGCCAATCTAAATCGAGCCGATACGGGCTCGCATTGAGTTCAACTGCTTTGAGCCGCCCTTCGCTGTTATGGTCGGCCATGTGTTCTAGGACGGCAAACAAGTCAACCTCGTATCCGTCCCGACCTTGGAGAATCCGCCCAGTTGGATGGCCTAACACGGTGGTTGCGGGGTGGTCGATACAGCGGATTAATTCTTCAGTATTCTCAAGTTCATCCCTCGCCCTCCATTTGGAAATAGCGTGAACAGAAGCAACTGTGTAATCAAGGGTTGAAAGAACGTCATCAGGATGGTCGAGTTTACCGCCGGGTAGAATATCAGATTCAACCCCGTGGAAGACCTTGAAATCCACGCCGTCGTCCGCCCAAGCTTGGTTGTATTTTTTGATGGTAGCACCTTGATTGAGCAAGTCTTCCGCACTTGCTCCATTGGCTATCTTTAATGTTGGAGAATGGTCGGCGATGCCGAGCCAATTCCACCCTAATTTTTGAGCGGTTTCGGCCATTTCTTCCAGACTTGCTTCGCCGTCTGATAGCGTGGTGTGATTATGCCAAGCACCACGAATGTCTGCGTTGGTGATCAACGATGGCAGTTGGTTCGACTCAGCAGCCACAATTTCACCAGTGTCTTCGCGCAATTCGGGCGTCACCCAATCCAATTCGAGGTGGCTATATATCGCGGCTTCATCAAAAGCACCAAGAGAATATTGCGCTGCGGCCATACCCTTCAATTCACCCGCTTTGTCTTCAGGAATCAACCCGAACTCATTCAAACGAAGGCCTCGGTCGATGGCTCGTTGTCGCATAGCGATGTTGTGTTCTTTGCTCCCTGTGAAGTATGCCAGTGTAAATGGAAACACTTCCTTCGGAACCAATCGTACTTGTGCATCAATGGTTCCTCCACTTTCGAGTTGTTCGTAATCATCCCCTCCTATCGCATCTAAGACATTTGGATCGATGTGGCCTACACTGAAACCTTCATCGAAAATACTCGTATCGAGGATTAAGCTGATTTTAGAATCACCAGCACCTTTTACATCAGCAATACCAGGGAGACTGAGAATTGCATTTGCTACGTTTTCATGGTTCTTTTTGTCGACGGCGACAACCAAATCTAAATCGCCAATCGTTTCCTTACGACGTCGTGCACTCCCCGCTAATTGGGCTTTGATGACGCCATCGATTTGGCTGACCCTTGCCTCGAATGCTTCTCCATACATGAGGCCAATATCGAGCCTCCTTCTTGCGCGGAATCGAGCAAGCAATTCAATCCCGTCAAGCATGCGTGCTTGTGATTTCTGACCAAACCCCTTCATGGGCGCAATTTTGTTTGCTTCTGCGGCTTGCTTTAGCGAGGCTACGGAATCCACGCCTAATTCTTCATGCATCAATTTGATTCGCTTTGGGCCAAGTCCCGGGATGCCAAGCATCTCAATCAGTCCTTCAGGCGTTGAAGCGTGAAGTTCTATCCAGTCATCTGGCCAACGTCCCTCTCCGACCACTTGGGTCAACGCTGAGCCCAGCCCTTTACCAATACCTTTCATCTCTAAAAGGCGCCCAGTAGCGACCAATTCTCCTAAATCCTCGGTGAGTGAACCAAGCATTCTGCTTGCGTTTTGATAGGATCTAACTCTGAACACGTTCGCTCCTTGAAGTTCCAACAGGACCGCAACCTGATGCAGCGCATTTGCGACTTGATTGCGAGAAAAGTATGGTGGACCACTCGGACGCGACTTTGGGAGAGAGAAGCCACTGCCTGCCATGGAGGTGCTGTGTCGGCGACCCTTGTCAAAGATTGCGTTGAAACTTCACATTGAAGAACTTCGGCCCCTGCCCTCATCCATGGTCGACCCCGCAACCATTGAGCGACTGGCCGAAGGTCTGTGTGGTTTTTCAGCCATATTGTTCACCTTCATTGCCTCGTTTTCCCGTTCGCCCTCGGTGGAACGTGTTGTGCAGAACCTCATCGCTCTCAGTCTGATTGCTGCGGCAGCAGTTCTGTGGTGGCTCTCGTTGTCTGGGGGGACTCTATGGGGTTCCAATTATTTGCCCAAACCGCTTTCTTTGGTTTGTGTTGTGATCGCCATCTCGGCTCGAATGAACATCAAAGGAGAGAATGTTTCCTTTGGGGCCAACCCACACACGATTGGAAAGGATAGCGCTGAGGAGTAATCAAACGATTTCGCCCTTTGGTTGAGGCCCTTTGTCGTCATCGCCTGTTGAATTGTTTTCCATGGCTTCTTTGGCCATCTTTTGATCGATGAAGGTGCGCATGTACTCCGGCAGTTCCCCATTGACGAAAATCACGTCATTGATGGCCTCCAATTTTTTCAAGGAATAGTAAATTTGCATGGCGGTCATTGGTGTTGACGAACAGCCATTGCACCCACCATCGAGGGAGAGCATGATGTTGCCATCACTTGTGTCAAGCACGGTTACAACACCGTCGTGCTCGTCGAGGATCTCTTGTACCGGCCCGATTTCGGCGAGTACCTCCTCGGCAGTCATGGTCATACCACTCCCTCGTGCATCTCCTCTTTCAACAATTGCCTGTATTGGCCACTCTAAACGGCGCTCGGAGTAATTCAGCCTGTCCCAAAAAGGGCGTAACCACGGCTTTTGAAAGGGGAACCACTTATGAGGGGTTCTCAGGTCGCCAAGGCACAGGTGTTCTGTTATGATGGATAATATACCGATGATTGCCGCAGTCGCAGGTCTCGTAGGACTTGCCATTGCATTTATGCTGTATCAACAAGTAAACAAAGTGAAAATTGACAACGATAAGGTTGCTAATATCACAGAAGAAATTCAAAAAGGCGCCATGGCGTTCCTGTTTGCAGAATACAGGGTTCTCGCTATTTTCGTGGTCGTTGTAGGAATTGCACTGACGCAACTCAATGATATGAACACCGCTATTGCCTTCTTTGGAGGTGCACTTGCTTCTGTTGCTGCTGGGTTCTCCGGAATGCGTGCTGCAACATCGGCAAACGGTCGAACAACCATGGCCGCTAAGAACGACGGCAAGGCTGGGGCGCTTTCCGTCTCCTACAACGGAGGAGCCGTCATGGGTCTTTCAGTTGGTGGCCTCGGACTCCTTGGAATTTCTCTTGTTGCATATTGGCTCGGTGCTGGTGATGCCAACCCTGACCTTTCCGCAGCTGCAGGATTCGGCATGGGTGCCTCATCCATTGCGCTCTTCGCTCGTGTAGGTGGTGGAATTTACACCAAGGCTGCTGACGTCGGTGCTGATTTGGTCGGTAAAGTCGAAGCAGGTATTCCTGAAGACGATCCTCGCAACCCAGGTGTGATCGCAGACAACGTTGGAGACAACGTTGGCGACGTTGCAGGAATGGGTGCTGACATCTTCGAATCCTTCGTGGGTTCAATCATCGCAGCAATGATCATCGCTAGTTCTGAGGACTTTGCCGGAACTTCCGACTACATCATGATGCCAATTATGCTTGGCCTGATTGGATACGTCGCATCCATCATTGGTGTGTTCTCAATGTTCGTTCTCAAGAACGGCAAAGATGCAGCTGCTGCACTCCGGAACACCACGTTCATCGCAGCAATTCTGTTTTGGGCTGGTGGATACCTCTCAATCAACCAAGGCCTCATTGACGTTGAAGTGGGTGTCATGCATTCTGTTGTCTTGGGCAGTGTTGTCGGAATCGCAATCGGTCTCATCACAGAATACTACACTGGAATCGAACCTGTCTTTGGAATCAAAACCAGAGCCATCCCTCACATCGGTGAAATGTCCAAGACTGGACCTGCAACCAACGCCATTGCCGGACTTTCGGTCGGTATGATGTCAACCTTCATCCCAATCATTCTGATTGCTGCTGGTATCTTTGGAGCAAACCATTTCGGTGGAGATGACTTCGGCCTTTATTGCATCGCAATGGCTGCTATGGGCATGCTCGCTACAGTCGGTGTGACCATGACCGTCGATGCATACGGACCAGTTGCAGACAACGCAGGTGGAATTGCTGAGATGAGCGGACTTGGTTCTGATGTTCGAGCAATTACCGATGAACTTGATTCAATTGGAAACACAACTGCAGCAGTTGGAAAAGGATTCGCAATTGGATCTGCCGCATTGACCGCACTGGCACTCTTTGCAGCTTACACTGCAGCTGTCGGCCCATCCAATCTCGACTTGACATTGACAAACCCAATGGTCGTTATCGGCCTCCTCATCGGTGGCGGTCTACCGTTCGTTGTCGCTGCTATGACCATGACTTCGGTCGGTAAGGCAGCAGGCGACATGGTGGTTGAAATCCGACGCCAATTTGCAATCATGCGGGAAAGTTTGTCTAAGGACTCTTCCTTCGAAGGCGACTTAGAAGACGCCACAACATGGCCTGAAAAGGTCGTTGCAGGTGATATGACGTATCCTGACTCACAAACATGTGTCGATATCTCGACCAAAGCTGCTCTGCGAGAGATGGTCGGCCCGGGTGTCGTCGCTGTCCTCGCACCGGTGATCGTCGGTCTCGCTCTCGGCGCAGATGCTCTTGGTGGACTTCTTGCAGGATCTCTCGTGACTGGAGTCCTCATGGCTCTGTTCATGGCAAACGCCGGTGGCGCTTGGGACAACGCAAAGAAAGCGATTGAGCAAGGTCACATTGAAGGCGCAAAGAAGGGCGATGATGCTCACGAAGCAGCCGTCATTGGTGACACAATCGGAGACCCATTCAAGGACACATCAGGTCCATCACTCAACATTCTCATCAAGTTGATGTCTATTGTTGCTGTCGTATTGGCTGGAACTGGACAACTTGTCTGAGGCGCTTTTGAGCGTTAGCCTCTTGAAGGCATCACGGTAGGACTTGCCATGAAGGCCGCTTCCAGTGCACTTGTGCTTGTGCTTCTGTTTGTGTGTTCAACCACGCTTGCTGGTTGTACAAGCGGGACACTGGAGGGCACTTCGCAAGACACCACCACCGAGGAGCAAAAACTCCTCCCGGAATGGGAGGTTGGAGACCAGTGGCTCTACACGTTTATCACGCCTCAGTTTGGTGAAGACAGTGCTCGACTCGTCGTGGCTGAAATCGATGAAGATGAAGGAGTTTACAACGTTGGAATTTCATCGAGGACAGAGGCTCAACGACACGCAGTGATCAACCATAATCCATTCCTTGGGCGAATGACGATTGATGGGCTTTCTGTTTATGAGAACGGGGAGCCTCAATCGGTGTTTTCTTTCCCTTGGGTTGTTGGAGACAGTTGGACTTTTACCCTCTTCGGCCAGGAATGGAGTGCTTCTACAGACTCCATAAATAACGGCAATGCTCGCGTATCCGCTACTTCGGCAGAAGGCCATGAACTCTCCTACACCTTCAGTGGTAGTAAGGAATTCATGGAGTCTTTTGTTTGGCGTGATGGTGACGGAGTTCGTCAGTTAAGAATGGATTTGAATGCTGCTCGAAGCGGCTACTCTGGAGATGTTTTCTTTTACCGAGCAGGAGATTTACTCGACAATCTCTATGAAGAAAATGATCAAGAATTCTACGATACATTCCTTGACGAAGGCCATTCCTCCGAAGGAGATTGGAACACGCTTGTTTGGTATTTGGATGTGGAAATTAGCCAAGGCGGCTCAGGTTCACTTTCTATGAAAGACCATGCAGGAGCTTCTCCACTCACCAGAGCATGGGGTTCAGGTGCAACTGAGCCTGGTGCCATCGGCACAATTCCTTCAAACACGGGAGAATATTCACTCACTGTAAACGTACGTGGACCGGGCTCCTTCGTTCACCTGCGTGTTGCCGGTGCACTTGTTTTCCAGTGGACCCTCTGAGGTGCTCATGTGCCAACGCTGGTGATGATGCACGGCATGACTGGCGACGCAAGCATGATGCGTCCTTTTGCAGAGAAAGTGCTTCCTGATGGTTGGACGCTAATCGTTCCTGAAGCACGCTATATGCATCCTCGCCGTGGGCGCACCTGGTGGCGATATGAAGATGAGGATGCTGACGCTACCCGGCGAATGAACCTATCAAGGCGAGAACTCATTGATGTGGATTCAAGTCTGTCACAGCTGGAACAACTGATTTCTGAGCAGGCCCCGATGGGCCCACTGGTGGTTGGCGGGTTTTCTCAAGGCGGTGCTATGGCCCAAGAGTTGCTTCAATTACCGCTCGCCGATCGGATCATTGGCGTAGTGGCCATCGGGACACGCCTCGTACGCGGTATGGAACTGGGGCTTCGCCTTGCTGAACTGGATTCAAAACATTTGTTTTGGATGCATGGGGAACGCGATGTGCGCGTGTCTATTCAGGACGGTTGGGCAGTTGCACACACCTTCGAGGCCGCAGGCTGGGCGCTTGAATTGGTCGAGCACAAAAAAGGGCACATGATTCCCATGGAGCACCATGATGCGTTAAAGGAATGGCTGATTGCTCTAGGACAAGTAGGCATTTAATTCGGTGTATCCGCCAATGAAGATGGGTTGTTCCTTTCTCAAATCAAGGATCACAGGAACAGTCCGGTGACCAGTTGCATCAACGATTTCATTGCGTTTGGCTTCCCCGGCATCGAAATTCAATTCATTGAAAGTGAGCCCCTTTCGCTCCAACAATCGCTTTGCAGCGGTGCAATATCCACAAAAGTTGCCCGTATACATGAGGAAATCAGTCCCTGAATTTTCTGCATCCCTTAACACACTGGCTTCGCTCATGGCGCATCCTGCCGGCAAGGCTACTTGAAACCAATGAATATTCAATCATCAATGGATGAAACGAATTCAGAAAGTATGGCTTGTTGGAGTGCTTCATCCACCTCGGGCTGGCCATGAAGGATTGAAACCCGAACCCCAGCTTTCTTAGCAATATTTGCGAGTACTTCCGAGGTTAAACTGCCCATTCCGTGAGCATCGTTGAACGTTGCACTTAGCGGCGCACGAGCAATCTTTCGAGGTCCCGCATACCCTGCACCGTCGGTCACAAGAACCACGCTCTCGATTTGACCTGCCTCAACATGTGACATGGCTTCCCTCATCGGCAGAATCGTCCCTTGCAACCGCTCAAGCGGATCGGCTGATTGATTGTCATGGGTGCAAATCAGTAGGTGCCGGGCGCTTTGGCCGGGTAATGCAAGTTCCAGTCCTACCGAGTCAATCCAATCTTGATGCCTTGAGGGGTCGCCAAAGAAACGGATGCCCCCCATGATGGACCGTCGTAGGATGTAGGATGAAGTTCTTTTCCTTTCGATTTCTCACGGTCAATACCTCTAAGTGTTAGCGGGGACAAAGAGTAGAACAGTGATTCTTTGCATCGTGAGGTAATACGGAAGGATAAAAAGACCACGCGGTCACCTTGGAGTATGGGAAGTGAGGCGACGCATTCCAAAGCAGCGGTCCTCATATCGCTAATGCTGTTGGTCTTCGGGTCGACTTCGACTGCATTGCAGTCATTTACAACCGAGCTTGAAGACGGGCACTGGTACAATTCAGGGGCTAAGTCTGCTGATTCTGACGGAGATAATGTTTCTGATATGGATGATTCTTGCCCGAATGGTCAAACAGGATGGAACTCAACCAATCTAACCGATTATGATTCAGATGGTTGCCGAGATTCCGATGAAGATGATGACGACGACAACGATGAGGTGCTCGACGGTGATGATTCGTGTCCAAAAGGGGTCCTTGGTTGGACCTCTTCAACATCAACCGACTACGATGGCGATGGCTGTCGTGACACTTCAGAAGATACGGATGATGACAATGACGGAATCACTGACTCGCTTGACGATTGCATGACAGGGGACATGGGTTGGACACCATCGCTAACGACCGATTATGACTCGGATGGATGCCGAGACGCTGGCGAAGACATCGATGATGACAACGATTCCCGGCCGGACCCATTTGATGATTGCCAAACTGGTGAAATGTCGTGGACATCCGGCTCGGGCACAGATTATGATTCCGATGGCTGCCAGGACAGTTCAGAAGACACCGATGATGACAATGACGAAGTCGAAGACGGCGATGACGCTTGTCCAATGGGCAATCTTGGATGGATCTCAAATTCAGTGACCGATCACGATGGTGACGGTTGTCAAGACGCCTTAGAAGACACAGATGACGATAACGACGGCGTTCCCGATTCAATCGATGATTGCGCAACAGGCGACATGGGATGGTCCCCATCCACTTCCACAGATTACGATTCTGATGGCTGCCAAGACAGTGTCGAAGACACCGATGATGACAACGATAACGTCGATGATTCAAGCGATTCATGCGCTCTTGGAAACCTCGGCTGGACTTCGACATCAGCTACAGATAATGATGGGGACGGCTGTCAAGATTCAACAGAAGACACCGATGACGACAACGATGGTTTGTCTGATACCTCAGATGATTGTAGTGATGGAGATGTTGGCTGGACGCCAGGACCATCAACCGACTATGACTCCGATGGATGTCAAGACAGTGGAGAAGATATTGATGATGACAACGATGGTGTCATCGACAACAATGATAACTGTCCCAAAGGAAACATGGGTTGGATTTCCACCCCCGCAACAGATTATGACTCCGATGGATGTCAGGATTCCTCCTCAGAAGACATGGACACCGATAACGACGGCGTCGATGATGTCGATGATTCATGCCCAAACGGCGACCTCGGATGGGTTTCTACCAGTTCAACTGACAACGACGGTGACGGTTGTCAAGACGCCTCGAGCGAGGACACAGATGACGATAATGATGGAATCACCGACAGCGCAGACTCATGCCCACAAGGCGATGTTGGCTGGACGCCAAGTTCTACGACAGATTACGACAGTGATGGATGCCGAGATAATGGAGAAGACACCGATGATGACAATGATGGTGTAGCAGATACATCCGACCTGTGTGCCAAAGGTGATTTGGGCTGGATTTCCTCTTCGCTTACTGATTTGGATGGTGATGGTTGTCGAGACGCAACCGAAGATTCAGATGATGACAATGATGGTAGCACTGACAGTTCAGACAACTGCCCCACGATAAGCAACAGCGGTCAAGAGGATTATGATTTTGACAACATCGGCGATGTCTGTGATCCCGATGATGACAATGATGGAATCGATGATGTGAGCGATAATTGTGCCCAAGGAAATCAACCATGGACTTCAAGCTCATCAAATGATTATGATTCTGATGGTTGTCGTGATTCGGACGAGGATAATGATGACGATGGTGACGGTGTCTCTGATTCGAGTGATGCATGCCAATTGGGCAACCTTGGGTGGATCTCCAACGCCGGTACAGACAACGATGGTGACGGATGTCAAGACGCTTCCAGTGAAGATTTGGATGATGACAATGACGGTATCGCAGATTCTTCAGATTCATGCCCTCGTGGCGATGTAGGGTGGAGTCCAAGTGCAACCACCGATTACGATTCAGATGGGTGTCAAGACAGCGCAGAAGACACTGATGACGACAACGATGGCGTCAGTGATTCTAGTGATTCGTGCCCGAAAGGCAATTTAGGCTGGATCTCAACCAGCACCACAGATTCAGACGGTGATGGCTGTCAAGATTCAACCAGCGAAGATTCCGACGACGACAATGATGGCGTAAGCGATGGCATAGACAACTGTCGATTTGTTTCAAACCCGGGTCAAGCGGATTACGATGGCGATAACATCGGAGATGCATGCGACCCAGATGACGACAACGATGGCATCGCCGACGGAAATGATAATTGCCCGCGAAATCCTTTCGACAAAAACTGGGTCTCAACACTAGCCAACGACCATGACAGCGACGGCTGTAAAGACTCAACAGAAGACACCGATGATGACAATGACGGTGTGATTGACAGCCTTGATGATTGTACTCCCGGCGATACTGGCTGGATTTCCAACGATAACACCGATTATGACGGTGATGGTTGCCAAGACGCTCTTGAAGACGATGATGACGATAACGATGGTGTCATTGACCTCGACGACAATTGTCCCAAGGGCGAAATGGGTTGGACGCCAACTGCTACTACAGATTACGATTCAGACGGATGCAGGGATAACACCGAAGACGATGATGATGACGACGATGGTGTTCTCGACGTAGACGACGTGTGTGTGCGAGGAAACATCGGTTGGATTTCTTCAGGCGCTACGGATTACGATAGCGATGGCTGTCAAGACGCCCAAGAAGACCTCGACGATGACAACGACGGCGTGGCTGATGTGGACGATGATTGCCGCCTTGGAGAACTGGGATGGATTTCAGGCCCGACTAACGACTATGATTCGGATGGCTGCCGAGACGCAACTGAAGACCTTGATGATGATAACGACCTCATCATCGATGTCGATGATCAGTGCATGCCCGGTGACTTGGGGTGGGTGTCCAACAGCAGTTCGGATCACGATGCGGATGGCTGTAATGATGCGTCTGAAGATGATGATGATGACAACGACGGCGTGTCTGACAACCTCGATGATTGCCAGACAGGCGAAGTTGGTTGGACCGCCGTGAACCAAAATGATGGTGGAACGGTCACAGATCACGACGACGATGGTTGCCGTGATGCAAGCGAAGACCTTGATGATGACAATGACCGTGTGTTGGATCTTGACGATTCATGCCCGAAGGGCATATACAACTGGCCGTTGATTATTTCTCCATACACTGACCATGACGGGGATGGTTGCCTCGATCAATACAAAGCAGACAATGCTGTTGAAGAGGACTTTGATGACGATGATGATGGCATCTTGGACGTTGATGATTCATGCCAGTACGGTGACATCAACTGGGTCAGTGGAATCACCACCGATCACGATGGGGATGGCTGCAGGGATGAGACAGAGGACGATGATGACGATAACGATTCAATCATTGATTCCGAAGACCAGTGCCCTCGTGGCGATATCGGCTGGATTCCTTCAGCTGAAACAGATTTTGATTCAGATGGCTGTCAGGATGATTTAGAAGATTATGACGATGATAATGACGGCATCATCGATAGCCTCGATTTGTGCAAGAATACAATTCTTGACTGGATTTCCGACGAGGGTAACGACCACGATTACGATGGTTGCAAGGATGATGTTGAAGATGATGATGATGACAACGACGGCGTTCTAGATGATGAGGACGATTGCCCAACAGGATGGATTGGTTGGATTTCAACGCCGATAGCTGGTTTAGATTATGATCAGGATGGCTGTTATGACCAGTATGAAGATGATGATTGGGATAACGATGGCATGCTCAATGGCGTTGATTCGTGTGATGCAGGGGCTCTAAATTGGACTACGAGTCCTGAAACAGATTATGATAATGATGGATGCCAGGATTCCACGGAAGACGCTGACGACGACAACGATTTGGTTTTCGACATCTTCGATGATTGTAGCAAAGGTCTCATCGGTTGGGTTTCTTCCGACATCACGGATCACGATGGTGACGGATGCTCAGATATTGATGAGGACCCAGACGATGACAATGATACCTACCCGGATGGCGAGGATTCATGCCCGTTAGGTTTCATCAACTGGGAACCGAGCAACATATTGGATCGTGATGAAGACGGTTGTTTAGATCAACATGAAGATTCTGACGATGATAATGATGGGATTATGGATGGTTCAGATGAGTGCCCAGTGGGCGATGTTGACTGGATTTCCTCTCCAACCACAGATTATGACCTTGATGGATGCCAGGATTCGAATGAAGACCTTGACGACGATAACGACCTCGTCCTCGACGAGTCTGATCTTTGTCCAAGGGGAGACCTTGGTTGGTATTCATACGAAGAGACGGATTTCGATGAAGATGGCTGCCAAGATCTTCTTGAGGACCTTGACGACGATAACGATTTGATTCCCGACACATTGGATTTCTGCCGCAAGGGTACCTTGGATTGGGAGTCCAACATAGAAACAGATTACGACTCTGATGGTTGTGACGACCTTACAGAAGACGAAGACATCGACAATGATGGTGTACCGGACTACATGGACAAGTGCATACGGGGAGAATTGGATTGGATTTCAGACTCCGTTCTCGATTATGATGGCGATGGTTGCCGGGATTCTGATGAAGACCTCGATGATGACAATGATGGTATTTTAGACACTGAAGATTTATGCCAAAAAGGGGATCTTGATTGGCAATCCTACAATGCCACAGACATTGATCAAGACGGTTGTCAAGACCTGACCGAAGATTTGGATTATGACGCCCCAGAAGATGATGACACCAGTAATATCGATTGCAATCCTTACATCACAACGTGCGAGGAAACTGAAGAAGAGGAAGGGCCAATCGACACCTCAGATTCAGAAGAAAGTGTCCAGAGCATGATCCTTGGTTTACTTGCTATGGCCTTGGTGCCGACGATCCTCGGCGGACTCTTAATCGCCTACAGAATCCAGTGGTAGTCAATTTACGCCCTCGACTTAATGAAGGGGCGGTCCCGTACAGCGATTGTGAAACACATCACCATCCTTGTGGCATCTTCTGGCAAAAACGTGGTGCTCGCTGAAGAATTTGAGCGATGCATTGCCGATGCAGGTGTGCCATCGACAACGATTCATCTGGACGAACTCGACTTACCATTGTATACTGCAGAATTGGAAAAAACCAACCCTGACATGCCCTCTTTTACAGACGCATCCATGAAGGTCAAGAAAGCCTCCGGCCTCATTGTATGTGCCCCTGAATACAACGGTTCGATGCCACCTGTGCTCAATAATTTGATTGCTTGGCTTTCCACCAGCACCGATGATTTCCGTCAGCATTTCAACGGTAAACCAGTCGTGCTCGCTACCCACAGCGGTGGTGGCGGTCACAACTTGATGACGTCGATGAGGATTCAATTTTCTCACTTAGGAGCGAACGTTCTTGGCCGGGTCGCAATTATCAATTCGAAAAGACCGCTCAATTTAGAAACAATTGAAGCACTTGTTCAAGGGGTGATTCAATGAGCCGACGAACGCTGAAAACAACGGTGCCAACACACACAGTACTCGAAGGTGGAGGCTTTCCTGTACGCCGTCCTGCCGCCATGGGATCACTGATGAGTCCATTCTTGCTTCTTGATGAAATGGGTCCTGTTCATTGGGATCCATACTCCGCCATTGGAGCTCCATCTCATCCTCACAGAGGCTTTGAAACGGTGACCTACATGATTCAAGGTGCTATGCAGCACAAAGACAGTGCGGGGAATGAAGGCGATCTCAATCCAGGTGATGTTCAATGGATGACTGCAGGAAGAGGCATCATTCATTCGGAACTGCCTCAGGACGAATTTTACAAAACCGGTGGTACGACGCATGGGTTCCAAATTTGGGTGAACCTCCCAGCCAAGGACAAAATGATGCCTCCAAGGTATCAAGACATCCCAGCCAAGAATATTCCAAGTGTTCGCTCCGAGGATGGTAAAGTGTGGGCGAATGTCATCGCAGGTGAAACAATGGGGGTCAAAGCGGTGATCGATACCATGATTCCCATCACCTACATCCATCTCAAGATTGAACAGGGCGGCGCCCATGTGCAAGAGATACAACAAGGTCTCAACGGTATGGTCTACGTGTTTGGGGGAAGCGTGCAACTCGGTGGTCGGACTGTTCGGGATGGCCAATTAGGCCTGATGAACGATGGAGACGAAGTGCTCCTCGAAGCCACAAAAGAAGATGCAGAACTGCTCATTCTTGCCGGCCCTGAACTCAACGAACCAATTGCGAGGTACGGTCCTTTTGTCATGAACACAAGGGAAGAAATTCACCAAGCCGTGCTTGACTACCAAAATGGAACTCTGGCTTAATTTTCTCCCTTTTGAACCAAAATTGAAATTGTAAAAGGGATGCTGCAAGCCATTTTTTTTAGGAAGTGCTCGTGCCGGGATTCGAACCCGGGTCGGCGGGATGAAAACCCACTATGATGGACCTAGCTACACCACACGAGCGACAAGCAATCCACCAACCACCCCTTCATAATGATTCGCTCGCAGGTCGCCTCAGCCTGTCACAAAGAAGCTTGGCGGCTAATTGCTTTGCTTGGCTTCGATTTCTAAGTTGTTCCACCAATTCCATGCTGCTAAGAGCGCACCAAAGGCCACAATAAGAAGGACAGCGAGGAGAATTTCATTGTCCAAAAACCACATCATGGCATCGAATGCTTGCTGTCCATAAATGCCGATCAAGATCGCCTCAAGTCCGAACCTCAATCCTCTTCCAAGGAAGCCCGCTATGAGAAACGGTTTCTTTTGCATCTCTCCCATGCCTGCAACCCATCCAAACACCTTGTACGGAATTGGTGATACAGCGGCAATAAAGATCCCTATTGTTCCGTATCGTTGCGTCAGGGCTTCTAATTTTTCCACATGTGATGTTGAACCAAATCGTTCGATTAGGGACCGGCCCCAACGCTGCCCAATCCAGTAGCCGACAAGAGAACCAAGAACTGAAGAAAGGGTGATGACCAACCAGAGCCCTAGGACAACTTCTGTTTTTCCGATGTCATTTACCAGCATTGGAATGTAAACAATGTCCGGAGGGACAGGCTGAATGATGGCCTCGGTAAATGACACCATAGCCAGGCTGAGTGGGCCGAAGACCTCGAAGGCATCCAAGATGGATTCCTTCCATGACATGGGCGAAACTCATTGCACCTTGATATGAAGGTGTGGGTGAGCGGTGAGTTCATGGAGTATGTTCACAGGTGGCTGGTTGTATGCGGGTTCTCGATACGGCGGCACTGCTCCACTGGCCAGTGACCCAACTGGCAGATGGCGTATGCGCCATAAGTCAGCGAGTTGAGTTGGAACGAGTGTCACCGCAGCGTTCACTTCTCGTGCAATCACTTGACGATATCGAATGGAGAGACGTACCTACAGCGTGGCTGCATGCTGCAAGAGATGCAGCCGCACAAAGTGGGGATTTACCAAGGCTTTCTGATGTTGATTTGGATGTTCTTGCTCTCGCACTTGCTTTGGATGCCACACTCGTGACGGATGATTATAGGCTACAAAACACAATGCAATTTCTAAGCCGCCCAACTCAATCTGTTGGTACAGTTGGTGCCAAGCAAGTTTGGACGTGGGAATTGAGGTGCACTGGCTGCAGAGCAACAACACCAGTTCCGCCATCGGTGGATCGGAGCAAAAAAGGTTCAGTTGCAGACTGTGAGATCTGTGGATCCCCAATGAATGTGAAACGAGTGCGATAAATCACTCTTCGGAGGCAAGGTCTTCAAGTGCCTTAACCTTCTTCTCAAGTTCAGTCATTTCCATGCCTGCAGGCTCAATGCCAACTGCTTTTGCCCGCTCAAACAAGCGCTGTTCAGCGGTTCGTCCGCCAGCATCCATGTCTTCGATTGCCTTTGTTGGGTCAACTGCCCGGGTTGTGTCAGCGAGCCCTTTTTGGAATTCTCCTTTCGATCGGCCAAGGGCGTTTGCCATTTTCGGCAGTCGCTCTGCGCCGAATAATATGAAAAACACCGCAACCAGAACAAACATTTCCAACGGACCCAAGCCTCCAATCATGACGCTTCCTCAGTATGTGGGTGAAGGCCGAGGGTGTTGAAGGCTTCGGCCATAGAGGTAGGAAGAGACCGGTTCAACCGCCCGAAACTGGTGGTAAAAGCGCTATTTCATCGCCATTTGAGGGATGGATATCGAGAGGGCAATGTTCTCCATTGAGGGCTACGATGAGCCCTTTCTCAATCCATTGCTCAGCACCCAACTCGTTGACCACATCTTCAATGCTCATATCATGAACCAGGTCCACCTTATGGCTCCGAGAGCCGAGGAATTCAGCCAGGGGGCCAAACGCTACGACTCGAACACTTCCATAGCCTTGACCATCCATGATTGGGGTTCCAAGCGGTAGTTTATCAACGCACTCGGTCCTCCTCGTTGTATGAGCGCGGCAATGGAAGCAACAGGTGTGTGGAAACTCTATGCCTCCGGCTCTTCCACCATCGAAGCAGTTCGCGGCGTCAACTTGACGCTAAATATTGGGGAAATGGTTGCTGTGATGGGCCCGTCTGGTTGTGGCAAGACCACCCTCCTCAATGTGCTCTCTGGAATTGATGAGCCTACAGCTGGGGGTGTTACGGTTAACAATCAGCCGCTGTTTGGAATCAACGATAATGAACGAACTTCGATGCGATCGAAGTACCTTGGCTTCATCTTTCAAGACTTCAATCTCCTTCCAGTGCTATCCGCAGTAGAGAACGTCGAACTTCCACTTCTTTTGCTCGGTGTCGGAGCTGCAGAAGCGCGAACAAGAGCCCTCGAAGCCCTTGCTGATGTTGGATTAGGGGAGCGAAGCCAGCACCGACCCGCCGAACTTTCAGGAGGCCAACAGCAACGCGTCGCTGTCGCACGCGCCATTGTTCATCGTCCATCGGTCATTCTGTGTGATGAGCCGACTGGAAACCTCGATTCAAGAACTTCATCTGAGGTCCTAACCTTGCTCAAACGATTGAATAATGAGCAAAATACAACTTTTCTCATTGTCACTCACGATTCAAAGATTGCAGAAATGTGCGACCGTGTGATTCAGATGGATGATGGTCTAATCATCAATCAAGGTCCTCAGCATGAGGAGGAATAGTTCTGATTGCGTCCCTTGTTGCCTTGTTGGTTTTCCTGGCCATTGTTGCCAGTTGTGCAACATGGGGGCTCACTCGAACTCACAAGATCAGTCTCCTCTCAGGCATCGGTTTACTTTTGATCCCTATCGCCGATGGCGGTATAGCGTTCGCCATTCTGACCGCGTTCTCTGTAGAAGGTGCGACACGATTTGTGGGCGCTTTTTCATTTGGACTTCTTTCTATGATTTTTGTTCAACCACTCTTGGTTCCGCAGCGTCTTGTCGTATGGCGGATTGCTCGTGAGACAGTCCTTCGAAGGAAGAGACAAGCTGCTCTTCTTATGCTCGGTTTGATCATTGCATCCGCTATCATCACTTCCTCGCTCGTGGTTGGTGACTCTCTTGATGCGACCGTCCAGTATGAAATTGAGGGCGCATGGGGTGAAACAGACATCACTGTATCCGGTTTAGATCTTTCAACAGGGGAACGTGTGGTCATAAGTGAGTCAATCGCTCATGATGTTTGGACGCGTCTTCAATTAGATGATGGTCTCAAAAGCGCCATGCTCGGCCAACAACAAGGCTTGGTCGCTGGAGTCAGTGTTGAAGCAGAAGAACGTTCTCTACCAACCATCACATGGTTGGCTTTCAACGGTTCAATCGATGGACTCGAGGTGTGGCCAAAAATTGGTGAGAATGATGGGATAAGGTATGCAGATATTGGGGCAGTCAATGGTGAAGACCTTCCAATCCATGTCGTAGTCAATCAAGTGTTGGCTGATGAATTGGAACTTAGTCAAGGCGATACGATTGAATTGGGATGGTATGTAACTGAGGAAAACCAACGCAAGCGAACGACCTCAATCGCCACAGTATTGGAGGTTGTTTCAAACTCAGGTCAAGGTGCTGCTGCAGGGACCTCTGCTCCGGCCGTGTTCACCGATCTAGCCACGGCCCAACGCCTTCAAGGATTGGAGGGCCAACTCAATACCATCTACTACGCAGTCGATGATTCGTACGACGAGGCACATTCCATTACCGCAGTTGTGGAAAGCATCGAACATCATCTCGATTCGGTGATGCTTGCTGAAGATGTTGGGCTCTCGATTTCCACAGATGAAGCCACGGGCGCAATTACCGTTTCCTCAGAGCGTGGTTTAGGACGTCTTTCCGGAGATGATGTGCTCGCTCTTCGTTCCAATTTGACTGAATTAGGTATTGCCTCGATGATGGAAGTCCTTCAAGTTCCTTTGATCGATGTGGAACATAAGGATGAGCCACTGCTCACTCTCGCATCAAATGCAATCCATACATTAGAGGAAGGCGAAAGGGCACTATGGCATGCGAGTGACTCTGGTTTTGGTTTCCAGATCGATGGCGATGGCGAAGCTTGGGTTTGGCGGGCATCAGATGGTGAAACATTGCAAGATTTCACACTCTCTTCAGAAGGCCAGTATGGTATTGCGGCACATTCTACTGGACTTGTGGTTGGCTTTGAAAACGAAGTAGACGATGAAGAATGGGCAACGTATGATTCATCTGGAGTTATGCATGTTGTCGAGGCGTTCAATGGAAGTTGGTGGGCAGTAGAAGAAACAAATTCTACAATCGTTCTCCATAAATTTTCGTCAGACTTATCAATCCATGAATCACATCAGTTGAATCTACAAGTTCCTTCCAAAATTGTTGACATAGATCTGATTCTCGATGACAGGATTTACCTAGAGATCGAAGGTCTTCTTTCAGTTGATCGATACAGTACTTCGACTGTATCCATCGATGCATCATTTGAGCCACATGCTCTTGTCGACTGGCCAAATGGGACGATTGGCGAAGAGGTGATCAATCAACACGAGCGTTGTGATGATAGAACCTCGCTTTACCTTGCATCTCGCGATCAATACTGGTGTACCTATGAAGACGGTTTACTTCGTTGGAATCCAACCACTGGATTGATTCAATCGATTCGATTACCGGTCCTTTCCAGCGCTGGTGGTTTTGGGACTATGCCACAAATGCTGCTTGCTTTCGGAGGTTCAAACGCCCCGATTACAACAGATAACAGAACAATCCAAGTGAGTCAAAGGCTTCTTGAACTCAACCTAGTTGAAGAGGTGGACACGTTTTGGATTAAAGGGCTGATACCCTATGCTTTCGGCGATAATGACGCCTATCGTCTCACCTATTCTGGTTCCTTTTCTGAAATCGAAGGTCTCGAAGGTTTATCTGAATTGGACCCAGTTGTTCTTGGCTTTGTAAGCCTCGCTGATGCAGAACAATTGGCATCAGCAGGTGAAAATGAACGAAGTTTAGTGGTGCTTACTCAAGAAGGCGACGTTGTCGCTCTCGAAAGCGTTCGCAGCTGGTTCGATGACCGAGCCGATGCCGAAGATTTGAATCTCGCCGTTCGGCCGGTGAAAGTCGATGCTGCTGCATTAGCCTCCGAGTCTTCAGGTGTCCTCGCAGCCATGTTCCTTGTCTTCGGTTCGTTTACCATCGCCGCAGGTGTTCTCCTCGTCTTGACCATCGTGCTCATGCTGGCAGAGGCTAGGCGTGGGGAGTTTGGGACCTTAAGATCTCTAGGTATGTCGCAATCCGATGCTCGCTCTCTTGCTGTCATGGAAGGGGCAATGGTGGCCAGTTTGTCATGCGTGGTTGGTTCATTGGTAGGCTTAGGTCTTGCTTGGTTTATCAGCATTGGATTCCAGAATATGTTTTCTTCAGTTGGGTCTGGGCAATTCCTCTTCGAATGGACTTGGAGTTCATTGTTTGCTGGTTGGGCTTGGGGCTTTTTGCTCGCCATCATCACCCTTTGGGGGACTGCAGTTTGGACAGCACGTACAAACATCGTTGTGGCCCTTCGGGGTGGAAGAGAAGTCCAATCAGGCAGCGTGTCATGGTTGCTTGTTTTGGCTCAGATTCTCTTCTTCGGAGCCGGCGCACTTTGTCTTTCCATCTTGGTCTTACTCGGCTTTTCAAGTTCCTTCGCCTACTTTTTGTGGGTGGTTTCAGGAGTTTGCATGCTCATAGCAACCCTGCCAATCTTCACTGTGGAATTACCTTCGATGCTCAAAAGCCGTCATTCTCGTTGGGCCAACCTTCACCGTCATGCTGGCAGGAACACCTGTGCTGCTTTGGGATTGGCGCTGCTTGTCTGGACGGTTGGGCTTCATGGGCTTGACCCGATACGAAAGGGAATGACGCCGGATGAACTCTCTTTCATCGTACTCGGGCTTGTCGAAGTCTTTGCGGGTGTCCTCCTCCTTACCAGTGCTGCACCTCTTCTTGTCGGCAGGTTAGGCAAATCCAAGAGATTGACACGACGCTTTGGACCCGTCCTTCCAGTGGCCTTGGCTCACCCCCTTTCCTCACCGGTGCGAACAGCAGTCGTGATGGGTATGTTCTCGATTACTGTTTTTTCAGTGGTTGTTCTGAGTGGTTATGCCGAGCAGTTTGATAATTACTCAAGTTCCTTTGTCGAGGAAGCAGAAGGCGATTATGAACTTCTTTTGACCGGTTCACGGGCAAGACCGATTGAACTTCCTCTCGATGTCTCGGATTGGAACATATCGTCGCAAAGCACTGATGCCATCGACTCTGTTGCGAGAATTCACAGAAGTCAAGTGTTCCTTGAAGATTCGACTGGGGAGCGAATGCCCTACCTTCTGAGAGGTTTTGATGAGAATTTTTCGAGTCATGGAGGTCTTCCGCTTTACACGTGGGATCCAAGCCTCGGCACCACTGAAGAGCAAGTCTGGATGACCGTGAGCGACAGGCAAGATTTGGTCATCGTTGACGCTTCGTTCGGTCTTGAATCTGTGGCCGACGGGAGCGGTTTATCGACGCTGAGTTTTTCAATTGGAGAATCAATTTCGCTAATTGATATTTCTAACCCTGGAAACAGCAAAATTGTCAAGGTCGCTGGGTTCATGGAACAATCATCGTACTTGTTCTCTGCAGGCGTGTGGATCTCCGATGATGTTGCCATTGAACAGTTCGATGCGAGGCTCACGAGAATGTATGTCAGCGTTGGAGATAATGCTCAACCAAGTGAAGAGTTTCGACCCGCTGATGATCCGGTATCTCCAATGGGTAAAACTCGAAATGTTCGACTGGCGGCAGCTGAACTGTCCGAAGAACTTGAGCCTGTGCTGAACGATGACGGTGTCCAAGTATCTATCATTGCAGATGATGTCATGGTCATTCAATCGCTTGTGTTGGCCCTGTTGGCCATCTTTGAAGCCTACCTTTCACTTGGATTAATTGTAGGTATTGCAGGCATTGGCGTTGTCACCGTTCGTTCTGTATCTGAACGGACCAAAACCATCGGCATCTTGAGGGCCTTGGGCTACAGACGAGGTATGGTTATGGCCACATTCATGATCGAAGTTGTTTGGGTCGCTGTGCTTGGAATGCTAAATGGTGCTGCGATTGCTGTGGGCTTCCACCGTGCCCTGTACGAGACCTTTTGGAAAGATCAGGGGGCCAACTTTAGCCTCCCGTACGCATCGATACTAACCGTGGTGTTGGGCGGTCTCATTCTCGTTATGGTTGCGACGGCTTACCCTATTCGTAAGGCTTCACTCGTCCCGCCCTCTGCAGCACTCCGCGAAGCATGAACGGGAGTCCAGCGGTTTGTGTAATTTAACGGCGAGGGGGGATAAAATTGCAATCGTGATGGATGGTGGCCATCTTTCGTGATTTGTAATGGAGTGCTGCGAGCCTACGTTGCTAGACTTTAGGCCAATGGTGGGCGTCACAAAATTAGCACTTCTGTAAATCGGCTTACAAAACATTGCGCCTATAGTATAAATACGACGCATGATGTGCTAAGGATTACCGAACCATCGGAGGTATAGATATGAACAAAAAAACCCCTATGATTCTCGTTGCAATGTTGTTGCTTAGCCTTATGGCAAACATCGACATCGCCGAGTTGCAAGAAACCATTGATGTCGAAGAAACCAGTGCTCGCTCCGGCGCAGATGCTGAAGTCATCGCCATCACAAGCCCGAAAGAAACAACCTGTACAAACGCAGGATGTAGAAATGCCCTAAATGCTGGAGAGACCACGAACTTCGAAGCCTACATCCAGAACAGCGGCGATGTAGACATCAGCGAGATGTCCTACACCGTTAGCGTCTACCTTGACGGTGGAGCCGGTACTGTCGGCATGTTGGCCAAGGACTCTGCTGGTAATGACCTGCAGTGGCAAAACACAGATGTCATCTGTGGAAACGCCAACCTCTGTGATTTCACATCTCTTGCCCAAGGCAGTGTTCTTGGAGGCGGAAAGTACACCCTCATGTACGCTGGTAGCCCTATCGAATGGACTCCAATCGTCGGTAATTACATCGTTGAAGTTGTCGCCGAAACGCCATCGGATGCCGATGTTGGAAACGACGCACAGACCATCGAAGTCAAGGTCGAAAACTGGTATGACATTCAAGTCGATCTCTCGTGGGACAGCGGCAAGGCCGCAGAGTCCGGCCCTGGTGTCAAAGACTGGACGCTTACAGTGATCGCCAACGGTTCAGATACCTTTGATCCTCGTGACGTTGTGATCCGCATGACACCTCGCGGTGACCTCACCGCTGTTCAAGGCGATGATGGTACGAACATCTTGGATGCAGGTCAATTCTATGACCTCACCGTGGGTACATCGACAATGGTCGAAGTGTACACCAACGTTTCAACAGACCCACCTTCAATTACCTCCGATACCCGTACTGTGCTGTCGTACTTGACAGAATTCACTTACTCTGGAGAACTCACCTTTGATGCAACCGCTGAGGAAGCATCCTACAGCCTGAGCGCTGAACTTCTCAATTATGTGCAGTACAGCCAGTGGGATTCGTGTGTGGAGACCGATCCAACAAACAATGAAACCTACAACAACATCTGTGAAGAAACATTCACTCAGGACGCTTACCCAAGCACAGATGAAGATGAGATTCTGGGCAGCGAATCAACCTATCACGACATCCGCCTAGCGCGAATGACCGTGGCTCAGGGCTACAATGCAGACGGCACTGGTAATCCTACCAGCATGGTCAGCGACGACGCTCCTGCAGACCTCAATGTTGGTGTATCTTACTTCCATGTTGAAGTTGAACACCGGGGCAGTGACCCAAGCGTGAACTATGAATGGAACGTAACCCTCACCGTCACAGACGAACAGGGAGGCGTCACAACCGTTGTTGCTAATGCATGTGAGACTGGCATCGAACCAGCTTACATCTACAAGGAACTCGGCACTTCTCTATACGACTCTGATGGTGATGGAAATGATGACCAACCTGCTGAGTTGACAGGATATGCTTGCATGATGGTCACCCTTGATGCTGGGGAACACACCTTTGCAGCCAACCTCGTTATGGAAGAAAAGACCAACGATGCCCGACCGTCCAACAACGATCGAAGCATGACAGTTGATGTGCGAAACAACGCTCCAATGATCTTGTCACTTGACCTCATGAATGAGGGTGACTTGTTCACCGGACAAGAAGAACCATTGCAAATGTCTGCAACTGTCTTCGATGTGGATGACCCGTCTGCAGCAGGCCTTGAGTATTCATGGTCGAACGCAGGTGTGGAACTGCCAGGTTGCGAACGCTCTAACATCGCTCAAACTTGCACAGTCCCAATTCTGGACTCCTATGTGACCGCTTTCCCGGTATCGTTCACTGTCTATGACGCCAACGGTGGCTCAACAAGCGAAGAACTCATGTTGACTATTTGGAACAACGGCGGTGGCTCTGCTACCACCGATTCTGGAATCACCGTTTCTTACGCAATCAAGTACTACGCACCGTCCGCATTCTCTGTTTCCGCTACCGATGCAGACCTCTCAAACTTTGAGAACAAGGAACTTCCCGGATACTCTGGAACTTACAGCGCCGTTGGAGCAGTTGATTACGCACCAGGCACCACCTTCTCCGCATCAGATGTCCTCGAGCAATCAATGGATGTCACTGTGGCAAAGGATCTTGGAGCAACTTCTCTATGGTACGTGACTGATGCTGGATTGTGGACTTTGATTGCCTCTGAGTCAAGCGATGTCGATGCAACCACAGAAGTCTTCGAGTACGCACTTCCTGCAGACAGCCCTGTGCTCTCTGCTGGTGCGCTTGTATTGATGGGTGGCTCGCTCGCACAAGCTGACGTCCCAGACGCTAGCATCACTGGATTCAGTGCTGCGGCTGCAAAGGGTGGCGCTATTGTTCTGAACTGGGGCGTTGACGGCACCATGCTCGAATCTGACAGCATTGACATCACGATTTGTGAAGGCGATGCTGGATGTACTGATGCGTTCACAACTGGACTTGGCGTAGGTGTCTCGACCTTCTCCTATTCTGGTTCAAACACTGTTCACGGAGCATACTACAACGTCCTTGTGGAAATCTGCAACTCAGTTGGTTGTTCAACTCCTAAGGGTGTTGGCAACGTCACTGCAGACAAGGCTGTTGACGGCGGTGTGTCGGCAATGAACTTCGCAGTCTCAGAGTCTGGAGAAACATGGGTCGTTGATTGGGATGCAACCGGTGAAACATACGATGTTGCATCGTGGAATGTCTGCTACCAGCGTGGTACCTTCGACGCTGCTAACATGCCATCGACCTGCGCTTCAACGCTCACAACAGATGTCATCATCGACAAGCCAACTGCAGCAGGAACCTACACCTACTACTTCACGGCTGTTCCAGTCGACGCATTGGGGAACACTGCAGCAGCAGCAGCACTCAACAGCATCGATTACCAGCGTGACGCAGACACAAGCAACGTTGATGACGGCACAAACGTCACAGGCACAGAAACATCTGGAGAGATTCCAATGGTTGCCTGGGGCATGATTGCTGGTGTTGTCCTCGTTGCGTTTGTTGTTGGTGCGTTCATCCTTTCCCGTGGCGGAGATGATGACGACGAGAACAAAGATTGGGATTACTGATCTCAACTGAAGGATTTCCTTCATCGTCTCCTTGCGAGGAGAAGAGCCGCTGAGGGGGTCGTTTCGACGGCCCTCTCGGCTTTTTACCCCTTCATTTCCACGAAAGTTATTTTTTGGAATAGAAAACCTTCCATTTTGGATTTTTAATTAATAACTGATTCATCTTAAACGACTGACCGGTCCTCTGATGTTGGCTGAATCTCTCGGGCTATGTGAGGTTTTGAACGAGATTCACAGATCCACCAAGGATTGCGAGAACCCCGTAAAACCGGTGTTTTCAGCGCTTAGTAACTCGTATGCATAATCTATCTCAATCCTTGAATTCAAATATTTCGCACCCCAACTCCTATAAGGGGTGCAAAGCGTGGGATGCTTTGCATACAATCCGTATGGGTGAATGACACATGTTGGGAAATAAGAACACCAAGAAAACGTCAGTCTTCAGCGGCATTGGCATCGCACTGCTGTTGTGCGCTTTGATGGCCCTCATGCCTATGGCTGGGTTCGTCGACAACAACGCAAGCGACGTGGAGTTTGTTGATTCAAACGACACAGCAGAGAATGATTTCTTTGCTTTGCCAGAAGCTGTGAAGAACGCTGACTATGAATACGAACCATCCGATGAACTGATCGGCATGAGAGACCAAACGACCAAGACCTACGTCACTGAAGACGGCAAGTTTGCGCAGCTAACACACGCTACGCCAGTCCACTTCATGGACGACAGTGGTGCATGGGAAGACATTGATTTGAATGTCGTTGCTACCGCAAACGGTTGGGAAGTTACTGAAAACACATACACAACGCATTTCTCTGCTGAAATGTCGTATGGTGTTGCAGTGCAACCAAACCAATTTGTGGACCCCATCATTACGGGCATCGCCCCAATGGTCGTGACCTTGGACGAATCTGGCACAGCGCCACAACCATACAACGTGGTTCCTTCTGAAGAAGGCGTCGCTGTTGGTGGAAACGTCCTAAGGTACCCAGTTGGAGAAGGCTTCGATCTTGACTACACAGTCGAGTCGACACAACTCAAGCAGAACCTCGTCATCCGCGAGCGACCTGTGCTTGAGCCTAACGCAGCTTGGTTCGGTCTATCAGAAACAATGCAGATTCCATCTGGATTTGCTCTTTACCTCGGCGACGAAAAGCTCGGCGAGGAAATGACTCAAACCCAGGAAGCCCTTCACATCCGACACGTCGAGACTGGCGAACTCCTTGCAGAGATTCCAGTCCCTCTCGTTGTTGAAGAAGGCTCGGAAGCACCATACACGGCAACCTTCTTCATCCAAGTCTTCGGCCCACAGGTCATCATCACGACCGCAGTGGAAGCTGATTGGTTGATGTCTGAAGATCGTGTATTCCCTCTTGCTATCGACCCGACCATCAAGGTCAACAGCAACGCTGGTGGATATTGCTACCGCTACTACCGCAACTGCTACTCGAGTTCGTACCGCTACACATACAAGTACTACTCGCAGATGCGCTACATGCCATGGCACCGCTACACATTTACTTCTTCCAATGCCCTCCCTAGCGGAGCAACCATTGACTCGATCAGCTGGAAGTCGTACCTCAACTACCGCTCTGGATCCACTTCGACCTCAGTGATTGCTACTGTCCTCGAAGACTGTGGCTCTCCAACCTTGTCGTCGTACTCTCACACGATGCCTACCGGTACGTGTTCAGGGGCACTTTCTGCAAGCCAAGTCATCACAGGTAGCAGCTACAACTCCGCTGCTTCCCGACGCATGATTACGTCATTGTGGAACAGCGCTTCCTTTGACACGTACTCCATCGGCAGCAATGGATGGAAGACCGCTGACATTTGTACCTCTGCAACAACCTGTGCATCAGGTTCCGCTGCAGGATACATTACGTCCGCACAAACCAACGCTGGTACCGTCGGTATCGGACAAAGAGTGACAGCTAACACCTATCTGTACAGTTACACACTGAACAGTGGTTCGTCGAACTCTTACATCCAAATCACCTACTCTGGTGGTACAGACTCTGATGCACCAGTCTCCGGATTCGTTCCATACTCTGGAATCACTTCCTTTGTTGAAGGCGCTCGTACATTCTTTACGACCCTCACCGACATGTCCGGAATTGACACCACATCTGCAAACGCACCAACTCTCAACTACGCATTGAACAATGGTTCCTACACCAGCGTGACAGCTACGAGCATCGGTACATGCGGATCGACTGCGTCCGAGTGCCGATTCAAGGCAACCACACCAACCATTTCGGCTGGTGACTACGTCGAGTATTACTGGAAGTACCAAGACCTGAACGTCGTTAACGGTGCTAACGTTGGATATGATCCTGCTCTTACAGGCTCTCAAACCACTCCAACTCCGTACTACTTCGCAGTTGATGATGTGACAGATGCTGGCGATGCAAAGAAGTTGACCGTGCTCACCACAGACGTGCACGCAAGCAGCTACTTCTCCCCAGGTGCTAACCAATTCATTGACCGACAATTTACCCACTTTGACTCGAACGACGAATTCTACTTCGAATTCGACACTTCGACCTGTGGGACAGGTAGCAGCTCTTGCTTCTACTCGTCGTCGTACTACTTCTACGGCAACTGGATCGCTCAACACACGACCACTGCAAGCTCTGGATACAATGGTATGGGCGGTACCCGCTCGAACATCGATCAACTGCACAAGGACGATGGTGGATACCTCACCATCTCTGCTGCTAACGGACCGGGCATGAACCTCATGTTCCTCTACGACAGCACATCAGACTCCTTCGCAATGGTCGGAATCGGCACATCGACTTCTATCGATGAATCGTTGTCTGGCGGATCTTCCGCTGACAGCAGCCGAAGCTATGGATACACCAACGCTTACAAGGTCACACTCGGCTCCGATTACGGTGGCATGTTTGGTAAGTTCGGATTCGGTAACGCTACTGGCGGTGCTGGAACCAACGCTAACCGACTTTGTGTGACAAGCAATGGTTTCACCTACTTCTGGCGCAGCCCATACAGTTCCTACAACGACTGCTCCCCTGCATATTACTACGCAGGCGCATACAGCGGTTTCCCGAACTACCGATGGAGCGGTTTCGCTCTTGGTATGGGATACTACGGCCGAATCGCCTCAACCGGCGATGTCACCTACAAGATTGGTAATGTTGCACCAACTCCAGATACGTTCAAACCTGAATTCACCCATTCTGCGCTTGCTGATTCCCACAGCAAGACACGAACGATCACCGCAACACTTGCTGACGCAGGTGACCCACCAGCAGGACTCAACGTGAGCACCTCCGCTGGTGTTGGTCCAACCATGTACTACCGAGTCACACCTGATGGTGGAACTACTGGTACTTGGACAGCCGTTGTCATGACTCAAGAGTCAGGCAGCACCCGTGCTGAGTGTCAACTCTCCAACTGTGATTGGTCTGCAGACATTGAAGACCTAGAACGTGGAGACACTGTGGAATACTACATGAAGGCTCAAGACGTTTCGACTGTTGCTTCGGGAGTTAACACGAAGACGACATCGACAGAATCCTTCAGTGTTGGTGACCCGAACAAGATGTTCATCGTCGAATGGCGAGACATGGGTTACCGAACAACTGACGTCTGTACTTACCAGGCAGTCTTCTACGACGTGACGAACGAAATCGAGTTCAAGTACGATGATGCTTGTACCGTTTCTTACGACGCTGCAACTGTCGGATTCATGGATCAAACCCGCACAATGGGTCAGACCATCCGACACCGAACCAGCACACAGTACATCACCGGTACAAACCCTCACCCAGCAAACTACCGAATCTCGACCACGTCGACCGGTAGCAGCTACGAGTCGTTTGACCGTGGAATCTCTGGATTGGTGAACGCAGATGCATCTGACATCATGGGTTCCTCGTCTGGTACACCATCTGGCTACTACTGTGCATCCAGCTACTACTGGAACACATGGGCTAACAAGTGTGCTGACAACATCCCAATGCCGGATGGATTCAACTTTACCTACTTTGGTACTGACTACAACTACACAGACAGCAATGACCGTATCAACCTCGGACGACACGGTAACATGCACTTTGTGAGTTCTGGATCAACTGCACTGGTTCGCAGCATGACCACATGGTATGGCAACATGCCGACATTGCCTTACTCCTCGAGCAGCTTTGCCCGAGCAGGAACAATTGCTCCATACTGGTCGTACTACGGTACATACTACTGCTACCAGAACAGCAACTATGATTGTGGAGTGTACTACCGAACCATGCCTTTCGAAGGCAAGGGTACTGACGTCACCTCCGACATCACCCAAGATACCACCTGGGATGCAACAGACAGCCCAATTAGAATCAACCCAAGCGGTGACTACCTCACCATTTCGGCTGATTTGACCATCCAACCGGGCGTCACCGTTTCGGTTGCCGCTGGTAAGGGTATCTCGTTTGATGGCACATGCGACCAAATGACCCTCAACGGAAACAGCACTGACCACATCCTCTTCGAGGGTGCAGATGGCGCTGAATGGAAGGGAATGGCATTCACAGCAGCCTGTTCAACTGGCACTGATGACCGTCACGTCTTCTCCTATGTTGACTTCAAGAACACATCCGACGCAGCTATCTCTGCTGGTTCACGCCACGGAGCTTCGCCAAGCACCAACTCCAACGTGGGTAACTTCACGATGGACCATGTGACTTTCACTAATGTTGGCTCGGCGTTTACTCACGGAAGTGGACAGGGAACAGTTGTTGCCATGAGCAACTTCAACGTCGATGGAGCAGATTCGTCTTGTTTCGACTTCGCTGAAGATACTGTTGCCATCCTCACAGAGGGTGTCATGAAGAACTGTAACACCGACGGAAACGCCGGTGGCGGTGCTATCGTGAACGTTGCAGGATCCACTGCTGGTTCCTTGTTCCTCGAGAACACCACAGTGACGAACGCATATGTCAACCTCATTGATGTTGACTTTGCATCGGTCACCGTGAGCAACGTGACAGCAACGGCTACCACTGCTCAAACTGGAACCGCACTCTCCTCCGCTGCTGGCAGTGGAAGTGATGTGATGCTCCACAACTTTGACGCAGATGATTACGCTACTGTTTCCATTGAAGCAATGGATTCGCTCGCAATGACCACCGTTGACTTCGGTACTGCTGCAATGACCATCACACCTGGTGGCACAACAAGCACAGGATCCGGACCAGCTGGTGATCACGCTGTGTTCGATGACGTGACCGCAGGAAACTTGGTCATGACTCGTACACAACCAGGAACCTTTGACAGCGTCAGTGTGGGTACATTCTCAATGACTGGAAATGCAATCACCTCCGACCTTGTCCCAATGAACCTCATGGAAGCTACCACAGTGACCATCAGCGGTTGTGGATGGAATGTCCACATGATTGGTGCAACAATGGACGGAATGAGTTCCAATGGTTGTTCAGTTGCTGCTAACACAGTGACTGTCGAAGACTCTGACTTCAGCCACAGCAACACCGTCGACCCAATGGTCTACGCTCGCTACTCTGATGTCACCATCGGTCAAACTGATGTCACAACCTCAGGTACAGGTCTTGCAGACTTCGCATATGCTGACACCAACTCCGACGTCCGTCTTATCCACGTTCTCGTGGATGGTGCTACAAGCGCTTACGACGGGTCAGACGGAATGGTGACCGCTTCGTCGTCCTCAGAAATTTGGTATGGTGGTCTCGCTATCGCTTACACCTACCGAAACGCTCTGATCAACGGCGTGCAAACTGCAGTCTACAAGTCTGGACACTACGTCAGTGCAACTGTCGTTGACTCCTCTGGTTCTGAATTGTTCCAAGTTGGCAGCCACGTCACAGACGGAGCTGGAATGGCGACTGTTTGGGTCATCACTGCTGATGAATCAGGCAACACCTACGACGACCACAACTTGCGAGCATTCGGTGCAGCAGGTCAGAACGAAACCCTCTACACAGATTCATGGTACCCAACAGACGGTACTTACACTGTTGGAGATTCAATCGACCTCTTGCTCGAACCCGCTCCAGTGGAATTCGACCAAGCTGGCATGGACTGTGCATGGATTGCTGCAAACACTACGCTTGCAACAACCTATGACGCTGCTCTCAACGCATACGTGTTCGACAGCACACCAATGACCTTGGCTGCTGACCTCGAACTCGACGGATGTCACATTGTTCTCTTGGGATCTGTTCTCAAGGTCAAGAGCACTGCAACTGCATCACCTGTGTTGACCATCAGCGACGGTGGTTCTCTCAAGATCACTGTGTCACCTGACACAGGGGCTGTTGGAGCTGTCAAGGCAGTTTCGAGCACCTACGGACTCCACATGGACCTCCAAGACGGTACACTCGAACTTGACGGTGGTACACTCCGTGATGTCGCTCAAGACACAACCACTGGCGCTGCACTTGTTGTTGGCGCAGGTGCTACCCTTGTCATGAGCAACAGCGCAACAGTGTACGGTTCATCCGCACCAAGCGCTAGCATGGCAACTGTCAAGATTGATGGCGGAACTGTGAACATCGCAGATTCAAGCATCATCAACACTGGACAAACTGGAACTGCACTCTGGGTCGAAGCATCCGGAGGAACCATCGAGAACGTGATCGTGAAGAACGCTGCAGTGGGTATCCAATCCTACAATGGCGCTCCTCAAGTTGACGGATTCACCGCTACTGACAACACCGTCGGTGTTGACATCTACGGTGGTATGTCCCTCCCAACCGTTTACCGCAGCACATTGCTCAGCGGTGAAAACACCGGATGGAAGACCTACAAGATCGACTTGTCGACCTACCTCTCGGAAGATTACCTCCAAGTTGGATGGAACAGTATCTACGGCGGCGGAAACGCTCACCCAACCTACAACTATGCAACCAGCAAGTACTACATGATTACTGACCGATACAACATTGAATTGGAAGATGACAACGGAAACGCTTGGAACATCACCCAATCCTCTGACCTCGGATATTACCCATACAGCGCTGCTGACCCAGCATCGGGTGTCGGATCTACCACAACCTACGCTGCTGGCGCAACTGGTGGTGTACCAAGTTGGTCTTGTGACTACTACGGTTATTCCTACGGACCAAATTACCCATCGAGCTTTGAGGGCTACTTCTACTACATGTGGCGCTACTGGCCTGGTGGCCCTGGATCAACCCCATCGTACCCTGCTTACTACCAAGCTCCTGATGAGTTTGGATTCGGCTGGGAAAACATCGAAGGCGTTAGCCCAACTGGTTCCTACGCATACTACCCATACCACTACTGGGGATACTACTACACCTCCTATCACGGCGGTACCAACGGACCATTCACACCTCCTGAAGGCTATGGTGGCGGATACCCATCCTCCTACAACGTCTGTCTTGACTACGCTTACTCATACTACATGAGTCCAGGCGAAGGCGCACGTTTGACCATGCCTACAGTGGACATCTCTGCATCGAACATCTCCAAGGTTTCGTTGTACGTTGACGTTTTGCACAACCGTGCTGACAACTTCCAAGACCGCTTGGAATTCGTCGCCCGTGCAGGCAACGATGCTGCAGACCTCGGCGAATACGTTCGTGAGTCCGGTACACCACTGTTCAAGGACGGTTCGATCACCGGCGCGGACACTGGTATTGAAATCGGCGGCGCATACGCCGCTGGTGCATTCGAAAATGTTGCAGTGTCTTCACCAATAGACGCAGGTCTCGAAGTGAACGGCCAAGCAGCCGCTACAGTGGATGGATTGGAAGTTGATGGCGGTACCTATGGTGTCCTCATCAGCAACTCCGCATCTGGATCTGTTGAACTCGATAACCTCGACTTGGACAGCCAGACCTCTGCTGGTGTCTACTACACCAAGGACCTCTCAGGAGACCTCACTGGTACTGTGACCAACAGCGGTGGTGCAGCGTTCAAGTATGGACAAAACACCGACAACCCTGTAGACATGTCCGGAATGACGATTTCATCCAATGCAATCGGTATCGAAACCGCTGGTTCTGGTGAATTCACCCTGACGGACATGACCATGGACAACATCAAGGATGTCGTCATCACTGGAAGTTCCAACGTTGACTTCATTGAAGGAGACATAGATGTCGACTCCGTCGATGTCACAGGAATTGGTGTGTTCTCGCGAATGCGAACTGTGGACATTACGCTCACAGCAGACAGCAACGCAGTCTCCGGTGCTACGGTGACTTTGCTCGATGCTGATGGCGGTGCCGCAGGTGCTGCTACCACTGATACGTTGGGTGTTGCTAACGACCTACAATTCGTGACAGCAACCGTCGATAACAGCGGTAAGAGTGTTCCATCCCTTGCAGGATACACAGCATTGACTGTTGCAGAAGTTGACTACTCGTACACTTCTTCGAGCAACAACATCGCTGATTTCCGATACGCAAATGCAGGTGTCTCATTGACAGATGCTTCTGGAAACGCTGAATCCATTGCACTGACTCAGAAGATCTCTCACCGTGTCTGCTGGTACTCATCGAGCACCGCATACGATACGGTCGCACCATGTGCTGGTTCGTTCTCAACCTCTGGTTCCCGAACCCTAAGCGACGGTGACGGCGGTACTGTGAACGAATACGGATACTACGGTGGTATTGGTACAAGCATCACTAACGAAGTTGTCATGGTCGACGTACCATACATCTACCTCAACGGTGGAACAGACTACGACTTCAACGGTTCGACATTGCTCGCAACCGGTGTGTATGATTACTACGGAAACCAACGCTGGTACAGCAAGAGCCCAGGTGGATCCGGATTCTACATGAATGACGGTGGTCTATACGGTGTTAGCGTCGATGATAACGGCGATGCAAATGGTGTCCAACTCGGAGACTATTTCTACTCGTACTCGTCGATTGTCGCCAATAACTCTGTGTTCTCGAACTCCGGTTCGATTTGGTCCTACAACGGATACAACTGGAACAACAACTACAATTGGGAAGTTGAGAACCTAGCGATCACCAACTCGACCATTACGCACTACAAAGGATACACTGCCTTGAACAACGCTATCCAACAACAAGACGTCTGTCTCCGCCTTGGTGGCGGTGAAGGCGGCATTGTTAGCGGTAACACGTTCAACAACTGTGGTGTTGGTGTTGGTCTCTATCGAGCCAACTACTACAGCTACCACAACGGTGTCGTCGGTGCTGACAACGTGACCATCTCGGACAACACGTTCAACGATGGTGGCGAAATCGCTGACATCTGGTTCTACACCAGTGGTGACGCAGATGGCGCAACCATTTCTGGAAACACCTTCAACACAGGTGACACCAGCAACGGTGCTATTGCATTCTACCCAGGAAGTCACGAAGGTGCGGTCATTTCTGACAACACCATCAACACTCTGGCGAATGGTATCTACATGTCACAGGCTCAGGATTTCACAATCACTGGCAACACGATTAACGGTGGCGGAGATGCTGCTCACGCAGGTATTGACGTCAGCGGTGGATATGGTGACATTGACAACAACACGTTGATTGATGCAGATGGTGGTATTGTCCTCGATTCGATGACAAACCCGCCAGCTCCAACAAGTTCGCTTTGTACGATCCGCTCCTACAACTACAACTACGGTCCTGCGACCTGTACTGTCACTCTTGCAGCAGGCAAGACCATGGCAGTCAACATCCAGACCGATTCGTGGGGCTATGAAGCAAGCATCACCATCTCTAAGCCAGACGGAACAACTGATTCGTGGCCAACCAACACGTTCTCAAGCAACACTGCTTACGAACCATTGACCACTTACAGTGATGCAGGAAGCTACACCCTAACCCTACGTGACACGTATGGTGACGGTGGTACAGATGTCTTCATGGTCGAAGGTGGAGCTGCTGGTGGATACACTGGACCAGTTATCGCCGACAACACCATTGAACTGTCTGCAGGCCGTATTTCACCAAATGCGGTTGGTCTCCTCATGGAAGACTGTAATGCAGTGACAATCAACTCTGCACGCAACTCCGTGACCCTGTCTGACAGAGCTATGGAAATCAGCAACTGTGACGTGACCGATTTGGGATCCACCCTCCAAGGTGATGGAACCTCTTCGACCTACGGTATCGATGCTGATGACGCAAACGGTGACACCCTGACCTTGTCAGGTACCTCCGTGACCGGCTACGAAACTGGTGTCATGAAGACAAGCGGTGCACTGTACCTCACTGGTGCTGCATCACTCGCAGGAGACTCCTATGGTGTCTACGTCGATGATGCAACCGTGAGCGCAATCACAGCAAGTGTTGATGGTGGTGCCACTGGAACAGGTCTGTATGTCGTCGACAGTGACGATGTGTGGGTCTACCCAATGGACGCATCTGGACTCGTTGGTATGTATGTCGAAAACTCTCCGTTCCGCTGGGACGGTGGTACAGTTGATGCAACCACAGCTCTTGAAGTCGTGGAAGCACAAGGTAGTGTTGAAAACATGACCTGGGCTGATGCAGACAACCAAATCAACGCAGGAACGAACGCCTATGTCACATCAATCGGAAACACAATCGACGCATCCAAGTTGATCGTCGACTCCTCCGCAACGATTGACGAAGCCAACTTGTTCTCGATGACCTCGACCCACTTGACTGCTGCTCCTACCAAGGAAGTCAGCATGCTCATCCAGTCGACTGACGGAACTCGTGCATCCTACGTGTCAACCAGCTTCCAACCAGAAGTCATGAACGTTGACGGCTCTGATGAAGATTGGAACGGCGGCAACGCTCTGAACCCATCTGGATACGCTATGCCAGGTATGATGAGCGGTGACGGAACCAACGACATGATGGTGACCTACATCGAAGGTGACGACCTCTACATCGGTTTGACCGGTGAAGATTTCTCAACCAGCGATCTGCTCATCTACCTCAGTGTCGATGGCGCAGGAAGCAGCACTGGATACAACCTCGGTGGCGCACACACTCTACCGTTCCAAGCAAACTACGTGCTTTGGGCAGACAGTGAGTCCTCCTACGACTTGTACAGCTACGGCTTCCTCGGCTGGGGACCAACTTCCCTCAGCACAGCAACCGTTGATGTTGACTTCTCCGGCTCGTTCGCAGAGATCTCCATCCCATTCTCACGAATGGGTGGTACTCCTGCACAAGTCGATATCGTGGCCATCGTCCAAGGCGAAACCACTGCAGATGTGAGCACGGTTCACCCAACGCAAAACATCGACAGTTCGAACACCTTGCAAAGCTTCACTGAATACATGACCGTCGAGCTCACGCACGACGATTTGTTGACTGGTGCTATTTCTGACGAAGTGCTCGTGTACCGCTCCTACAAGGGTAGCAACACACCAAGCGCTGCAAAGAACTACGATGTGATGATCAAGACTGAAGCAGACTGTGAATACGACTGGGCAACCACTGAGGATGTCTCGCTCGCTACCAACGTGAACTTGAACATGGACATGGCCCGTGCCTGCCCAGAAATTCAAACCTCATTGGCAGATGTGACTGTTAACGAAGACTCTGGTGCATACACCTTCAGCCTGACCAACATGGCTGACGACGTGCAAGACCTCGAAGCAGACCTCACCTGGTCCTCTTCGGCTGGAAACGTTGTTGCTTACGACAACGTTCTCGTCGACTGGGCTCAGAACGGACACGCAGTGACCATCACTCCATTGGACGACCAATTTGGTACCATGGACTACGAGTTTACTGTTGTTGACAGCAATGGATTGTCTGACACCAAGAACATCTCGTTCGAGGTTGTTAACGTGAACGACGCTCCAGTAATCTGCAACGTTGAGGATGTCAACTGCATGCCAATCTTCTCCGAAGACGACGCATTCACCAACATTCTTGCAGAAGGCTTCGGCGTTCACAGCAAGTTCCTTGGAAACGTCTCCAACGCAAGCAAGTCCTACATCCGTGACATGGCTAACGAGCAATCGCCTGACCGTCAAGTCTACGACTGGGATGCAAGCGTGACTGACTGTATTGCATTCAGTGTTGAAGTCAATGCCCTCAACGAACTTGTCATCACCGAGAACACCAACAACGAACTCGGTGGCACTTGTACGGTGACCCTCACCTTGTCTGATGACGCTCTGGAAAACAGTGAAGCAACTCCATACGATGTTGACTTCTCAGTTGCTCCTGTCAACGACGCACCTGTGATCCCAACTTGGGACCGACAGAACGGTACGGTCATGGAAGCTGGCAACGGCTCCATTCCTGCAGCACCATGGCAGATCAGTTTGATGGAAGACGACACGAACGCAGAGAACTTGACCTACGACCTAAGTTCCGTGATGACTGACGTTGACCACGAACTCAGTGACCTTACATGGACTGTTGAACCAACTGTTCAGTGCACATACACGAACTACTTCACCACGACCATCGTCGGTGACCAACTCGTGTTCACACTGATTCCAGATGCAACAACCAACGCTAAGGATTGGGAAATTGACTACCTCAACGACAACGGTATCCACCAAATCGGTCCATCTGGTTCCGAGTTCTGTAAGATCCGTCTTGTCCTCGAGGATACTGCAACCGCCCCAAGCTACGTGCCAAACTACGACACCTCCTTGATGCCAATCGCAGCCTACCAACAAGGCCAAGATGACATTGAAATCGGTGTCCGTGTCGAAAACGTTCGTGAGCAAGTCGCTGACTACTACCTAGACAGCGTCTCTGGCTTCGACTTCAACGGCGTGACCAACATCATGACCGGTACCTACGTGCCAGTCACTGTGAATGTCGGCGCTGGTGGCGACGAAGGACCGTACACCTACGATCACATGCTTGCAGTGACCTTCCACACTGATGGTCACCAAGAGGACGAGCCAACTCGATACTACACAGTCCCATCCTATGGAACAACTGTGTCCTTCGATGAAATGGTCTACATCACCAAGGATACCACCAACGTGTGGGTTGAAATGGATGTTCTGACCTGCTTGAACGACCCATGTGACTTGACTGCAGCAGTCTCGGACCGCTTCCAGACCGACGACCCAGCATCCCACCGTGCCAACAACAACGGCATCCAAGGTGCTGACTGGTCTAAGCCTGGACAGTACGGTAGCAACGCTACCCAAACCTCCGAGCGTCGACCTCTCCTCGAGGACAGCAACTGGTGTAACAACCGAATGACGTCCCTTGAAGTTGGTTCGATCTGTAACCACGCCAACCAGCCACCAGGTACCTTCGAAGCTACGAGCCAATCGCTACCAAGCGTTGTCCGTACCATCGGAGCATCCTCGGTCCCATCGTTTGCACCAAGCATCGTTGTGGTCAGCCTAACTGGTCTCTTTGTGAGCGCTCTTGCCTTCTCCAGCCGCCGTGCTGATGATGAAGAAGAAGTGACACAGACCATGGTCGACGACGACGCTGCAGTGAGCCCTGTGATTGCAACCATCCTCATGGTCGCTATCACCGTCGTGCTCTCTGGTGTGATCTACGTTTGGGCAAGCAGCCTCGCTGACGTCGATACCAAGGGTGTTCCTCGGATCACCTTCGATATCGAAGACATCGATGCATATGATGCTGATACTGGTCACTGGCGAATTTCAGTGCAAGCAGCTGAGACCGACTTGGCAACACAAGCTGTTGTGCTCCGAATCATCTACACAGATGCAGACGGCAACACAGCAACTCATGATGCTAACTTGGCTGACACGAATGGTGTGTACGGGTTCAACCCGGACAACAGTGACGCTTTCGTCACCTTTGTCGACCAGGTGAATAAGGAAGGAACAGATTCTGTTTCAACCTTCAACACCGGTGACACCATCTTTGTGCGAACCCACGCCCCAGACGGCACGCCTTTGGAAGACGTGACAATTCAATTGTCCTACGCACCTAACGTAGGACAAGGTGCACTGCTCAAGCAGTGGAACGATTTGTCATACGACACCAAGGCTTGAGGTTCAAGACCGACGTGAAGACAATCGGACGCAGTCGGGAAAGGGGCTCCGGCCCCTTTCCCCTTTGCCTCCCAACATCCCTGTGAAGGGATGATCCACCAAACTGGTGGAAAGCCTGCCCGAACGCAGGGGGTTTCCGTAAGGGGCCCCCTGTCTTCGGCCCCCCCTTTCTTTCCCTTCTTCAGGGCCTTTTTCGATTCGATTGTGTTGCGAAGCCTTTCAAAGCAGTCCATTCTGCGATATCCATGAGCACTCCATCAACAACACCGAAACCCCTCACCGATGTGACATGTGTTGTGTTTGATTGCGACGGTGTCTTGGTTGATGCGGTGAGTTCATGGCGAACATTGCACGATCACTTTGGAACCGATAATTCTGCAAATCTTCAACGCTTCATTCGAGGTGAACTGTCCGATTCGGAATTCATGCGTCTTGACATAAAGAAATGGAAGTCGATTGAAGATCCGATTCATAGAGAAGATTTGTTCAGGGCTTATGCCGGTGTGCAACTGATGAATGGTGCACGAGAGCTTGTTGAACGCCTCCAGAAGCGTGGCATATTTGTCGCCATTGTCAGCGCGGGGGTCGATCTCTTTGTCGCCTCTATTGCTGGCATGCTGAAGGTGAATGATTGGATTGCCAATGGTTTTGAATTCAATGAAGACGACACACTCGGTGATGAAGGCATATGTCGCCTACACGCTACAGGAAAAGGAGAAATTATTGAACGATTGCTGGAGATGAACAATCTAAAGCCAGAGGGGTGTGTGAGTATTGGTGATTCAGAAATGGATTTGTCTATGCTGATCGATGGTGGACACTTTATTGGATTCAATCCAACACGAGAATCTTCACTCTCATCGTTTGAGTCAGCGGGCGTTCCAATCGTTGTTGGAAATAATCTACTCGATATTGCTCCGTACCTGGGTGTTTGACACATTCATGCAAATGGTATGGCCGTCGTGGCATGACTCTTCAGATTGACAATTGTGAGCATACATGGCTTTGGCTGGAATCCAAGCATTCGCTGGTAGGAGGTTTGGTCTTGCCACGTACTCGAGCAGATCAATGTTGTACCCTTGTAGTCTAAGCATGCGTGACCGTGGACGTGCCCAGTGACGAAAATGTCAGGTACTTCCCTGATTACTAAACCATCTTCAGGTTCTGGAGATAATGGTGTTTTTCCACCCCATTGGGGGGCTAAATGTCGTCGTCGCAGCATTTGTCGCATTGCCTCTACAGGGTCGGCATAGGTCACTGTTCGCAAACCTGCAACAAAATCGTCGATCGACTTTCCGTGGTATGACAAATGTCGAACACCGTGGAGTGAGAAATCACAGGGATTGCCTACAAAGGTGGTGGTGTTGTAATCCTGTTGAATATCCTTCTCAAATGTTGGCTGTGGTTCTGCAGGTCGAACAGCGTCATGGTTCCCGGGAAGCATCACACATTCGACCCATTCGGGTAACAATTCCAACAGGCGTGCAAACTCTTGGTATTGACCGAACAGATCGGGGATTGATAATTCACTGTCTTGGCCAGGATAGATACCAACCCCATCTACGCAATCGCCTGATAGAATGAGGTATTTGATGGTCTTCGCAAGTGGGTCTGTATGGAACCATCGGACCATTTTATGCCACTGCGCTTCGAGGAAGGTCTTCGACCCCACGTGTATGTCTGAAAGGAAGGCAACACTCACTCCGTGTTCAGAGGCTGCCTTCGTGTGCCGGTCTTTCATTGGGAAATGTAAATCATCGACATAAAACATATCTCCTGTTTGACTGAATGTTCCTGAGACTCCAAGAACATCATCTGGCATAAGTCCAGCCTCGAGGATTTGTTCATGCGCCCGGTCCCGGTCATCGCCCTTTCTCTTTGTCAACAAACATGTCAGTTCGCCAGTTTCATCTTCAAGGTTCCAGATGAGGTGACCGTTTTTTGTGTATCTTGGCTCATTGACTAAACCGATGGCAACTGCTTTGTTTTCATATCCTTGGTATCGGCTGCTCTCGGCATGAAGGCGAGCTATTTCTGTCGGGGTCCTTGGAAGCCTGGAATTCTGTATGATCATCTTTCTGATGCTCTGCAATCGATCACTGAAACACGAGGTGATGTCTGACATCTTCCCTTCAGTGGTGCTGTTTCCCGTGATGTCATAGTGGACGACAATATCAGTCGACGCATCGCTAGCATCTTCACTGAAATCTGATTCTTTCCAATCGGGTAAGTTATTCCGAAATTGAATGTCCAAAGGCTCAGGCTCATGGATTGGTGCGATGGTTCGGCCAAGGTCAGTTGCTGCAGTCGATGTTGACGACTGTCTTTTTTCTTCAATTTCGGGTTTTGATGGTGCAGATGCCTTCATTCGTTGCTTTCCCTGCCAAACGGCAAGCATGTCTTCTAATACTTCAGCCGTCAAAAATCCCCGTTCAAATCCAACTGCTTCAGCACCTTCTAACACGCCTAATAGGTCTTCTAATTCCATCAATGGTTGGCGTACAGATGCTGTGGGCACGATACCCTTGGCCCGAAGAACAGGAAGAATCTCATCCCACGGCGTACCCATAGCAACAAGGTAGCGAAGCCCCTCCAAAAGCACACCGGTGACCTCACTTGGTCAGATGGAAAGTGAACTCACCATTCAATGTCAGAATCAATATCATCATCGCTGGTTGGCTGCTCGCCGGTGCCATCCCATTCATCGCCTTTCCATGGCGTCGCTTCTCGAGCAGCAGCATCCCTCTTGGCTCGTTCAATTTCGAATTGAGCCTGGGCTTTTGCTCTTGCAATCACTGCCTCATCCTCTGCTCTTTTGTGTTCTTCTTCAAGGGCCATAGCATCATCCCAACAACGGATTGCTGTGAGCAACGCAAAATGGACGAATGCAATTTTGTTTTCTGCTCTATTGCCGCCTATTTGTGTCGATTCTGCGTTGGCCCAATTCGATGAGGCAATCCCGACATAAACCATGCCGACTTTCTTGTTGGTGCCTTCGTTGGACGGCCCTGCAATGCCTGTGATGGAGATTGCAATGCTGGCTTTGGCACGCTCGACAGCACCTTGAGCCATTGCAATAGCTACGCCCGCCGAAACAGCACCTTTCTTCTCTATGAGTTCGGCCGGAACACCAAGTTCGTTGGTTTTAGCTTCATTTGAATATGTGACCCACGACTGATTGAACCATTGGGAGGCTCCCGCAATGTCAGTAAAGGCACTGGCAAGTAGTCCTCCTGTACATGATTCAGCGACAGTGATGGTGTGGCCACCATCCTTGAGGCGGCGCACCAGTCGGGCAGCGGCCGCTTGGACATCTTCATCCATGCAATCTGTGGGGCCGACTCATCGCCTTTGAGGTTAACCCTCCTACAATGGCTTCAAGAACCGGGGCTCACACGACAGCGTGGGTCTGTGGTCTAGTGGTTATGACACCGCCCTTACACGGCGTTGATCGAGGGTTCAAATCCCTCCAGACCCACCTACCAAAGGTGGCTTTGTATCTCGTTTGTCGAATTGGCAATCACTTTGGTAATTCCTGACGCACGTCGAAACACTTCCGCTTCTTCCTCACTTCCATCAATCATGATGCAATGGACTGCTCGTTGCCACAAGCCAGGCTCAGGTACTGACCCCCTATGGTCAACTGCTACCAGTATGTCATCCAGTTCTGTGAACATTAACAAGGTCGTGGATTGGGCGACTTCTGTTCCTTTGAGAATCAACCAGCGAGCACCAGCCATCCCCTCTCGTGGGTTTGTCCCAAGTTCAGATAAGGTGACTATTCGCATGTATATTCCTCAAAGTGCATACCTCAGGAGAGCTATGGCTCCACCCATTCCAACGAGTTGTTGTCCGGCATCGTGATCCGAGGAGCATTGCACCAACTCTGCTCCAATACCCGACAAACCCTCGACCCATGTGGACCATTGTACACCACCGACTAAGTCATCAGGGCTTCGTAAGAGATCAGCAGTAATGAGCAACGTTTCGATTGCGCCCTCTTCCATTGCTCGCATGAGGTCTTGCTGGCCATAGGCAACAGCACCGTTGGTAGAGAGTCGCTTCCATGCCTCGTCGAGAAGAGTTGTTTCTTTGGTGATCGCATATTCGCTCAACAAATCACCTGCTAATCCTTCTCGCAACAGTTCGTTTGCACCCGCTCGTCCGGCCATTGACGTAGCAATTGATTTGAAAAATCTCGTGTCACCAGACGCTTTGAAGTCATTGAACAGGGCATCCCTAGCGTGACCAGGTCCGCAGAGAAGAAGTGGTGTTGACTCACCAAGCGATGCTCTTACCGCTTTGATCACATTGGCTCTGAAGGTGGCTGCAATGCTAGAAGATTGTTTGATGTCACCGCGCTTGCCTCCTCCACGCATGGTCCATGTCGCGCCTTCTTTGAGGCCTCTTGGGGTGATATAGAACAACACAATCTCATCAGTCTCCACCACAGCCAAGGCGATATTCACCTGCTGTGCTGCCTTCTCGGATTGCCGCAGTAATTCATAATCCGCTGGAGAAAACGCTGTGGTGGCAGTGAGCTCAACTTCATCTCGAACTTCAATAACATGAGTGTGGTGAAGTCCTACGTCGAACTTTGCTTCATCAATGATACCGTGTACTCGGAGCAGATCACTGAACGGTTGGTATTCGGTTGTGGCTATGTTCAATCGAATCCACATTTTTTTCCGTTCAGCAACTTTTGCCCGTCCACCTTCTTCACCAGAAGTGGTTTGATCACGTCGTTCACCCAACATGCCGAGGTGCAATCCCGAGCGTGCGAGATGAGATAGCGTCCAAAGATCATCTTCAGATTCAATACGCAAACGCCATAGCGTGGGCTCGCGTTTCAGAATTTTCATTCAGTTCACCCAAAGACGCCAGTGAGTTGACCATTTTCATCCATGTCCATGTCTGCAGCTGCTGGTCGCTTAGGCAACCCAGGCATGGTCATCATGTTTCCAAGAACAGCGACAATAAATCCTGCACCTGCGTTAAGTCTGAATTCTCTCACCGGAATAGTGAACCCGACTGGTGCTCCAAGTTGACCAGCATCATGAGAAAACGAATATTGGGTTTTGGCCATGCACACTGGGAGGTGGCCATAGCCCCATGATTCAATGGCAGCGAGTTGTTTCTTTGCTTTATTTTCGACCATCACGCCGTCAGCCTTGTAGATTCGTTGGGCAATTCCATTGACTTTGTCCATAATTGGGGCATCATTGACGAAAAGAGGCGTGAATGGACGACCTGCTGCAACATGGTCTTGGATCGCAGAAACGACGGCTTTGGCAAGTGGCTCTCCACCCTTACCTCCTTTGGCATGAACCTCTGTCAGTGTGACGGCATGAGCACCACTTACTCGGGCAGCCGCAGCCAAAGCTTCCAATTCACCGTCAGTATCTGCAGTAAAGCGGTTGATAGAGACGATGACCGGCATGCCGAAGCCAGCCATGTTCCGAATGTGACGGTCAAGGTTGCCTTGTGCTCCACGCACGACTGCATCGATATTTTCCGCATCCAGTTCTTCTTGACTTGGCCGATAACCCCCACTGCTACCAAAGGCGCCACCATGAAGTTTCATTGAGCGCACGGTGACGTTCATAACCACACAATCAGGCGCTTTGCCAGAATTTGCTGCCTTGATGTGCATGAATTTCTCCGCACCCATGTCCGAGCCAAATCCTGCCTCAGTCACCACGATATCCGCAGCTCCAAGGGCCAATCGATCAGCGATGATACTTGAATTTCCATGGGCAATATTAGCGAATGGACCGCCGTGAATAAATGCAGGGTTTCCTTCAAGTGTTTGAACTAAGTTGGGTAAGAAGGCATTTCTTAGTAAGAGTGCCATTGCGCCTGCAGCCTCGATATCATCTGCTTTGACTGGGTTTCCATCGATCGATTGACCAATCACGATGTTACCAAGGCGGGTGCGTAGGTCTGCATAATCTGTGGCGAGGACCAGGATGGCCATCACTTCGCTTGCAGCCGTGATGTCGAATCGATCTTCTCGAGGGTGCCCGTTCGCAGGGCCGCCAAGACCAATGGTCACATTTCTTAGGGCACGATCATTCATGTCGATCACCCTTGGCCAGAAGATTCGGGTTGGATCAAGTTTGCTTGCGTTTCCGTGCTTGATGTGATTGTCGAGCAGGGCTGATAGAAGGTTATGCGCCGAAGTCACAGCATGGAGGTCTCCAGTGAAATGGAGGTTGATTTCTTCCATCGGTAGCACTTGGGATTGACCGCCACCAGCAGCGCCGCCTTTGATGCCAAACACTGGGCCCATGGAAGGTTCACGAATCACGCAGGTCGCAGATTGGCCAATTGCACATAGTGCCTGTGTGAGGCCAATGGTCGTGACCGTTTTCCCTTCTCCAAATGGTGTCGGATTGACTGAAGTGACGAGAACTAAGCTACCCTGTGGCCGAGAAAAGCGTTCACTCAGCGCCTCCCAAGTGATTTTCGCCATCCCCTTTCCCATCGGAAAAAGTTCGTGACTTGAGATGCCCAACTTCCACGCTATGGTTTCAATCGGTTCGAGTGTAGCCGCTCGAGCAATTTCCAAATCAGTTGCCATGGACCTTGGTCCGTGTCGTTTTGGCTTTCAATCCCTCGGCTCAAACCTAGGTTGTGAACCGTGTTTCGTGACCCGTATTAGGGCGCCGTTAGGCTTCAATCGTCCTTCATGTGGCCGAGGTACTCTGGTAGTTCAACACCAGCCATCTTTGCCACGTCATGAACCGGTGGAAGGCTCTGCATGAGGGAGGAGATGAAGTTGGAGGTTGAACCACCTTCGCCGTTTGCTCCACCGTTTCCAGAATCCCAAACGGTAATCTTGTCGATCTTGAGGTTGGAGATTGCTTCGGTTTGGCGTGCAACCAATTCTTCCATCTTCTCGACCATGAGGAGGGTTGCAGCAGCACGTGCGTCGCCACCGGCGCTGGTGACGAGTTGGGCGTATCCTGCAGCCTTTGCTTCGAGAACAGCCTTGGTACCCTCTGCTTCGGCTTGATAGCGGGCAAGGGTTGCGTCAGCTTGTCCTTGAGCGATACGGCGTTGGCGTTCAGCCTCTGCTTCTGCAGCGATTTCGACGGTTTGTTTGGACACTTCCTCACGGACAACTTCCAAAGCACGAAGACGCTCACCTTCAAGTTCATACTGAGCGGATTCGATTTCCTTCTGAGCGATACGTTGCGCAACTTCAGCACGCTTGCGTGCATCGGCTTGCTTGACCAACAGGTCGGCTTCGAAATCAGCAATCTCTGCGGCAGCAACGTTTTCACCTTGCTTACCCATTGCTTCTTGTTGCATAACGAAGATACGACGGTTGACTTCTGCTTCCTTCTGTCCCTTCTCGGACTCTGCGTTATTTTGTGCAACACCAACTTCACGCTCTCGGTCTGCTTCAGCACGGCCTAGTTCACCAGTCGAGCGAGCACGGGCGGTTTCCACCAGTGCTTCGTTGACAGCGGTCTCTGCGGCCTTGGTACCAATCGATTCAATGTATTGGCGTTCGTCGGTGATGTCAACAACGTTCACGTTGATGAGGTACAATCCGAGCTTGTGCAATTCTGTGTCGACGTTGGTGAAGACGATTCGCAAGAACGAGTCACGATCTTGGTTGACTTGTTCGATGGTAAGCGAAGCGACGGTCAATCGAAGTTGTCCGAAGATGATATCCTCAGCAAGCTTCTCAATGTCGCTCTGTGGAAGGCCGAGCAAACGTGTTGCTGCGTTTTGCATGATCGATGGTTCAGTCGAGATACCAATGGTAAACGACGAAGGAACGTTGATTCGGATGTTTTGCTTCGATAGTGCGTGCTTGAGTGGAATGTTGAGGGTCATTGGGCGCAGAGAAAGGTATGCATAGTGCTGAATCAACGGCCAAACAATCTTTCCACCTCCGTGGATACATTCTGCTGACTGTTTATCTTTCACATTACCATAAACGACTAAAATTTGGTCTGAAGGTGCGAGTTTGTACCGGCTTGTAGCCACGTAGATTGTGACAACTAATGCAAATACAAATAATCCAATTCCGATGAGGAGGAGCGAAGCGCCAGCGTCTGCCATGATGCCTCATGAGCGCCGTCCTTTATGAGCGTTCACCCGTCGGTGATTTACGATTTTTGAAGGAATCAACGGAGAATCATTCTGATTTGATTTCAGCCACAGAGAGTTCCTTGACAATCAGGGTTTCACCAATGGTGCGTACGACTTCGACAAATTTGCCTGTCTCTAGGGATGCAGTGTCGTCTTCGAGAACAGCAGTGCAGGTGCGCAGTGCGCTTTGGAACTCAACTTGGACCTGCCCCGATTTTCCTGGAAGAATTGTCATGTACACTTGACCTTGGGCCCCAATGGCCTGGTTGTGTTTTACAGTGGCATCGACCTCAAGGCCCTTCATCATTTGAAACACCTTTCCGATAAGCCACATTGAGATTGTACCAGCAACGGTTCCCGCTAGAATCGCTATTACTGGCAGGCCTCCTGATTGAGAAACAGCTAGTCCAAAGATACCGAACATCATGACGAAGCTAAGTATGCCTTGGAGTGTTAGCATGTGGAAAATGCCTTCAGCGCCCACGTCAAAATCAACATCTACACCAGCCATATCAAGAGCGCCGTCAGCGACACCACCGATCAGGATAAGAGCGAAGTATATGAGGAACAGAAATGTTCCAATAATTGCCATCGCCGCAAATAGATAGTCGACACCTGAGATGCCACCAAGGCCGATTAAGTCTAGAAAATCTCCAATCAAACTCATGTTCTCACTGGTTCACTCAAAACGGTCATCGGTTTCAATCTTCGCCTGTCTTTTTCGCTTTTAGAGGTCTTATGTAAATGAAATAATAGTGACCATAGACAATTGGGCCGAGTGAAAGACCGACCAAAACCCCTATGCCCCAATCTGGTAAATCAAGTGCCATTCCTGTGGCAAACACGATTAACAATGCAAGAAGAATTGAAGCCTTTTCAAGTATGATGAATATGCTGTTTGTGCCTTCATTGACCCTATTTTTCATGATGAAAATGTCCATGAGGCCTGCCATTCGGAGCACCTGATTAGAAGAACAATCCGATGCCAGCAGCTTCATTCATCACGACAATGAAAAGATAGAGCATGAGGATAAACGATACTGGGTTTCGTCCCTTTTGGACGCCGAGTGGATCTGTGTTGTCATTGAGAAATGATTCGTTGAGGTCATAACTTGCATTGAGCCCGATTTCTCGCTCTTGTTTTTTCGATTGAAAGATAAGAAACATTGTGGTCGTGACGACAACTGCCATAGGCCCTCCGATCAACAGTTGGAGGGAATCCTCTAGTTGCACCCACATTGCCGCTGTAAAGTACAAACCTAGTAAACCAGTGAGGAGAGAAATCACTCCTGACTTCGCGCCCTCGATATTGTTCTGCATGGATTTCGCAGGACTGCCTCCTTTTTGAAATCTATGCCGACTGGTTCGATACAGAAGGGAGAGGTTGAAGTTGTCTTGCCTCACCATCAACACATGGGCGATGTTCGTTATGCTGTAGCGGGCGACCCAGTCACACATTCCTTGTCGCCGCTTTTGATCGGATTAGTTCATGCAAGATTACTGGATTTTCTCGGTCCAAAAGAATTGAATTTGGTGCTGAAAAGTTCTGATCTTGTACAGACCTCTTCTATTGAAGATGCCCTTGCGTGGGGTTATGCAGGCTCGGTTCCATCCCCGCCAAATTGGGCCTTCACAGACGCGCCCTTTGGCAAATTTAGGACGACCGGCTTGCTCGCTAAGGCAATAAAGGCTGGTTTGGCGGTTGAAGATGCCGAAGATTGCTTCGCTCCGATAGGTGAAGTAGAGGTCTCAATGATGTCCAATGAAGTCAGCATTGGAAGTCGACTGCCATTGCCAACGGGTTTTCTTTCGAAGGAGATTTGGGTCAATCTCACTTCTCCACTCAAGCATCAACTCTCCAGCACGGCAGTGTCTGCGATTGATGATTCAATGAAGCATCAGTCGGTCAACGCTCTTCGTTGGGACGGCCAAGGGTGGTGGTGTGCGGGATTGGACGGTGCTGGCGTCGTAGCCTTGGCTCAACATTTTGGCATTTCCTTTGACGACCAACCGGTTCTTTCTCTCTGTGGCGGTGGGGGAGCAGCGCGTTCTACGGCATCGACGTGGATTGCAGCAGGTGGACAAGTGCATGCTTCATCCTCTCGCAGGGAACTACCAGAGCATCTTTTGGAGCGCTGTAATGGTTCGGCAAATGACGCTGTATTCGGAGTAAATTTTGATCAAGAATTTGCATCTGCTCAGGGGCCTCTTATTCTCAATGCAGCATATCGCCCGTTCGAGGGTGGGCTCAGCGAAATGATTTCATCGCTACAAGGGCCTCATTTGAATGGAAGATGGATGCTCGTGGCGCAACATTTGGCATGCTGGTCGACCCTTTGGGCGCCTCACCTCAAGGAGATTTTACCCTCAATCGACCTCCTCTTGACTCAATTAATTCATGCAGAAGCCCTGCTTCATGAGTATGCATGACAGAACAAGACTCATAATTGTCCGGAAATAACGCCTAAGTGAGGAAGACGAAGATGGCCACTGCTCGCATCCGATGCTTCCTTGCTGTTGGGTTAATGCTGACGGTTCTTGCTCAGCCGTCATTGGCTGTTCATCCTGAGGAAAATCAAGAGTTTAGCGAAGCTCATCAAGGCCCAGACTTCCCTGTTGGTTGGATTACTGGGCACATTGGTGAAGGCTCCGCCCACACTCACATGCAAGTTGTGTATCCTGCAATGGCCGATGGTGAAGGCGAGGATATGGCCGGCAATGGCCCGTTCTCATGGGTGCAATTCATCGGCGATGATGGTGAAGATATGGAACAATACCTTCTGCTTGCCACATCAATTGCAGAACGTGGCCATATCGTAGTTGTCCACGCCGGTGTTTCGGATGCTACGGATTTTGATGAACTCCTTGCTGCAGTCCAACTCGGGTACCAACTGATGATTACTCTCAACGAATCAAACACAGCAGTCACGGGTTCTTACGGGCAAATTGATCTTGATCATTGGGGTCTTGCTGGTCACGGCCACGGGGCTGCCGCAGCGTATGGGGTTATGCCTTTTTGGAATGAGCGTGATGCAACTCCAGGCGCACAACCTCCTCGTGCACTCTTTGGTTTGGGCGCGGACTTTTCATCATGGGACAACGGGGCTCATTGGGACTCATTGGCTCCTGAGGGATGGGCCGTAGATGTGGCAACCCCATCAACAGGCCTTTTCATCACAGGTACTCTAGATGGTGTTGCGTCGTTTAATGATGTGACCTCTGTTCTCAACGTAAGTGATCAACTCGGTTGGCATGCAATGCAACTTTTGGGAGCAAACCATTACCAATTCCAAGCCTCCTCGTCCTTCTTTGAATCATTAAGCGATGAAGATGCTTCGATTACTCAAGAACAGCAAATCGCTCGTTCCGCAGAACATATTGTTCCATACCTCGATTTGACATTGAAAGGCGACCATTCGTCCTTCAGGAGCGCCTTCAATCGCCCCTCTGATGCCAATACATTGAGCGATTCAAATGCATATCTTGAGGAAAATCTTGTTGGCAGTAATTTGATCGTTACGGGCAACCAAACTTTCGCTCCAGCAAATCGATCATCATTCAATACCTCGGAAACGGTCAATTGGAGGGTTGAATGGACGCTTCGTGATGGCACCACGTTTGATGAATTGCCTGAATCTTGGGCCGTCGAAGTGGAATGTACAGTCATTGGTATGGATTCAACTGCAGGCTCAATCCTTGCCAATGGTCTTGCAGAGTGTCTTTACCCAATGGCAGATGTTGCACCAGGGGGGCATACCTTCCAACTTCAAATCAAGGTTGAAGGCGCACCATCGCTCCTCCAACATACGTTCAATCGAACCGATGCGCCACTTCAGTTCACCTCACCAGTGCCTTTCATTGATGTCGAACAGCGAGGCAGTGTAATCCTAGATGCTTCGTTGTTTGCGTTTGATCCTGACGGCCAAGGGGTTGAATTTGTAGAATCCGAACTTGTGGGTGGAGCGATTGGAAACTTCAGTACCTCAATTTCTTCAAGCGGCGCTACATTGACCGTGTTCCACACCGCTCCGGGTGAATATGTCGATGGTGCTGACGTGAGGCTTAAGATTCGTGCAGCAGATGGCCTCATCGACGAAGGCGAAGTCGAAGCAAAGATTCGGGTGGTCCCGGTTGACGACCCTGTTGTCATTACCGATTCCGTACCTGTGCAAGATTTGGTAGAGGATGGGCCATCAATCTCCATCATTCTTTCAGATTATGTCACCGATCCCGAGGGTGAAGTTTTGATGGCAAGTGTATCTGGTGAGACCCAAGGACCATACGGTCCGATTGATTTTGTCATTAGTGAAGGCGTCCTCACACTCACACCCCGCCTCAACATGAACGGTGCTTCAGTGGTCCATCTTTTGGTTGGTGATGGCGTGAATACTCCAGTAGAACTCGATGTACCATTGTATGTCGAGCCAATTAATGATCCAATGACAGTCAATACCTCATTGTGGAATGTTGAATTTGTCGAGGACGACGCTATTGCAGTGAATCTGAGTGAGATGGCTTGGGATCTCGATGGAGATGTTCTCTTTTGGACCATTTCAGACGAATCATCCAATGTTGAAGTCGTACGTGCAGCATCTCAAATCATTATCACTGGTGGCATGGATTACTCAGGTTTTGATGACTCAGTTTACCTGAATGTTACTGATGGGACCTCGACTCATAACGCTGTTTTGAACATCACTGTTCTTGGTCAACCAGACGCACCTGCTATTACCATCAAGGAGCTTAACGCAGTTGATGAACGCTCAGGTGGGCTTATGTGGTGGGTGTACGATCCCGATGGAATGATTCCATCAGAAGCGAACATCTCCATCAACGGAACGGTGCTTGAAAATCTGACTCATTCTTGCAGTCTTGATGCTTCAACTTCAACCAATAGATGCCTCACCTTCCTTGAATATCCAAGTGATGCGAACGGGAATGTGGAAATTCGCGTCGCCGTCGTCGATGCTGAGCTTGGCATGGAGTCAGTTGCTTATCAGACCATCAACCTCACCGGTGGCGGAACCACCGCTGGGCCTGTCGTTCAAACTGATGAGTCGGATGGTGCACTGCCCCTTGCTACCATTGGAACAATTGGAACGATTTTGATCTTGATTGTTCTCATCATTGTTCTTCTGGGTCGTCGTCAGAGTTCGGGCCAAGTTACTGGTTTTGCTACTGATGAAGTGCCAGCAGTTTCGGAATCAAGCGCTGGTGAAGCAGGTGGTTTGCTTGCACGCGCCAAAGCAAAGCAGTGATCAGAGCGGAATGTTTCCGTGCTTTTTGGGTGGACTCCATTCACGCTTGGAGCGAAGAATATTGAGTGCCCGACAAAGACGCATCCTGCTTTCTTCAGGTTCGATGACATCATCTAACCATCCGTTTCTTGCTGCGACATACGGGTCGCCAAACTTGGCCTTGTATTCGGCAACGAGTTGTTGTCGAACGCCTTCTTTTTCTTCATCAGGGACAGCATTGATCTCACGCCGATGGATAATGTTCACTGCTCCGTCAGCACCCATCACTGCGAGTTCTGCAGTCGGCCATGCCACGTTGTAATCGCTTTGCAAGTGCTTGCACGACATGGCCAAGTAAGCTCCTCCGTAGGCTTTCCTTGTCACAAGTGTCAACTTTGGCACGGTCGCTTCAGCATAAGCAAACAAGAGCTTTGCACCATGGCGTATGATGCCACCCCATTCTTGGACCACACCTGGAAGAAAACCCGGTACATCTTCGAAGGTGACCAACGGGATATTGAAAGCATCACAGGTTCGAATAAACCGTGCTGCTTTGATCGATGCATCGATGTCTAAGCATCCAGCCAGTACTTTGGGTTGATTGCCAACCACGCCAATCGTTCGACCTTCAAGGCGTGCAAATCCAATAATAATGTTGTCCGCATAGGCTTCGAAGAGTTCGACAAAAATGCCGTCGTCCACGATTTCTTCAACCACTTTGACCATGTCATAAGGTTTGTTTGGATTATCCGGGACAAGTGTTTCTAGGACCGCATTCTTCCTTGTTTTTGGATCAGCAGTTTCCTCGAATGGTGGGTCGGCCATGTTATGATCAGGCAGGTAGGACAGGATTTCTGTCGCCAAGGTGCAAGCGTCTTCCTCATCAGCTGCAATCATGCAGGCAATACCCGATCTTGAGGCATGAAGATTGGCACCGCCAAGGCCTGCTGCATCGACCTCTCCGTCGAGCACTTCAGGAGTTTCCAAAGGTGATGAAAGGAAGAGTTGGCCGTGTTCCTCCCCTAAAATCGTAAAATCTGCAAGGCTGGCTGCTAAAGCAGAAACCCCAACGACTGGGCCTAGAACGAGTGAAATCATTGGAATACGGCCGCTGCATTGAACAAGTCGATCGAGCAATTCTCCGGTCCCAGCTAACGCTGCTACACCATCGTGGGCTCGTTGGCCTCCGCCATCCCACATCCCAATGATTGGTGCTTTGACGCGTTCAGCCATCTCGACAACCTTGGCAATCTTCTTGGCGTGCATTTCGCCCATGCTGCCGCCATGAACGCTGAAGTCTTGGGCGAAGCAGTACACTCTTCGTCCATCGATTGTACCATGGCCAGCAACAACGCCATCGCCCATGGTATGGTGTAAAAACATGCCATTGTCTGTCGTTCGATGCGTGATAAATGAATCAATTTCAATGAACGATTCCTCGTCCAACAATAGAGAAATCCGGTCCCTTGCGGTACCCCGCCCGCTTGCTCGAATGGCTTCCTGACGCTTCAGACCTCCACCAAGTCGGGCTTGTTCCCGCTTGAATTGGAGGTCTTCGAGACGGTCACTCGAGTTCCCTGCCATACCATCTCCACTCCGTCACGGTTTTTGATTAAAACGCTTAGACCATGAGGGTATTTCGCCCTTCACCAGCCAAATCCGTAGCAATTGCATCAGCAACGGTCATCGAATTTGACAGAGCCCAATGAACTTTGACGATCATGGTCTCTGGGGAGGCTACACTTCCATGGCCAATGATGCCCATGTCAATCTGCTTTCGCCCTTTTGAATACACATTCATGTCGATTGGACCATGCACACATTGCGAAGTGACCACAATCGGTATCTCTCTATTCACACAACGGGTAAGAGTGCGCCAAATCTTGGTATTTTCAGGGGCGTCTTTGCCGGGGTCATCAATTGGAAGGTGACCCAAACCAGTCCCGTGGATGATAATGGCTTGGACACCACTTTGAGCAACGGCTTCGATTTGCTCTGCATGCAGCCATGGGCCAGCGGTGAATTGAGCGATTCGCACTCCCGTTTCGTAATGATCGGGACGTTGAGATGGTTCACGGCGGGTTTGGCTTTGGATGGCTTCTGCGTAGTGCGGCTCGAGTGTGTGTTCAACATCGTTTGATTGAATGTGAATTTGGCCTAGTGGCTGACAATTGATGGCGTGAAATGCATCTCTGCGAGATGAATGCATCTTTCGAGCTCCTGTACCGGGCAGCACAGAGCATACGCCATCGTTTGCATTAGCATGCATGATGACAACAGAAGTGTCACTGTGAGTGCCAAGTGGTTGTGGTCCATGGGCAGCCCAATGGACGGCGCAAAGCAAGTTCTCTGCGGCGTCAGAAGAGCCGCGATCCGAAGAACGCTGTGAACCGACAAAAGCAATTGGTCCGGGGGCCGTTCCTCCCCGTGCTGCCCATGCGAGCCCAACGGCTGATGAGGTAATGTGGAGGGTATCTGTACCATGCGTGACGACAACACCTCGGCATCCGTCATCAAATGCCTGCTTTGATGCCGTGATGATTGCATTCCAGTGTTGTGGACGGATATCATCACTGAACATATTGCCAAGTTTGACGGCTTCGATCTGTGCGATCTGGTTCAACTCTGGGAGGCTTGCAACCAACTCCTCAGGCTCAAATCTCGCCACAACAGCCCCCGTGGCATAATCCACTTTGGATGCAATGGTCCCACCGGTATGGAGGATACGGACTCTAGGCAGGTTGGTTGCTGTAGGTGCTTCTACGGTTACTGCTGCTTGAGATGGTTGATGTGTGCCGATGAGTTCTATTGATTGAATAGAATCAAGGGGATAACTAGCGTTGTATCCATTGATTAATTTCAAAGTGATATGATGCGGTGCAGCGGGATGAAGCGTGATGCCTTCAAGGCTCGTTGTCCCATTGTGGCTTACAACTTCGATTTTCACCCGTTCGCCGGGCTGTGGAGCATCAACCATGAATCCCCCACTAGCACGGGGCACATCAAGAGTTCGCATTATCGACGCAAGGAGGTCTGATTGAGCATGTAGGCCCGATCATGGTTGGATTTGGTGCCGGGAGCGGGGCTCGAACCCGCGACCTTCGGATGTCTCAGACACCGCAAGGGGTTTGCACGTCATACGATTGCCATCAAGGCTGCCCTATGAGTCCGACGCGCTACCAACTACGCCACCCCGGCTTGGTTCCCCCGTGCCGACTTCCCCCTTTGAAGCATACGGCCGTTTCCAGATGGTAAATCGACCGTAGCCTTCATTCACTTCACGCCATACGCTCGGTCATGGTGGACCTCAATACGGCGATGGCTGCTGCTGCTGCTGACCAAAAGCGCAGGTCCTCAGATGGGAATCAAGAACGCAAAAAACGCCGAACTGGCAAAGACATGGGTATCGAAGCCTTCGATCCGGTGACGTATGTAGCCAAGGAAAGAGCAGACACGGCATCGATGTGGCTTGTGCTGACCTTTTCACTCACAGTTTCTTTGCTCATGCGGTATGTGTTGATGCCCAACACTGACCCATCGAAATCAGATATTCTCTATTTGCTCCCACTTGCCGCAATCGTCTTGATTCCACAGGTGCATCGAATCGTCATGCCTGAACGATTTATGGAACATTATACTCGAGGGACCTGGTTCAAATCAGGATTCTTACACATGTTCACGTTCCTCGCACTATCATTCATGCTTGTTAATCCTCCACTTGGTGACATAGTGGCGCCACAATTGTCTGGTGAATGGACCATTGCCACAGATGACGGTGAACAACTCGTGTTTGCCAACGACGACGGTAAGGATGGGGAAATCACGTGGACTGTGGCGCAAGACGCATCTCTGACTGGAGAAATCTGGTTGCTGTTTGGTCTTGCAGACAACGTGAATTCGGACGGCGCAACCGTGACTGTAGGACTTGCCAATAACGATGTGAACAATGCTGAACTCGCCTCCAATTCCACCTTTTGGGAGGACCACATTGAGCGAATTAATGATGGACGAACTCTTGACAATTCATCTGGCACTCCAGATCTTATACCTCATGGGGAGAGTGACCAGCCTTTCGCTGTGCTCCTTTCTGACAGTGGATTGAGTGTTGGTGTTCACACCATTTCCGTGTTTATCACAGAAACTGGAGACCCGTGGGAAAACACCCGCAATTACACGTGGACGCTTCGCATTGTCGAAGAGTTGCCTGAAGCAGACGCATCATGACAACATGTCGCCGTGGGCGAGCATGATTGAACTCAAGAGCGTTGAGATTCGAAGTACATCGTTTTGTTCCCGCGTTCGCCGGCCAATTCGATGACGACGAACAGCCCGAATCAAAGGTGCAAGGGGTGTCCAACAAAGGGCATCATTCAGTCGTGAGGTGGCTGTGTTCATGGCCGTGGGTCAGCGTACGAACCCTGTTGTTTTCATTGACCCTTAACAAAAAAGTGAAAGTGAAATTAACGGAGGTGAGTGACGAGTCGAGCAGTCAATGCGTCGAGTTGAATTTGTTCCCCGCCACCTTCGACTAACCGGTACTCAACCTCAGCCATCCATTCTGTGATGTCCAACTTAGCATCTTCGTTCAAAAAATCAGCAGTGTAAAGTTCCCTATGCAATTGATTGACAAAATCAGTACCAGCTAGGCCGTATCGATCTAATAATTCTCGTAGTCGCCGTCGAGCGGCATGGAATCCATCATCTCTGCAAGCCATGAGGTATTGATGCAGTGCTTCTGGTGGTGCTGTCGCCGAGGTCTCATAGATGAGATCTCGAGTGATGTGCATGTTGATCGCTGAAGCCACTTGAAGTCCAGTTAGTGCTTTTCTCAAATCACCTTGTGAAATTCGAGTCAGGGCCTCTCCGGCCTCTTCTTCGAGGTCCACACCCTCGATTTCTGCGACATGGTGGACCTGTGCATTCACATCTGCATCCGAGAGCGGCCGAAACCGGAATACGGCACATCTGGACTGGATAGGTTCAATAATTTTTGAGGAATAATTGCAAGAGAGAATGAATCTACATGTTTCGGCGTATTGCTCCATAATCCGCCGAAGAGCCCCTTGAGCATCGTTGGTGAGCGCATCTGCTTCGTCGAGAAAAATGATCTTGAATTGCGCTCCACCATAAGGAGATGTTCTCGCAAATTGCTTGACCTTGGTACGGATGCTCTCCAACTTCCGTTCATCAGAAGCATTCATTTCGAGAAGATTTCTACGGTACTCCTCACCAAAGACGTCTTTTGTCAATGCCATGGCAGCGGTTGTTTTTCCGGTACCAGGTGGTCCCGCAAAGAGCAAATGTGGAAACTCTTTCTTTTCTGAATAGACCGCTAATCGCTGGACAACCGCATGTTGGCCGCGAATCTCACTCACGGCTTGTGGTCGGTGACGCTCAACCCAGAGTTCGCTCATAGGGCACTCTTGACGGCGAGCATCCTTCAACATTGGCCCTTATCACAACGGAATTTTTGACCCAAAATAACCCATAAATGAATCCCTCCGCGAGCGGGTTTGAATCACATTCAAGCGAAAAGACAGTATATGGCGCAGGCGGACAGTGTAATGAGTCCCATGCCTGCCGCGTCTGAATCCCGTCGAACCTCCACGGCCCTTCTCCTTGTCTTCATGTTCCTACTTGCCGATTTGATGGTGCCCCATGCGGTTCCAAATCACGGTGAACTTAGCGACCAGTCTATCGTTTACAGCGTGACTAGTACCGACTTGCCTTCGTTCGATTCAGTCATCTCAGATGCAAATCCAAGCGCTGTAGGAAACCAAACAGATCTCGGCGACCTTGGGATTTCTGAATTTGGAGAGGAAAGTCGTCTCCTTTTCAATTTCCCAATGAACCTTACATCATCAAGTTCAATCCAATCGGCCACGCTTGAACTCGAATGCACAACAGACTCGATCTCAACGACAGAAATCAATGTTTATTCTGCTAGCATTGGATATTGGAACGATTCTGAAGCAACTTGGATTCAAAGCGATGAGAACGCCCCTTGGGATGAACAGGGTGCTGATGGTGCAAGCGATCGTGGTGCATGGGAACCCCCATTTAGCGCATCTGCAAACGGCACGTTCAGTCTTAACATCACCGCACATGCTCAAGCCGCAGCCTCCAGCAACAACAGCGAACTCAATATCTTGGTTGCCGGCAACGGCGCTATGTATTCTTGTGCTATGCTCGAAAATCAAAACCTCAACAGTCGACCATCATTGACAATTGTCTCAACAACTACACCTGCAGGCGACGGGGGCTCTATGGACTCCACGTTTGCCGAAGATGGCCAGCCACTGATGACTGGCGATTTCCTACTCACGGCCGCACGTGCCCCACTGATCACCTACGACTCGCTTACAGGGGATGCTGTGGAGTACCAGTTTTCCCTGGCACCAGATTTCAAGTCCGAACTCGATTTAGAGTGGCACTACTCCAATCTTTGGAACACATTCACCACCACTGCAACCTCAGGGTCCTACCAGCTCCCTGTAGGAGAACAGTTTGACAATGGTACTGAGATTTTCTACCGGTTCAGGTCGATGGATTCGACAGGTACCCTTAGCGCTTGGTCGGATGAAACCTTCTTGCTCCCTGCTCACGATGTGACTGACAATGGTGACAACACGGCCACCATCAATGTCGACGTGGACGACCTTGGCCTTCCACAAGATTTCATTGAAGATACCTACGCCAATCAATTGAGTCGAAACACAAAGTATGGCAGCCAGAGCACTATGGTCGCAACACTGACCTCCAACAAGGAATCAATCATCCACTTCCGCATGGATCTTGGCCAACTTGGTTTGCCAACAAACGCTACAATTGTTGATGCCAATGTTGAACTTCAACGACAATCTTCCTCTGGTTCGACCATGCTATCAATGCACGAAATGTCCTCTAACATCTGGATAGAGGATGAACTCACATGGAACCGAGGTTCCAATGGGAACGGGAATGATTGGGAAGATGGTGGCCGAGAATTTTCCTCAACAGCCACGGCGACAGGACTTGACGGCTCCCAAACCCCAACTCGTTTTGACTTCGGGTTTACAAGCAGCCTCCAGTCGTGGCTTGACGGTCCGACCAGTGATCCCGCAGACTACATCATTGTGGCACGAGGCGAGTATGGTTCGTATTCGTCCACTGGAACAGTATCCACTACATTCCATTCCTCTGAGGCTGCAATTGAAGCCAATCAACCCTCGGTGAGCATCACCTATGCTTGGGGCAGTGGCACGACCCTTCCTGCAGTGAGTTTGCTCGAACCTGCTCAAGATTCAGCAGTTTGGAACCAGAGCGGGCACAACTTCTCTGCCAACACCACGCCATCGCTGGAATGGAACGGGGTGGTCTCCAATTCCTATGATATCGCTTTCCAAATGGCTACAGATGAGCAGTTCCGTGACCGTGTGTGGGATGTCACCACAGATTCCAGTTCTGCTTTCGCTGCTGGCGATGGCATCTTCAACATGACAGGTAACGATGCTCTGTCGAAGGGCAACATGTACTTCTGGCGAATGGCCCACCTCGATGCAGACGGTCGATACGGTGCGTGGTCAACTTCGAATTTCTTAGTGAGTTCTTCTGAATCTACGTGGCTTGGTGGCGATCGCTACGAATTCCGAATGAGCCACGGCAATGGAACGAACGATGGTTTGTATCCGGCATGTTTGGATACCTACATCGACAGCGGTACTCCAAGCCAGAACTACGATGATGAATCAAAACTCTTCGTTTCCTACAATACCTATCCAAGCGAATCACTCGCTTTGATGAGTTGTGATTTGCGGTCTAATTTGCTTCCAGCAGGGTACGCAGTCGAGTCTGCAAACCTTGAGTTTACGTTGGGAAGCAACCCATTCAATGCACCAACCCTCGCCGTGTGGGAAAACAACCAAGCCAACTGGACTGCTGATGGCGCAACATGGTCGACGTATGATGGAACCAACAACTGGGGTATGGCCGGAGCAAAAGGCACAGAACGAGGCTCTTTGCTTGACTCAGTGGGCCTCACGAACTCATATTCCTCTGGTTCAACCGTGGAATGGAACGTCACCTTAGGTGTTCAAAACGCTATGCGGGACAACCGAAGTGCAGACTTCATGATTGGCGTGCTCGGGGTTGGTAGCGGCCAAACTCGTGATGTGCAATTGTATCCTGGAAGCGGAGCAGTTTCTGTTCGACCAGAATTGACATTTGTGTATGTTCCAGGTTCAAACGCTGTCCCAAGCGATCCGGTCCCAACAGCACCGCTGAACGGTTCATGGGCCATTGGTACAGGTGTTGACCTCACGCCACTCGACCAACCAACGCTTGATTGGAACTTCACCAGTACCCTCAGTGTAGGTGGATGGGCGGTCCAACTCGATACGACACCGACCTTTGATTCTGCAAATCTTCAAATTTCAACCTCGTGGAACGATGCAGGTTTCGACACCATGAACACCACATATACGCCCGCAAACGCCCTGGACAAGGGTGTTACATGGCACTGGAGAGTTCGTGCTATCTCGGCGACCAACCAAATTGGAAACTGGTCCAATAGTTTCCACTTCCTCCTGCCGGATCTGACGACATGGCAAACATGTGCGGACGGATCTTGTGCATCGGTTGAACTCCATCATCGAGAGGCAATGCCTTTACTCAACTTGCCGAACTTTGAGGACACCTATGTGTATGAAGCAGGCTCAGGTTCATCCTCAACTCATGATGATGAAACACAAATGAAAGTAGGCGCGATCGGATATGATCGCCAAGCTGCTTCGTTGATCCGAATCCCTCTAAACGCAGTACCTCAACCAGCAAATGCCCGGGTCACCGATGCTGGTCTGAACCTCTACTCAGAATTCGGGTCTTCCACAGGTGAACCTCTTGCCGTGCGCCCAGTCTTGCAAAATTGGACTGGAGATGCAAACGATGTCACCTATGACGGCACCAACAACTGGTCTGCGTTAGCAGGCCGTGATCTTGGTGTTGACGTTGGTCCTTATGTTGACCTGCAGATGTCTGTGAGTGCTGATTGGATGACGTGGGACGTCACCGAAGCGGTTCAGGCAGCGCTCGATTCTGGAGCATCTTCGCTTTCATTGATGGTCTATGCCTCCAATGAAATCACCTCGTGGTCCAACGGCGCTAATATCATCACATTCACCTCTTCTGAAGGCCAGTCTTCAAACCGACCCTGGCTGAATCTCACATGGACCAATGGCACAGCAGCCGTACCAAGCACTGCTGGTACAAACCAAGGACCAGCAAATGGTTCAATCATGTGGGATGCGTCAAGTCACGCTGTCCTTCCGGAATACGCCCCAACGCTTTCATGGAGTTTGTCTGCATGGGCAACGGTACCGTCAGCATGGCGAGTCATTCTCTTTGCTGATGCTGATGACGATATGGCTGGACGAACTGTCTATGATTCCCGCGACACCCCTTCTGCCTTCGATTTGAGCACTCTTGAGTTCACCCCACCATCGGACATTGATGTTCAAACAGTACGCTGGACTGTTCAACCAATTGATTCAGGCATGATCGGTCCTCAAAGTGCATCAACAGTCTTCTACATCCCATCCGTAGTCTCTGGTGAATTGGATTCAACACGTGCTTGGATTGATGTCCAAGATGGAAGCATCATCGATGATCTCAACTACCCATCGGTGACACTTGACACGACCATCGATCAGGGCAACGCACTTGCGAACAATGGCGCAAGTGGATACCTTTCAGTGGGCCGAAGCCCATCGAGCAGCACCCTGCGCTCATCCACCCTGATGTCAATTGACTTCAGCACACTCCCGATGCCTTCACTCTACGAAATCAACAATGCAACACTCAACATATCGGTTGTTGCAGGAAGTGGCGAAGTCTACATGACAGTGTCCGAGATGATTACCTCGTGGGACGAAGCGTCTTCTTGGACACATCCAGGAAACAACACAACCTCATGGGTTGGCGCTGGCGCCTACCATTCTGCCGATTCTCAAATCCCTGAGACAGAAGGATTCTGGGTGAACGGCTCGAGTGAATTCTCGATCAACGTCACCGCAATCCTTCAACACGCCATCCTCAGAGGCCAAGAAAGCCTCAACATTATTCTTCAACCCGAAGAAGTCGATGGAACCGTTGATGGCGTCTATTACATTGCAAGCAGTGAAAATAGCGTCAACAGCGATCGGCCCACACTTTCGTTTACCTATGAAACAACAACGCCATGGGGTCCATCGATGCCATCCTCTCTTTCACCAGCCGATGGCTCAACGTTGTGGGACCTATCTGCAACACGTCCAAGCGGCGCAGATGAAGTGGCGATCAATTGGTCGACAAGTGATACGAATCAGACACAATGGATTCTTTGTGGCGCATTTAACCCTCGAATGATTGACGCGGATTGCCATGACTCGGGTTCCAATTATGTTTCAAATGAGTCTAACGTCACTTGGAATCTCCAAAACCTATCGGTCATTGGCACCAATCTATCCAAGGGTGACTTCTGGCAGTACTGGAGAATGCGTGCTGACCAAAACGACCGAATCGGAGACTGGTCCCCGGTTCACAAGTTCCGAATCCCAACAGATCAAGGCTACGATGACGGCGCAGGAAATCAATCCATTGCATTATACCGCGGTTCGATTTTCAGCGAAACTGGATTGATGCCAATGGTCCCGGATGCGGAAATTTCCTCCACGGTCTCATCCAATATGGGTGCTTCACAAACTCTGAACCTTGGCACCTCCAGTTCCGGTTCCGGTCAGAGCAGCATCCTGATGGAATTCGATCTCAGCACGATGCCTTGGCCTGCAGCGATGACGCCTACATCGATGCTCTTGAACCTGTATCGCTACAATGTTGTTGGCACTTCTGCAACAACAGTTTCCGCTTACGCCTGTTCTTCGTTTAACGAAGCCAGCGTGACTTGGAACAACACGGCAACCTGTTCATCCACTGAGATTACTCGTTCGACACTCACACTGAATCCATCCAGTGGCTGGCTTGAGTGGGACCTTACAAGCCTGGCCCAATCGAACGTTGCGAACAACAACATGACCATGACGGTCATGTTAGAGGTGGTTGGAACGCCATACACCAACCATCAGTTCTACTCCTCCAACTACATCAACGAAAGCCTGAGGCCCCACCTTGTGGTCGAATACATTGACAACGTCGATGGCATTCAACCGCCTTCACAACCGACCCTCACCTATCCTACGGATGGCAAGGTACTGTACAACACCAGTGGAGTCGTCTTGCAACCGGATGCAACTCCTGTCCTATCATGGGCACCATCAACTGGCGCTACAGGCTACATTGTGACCATCGCTAACCAATCTGGAGTCTACAAGTATCGTTCTTGGGAGTCTACTTCCTCATTCCTCGGTACATCGTTCAGATTCCCAAGCACGCTCGACACAGGCGAAGTGTTCCAATGGTGGGTCCAAGGTGTGAACCAATCGATCCCCGGACCTTCTTCATCACGCTGGTCGTTTGCCATTGGTGACCCCAGCCATATGGATAACGGAGATTTGACCTACAGTTACACCTTCCAAACAGGGAATGAAGTCACGCAATTCGGCCACACTAATATTCGTGAGACTCACTTGAGTGAAGTTGATCCAGACATCAATTTCGGCGATTCAGACATCATTGAAGTTGGTACATACGTCGGCCAGAACAGCGGTCAAAAGGCCTACATGACCTTCGCACTCGACAACGGACAAGTGCCGCTACCTGCTCACGCCAGCATCCACTCTGCAAGCCTTGGCCTGTACCTTGATTCATGGGTGATTGCCGGTGGTGCAAATCAAATGACCTTCAATGTTCACCGCATCACAAATACGCAATGGAGCCAATCAGCATCCACCTGGAACAGTGCCTCAACAGGCGTCACATGGGGTGCAAGCGGCATGCAAGCAGGTGTCGATTACGATGCAACTCCAGTTTCAACCCTCGTCGACACTGACCTCACAGCTAATCGCTGGATTTGGTTTGACATTGGGGCACAGGGTATGCTGATCGACAATGACAACGCCTGGATCATCATCGGAACACCAAACCGCGGGGACATGATGGCGAACTTCATCGCAAGTGAGTCTATGGTGGCCCTCGCAGATCATCGCCCTACCATCATCCTCAACCATACGGACGTCACGACGGTTGATTTGACGCCAACAGCGCCAACTACAACCGCAGATACGCCACTTTCGTTTGCTTACACAGCATATGATCATCTTTCAATGCCGGTCAACGCACCGATTGTATGGTCTGCTTCCAACGGTAGCATTTCCTCAACGGGAGTATTCACACCATACGCTACTGGTCAGCACTCCGTTTCCGCATGCTTTGGGCTTGTGTGTTCGGTTGAAATTGTCACAGTAACACCTGGTGCGCCGACGACCCTCTTGGCGACAGGCTCTGCCTCAGAAATCACCGCAGATGACACAATGACCATCACCGCAGAAGTGGTTGATCAGTTTGGCAATGTGGTTCCAAATCAAGCGATCACCTACACGCCGAGCAATGGAAGCATGGACACGACTCAACGAAACCTCTTCCTACCATATGCAGTAGGTGCTCAAAGCATTGATGTGGATTGGAATGGACAAACCGTGACCGTTCAGGTCTTCGTCACCACAGGCGTTCCATCCTACTTCACCGTGGAAGGCTGTGCAGGCATTAACCCGGCAGGTGTATGGTGCTCAGTCACTCACACCCTGTATGATCAATTCCACAACGAAATCCAAGATGTCTCCGAAGCAGGGTCATTGACATGGACTGTTGAAAATGGAAATTACAGCACAGAAAATGGCGAATATTTCCCAGATCATGTAGGCGTTTGGATGCTGAATCTCACCTCGACCAGTGGAGCAGTTGGCCAACTCTCCATCATCGTCGGTCACGGTGAGATGGATCGCCTTGAACTCGATCTTTCAGCAACATCCATTACTGCAGATGACAGAATTTACATCAATACCACTCGTATTGACGTTCGAGGAAATAGACTCCCCGTCTACTTGCCGAGTCAAAATTGGACAAAGACCTCTGATGGTATCTTGACCGCTGGTGGACCTGCAATTTGGGATCCGATTTCTCGGGGCCAGAAGATTCTTGAAGCCAAGTATGAAGATAAAACGACCCAAGTTTCAATCACTGTTGAGCAAGGTGCAATTGTGACTCTTGTCCTCGTCGTCAACAATTTGGATTCGGTTGGGGATACATTCCAACTGACCGCCGATGACTCGATTGATGTCAAGGTCAAAGCAACCGACCAGAAGGGTAACCGATGGTCAATCGAAGCCGATTGGACCCTCTCGCACAGCACTTGGACGGACCAATTGGTCCTCGAAGGCGCCGATCTTCCAAACGATGAGGTCACCTTCCAACCATACCTCTCATCCGAAGATGCCTACACCATCTTCGCAGTCTACGATGACGGTGTCATGGTCCACGAAGTCAGCTTGTTTGTCGAGGTCAGTCAAGGCGACCTCATCTCAACAACATTGTCTGCATTGGCCTCAGATGGAACGACGGGTGATGAGTTTGTCCTCACGGCAGATGAATACATCGACTTCTCCGCAAGTCTAGCAGATCAGGACACGAACTCGATTGATGCAAGCACACTGCGATGGGTCGTCATCAACGAGGCAACTGATGAAACAGTTGACATCACCTCCAGCCTCGTTCTTGACAACATGCGTTGGCAAGCCACAAGTGTGGGCAACTACACGATTGCCGGCTATGCCATCAGCAATGCAGGGTACAACATTAGTGATTCAGTCTCAGTCACAATCCTTCACGGCGTGGCAATCTCAGTTGAATCGACCGTTGACACCTTCGCTCAGGATGCTGGCAAGGAGATTTCCATCCAGATTACTGGAACGGATTCCGACGGTAACACCTTCCCACAGACGGTCGAATGGACCGAAAACAGCAGCTCGGTGGATGACATCTCCGCAGGAACGAGCGAGGGATCATACGCTTACTTTGCTCGAACAGCCGGTGTTCATTCGCTTGTCTTTAGTACGCCGCAAGCAAGTGGCACTCTGGAACTTTCCGTCGCAGCCCAGCGAACAGTGAGTTCGATTATTGTTGAATTATCTGACGTCAGTGTCGATCAGTTGGGAACCTTCACGGTCACTGTTTCTGCATTCGATGCCTATGACAACCCAATACCTGTACCTGCTAGCACCAATGTGGACTCTACTGGTCGAGCAGAAGTCTTGGCCCAGGGGCAAGGTGTCTGGAAGGTGGTCACCCTCGACAGCGGCTCACAGACTGTCACAGTGACGTCTGGAAAGGTTTCCGAATCAATTGAATTTGAGGTTGTAGGCAATGTTGGTGGCTTCTTCAAGGCAGGCGGCCCCCTCTACTACGTTGGTGCAGTCTTGGTTGCAATCATCGCCATCGTGGTGATTGGATTGTTGGTTGTTGCTCTTCGGGGCGGGGACACTGATTACGACGATTACGATGATGAGGATGATTACGAAGATGATCAACCAGTTCGTTCCGCTCGAGGCCCTAGCGGACCAGCACCGGGCACAGGCCCAACAGGTCCAGCGCCGGGACCATCAGGCCCAGCGCCGACGGCTGAGCCCGAACCAGAGCCTGAAGAAGATACGTCTTGGATGGCCGATCATCGTGTTGATGATGACGGCACAGAATGGGCTGAAGATGAAAATGGCACGTGGTATTACCGCCAACCAGATGATTCCGAGTGGTCTGAATGGGTTGAATGATTCATTGCTTTGATACGGGTTGAAGAGTGAGGGAGCATTATGAGCGACTGGATTTCGAACAGATTCCGTCCACTGCTGACCCTTGTTCTCGTTGCATTATTTTGCACTCAGGCTTGGCAAGCATTGCCTACACAAGTCATGCTCGAAGAGGAACAAGATTCTGCTATGAGAAGCTCTTCGACAGCCACAAGAATCTCAATCACATCACCAGTGTACACACTCACCGCTGATGAAGTAACGATGTTTGAAGCAACTCTCTATGACGCAGTCAATAACGTCGTATCTGGTCAAGTCGAATGGACAAGTTCGAACGGGACCATCACAAGCGATGGCACGTTCTATCCATGGAGTGCTGGAACCGTGAGTATTGAAGCAAGCAGTGGCACTCTTGTTGATGTGTTCAACATCACCGTCCAAGCCGGCGTGGGACAAACCCTCGAAATTGTCACGACTCAAGTTCAAGCGCGCTCCAATGCGATTCTCGAGGCGAACCTGTTGGACGCACGAGGGAATGCAAAATCTGCTAATGATGTGGTTTGGACCCTTGATGGTGTCTATGCTGGCGTTGGTACACCACAATGGATTCCAACCGAATTAGGTGACGTCCACGTTCGTGCCCGCCTCAATCAGATGGAAGACAACAAAATGGTCGAAGTTATTGCCGGGGACCCTTATGAATTCCAATTCGAAGACAACCTCATCCTCCGTAGTGGGGAAGCTGTGTATCTTGAGGTGAGGCTATATGATCAGTATGGATTTGAAATGAACCATACTGAGGCAGGCTACAAAACGTGGACCGCAGAGAATGGGACCATCAGCCCAGTTGGAAGATTCACTGCAACATATCCTGGAGTGTGGAACCTAACGGTCAGTGCCGGTAACGTGACTGGATTAACAACAATTCGAGTTGTTCCCGCAGATGCCTCGCTTTCACAATTGACGGTGGTTGAAGCGCTTGATTCCTATATTGCTGGCGAATCCTATGAGCTGGTGACCACGCGCACAGATTCAAACGGATACACGGGTTCATTCACACCACCGCTTGGGAACTTTACGACTTCAAGCGGAGGCCTTGCCTTTGTGGATGGGCGAGTCCATTGGACCCCCGGTACAATGGGGGCTCACCAAATCAACGTAGTTGACGATGGTGTGGCCTCTTCCCTCGAAGTGAATGTGGTTCATGGCATTGCTGTGGACACTGAACTTGAACTCAATCCTTCCACGCTGCGCGCTGGTCAGCAAAGCACGCTTTCCTTCTGGGCAATCGACGCAGTGGGCAACAAATGGCTTGTGAATGGAACCATGGAATTGCTTGGAGGCAATAGCACTCATTTCACTGTCTATGACGGCTATGCTACGATCGCACCTCGTGATTTGGACCTTTGGCGTGTTGAAGCCAATTGGTATGATGCATCGACGGATATTCGATTTGATTCTTCGTTCCAGAAAACCACAGTTGCAGGTCACCTGGCTTTTATCGAACTAAACGGTGCGAATGAAGTCCTTGCATCAGATGTACCTCTCGACCTTGACCCTAAATTCTACGATGGGTTTGGAAATCAACTCGAACCTGTAGGGCTCAACTGGACTGTTGATGGCGAAGATGCCTCAGTTGAACTTATCCTTGCCGATTTCCATTGGATGCCAACCGATGTTGGTGGACACGAAATACGAGCAAATGCTGACGGTATTTTTGCTACGATTCGTCTTACCGTGGTTGCTGGTGAAGCGAGAAACCTCATCACAGATCGCGAGGCTGGCCTCACGGTCAATGCAGGTGAGGCTTCTGAGTTGTACATTCAGGTCATTGATGCCCATGGAAACATGGCACCTGCTACAAATGTGGGCATCCAAATGGAAGATTCCATCGGAGTTCTTGAAGCCTCACCATCCGGAAATGGATATTGGGAGTTCACCGGTAGAACCGCTGGCACCTACGAACTTGTTTTCGATTCACAGGCCGCCACCCACGCTATTGATTTGCTCATTCAACCAGGTCAGCCCATTCGTATTCTCGCTGAACTCGATGGCTTTGATATCGCTCAAGGTGATACTGTTCTGCTTCAGTTGCAAGGAGTCGACGAATACGACAATTTAGTCATCGTTGAACCTGACAATACTTCGATCTCATGTACGGCTGGTAAAGCAAAGTACGTCACTGGTGATACGTGGGAAGTTGACGTCAGTTCTGCGGGCGATGACCGCTCATGCACTGTGAACTGGAACGGACTCATTACCCAACGTTTCTTCGATGTGGAACCGGTGCTCCTTGGAGGTGCTGTTGGTTCAACAAATACTGCAATGACGCTTGCATCATTCCTCCTCGGTCTCATCTTGGTGACTCTAGTTGTTCTTGTTCGTCGTGTGAATCTTGCCGAGGACGAGGAGGAATGGGTCGAGGATGCATTTGATTCAGACGAGGATGAGTACGAGGATGACGACGAACTCGACGATGGCGAAGAAGAGGCTCTCTCTGCAGCAAATGAAGGTCCATCTGCTGACCAGAGCATTGACCTCAGTTCTGATCTGAGGGCTACCCTTGCTGCACAAGCTGCTGAAGTAGGCGTTATGCAAGCCGCTCCGGGATCGGTCCAAGGGCAATCTGGCTGGTATGTTGATGTCAGTCAGGAAGTACAATTCTGGAACGTCGGTGAAGATGGCTCATGGACTCGGGTGAAGTGAAATGACCCGCCTCCACCCTAATGAAGAAGAAACAGGCGTAGCCTATCTTATCGGAGCAACCATCTGCTGGTCGAGCAATGTTTGGCTTGATTTTGTCATGCAATCACTATCACTTTCCTTCAAGCAATGGTTTCAATTGCTCGATGCTCTGGTTTGAACAACTCTAATCGGGCATCAAGAGATGATTTCGAACCTATTCCTGCTCAAGGTTGAACGATTCAAAGAATTCATCGATATCAATAACTCCATTCTCATCAAGGTCTGCATTGTGGAAGATACATCTCGATTCATCCGAAGTGTAGTTGAATCCTAGGGCCTTCAGAGCGTTTTGGAATTCTCGTAATGTGAGATGATTTTTTCTTCCCATATCCGCTGCGTGGAATGCCGTGAGGCGGGTCTTGTGTTGACTTGGAGTGCTTGATTGGAATTGCTTCCGGAATGAAGCAATCGGTGTTTGTTGAACAATTGCGTGTTCCTTTCCATAGAGGTAGTACGTTGCAGCTCCTGCGACGATAGCGGCTGCTCCACCGATGAATGCCTTGTTGCCAATGAAACCAATGAGAATCGCTCCCGCAATGATTCCCCAAATTTGGATTGCGGGGTACATTGGGCTTTTGTATTGAGGGTCCCAACCATGTTCTGCACTTGTTCGTCGAAGGATAATCACGCAACTGTTGATCATAATGAAAATCATGATTTTGAACCCTGATGCCAATTTGACGACATCCTTGAGGGGTACAAAGAAAATAGCCAATGCCATCGCTAAGGCGGTCACCAAAATTGGCCAATGTGGCGTTTCATACTTGACGTTGACTTCTTCCAATGCTTGAGGAAGGAGGTTGTCCCGCGCCATGGCAAACAAGAACCTCGACGATGCAAGAATGCCGGCTAATGCCATTGAAATCATTGTCAACACTGACAATGCTGCAGCAATCACGCCCAGTTCAGTGCCCGCAATTACGCGAGCAAACTCGTAAATTGGATTCTCTACAACCTTTCCATCAACAATCCACCATTCACCCGGAATGGTCGCCATCATCAAGAAAGCGATGGCTGAGTAGAGGACTGTTGCAATCAAGAGAGAGAGAAGAATTCCAGCAGGGAGGTTTTTCTCGGGGCTTTTGACTTCACCCCCAATCGCAGCAACCTTTGTGACTCCAGCATAAGCAACAAACACGAATGCAGCCGCTTCTGCAAGCTCCCAACCATTGGCGTGTCGGGCCCCGTCAATGGGTATGCTCGCATCAAAATCACCTGTGAAGAACGAGGCAATGCACAGGCCAACAAGGAGCAGTAATGTCATGATGACAATCGGGGTCTGCACGGCCTTAACTTTTGATACGCCGAGAAGGTTGACGATAGTGATTAGCACTAGAGCGCTCATGGAAAGCCAAATCAGTTCCATATCGACATCAAAGAACTCGGTGACGACGATGAAATATGCAGAGAAACCGATCAATGAAAACGCTGATTTGAGCAGGAATGACATCCACAATCCCAAGCCACTAATTGTTCCAATGAGTGGGCCATAGGTTCGCTGGAGAAACACATACGAACCTCCACTTGTCGGCATTCCTGAAGAAAGTTCAGATTTTGAGAGGGCCCCGGGTAGAACAACAGAGGCAGCTAGCAAGTACGCAAGCCAAATACCAGGCCCCATGATTTCAGCAGCGAACGTGGGCGTGACGAAAATTCCTGGGAGCATAGCTGACAGCGATATAATGACGACGCCGGCTAGACCAATGGTTCGCTTGAGTGTCGTCCTGATTTCATCAGATACTGATTGCATGAACGATTCGATGTTTGAGTTGACCATGAGAATCCCCCCGATTTACGACATTGGTTGGTCGTATAGTGGTCGTGATGTCGACTTGGGATATAATTTGGTGTATCTACGATGGCGAATATTTGTCGGGAACCGGAAAGTTCCACTTTGTGGACCGTGTTCGTTGACGAGCCTCGAGGACCGAGAAATACTGAACATTATTTCTTGTGTATCCAAACCTTGCGCGGTTCACACTGTTTGAGCAGGGTGGTGGACGTAGTGGGATTTGAACCCACGACATCTTGGTTGCAAACCAAGCACTCTTCCAACTGAGCTATACGCCCCTGTAGGCCGACGGTTGAGCCTCACCCTTTTGAGTCTTCACCTTGAAGTGACTGTGAGAAATCCTCAACTCGCCATGTCAATGGTAGCGTCACGATCTGGTCCAACACCAATGCTGGTGCATGGAACGCCGACCAAAGCCTCAATTTTCTTGATGTAGAGTTGTGCTGCAGAAGGCAGAGTTGAGTAGCCCGCTCCCTCTTCGTTTGCCTTCTTTGCAATACCCAGCCATTCTTGCAAGGAGTGTCCAGGGAAGCCAGGCATGGTGATGTAGATTGGTTTGCAGCGTGCCAGAGCGGTTGCGCTTGCTGGCATCTCGAGAATCTCTTTGCCATCGAGCTCATAGGCGACGCAGATCTTGAGTTCATCAAGCCCACCAAGCACGTCGAGTTTCGTCAATGCAAGGCCAGTGAAGCCATTCACACGATGGGCATGCCGCATCACGACTGCATCAAACCAACCACAGCGTCGCTTTCGCCCTGTCGTGGTGCCAAATTCATGGCCTACAGTTCCAAGGTGGTCCCCGACTTCATCTTCGAGTTCGGTTGGCATGGCGCCGTGACCAACACGAGTGATGTAGGCCTTTGTGATGCCAATGACTTGATTCACGTGGCCTGGATGAATTCCCGCTCCATGACCAGCGTTTCCTCGTGAGGTGACGGATGAGGTGACGTATGGGAAAGTACCCTGATCGATGTCAAGCAAACATCCCTGAGCGCCTTCAAGAATCACATGCTCGCCGAGTTTTAATGCATTGTCGAGCATGAGTCCGGTGTTGGCAATACTTTGAGCGTACGTCGAATGAATCCATGCAATATCTTTTGCAAGTTTGGATTGTTCAATACGATCCTTGCAGCCAGCAGCTTCGAGGCTCGCATTCATTCGGGCAGTCGTAGTTTCCATCCAATTCGCATCGCCATCGACTTCGGAAAGATCCCCAAAACGTAGTCCAATTCTGTTGATTTTATCGGCATATGTAGGCCCGATACCGCGCCCTGTGGTCCCGATTTTCTTATCTTGACCATCGAGAATACAGTGGTATGGAAGAATGATGTGAGCACGTTCGCTAATGAACAATCGGTCGCCCCGTGGGTCTTCATCTGTTGACTCCTTCCAACCGTTCAATTCCTTGTCCAGCACCCACGGGTCAACGACCATACCATCCCCCAAGATGAGGTTGCACTCCTTACGCGTGATGCCTGAAGGAAGCAGGTGGAATTTGAGGACTTGTTCGCCAAGAACAACTGTATGTCCTGCGTTGTTGCCGCCTTGGAATCGAACAACCCAAGTGGCTTTTTCCGCAATGCGATCGACTAACTTTCCTTTTCCTTCATCTCCCCACTGGGCTCCAAGGACAACGGTTGCCGGCATGATGGTCTCTCCGTTATGTTGTGACCGCGTACCGTCTTTGAACTCTTGCTCTCCTTTCCTTTGGCTCTGACTTGGATTGAGTTTTTCTAAACAACAGTTTATATTCAGTAGAGCGTGATTCCCACCTACTTAGCGAGAACCCTACACACACTGTCTATCCTACGAGTGGTCATGCATTACCAGCACAGCACCCCCACACAGGGTTTTAAATAGAAAGGTTCTCAACTACTGAACAAGGAGTTGAGAAGATGAAGCAAAACACACAAGCCGATACGGATGCAATGAACAGAAACTCCCCACCTGCACGGGGGCGTGAACAACCTGACCACACAGTTAGACGCACCCTCGAAGGCCATACAAGGCCCTGTGAGGAATGTGGCGCTGTTGACTGGCAACTTGATGACAGTCGTGGTGAGATTACGTGTAACTCCTGCGGTCTGGTCGTTGAAGAGAATGTCATCGACCCGGGCGCTGAATGGACCAACCGTGACCGAAGCCAAGATCGCTCGAGGGTTGGCCAACCGCTGACGTACACCCTTGCTGACAAGGGACTGAACACCACAATCGACGTGCGGGACCTCAACACAGGTTCAGCAGGCCGCCACGGTATATCGTCCCAGGCTCGTCGAGAGTGGCGACGTCGACGTGTCATTGACGAGCGCTCGAAAACCCGCAAGAGCCGAGAGCGTAACCTCGTTCGTGCCAACCAATTCATTCGAGACAACTCAGGTCTGCCAAAGCCGCTTCAAGAGGAAGCAGCTCGCTTGTACCGCCGACTGTCCGGCGAAGGATTCGTGACTGGCCGGTCGATTGCTGGCGTCACTGCTGCATGCACATACCTCGTGGCCAGGCAAGAAAACCTACCACGACAAATTCCAGATATATCACAGGCATTTGATGTCACAGAAAAGGAACTGTCGCGATTGATTCGTCAAGTCTCTCGCCGTCTCAATCTGCACAAAATCTCTTCACCAGACCAGTACTTTGACAAATTCATTTCCGATTTGCAACTTCCTCCAAACACCCACATCCAAGTCGGGCACCTATGGAACGCCATTCAGCCACACGAAAATATCTGGCAAGGAAAGAAACCGATGGGCGTTGCAGCTGCGTTGATTTACAAGGCATCTTCAGAATCCGGATCACCTCGAACCCAATCTGAGGTGTGCGGGGTGGCAAATGTTTCCGAAGTCACACTCCGTGGTCTCCTCCGTCTCATCGACGGTTTGCTGAGCCAACTTGGTTATGTTTCTGAACAGTGAAGGATTTCACTCGTGGTAACATTATTGAATCGGGCACAGGTGCTTCGTCACATGGGCTTCAAGGCTAAGGCGCGAAAGCACAAAGCGGACGCTGGTGAAACCAACGAAACAACTGCCAAGAAATCGAAGAAAGTAGGCGAAATCCCGTGTGGGGTCAACGGCTGCGATGGTTTTGCTGACAAATCCTTCGGAGGGCGCTCGTTATCGATTGATAACGCAATCGATGTATGGGGCGACGGAGGCTACACCGAACGCAAAGGTAGGGTTCGCGTCTGCAAGTCCTGCTACCGTAAGTGGAAGAAGGATAACAAATCCGAAGATACCTATTGATTCACTTTCAGTTTTCCCTGTGGGGTCTGGAAAATGAATGTAGACCCCCGGCTCTGAATTCAGTTGTATGAACAACAGAGTCGTTGTCAGAAGCCTTGTAACCCCCGACGGATGCCTTGTGGCCATGGACGATGGTCTCGTGCAATGGCGGCCTCACCACGGAACCAACCGCCGGATAAAACTCGATGCGATTGCCACGGTCATGTTGGTAATCAAAGGACCAACAAACCGAATCGAATCCGCAATCATTGGCGATGCCAATGGTGGCGTCACATACCTCACCCTGCCCATGCTCGACCTTGTCGATAAATTCACGGTTGACGGAGGTGTTGTTCGCTCGATGTGCAGCGCTTCGCCAAATGAGACCTCCTTTCTTGTGGCGACTCAAGGTGGCCAAGTCTGGATGGTTGGTCCAAATGTGCCCCACAGGGGCGTGAAACTCTTCACCTTTGATGGGCCAATTTCGAGTTTACGACTGCACGATCAAATTATTCATATCCAGAGTGGATGGAATCGAGCAAGTTATTCGATGGATGGTTCACAAACCACGTACACCAATGGACGGCAGCCGTTTGAGGAGAAAGCTAAGCAACGTGCAAATAGACGTGCTAAGATTCTCGAATCACAGCAACTGGTCTCAGATGGACCACAACCCCTGATGCTCGATTTACCAGTGGTTGCTTAGATGGATTCTTTTTCCTGAAGCGGCCATGGTGGGTGCGAGGTGTACCACATCGCAGTTGGAGCAGGCCTACCCCATGATTTTGGAGGTGTGCCGTCTCGAGTAAGACATTCACGCAGAAATTTTAGATGCTGCTCAAGGACAGCATGAACGTGGTTTTTCCCCTTAATTGCGGGTCCTTGCATGGGGACAATAGCGGACGGTTTTCGCTGCTGAATCCGTTCTAAACTTTCAATCAGGTCAGGTAAACAACCACCTGGCAAATCCCATCTTGGCGGCCGATCAGCCCTCGGAAGCGTACAACCAAGAATCATCATTGATTGCTCCTTGACCCAAAAGCCCATTTCATCTGCAGAGCAACCAGGAAGGTGAATGGCTTCGACTTCACCATCGCCCAGTGCAAAGAGTTCCCCTGGTCCACATGGTTCTGTTGAGAGCGAGGGCATGTCGGAGTCATACCGGTTTGCCCATGTCGAAAAGAAATCTCCAGTTTCCAGTGCTGCTTGCCCTTCTTCGTGAATGTGGACTGGGCATTCGCCAAAACTTTCCGAAATATGTTTCGCCCCACCTGAACATGGATACCTTTTGCTGCTCAATAAAATCCGGTCCAATGTTCCATCGTTTCCGATTTGCCCTTTCACTCGTTCCACTTGCAATGCTTGGTACCAAGAAGTGCCTGCGTTGATCAAGAGGGAGCCAGCAGTACCCGTAACGACCACAACATTCGCGTCGTGGTGAATGCCAGGTAGGCGTAGCACACGCATGACATAGCGTGTGGGCCAAGGGCTTTCAACACTGCTTCAGAATGGGAATACACCATGCCTCTCTCTGAAATGCCTCACAGTCCTACATTGCACACCTCGGTTGTGGTTAAATAGGGGGAGTTGGTCGCTTGGCCATGGCACGATTCCCGGAAGCAGAGAAGCGCTTGCTTCGCGTGAAGATTTGCATGAAGTGCAACGCACGCAACGCCTGGAAAGCAACGCGCTGTAGAAAGTGCGGCTACAAGGGCCTACGCCCTAAGAACGCAGAGCGCAAGGGCGCATGATACTAAGGCGTTCAATCAGAGCCCGAACATTGGCATGATAAGTGCCATTGGATCCCCTAACAACACAAGTGGTGCAATCGCCGGCAACAAGAACACGAGCAATGGTAATTTTGAGCTCACCCACACTTGGTCGACTCCAGCGTCTTCGAGTGCTTTGACCGACGCTTCCAAATCCTCTAGCGAGGGTGTAGCACGCGGCGCTCGAGTACGATGATGTGTTTTTGTCGTTCCATCTGGCATTTCGACAAGTGTCGTTAACAGCCAAACATGCTTGGAGAGTACAGCATTCAATTGTATTCGGGAAGCATGCCAGGCAAGACGGAGGTCTCCAAATTTTCTAATGTTCCCTGCCAAAGCATTGTTGGCAAGCAAAATGAATGGAATCAGAAGGAAACTCAATCCGCCCCACATCAACAGCGCTAGGCTTGGTGGGAGCGCAACGTTAGCCGTGGTGGTGGCATTTGAATAAAGAAGAGGCACTGTGGACCAATCTGGAATGAGGATTGCAACCCACATCAGTGCTTTTGCATCTGCTCCTCCGTGAAGCAATCGTAGTCTCCAAGCAGCATCGATAATCAAAATTACAAACAGAACGCTCAATGTTTTCCACCACAATGCTCCAAGGCTTGTGTCGTTCCCAAGAATGACCTCAAGTGGGTCTGTAGATTGGTAGAGTAGTGCACCAGCAACCACTCCTATTGCGCTGATTGCGTACCACATGGTGACAATCAGGTCGAGGCGAGAACCTTTGCGTATGTCTGCTAAAGAGGGTCGGCCGAGAACAGCACCGCTTGCATAGGCGACAACAGCGGAGGCCGTGAGATAAATTGTCCAGTCTGCTCCCTGATTGATGAGGTCGAGCGTCCAAAGAAAGAGAGCAGGCTTGATCCACACTAGCCAATGTTCATTGTTCACTCGCCGCTCTTTGTGATCCATCCATGCGGCCCATCCCATACCAAGAACGATGACAAAGACCCTTGACCAACCAAGAAGGTCAGTTTGCGTGATGTCCATGATGTGCGGACGGTGGCAATGAACTTAAAGACGGCCTACACACAGCGATATGTACCGACCAAAGGGGCTGTGATTATGGATATCGAAACTCGTCTTCAACAAGTGGCCACGGTCATTAATCAAATTGATGATCCAAAAGTCCCTCGGAACATTCGTAGACAGGCCAAAGAGGCTTGCGACAATTGGCTCCTCAACAAAGCCAAAAAAATCGATGTCCGCATTGCTATGGCACAGTCAAAACTTGAGGAACTCTACGAAGACCCGAACATTCCACCAGAATTTGGTACTCTCATTCTGATGATTAACACCGAACTTGAAAAAATCCTCACCGAGGTTCTCTGATCATTCTTCTTCAACGATCGCTGACAAAAAGCGTTGAAGGAGTGGTCGTTCTTCCTTGCCAATCTTTCCTTCATGCAAGGATGAGGTGACCTCAGCCGCTAATTCTTGATGATTCCGAAGTTCGTCGGCAACGTCCGTCATAATGTCTAATTGGTCATCGGTAATTTTGTTTCGTCGGAGCACCCGTTCAACCGCAATACGTCCAGAAATCAATTTCACTTCACGATCTGAATATCCGAGCACTTCCTGCAATTGGCCAAGAGATTGAGTTTCAAATGCAGATAATTTTCCATCCTTCATCGCTTCATCCCAAGCCTCATCAATCGAGGGAGCTCGTTCAGAGAGGAGGATTGAGATTGGGCGTGTAGCCTCAATGTTTTCCAAGACAATCTTGACGATGACTGCGAAGGGAACAGACAAAATCATACCCAGAACACCCCAACCAGCAAAGGAGATTGCAGTCACCAAGAGGAGGACCACTGGTGAGAGGTCAAGTGCTCGCCCTGCCCAACGAGTTTCAATAATCTGGCCCCATACTTGTTGGTTCGTCAATAGAAGCAAAACGAGCAGTGTGAGACCAGCAGGTTCCAGCATAATCAATCCAAGAATGATTGGTGGTAGCGTAGCAATAAGCGAACCAATGTAAGGTACATAATTCAACAAAAATGTCAGAAGGGCCCATGTGAACCACAATTCTATGCCGAACAGCAACATGATGATTCCAGCAAAAACAGCCGTACCGAGTCCAACCCCGGTTTTGACAACGACGTAAGTGTTGACACTTGCTTCGATTTTGCTTCGTACGATCTGGACCTTATCACTTGCACCACCTGGCCATGCACGCTCAATTCGACCTGGTAGCAAGCTCGCTTCAAAAATGATGAAAATAAGGAAAAATGTCACGGTGATGCTCGTTGTGAGCAAGGACCCAACCCCTGCAAGCATGCCTACTGCGGCATCAGATACCTGCTCATCATTTTCTAGAATCCCCCATTCGCCGAGGTCCTCAACGAGTGTGTTGTTGAGCGCTTCATCATCCTCGAATATCGCCGATATGGCCGTACCCGTTTTGAGGTCGTGCCATCGCTCTTCAAGCAAGATGTTGTACTCCTCCATTTTCTCTTCGTCTTCCAATACATTTGCAGCTTGTTGATAAGCGAAAAAGGAGGCAGAGGACACAACTAAGAGGGTGAGGAGAACCATCGTGAGGTAGGACAACATCACTGGAAATCCATTCGTTGAAAGATAATCAGATCCTGGTTTCAATACAAAATATATACCCAATGCGATAAAAAATGGTTGCAATACTCCCTTGAGTAAAATGAGCCAAACAACAGCAAGGCTGATGATGATCATTGCGTGTGCAAAGGTGGTGACACGTCGATTAAATCGACCACTGTCCCAAGCTGTTGTAGCATGTTCCATAACTGAGGGGTGACAACTTCCTTCTTGAAGATAGTCCAGTTTATTCGCCCTAGGAAGACGTTCTCTCTTCTTCTTCGGGAAGGTGGGGTAATTTCAACGAAAGCAACGCTGCACAGACCATCAGGATTCCACAAAGATGGAACGCCGTATGGTAATCGAATGGCCATTCTCTCGACTGTGTTAGAACCCAAACAAACCCACCTGTAAGCGGTCCGATGATCCGTGCGAATGCACTTACAGATTCTTGCGCTCCCATTACCATCCCAAGTTCGTAACCCTCGGATTTAGCAATTCGAGTGAGGAACGAGGAAGACGAAGGGGTGAAGAGGCCATTTCCAACTGAAACCAAAACGCCAACTATGAGGATGTGGAACCACCTTGAATCGTATTGACTGTATGGTATCAGGACCAAGCCAATTCCAGTAGCTACAATTGCCATAGGAATCAAGCGGCGAGTACCAAATTTCCTTGTTAATGGTCCAATTAACACCCCTTGTGTAATGATTCCAGAGATTCCGATCAGAGCAAACACACGACCGTTGTCTGCTTCGCTAAAGGATAAGCCACCATCAGCGGGTGACATTTGTGTGTAAAGGATGAACACAGCATGCATGATTGTGAAACCAAAGATGAACAGCATTGTCACCCAAATCACAACCGATACACTTCCTGAGCGCATCATTTTGCTCGTGTTTTGGATGGTTTTCTTGATGCCACCTTCTTCAGAAGTTTTCTTCTTCTTGGTTCGAAGCTCTGGCGGTAGAGATTCGGGCAAGTTTCGGATGGCCACCAACAGGGATAGAACAGAAAGGAGGCTGGCAACAGCGCATGGAAGGAGGTATGGATGGCTGTCAAAAATAGTCCCTTCAAACACAGCCCATCGGCTGGCAGGGTCTGAGAGTTCTCCTCCGATGAACGGACCAAAGGTAAAGCCAAGGCCAAACGCAGCACCAATGAGCCCCATTCGCGTTGCCAGTTGTTGAGGGCTGCTGACATCTCCGATGTACGCTCTAGCTACGGCAAGGTTGCCATTGAAGACACCAGCCAAGAACCGTGCTGCAAGAGCGAGCCATAATGTGTTGGCTAGTCCAAACATGGTGAAGAAGACGGTATTTCCTACCAGTCCTACAAGAAGGACAGGTCGTCGGCCAATTCTGTCAGATAATGAACCCCAAAACGGAGAAAAGAGAAACTGTGCAGCAGAGTATGAAGTCATCAACAAGCCGACCCAAATTCCTATGCTTGCTTCTTGACTTGCAGGTGTCAAATCTTCGACAAGATAAGTCAAAAACGGAATGACGATACCGAAACCAATCATGTCGATAACGGTGACCAAAAACAGCACCAATAGAGCGCCTTTGCTGGCATCAACAACCGGCATTGGTTGGTCGTTGATGGTATCCATGCTTTTGCGAATAGCGCGGCCTTCTTGTACCCAACGGGTGGGCAGTACAATTCGACCTACCTTTTGTTATCCATCATGCTGATGGTAGGCTGCCAGAGACAGGCGTTAATCGATCGATGACCGAACCTAGACGCTCGACGAGTCCAGCCTTTTCGGCGTGCTTGATGAGTGCGAATTGCATGACTTCGTCCAGTGTGTCTACGGGGATCACTTCGATCATTGATTCGTATTTGGTATCGAGCAAGACGTCTTGCATGTTGGCACGTGGAATCACAACCGTCTTGATGCCTGAGCGAGCAGCGGCCTCAATCTTAGCGGTGACTCCACCGATCGGCAGAACTTCACCACGGACTGAGAGCGAACCTGTCATGGCTAGGTCTTGACGGATTGGTATACTCTCGAGCGCTGAAATAATGGCCGTAGCAATCGTAATTGAAGCAGAATCACCGTCCACGCCGTGTGTATCAACGAATTGAATGTGGATGTCATAATCTGAGATGTCTTTACCGGTCAATTTCTTGATGACTGCACTCACGTTTGTCACACTTTCTTTGGCAAGGTCTGACAGTCCACCAGTTGCATGGATTTTACCCCCGCCACCCTGTGATGGGGTGACAAGTGCTTCGACAGGCAACATGATGCCACTGAAGTCCGAAAGTCCCGAGTTTGCGCCGAGGACGGCTAAACCGTTGACTCGGCCAATGCGTTCGCCGGAGTTCACAACAAGAGCGTAATCTTGTCGTCGTTCAATCATTCGATCGGCGACTTGTTGCTCAAGTGGTTTGGCGATGTTACGGGCGCCTAGGACGTGTGCGGCTGTGGTGAAGGGTGCACCCTCTTCCATGGCAAGGTCTCCAGCGATACGAACGAGTCCACCAAGTTCACGAAGTCTGAGTGAAAGTTTTCCTCGTCGGCCTGCGCGGCGTTGAGCTTCCCGTAGGATAATGGAGACAGCGCCCTTCTCAAAATGGGGGATTTCTCTGCTGGTGCCCATGTCGCGTCGCACTTCTTGAGCGATGAAACGAATCAGACGGCGACGATTACGCGCCGTGTCAGGCATTTCTGAATTGACGTAAACTTCGTAGCCGTACCCACGGATACGACTGCGTAGAGCTGGGTGCATTCCTTGAATTGCATCGAGGTTTCCTGCAGCGATTAGGATGAAATCACAGGGGACTGGTTCGGTTTTGGTCAGCGCGCCAGAGGATCGTTCGGAGCGCCCAGATATGGGGAATGCTCGCTCTTGCATTGCGGTAAGCAAAGCCTGTTGTTCCTCGAGGCGGAGCAGGTTTACTTCGTCAATGTAAAGCACGCCTTTGTGGGCTCTGTGAATCGCACCCGGTTCAACACGATCGTGGGCTGGTGTTTCCATACCACCAGATTGGAATGGGTCGTGGCGGACATCACCAAGCAAGGAACCAGAAAGTGTCGCAGTTGCATCGACGAAAGGAGGTAGGGAGGAATTTTCGTGCTTGACGAGAACTTTTGGAATTCGACTTTCATCACCGGAACTGAGCCGTCCACGAATGAACATGTAGCCAAACATCAGGAGGAATCCACCAAACAACAAGGTGATGATGTCACCAGATTGTAGAGTGGCGATAAGCAAAAGGAAACCAACAGCTGCGAAAGCGATGAGCAGCATCTTCTGAGAGCGTTCTCGTTGAGTTCGCATCGACTCCTTCTGCAGTTTGACAATTCGGTCGCCACGACCTGCGGGTACAGAGCGTACTCGAGGTTCGTTTTCGTCATCTTCATTCGGATACACGAGGAGGTCTTCCAATGCATCCTTAGGGAGGAGATCGGTCATTGAGCGGGCGAGCATAGACTTTCCAGTACCAGGGTCCCCAATCATCAACATGTGCCGACGTTGCTCTGCAGCCTTCTTGATGACAATTGATCCCGCTTCTTGACCAATTACCTGATCGACGAGTCGGTCGGGAATCGGCACATCTTCAGTTGATTCGAAATTGACGGATTGCATCCATTGTTCGACGCTTTCAGCAATAACATCATCGCCGCCAGCTGAAGGCTCCGGTGCCCACACAGTAACCTCTGTATCGTCAAGTGGGAGATCGTTGTTTTCCTCTATCACAGGGGTCTCCTGTGCGGCCTCGGGGGACAAATCCTCCTCAACAATGTCGTCGGTCACAGTATGTCCTCCACGCTACTCCCCTTTATGGGTTTAGAATCCACCATGTATCAAGATGGTGGCGCCTCCTCTACTCAGCGTTGGTTGTCAAGGTATTGCTGTCCGTAGTAAGCCCATTGCTCCATGGTCCACCCTGAAGGGAGGCCTGTGGCTGGCAACGGTGGTCCAGCATACTGTTGCTGAGGCACAACTGGGGCTGGTGCTTGGAAGATTTCCTGAGTACCGCCATACATGGAGTTAGCGACCATATCGTTTGCTGGTACCATACCTGCATTCCAGTGTTCAACTTCATCCTTACCGCCTGAACGGGTTATCATGAGGCCAATCAAGAGAGCGACGATGAGAATACCAATGCCTGCATAGATGAGTTGCATTGGAAGTTCTTGAGAAGACTCTTCATTGCTCGATCCTGCGGCAGATTCAGTCGGGCATTCAGAGCGTGGATCGGCGCATGCCAATTCCAACTGAGCTTCAACCTCTGCGAGGTCAGCCTCGAGTTCGGTCGTGTCTTCAGTCGACTCTGCAATGCTGCCTTGGAGCGCAGCCTTTGTTGCTTTGAGGCTGAAAATGTGTGCTTCAAGCGTTGAATCATCCATTTCTGCTGGTGTTGGTGCAGTTTCAGTAATGCTCCACTTCGGTTTTACCATTGTTTTGAAATCGTCACCAGAACTGTCCGTTGCGGTCATCTCCACTTCGTAGTAATCTCGGTCGCGTGATCCATCTTCACGAGCCAATTGTCCTTCAAAGACAAGTGATGGCATATCGAGCACATTGGTCCAACCCGTTGAGGATTGACTCACATCCATCTCGTAGGTAAGCAAACCATCACACGTACCTGTTAATTCATTGCAGACGTTCCATGTGGCCTTCATGTAAGTGAAGACAGGTGCGTTGTCAGTGAGTGTCATCGTGACCGTCGGTGTTTGTCCAATGTAGGTGTTGGTCATGTCGGCGTATATGTGACCTGTACCATCATCAACAACTGAAATTTCCAATGGTAGCGCGTCATATACATTCACAATAATCTGATAGGTGTTTGTGTCGTACTTATCCATGATTTCCAGTGTCACGGTTTGTTCGCCAACTTGCTCGAATTGAAGTGTCATCAGTCCAGTAAGCAAATTGTATCGTGCACTGCCTGATTCTGAAGATGCTACTGTGAGGAACGCTTCCTCTGCTGGATCATCAATATCCGAAATTCTGGATACAAGGTCGATGACCATTTGTTCATTTCTCTTGAGCTGAATGTTTTCAATGCTTTCCAGATCGATGCGTGGTGCGTCATTGCTCGGGTTGATTTGAACAATCATTGTTTGTTCTGAAATTTGTTCACCATCGCTCGCCCTGAGCGTCACAACGGATTGGCCATTGATATCGTCATCCACAGCTTCGAAAGCAAGTGCGTAGCCGTCTAGGGTGAATGTCACAACCTCATCGTTGGATGTGCTTACCATGGAGACAGTCAGCGTGTTTGCATCCACTGGTTGTCCAGTGTCGTCCGTGTCGGAGAGGAAAGGAAGCAAGTCGATGATTCCACTGCCACCTTCTTCAATAGTCTGAGTTGGAAGGCCTTCCCATCGTGGTTGTCCGTTTTCGAGGATGTTGAACAAGAGCGTACCATATGGTAATTCTCCTGCCTCTGAGTAATCGCCTCCATCATCAACTCGAATTTCCATGCCTTGTTGACCGAGAGGGCAACCGTTGATTTCATTCCAAGGGAAATTCACTTCAATCTCTGTTGTTGTTGGATACCATGCTACAAAGGCAGGGCTGTCTGAGGTGATGACGAGGTTTTCCAAAGGTGTTTCTGGGTCAGAAACATGGCCAGTCATGTCGATCTTTGTTGTGATGTCACAGAGCACCGATGGAATTGGCTCTGCTACAATTGAAGGAATGCCATTGGCAAGTTTGAATCCGTCGGTACCTGCTGTCACGATCCAGTCGCTTGTTTGACCTCTCGAGTCTACGGTTTGAGATCGAATATCGTACCATCCAGACGCCATATCCATGGAGGGGCTAAGGAGGTAAGCTCGGCCTTCGCTCGGGGAGCCTGGGTACATGATGGTCTCGCCGCCAGAAACGATGGCACTGGACCACTGGTTCATGCCTGTAGGTGAGACTTCGATGTTGAAACTCATGGTGTCAATCGTGTCAACATTGTCATCGGCATCGCCCTTGGCAAGAATGTTGAACTGTGTTCCCCGTGCAATGATGTTGTCGCCTTCGACTTGAGCCTTCTTGGCCAGTGGCGGACGGTCGTGGTCGAGTTCAGTTTGAGCCACGTTGTTTGCACTGAGCGTCTCATCAACGAGACCGGTCAATTTGACGCCAAAGGTTGTTTTCCAGCTGTTGGTTGGCAGGGAGGAAGTATCGAAGGAGACCGATGCTGTTTGTGATGCACCAATGTTCAGGTTGTTGAGGGACTTCGTATCGATGGCAATTTCGTTGATACCATTCTTGTAGAAGAATTCAATGCTGCCTCCAGCGCTGTAGTCAAGGTCGCCGATGTTGCGGATAGTGGTGTCAAGGGTGATTGTATCGCCGATGACATAGGCTGATCCACCGTTAGGGTTGGTCACGGTAAGGCCAGATGGTGCGAGGTCCATCTTTGGACCCATGGTCGAGTCGACGGCGTGATAGACGTGAGGGCTTGAACCACCAACGCTGACTTGGTTTCCGCTAATGAGGGCGGCAAGCACGATGGCGTTTGAAGTACCGCCTTGAATCAAGCTTGTCGGAACACTTGTCCATGAGAGCGATTGTTGAGACGAAGAAGGTGAGATGCTTGCGAATGCAGAGCCAGAGCCGCTGCTTGAAGTCTTGTAGGTGTCACCTGCAGTCAACCAGCCCATCCAACAATTGTAGCCGTGAGCAAGTGAACTTCCACTGCTCGAATAGGTGTATGTGGTGCATTCCTCTTCAACAATAGCGGCGTAGAGTTTCATATTGGATGCTGCGGTTCCAGAGCCTGTGTACTTGTATGAGATGTCGATGTCAAAGGTGTTGCCATTCGGGGAAATTGCTGCGGACATACTGTAATCGTTGACGGTGGAGTGCATGCCGCCACCACTGGAAAATTCGTTGTCGTAGGTGTCGTAGTTTGCACCAGATCCAGAAACTCGCCTGTCGGTTCGGTCGCCGAAGTAGGCATCAGGTGCGCCGCCACTGGGCCACTGCCACTGGTAAGGAGCGACGTTTCCAGCACGAGCACTGTTGGTTTGGCCGTAGGATTGTGACATGTATGTCAGGTATACATATTCGTCAGGGAAATCGGTTTTGAGTTGGTGGTGAGATGCTGAGCCACCACCTGCTTTGTAGCAGTGAGGGCAGTTGTCAGATGAGATGTATTGGGCGAAGACAACGTGGCCTGGTGAGGTTGCTGCACTGTACACAACAGGCTCTTCTTCCAGCGATTTTTCAACTTCCAATGGGTTCATGTCTGCAGTGAATCCAGCGAGGACACTACCGACAAATATCGTGACAATTGTTAGGGCAAGAAGGCGGGTGGACATCTTCATGGTCCCCAATGATACTGGATGGTATTTATACCAACCCCTTCCACGACTATTGATTATTAACAGCCTACTGCGAGCAAATGCTATAAATATTCAAATTAAAATATAAAATCTGAATCATAAAACCCCAATGTAGCGACAAAGAGTTGAAGCCGGAAAGCAACTCGGCGCAGCATGGACAACGACAAGTGGGCCGTTTTGGTCGAGCCTGAAGGTAAAGTTCACGTCGTAGAAATGACGGAAGGCGTGAAGAAAGTCAAGGGCTTAGGGGTGTTTGATGCAGTTGAGGCCATTGCAGGAATGCCCTATGGGTCCATCATCACACTAGGTCAAAAGCAGTTGAGGAGGATGCCACCGCGTCTGCCTGAACTGTCAAAGGGTATGTTACGTCGAGCCCAAACGATCAGTGCAAAGGACGCCGGTTTCTTTGTCTCCATGCTCGGTATTGGGTCGGGTGACACTATCCTCGAAGCGGGTTTAGGATCTGCAGGACTTTCCATGCATATTGCAAGGGCGCTAGGTGGTTCAGGCCTCCATGTCACGGTTGAGCCACGCACCGAACACGCAGATGTAGGGCTCAAAAATATGTCAAGAGCAGAACAAAGTTGGCCTGAATTTCCAAAACACTACCATGTTGAGGGCGCCATCGAAGATGTGATTCCACAAATCAAAGAACACGCCACGAGCTTTGACGGTATTATTCTCGACTTGCCTCAGCATCCCTCTGCCATTGCAGCTGCTGCGCCCCTCCTTGCTGTTGGAGGGAGAATTGCTTGCTATTGTCCAGTCACCAGTCAAGTGGAGCTGGCGTGGGAAGCGTGTGAAGAGGCCGGACTTGATGTGGAATGGGCTGGAGAACTCATGCAACGTCAGTGGGGTAAAGCATCAAAAGGGGGCATGCGACCAGTCAACGGCCCATTTGGCCATACAGCATTTCTCTTGGTTGCCCAGCGAACCTCATCTGAGTGAAGGTTCACTCGACCACACGAATCATTGTCTGACACTTTGGACATGTGAAGCGGAATGGTGCTTCACTGCCTCTGGGCACGCCAAGTCGAGCATCACACGAAGGACAAGCTACTTTTCCATTTTCCATCCTGCATTCATTGAAACCAAGTGGAGTTTCTTCTACGGTTTCTTCTTCGACAACCTCTTCAGTTTGGTCTTCCACAGGGGGTTGTTCGGTGTTTTCTTTTCGATTTCGACGTACATATATGATTGACAGCAGTAGGATGGCAAGCGCCCAACCACCGAGCATAGCGTTCAATGTCGTGTTTTGATTAAGTTGGATACCGAGAGGTAGTGTGACTCCTTGCGGTGGCGCTGCAGGACCTGAAATATCGACGCTAAACACATCGGATTCTTCAGATCCGGTTGTTGTGGTCGTGCCTATTTCATAGGTGGCCTTAACGATGAGATTTGCCGATTCATCGGCCTCGATGTTTGAAGTCAACGTCAGTATAAATTCAATCGTGGCGAACGGTGCAAGTTCGAAGGTGTTGACCGATTGATTATCCGAAAGTCGGACCCATTGTTCAATCATCATTCCTGTTCCTTCGCCGTTGTAACTTAACCTACCATCGACCTGAGTGTTGGCGAAGTTTGTGACCGTGACGACAACGCTTGTGCCTCCCGAATATGGAATGGCGTATGAAGTGGCATCAGTGGTGATATCAAGGACGTTACCGTCTGTGAAGGTTGGCTCTACGGTGTAAATTTCGGTGTAGGTTTGAACATAATCGGTTCGTGATGTGCTGCTCACACGGAAATCAAGGTTCGCCAGTCCGGATTGAGCATTATCGTCAATTGTGCACGACCATGGTACAGCAGGTGACGAAGCGCCAGCCTCCAATTCGAAGAGGGTTGTAACTCCACAATCCATGCCAACAGTTGTGAGCAAAAGTTCGTCAAACGCTGTTCCTGTGTTCTTGACGACCACTGTGCCTCGGATTGTAGATCCTGGTTGTGCTTCATCATCATCAGCCGTGACCGTAATTTCAGCGCCTGCAACTTGAGGTCGTACCGTGATATTGAAATGATCAGTCTTTGAAAGGTCGTTGCTCGATGCAGCGTGAATGGCTACAGTCAATCCATTTGTGGTGGCTCCACTGGCCACTTCGCGAACGTTGAGTTGAACCGTAGTCGTTTCTCCGGCGTTGAGTGATACTGATGTTGTCGAGAGCGTATAGGTGAACCAGCCTGCTTCGGAGTCATCAATAATACTGAGTTGAACCACATCACTTGAGGTGCCGAAATTGGTCACGTCGATGCTCATTGTTGCATTGTTTGAGGGTCCTGCAACAATTTGGCTCCCTGTACTGGAAAGAAGAACGTCAAATCGATCTTGAATTTGCAACTCGACTTCTTCTATTGCGGATGCTCCTGTGCCTCCGAAACCGAATTCGAGTGCGTGGCTTCCGGGATTGGCATTGGTATCGAGCGTTATGTTCAGGTGAACATGTGTTGTTTCACCCACTGCTAGAGTTAGTGATGATTGGCTTATTTCTGCTTGGGCCGATGCAGGTAGACCAGAGAGTGATGCTACGAGAACGACTTCTCTTGTACCTGTGTTGGCAAGAGCGAAACTGGTCGAAGTTGTGGTTCCGGGTTGCATCACAATTCGTCCATCTATTGGTCCCTCGAGTGTAATCTGAGAGCTGGCGAGCACTTCGATGCTCACCGAGGACGTACTTGTCAGACCGCTTCTTGAGACACTGAAGTTCTGAAGATAGGTACCAACACTTCCTTCGTTAGCAGTCGTTTCGATGTCCCATGTCCCGCTTTCTCCTGCGACAATCACGATGTCGGTAGCCGAAACAATCGTCGTGCTAAGTCCATCCGTTGATTCAACTTGGAGGTTGAATGTCCGGTCCTCACTGCCGTTATTGTGCAGCCTCATGGTGTAGATTGATGGCGTTCCTGGTTCCACTTCCACTGTGTTCGAAGATGCGAGCAGTTCGAAGTCAACCAATTCGTCAACATTGATTGTGAATGACTCTGAGCCTGTGACAATAGTTTGAGTCCCTTCCTGCGTAGAGCCTTGGAAGTGGAACATACACGAATCAGCAATAGTTGCTGTCGCAGGTATGTCGACTTGAATCGTCACCTCAACTGTTGCATCGGGTAAAAGTCCCATGCTTGACGCATCTGGTAGTCCGAAGGAACACACTCCGCTGAGTGCCTCGACACTCCAGTCGTAATCTGATTCAGCGTTTCCTGTGTTGGTCACAGACACTGTTGTGTTGGTGGTTTGGCCTGGGATGAAGTGTGAATCTTGATCTAGGAAGGCGATGCTTAGGCTGTGGTCTTGTGCCACGTGAACGACAAATACAGTTGACGTGCTTGTATTGCCTTGAGTTGAACCTGCAAATAACCTGAATCCGTAGTAATCTGGAGTGACATCAGCAGGGACCGTGACTTCAAGAGTGGCTTGTTGTGACGAGCCAGCTGCCATGTTTGTGATTTGGTCATCACTCCATTGCACATTCCATCCTGATGGAATCCCGCCGCCAAGGCCGCGTGAAGTCGTGGATGCTGTGATGGTTGATGACCATGGATAGTCGAGATGTGAGGTTTCGTTGAACACGGTTGCAGCCGCTGCTTCTTGCAGTTGTAATTTGACTGTATTGCTTAATCCAACAGTATCATTCGAGCCGACGGGGGACTCCCCGGTCATTGTAGCGTAAAGCACGCAAGCAGCAAGGTAACTTCCAGACAATGAGGGGTGGCTTCCATCGCTTGTGTACAAATCGTAAAACAGATTGCCGCTCAATGAAGCATTGATTCCCGATGCCATCACGTCATCGTGGATGTGTTGGAAGGCCAGACCAACAGGAGCGACCCATGCGGTTGAACCAGCTGCGGTCATATTGTCTCGATAGTCGATGTAGCCCTGCTCCAATCGCTCTTGCATGACGGTAAAGTTGGAATACAACATTGGATTGGTTGGGTCGCCATTTCGACGGCCCCATGTCATGAACAGCACGGCTTCAGATCCCTCATCATCGATAGCGTTGCCGAACCCAACAGCACCATCTTTGCTGTCAATCCAGTAGGTGTTGTTTCGATAGAATCCAGGCACCTGACTTTGGTCTTGTAACACGACATAGTCCCAATCAATATTTGGATTTCGAAGTGTCGTGTTTGAAGCGTGCATCGAGGTATTAGCCTCATCCCAATGCTCTGCAAGTCTCTTACCTCCCGGAGCGATTGCATCTGCATTGACCACCCCGAGTGATTCAAGCAAACCAGAAAGGCTGTTCGAAGAAGTGTAGCTGTTTCCATACATCAGAATGTTCGACAGGACGGTGAGGTTCACCGTACCATTGTCAGTACCCGTACCGTTGCCGCTACCCGTACCGTTGCCAGTGCCGTTGCCGCTACCCGTACCGTTGCCAGTGCCGTTGCCAGTGCCCGTACCGTTGCCAGTACCCGTGCCGTTGCCGCTACCACTTCCATTCCCAGAGGAATTGGTGGTTTGGTTGGCCCACCATGCAGCCAAGTCTGGTTCAAATTCTACATCAAGCAAGAGGGTATCTTCGACAGACCCTCCGTTGGTGATGTCGATGCTGAATGTACTGGTTTGACCAGCCTCCATTTCGGCAAGAGCGCTGCCCATTGTTTCAAAGCCTATCAACGGTGCATAGGTCGGTGCCACGCTAACATAGACTGTGATGATCGAGGTAATGTTTTGATTTGGTTCTGTGACATGAATGTCAAACGAGCCGCTTTCAGATGGTATGGCGCCTGTTGACAATTGAACGATGATGGTGGTGTTCTTACTCCATGTTGGGAATACGTTTTCGACCACGGGTTCTGCTGCATTGATGGCCCAAACTGAAGAAAGCGTGCCAGAATCAATCGTGACGTTGTACGATTGGATTGCAGAACCGTTGTTTTCGATGTTCAATGAAACATTGGCTGAGTGGCCCGGTTGCAGGACCACATGATGGGTGTCGACATCGAGAAGGATGGCGCTGTGCGCGGCAGCAGGTATGGCCAGTGGTGAAAGACTCGCAAACAGCAAGACAAGAACGAAGGCCACGGCACGAACTGGACGAGACGACATAAGACCAAGTTAAGCCACCAAGACATACCTCTTGAGTGAATCGGCCCTACGGGCCGTGGAAGAATGTGTTTCCTCTGAGTGAATCTTGACTCATTGAAGCAAGCGAAGTCGAGCTTCGTCCAATGCTTCCCAAGGGAACGAACCATCATCACCTGGCACTCGGCCAAAGTGGCCACCTGCTGCGGTCGCTGAGTAAATTGGCTTGAGCAGGTCGAGGTCATTTGCAATTGCTCCTGGGCGGAAGTCGAAGACGTTCTTGACCCGCTTTGAGATTTCCCTCGAAGTAAGCGAGGATGTTCCGAATGTCTCGACGCGAACACTAACCGGTTCTGCGACACCAATCACGTAAGCGAGTTGGATTTCACAACGGTCTGCCAATCCTGCCGCAACAACGTGCTTTGCGGCCCATCGGGCTGCGTATGCGGCTGAACGATCAACCTTTGATGGGTCTTTTCCAGAAAAAGCACCTCCACCGTGGCGTCCCATGCCCCCGTATGTGTCAACAATGATTTTTCGACCTGTCAACCCTGCGTCTGCATATGGACCTCCGGGATCTGCAAATCGCCCAGTACCGTTCACGACCAAAATGCAATCATCATCGAGAAGTTCTTGCGGAATGGCGTAATCAACAACGTGTTCCTTAATTTGGTTTCGAATATGTTCAAGTTCCTTTTCGACCGAACCTCCGAATTGATCCTTGAGTTCCTTATCATGCTGAATTGCAATAATCACCGTATGGACTCTTGAAACCTTACCGGCTTCGTCGTATTCCACAGTGACTTGTGACTTTCCGTCTGGGCGAGCCCATGGAAGGATACCTTGTTCCCTGACCGCTGTGAGGCGGCGAGTGAGTCGTTGAGAAAGTGCAGCAGCAAGGGGAAAGAACCGACCATGAAGGTCGGCATATGCCTCAGTTTCAGTGCAGGCATAGCCAAACATTAGCCCTTGATCACCTGCGCCTTGAGATAACCCATCTTTGTTGACCCCTTGGGCGATGTTGGAGGATTGTGTTGTGATGTGGACTTGGACTTCGGTCCATGTCGGTGAGGCGGCATCCATGCCGATGTCATGATCATTGTACCCCACATCGAGGGCTGCTTTGCGAGCAACTGCTTCGTAATTCGGAGCATCACCATTGAGCGATACCTCGCCTGCCAGAACAATGAGTCCAAGGTTTTCCTTTCCCTTGACACATGTTTCAACAGCGACTCTTGCGTTTGAATCAACGGCCAAACATGCGTCAACAATGGCATCGGAAATCGTGTCACAAAGCTTGTCAGGGTGGCCGCGTGTCACGGATTCGGATGAGAACAGATCATCAGTCATGCAACGCCGCCCCGACCAGCAGTATATGAATCCAACGCTTATTCCAATGTAAAGATATTCCTAATAAGAATATATTGGCAGATTATACCCGATGGAGGAGGCCAACTCGCTGCGATTCGAAACGAATGGTTGATGTTCTCGGTGCGCTGCCACCGTACCATGACCACATGGGTACCGACCTCATATCGAACGCACACTTTGGGCCAAATTCAAACGCTTGGTGCCGATTTAGTCGATCAAGAAGTGACCGTTGCTGGCTTTATGGAAGCCAACCGGGGCAAAGGAGCAATTTGCTTTGTTGACCTGCGTGACGGAACGGGAACGACTCAAATTTTCTTGAAGAAGGACAACATCGGTGAGGAACCGCTCGACATGGTGCAGCGGATGACGCGCGAGTCCACGTTACAATTCACTGGTATTGTTTCCCAGAAACGTCCACCAAAGACCAAGGAAGGCGAACCAACACCTCCTCCTGCATACGAAGTGGTCGCAACCTCTGTTGAGGTTATTGCACGGGCAGAAGCACCGCTCCCCCTCGGCGTGACCGACACCGTTCACGTCGCACTTGACACACGCCTCGACAATCGCTTTTTGGATCTCCGTCGAGCACAGATCAGCGCCATGTTCAAGCTCCGAGGTAAAGTTCTGCAATACGGTCGTGAAGCACTGATTTCAGAAGGGTTCTTTGAAACTCACACACCCAAGATTGTGGCAACTGCTACTGAGGGTGGAACTGATTTATTCCCAATGATGTATTTTGATACACCTGCATTCCTCAACCAATCCCCGCAACTGTTCAAGCAACTTTGCATGTCGGGCGGGCTTGAACGTGTGTTCGAAGTTGGACCTGCATTCCGGGCGGAAAAACACGACACATACCGACATTTAAACGAATTTATTTCGTTCGATATCGAATGCTCTTGGGCCAACGATGAAGACGTCATGGGTGTTCTCGAACGGATGATACATCACATCTGGAAATCAATCACTGAAGATGAGGAATCCATCGCTCATATCGATACAATTAACGCCTACAGAGCGACACAAGACGAGGAACCAATCGAAGTGATTGTACCGGAGCTGCCATTCCCTCGACTATCCTATTGTGATGCTATTGCAACCATCAAAGCAAAAGGTGGCACTATCGAGTGGGGCGACGATATCGATGCAGAAAACTCGGACTTGTTGGCTGAAGATCTTCCTCAATTCTATTTCCTACCTCGCTGGCCAATGGACCTCAAACCGTTCTATATTCACCATGTTGAAGGCGAAGACGGTAGCACTGGTAAACAATTGAGCCGTGGCTTTGATCTCAATTTTGGTCGCGATGAATTGACCTCTGGCGGGCAACGTGAACACCGAATGGATGTGCTGATTGAGAACCTCAAGGGAATGGATCTAGACCCTGAAGAATTTGAATTCTACGTGGCTGGATTCCGGCACGGTGTACCTCCGCACGCTGGCTGGGGTCTTGGAGTCGAGAGGATTTTGATGAAGTTGACCGGCGCGAAAAATGTCCGAGAAACAGTTCTCTTCCCTCGCGACCGACGTCGAGTCAGTCCCTGATGATGCGGCAGAAGCGTTCATCAACTGTCTTCCTGAGCCGAAGACATGCACGAACTGATTTATTTCGAATCACCAGGATACGCCGAACCTACACGACTTTGCCTTGAAATTTCCCAAGTGTCATGGAAAAACACAACTGTGGACTGGGATGGTTTTCAAGAACTAAAGGACAGCGGTGAGCTACCACATGGCTACCTCCCGATTCTTAAGACCCCTCAAGGAACCCTCGCAGAATCAAACGCACTCATGCGATATGCAGCCGCCTTGGCAGGCCTCGAACCTGAAGATTTGTACCTGCGTGGTAAAGTCGACGAAATATTGGAATTGATTCAAGGATGGCGAGCCTCGTTTACCCCTACATTTTACATCGAGGATCTTGATGAGAAAATTGCGGCACGTAAAGCACTGTTTGCAGAGGGTGCAAAAATCGATGTCGGCCTCAAGGATTTAGAATCGCTGATTGAAGCATCATCCACCGGGTGGATTGCAGATACAGAAGACATCACATTGGCAGATGTCAAAGCATTCCTCAACACGTTCATGATGTTCTCTGGACAGTTCGACGGCATTGATGCATCAATGCTGAAGCCGTACCCTATGCTCATGAAGTATCATAACCATGTAGCCAATGATGCTCGAGTCAAGGCCTACTATGATCGAGATGATGAAATTCGTTGGGTCTACAAGCCTAATGCCTTTGACCAAGCCTGATTTTTAGGTGCGCGATTTGAAGTCAACGCTCAAGCTGAGATTTCATTCACCTTTGGACATCTTTTACACGCTTTTTTCTTTTTCTTCTTGATTTTTCCACAGCACTTGGATTTCATTTTTTTGGATTTCTTTCCGCATTGATTGCTGCATCCAGAACCAGATACATGATCGGCGAGTTCGATAGTGGACAGATTAGGATCGAGTAAATTGGAGCTGTGCCAGCCACAATAAGGACACGCAACCCATGTGTTCTGCAATTCTGCAGAGCAAACAACACATGCCCTCAGATTCTGCATGGTGCCTTCTAATTTAGGGGGCCCTAAAAAATAATCGATGAGATTCCGCTGGCCAACCTCGAGATTAAGGATGTGACAAATCATTAAACGCAAAGTAAATCACGCTGAGACATGGGTCAGCGTGGCGTACTTCTCATCAACGTGGGTACCCCGGATGAACCGACTGTGCCATCCATCCGCACATACCTTCGCGAGTTCCTTCTGGACCCAGATGTCATCGATATCCCTGCCCCCCTTCGTCATTTGTTGGTTCGAGGGATCATTCTTCGAACTCGACCGAAAAAAATTGCTCCCTTGTACCAAAAAATATGGATGGAAGATGGATCTCCATTGAGAGTGTATTCACAACGGATTACGGATCAACTCAATAACACGTCCGAAGAACTTGCATTTGAATTTGCGATGAGGTATGGCAATCCTAGCATTGAGTCTGGATTGAAAAAATTACGGGAGAAAGGTGTAGAAGAATTGCTTTTGTTCCCAATGTTCCCACATTATGCACAAGCGACAACCGAATCATCCCTCAAGCATGCATATAAGATGCTCGAAGAGATGAATTGGTCGCCAAAAATAATCGAAGCAGGGCACTTCGAAAACCACCCATCCTACATTCAACCTCTTTCGAATACAATTAAGCCACACCTCGGCGATGATGTGCACATCTTATTTTCCTACCATGGTTTACCCGTGTCGCATGTAAAACGGATTGACGCCTCGAAAAAGCATTGCCAAAAAGTTGAGAATTGCTGTGAAATATCCTGTGATGCCAACAAAAAGTGTTATGCTCATCAATGCACTATGACGACTTTTGAGGTGATTAAGAATCTTCAGCTTGAACCTCACCAATGGTCAATTAGCTACCAAAGCAGGCTTGGCCCAGTGCAATGGCTTGCTCCATCGACCACCAACAAGGTCACTGAATTGTTCAATCGCGGTGTTCGTAACTTGGTGATTATTGCTCCTGCTTTCCTGGCAGATGGTCTTGAAACATTAGAGGAACTTGACATCGGAATACGAGAGCAATTCATGGAATTAGGCGGAGAACACTTTGAAGTGATTCGCTGCTTGAATGACGACCGAGAATGGATTGAAGGCATGAGTTCGATTATTTCTGAAAAATTTCAGATGCTGAATTAACTCAGAAGAGTTCAGCAATACGTTCTGCTTGATCGACCACATGGGTAATGGACACTCCAGAGACACTCCAACCGGCTTGAGAACATTCACTCTTTTTGTTGGCAATACTTTTCAGATGCCCCGGTAGGTATCTCGGTATCGAACGCTCACCAATATGAGTGAATAAAACTGGATTTGCCTTGGTAAAAACTCGACGAAGTGCCTGCTTCACACTTGCTTCTTCTCCATCCCAGCGTTCATGTGGCACCATGATCCGAAACAGTCTGTGCCCTTGGGGCGCTCGAGGTGTAGCATGGACATCGCTTTCATGGAGAATGCCGCTGATCGGAATGGATTCGTCCGGTATTAGCGTGCCATAACCAACTGGAACATCGTTGATGCTGCTGGTTTCATAGCCGACTGCAAAGACAGATAGTTTTGATTGGGCCATTGTTTTTGAGCCAGCACTCCACACAACCGCCGAGGGCTTCAGGTCAAATTCCCGACATACGTGTTCGAGGCTATCCGCCTTGTAGTTGAGATGGATTGCTATATTTTTCATCTGGTCCAATGATGAAACAAGCGCATCAATAAGAGTTGAGATGCCCCCTTGGAACGAGGCAGTTGAACCAGGTTTTGGTACAAAAAGAGGGTAAGACTTGTTGATTCCCTTTCTCAATTTTCGCTTTCCAATCGGCGGTTTGGGTCCGAATTTAGTAAGCGCAGGCATCAAGAAATCAGCATCCACGTTGTGTGATGTATCATTGACAATCCCCAATGTCATTGCATCCGCGATTGATTTGTTCGGTAGAATCTCACCAATAGAAGCACCACCCTTTCGTGAAGCTCGTATGCCCTTATACAACGCCAACGGATTCATCTTCAGTAAGGTCCAGCGAGAGAGTTTGTGACTGCTTCCATCTTTCCAAATCCACCTCGAATTCGCCTCCTTTCTTGAGGGGGAAAACTCCTGCTGTAAACCCAAGTCTTGCACTAAACGCCACACTGCTGGATGTGGCCGAGTAGCATTGACGGCAACATCGCACAACCAGTCCCCATCCTTCCATGTTTCAATGACGCCGCCAAGTTGATCAGCGTTTTCAATCAGATCGATGTGTATGTTTGGGTTTTTTTGACCAATACGGTAAGCTATGCAAAGCCCAGAGAGCCCGCCTCCGACGATGCATAATCGTTTTTTTTGGCCGAGCGATTCGTGAACAAGGAGCGGCCTTCGTAGTTCTTGGCCGTGGCGGATCCAATCTTCTGGAGTCTGCATACGTCTCACTCATTGGTGTCGAGCCAATTGATAGGGTGGACCAACACATCGACTAATTTTTGCTCCGGCGTTCCTTTTCCAACCTCGTGGCAGTATTCCCATCGAGAGGTGAGAGGCAGGGACATGAGGATACTCTCAATTCGACCATTTGTGGTGAGGCCAAATGTCGTTCCACGATCGTAGACGAGATTAAATTCCACATAACGGCCTCGACGTATCTGTTGCCACTCTTTTTCCTCATCCGAATAAGGAAGGTTCATTCTTCGCTCTAATATTGGTAGGTATGATTCAAGGAAAGAAGCACCACACTCACTGACAAACTGAAAACACTCTTCCTTCGTTCCGTTGTTCACATCGTCGAAGAATATGCCACCAACACCCCGCCTTTCATCTCGATGCTTGATGTAAAAATAATCATCACACCATTTTTTGAATCTGTTGTAATCGGCAAGCGCATGGTTGTCACATGCCGCCTTTAGCACCTGATGGAAGTGCACAGCATCCTCTTCATACAGATAACTAGGCGTCAAATCTGCTCCTCCTCCAAACCACCAACTCCCTTCTCGTTGACCATCGCCTCGTTCAAAATATCGGTAATTAGCATGTACGGTCGGTGCGTGAGGGTTGTGAGGGTGGAGCACAAGGCTAAGGCCCGTTGCGAAGAAATCCAAATCTTCGTCGCCAAGTTCTTGCCCGCCCCCCATTGCTCTTGCCGCTTCAGGGCGGAGCGTACCATGCACTACACTGACATTGACGCCTGCCTTCTCAAACACGTTTCCATTGCTGAAGACACGGCTGCGACCACCGCCTCCCTCTTCGCGTTGCCAAGAATCTTCACGGTAGGTTGACCCATCAATTTCTTTCAGTGCATCACAGATGGTGTCCTGAAGTTGGTGAACCATGTCGACCATCTTTTGGCGCATATCTAACCCTCTGTAATCGTACGCAACACGGTTTCAACACACTCGATTCGAGCACCAGGTGCAAAGCCATGGCCCAGATTAAACACGTGACCGGGTTCATTACCGGCAGCATGGAGTACGTCAAGGGTGGCCTTACGAGCGACGTCGACAGATCCATGAAGCAGTGAAGGATCAAGGTTTCCTTGGAAAGAAAATTTGTCACCGTGGAGTTTTCTATTTGTTGCTAAATCATCTCTCCAATCAAGCGACACTGTGTTGATATCTAATTCTCGTATCGCAGAGTGAAGATGACCAGAACCCTTTGCGTAGTGTATGATCGGTACATCATGACCAACTTTTTCTCTGAACACATCAATGGTTTTCTTGGTGGCAGGCATAGCGAAGGTTCTGTAATCATCAACTGACAACAGGCCAGCCCATGTGTCAAACAGTTGCACAGCATCAGCCCCTCCATGCAACACTTGATCGGCAAGCAAATCGCCGAGTGCTTCGGCCATGGTTTGGAAGAGATTGTGAGCTGCCTCTGGCTGGGAATAGACCTTAGCCCTCGCATTGTGGAAATCCTTGTCCCCCGTACCTCCGGATAACAAATACATACAGACAGTCCACGGGCAACCAACAAAGCCTAGTTTGGCAAGTTCACCTAACTCATCGTCCAAGGAGGCCAAGCCATCTGCGGCCCAAGGGGCGTGCTTCCGTGCTTCAAATCTTGTCCAGTCATCAACATCTGAGAAGTCAAAATCACTGATGCGTATGCCTCCACCATATTCGACGTCATACCCTAGACTTGGGAGTGGGGTGAGTATGTCACTGAAGATGATCGCTGCATCGATTCCACTGTATCTCTTCAGAGGTTGGAGCGTGATCTCCTTGCACAAATCTACCTCTTGACATCGCTCCCAGAAATTATACTGCGAAGCAATCTCACGGTACTCAGGCAAGTGCCTTCCAGCCTGACGCATAAACCAAACAGGCGTCCTGTCAACAGGACGGCGTTGAAGCGCAGCCAGAATCCGTTCTTGTCCGTTCATGTCTACACCTCCATTTCAGTCAGCACTTCGTCCATGGCTGCAACAAAGTTTGCTATGTGTTGCTCGGTGTGAGCCGTCGATAAGAATCCAACTTCATATGCAGAGGGTGCGAGCATGAAACCCTTTGAGAGGAGTGAACGGTGAACTTTCGAATACATGACGCCAGCATCCGAGGGAATCTCTGCTGCGCTTTGTGGGGCTGAACCAGATCCGGGGGAGAGCCAAAACAGGCTTGCCTGTCGAATGAGTGTCATTGGTTTTCCGTGCTTTTCTAAGACGTGATTCATTTGTTCTTCCAGACTTTGGCCAAGCTGTTCAAGTTGCACATAGGCATCTTGGGTCAGCAGGTCAAGGGTTTTGATTCCAGCTGTCATTGCCAGTGGATTGCCTGAAAGGGTACCTGCTTGGTACACTGGCCCAATTGGAGAGAGCATATCCATGACTTCTTTTCTTGCCCCATAGGCACCGACTGGGAGGCCACCTCCAATCACTTTTCCAAGCGCCGTAATGTCAGGTTCCACGCCACAATGTGCTCCATAACTTCCTTGAGGGAAACGGAAACCGCTGATGACTTCATCGAAAATCAGCAAGGCACCACTTTGGTCACACAATTTCCGAAGTGCCTGCAAGAATTCCTTTGATTGCAAGAGAAGCCCGTTATTTGCCGGCAGTGGCTCAATAACCACCGCAGCGATGTCATTGCCATGTTCTTGGAAGAGGTATTCAACCGCTTCCACATCATTGAGTGAAGAAACAAGTGTTGTTGCGATTGTGTCTGAGGGGATGCCAGGACTGCTCGCAATGCCGAAGGTGGCAAGACCACTCCCGCCTTTGACCATGAGGGAGTCGACATGGCCATGATAGCAACCATCGAATTTGACTAAAATATCCCGTCCAGTGAACCCTCTTGCGAGGCGTACTGCACTCATCACAGCCTCTGTTCCAGAAGATACGAATCGGACTTTGTCAATATGAGCGAATCTCTTTTTGACCATTTTTGAAAGTTCCATCTCCCCTCGGTGAGGCGCACCAAACGATGTGCCTTTGAGCATCGATGATTGTAATTGATTCAGGATACCAGGATGGGAATGTCCATGAATCAATGGTCCCCATGATTGAACAAAATCCACCAATTCGTTTCCATCGACATCTGTGACGATCGCTCCTTTCGCCTTTTCGAAATAAATTGGATAGCCATGGACCGATTTGAAGGCGCGGACGGGTGAATTAACGCCGCCCACAAGGTGCTCCATGGCTTCGGTGTGAAGCATATTGGAAACAGTACGGTTCATTTCCATGTTCAGACCACCCATCCATTTCGAAGCGCTTCTCGGGCGTGGTAGGAGACAATGACGTCGGCACCGGCACGCTGAAACGAGGCAAGGATTTCTTGCACCATGCCCTCTCGAGCGGCTCCATCTGAAGTCGAGTTCATGACCATTGAGTATTCTCCACTGACGTTGTAGACAGCGGTCGGTCGATTGACGCTGTCGGCGACTCTGCGCAAGACATCCAAGTAAGGAAGTCCGGGCTTCACCATGATGATGTCAGCGCCCTCAGCTTCGTCAAGCGATGCTTCGAGAAGGGCCTCTTTGTACCCGGCGCGAGGATCCATCTGGTATGTTCTTCGATCTCCAGTTTCTGGTGATGAATCTGCGGCACCCCTGAATGGACCATAGAAGGCGGAGGCATATTTCACGGAGTAGGACATAATTCCAGTCGTGTGTTGGTGGGCGCGTTCAAGGGCCTGACGAATGTGTTTTACTCGTCCATCCATCATGTCTGAACAAGCGATGTAATCCGTGCCAGCTTTGGCGTGGAGTAAGGCGATTCGGGCGAGTTGTTCAACGCTTGAATCGTTTTGGATTTCGTTATGCTCGACAAATCCACAGTGCCCGTGGTCTGTTGATGTGCACAAGCACAAATCAGTCATCACGACGATTTGATCACCATAGGCTTCTTTGATGGCGCGAACCGCTTGATACAGATGCATTGTGTCATCCAAGCAGGCCGTTGCGTGCGGGTCTTTCATGCCAGCAGGCATGACTGGGAAGAGCATGACACTTCGAATACCGATTGCAAAGTCATCATGAATTGTCTTCATGAGCATATCGATCGATTGTCTTTGAATTCCGGGCATGTTTTCGATGGGGTCGTTCACGCCTTGACCTTCGACGATGAAGTATGGTTGAACCAACGAAGAGGACAGTGAGGAATCATGCAAGAGGTTGCGGCGCGCAACCGTTGCTCGATTAATACGTGGCCGTATGTTCATTTATTGCTCACCCGTTTTGTTCCACCATTGCGTGATGTAATCTGCCGTAGGACCTTTGAGAACTTGTACGTTCGATTCGGAAAATTGCTCCATTTTTTCCAACTGAGCTTTCGTGCTTTCGCCCATGACCAGTATGGTGGACGCTATCGGCAGTGAGTTATCAACCCATGCAAGGGCCGAAGAAGGTGATGAAAGCAGTAACACATCATCCTTTGATGAGGAGAATGAATCTACTTTTTTGGTTTTATTTTCATACCCTATCCAGCGTTGAACCTCAAAGCCTGATTGTTTCAAAGCTTCTGCAAAAGAATCATCCGCACGGTTTGATTGAGGTAGAAGAAGTAAATTGGTAGGCTCAATATTTTCTCGTATGTAGGTTGCAAAGTCTTTGGAATTTCTTGCTCTGCCGCAAATAGAGGCTGTAATTCCCAATTTGAAACAAGCACGAGCAGTGCCTTCGCCAATGGCGACCCATTGTATGCGGCGATATTCGGGGATGCTCTCAGAAATCTCTGCTGCGCATCGGGCGGCGAATGGTGAGGTCAAAAGCAAAAGTGGCCAGTTCCTTCGATCGCTGATGGTGTCAAGATTGAGATGAGGCCAGTTGCCTTTGAGGGGTTGGAGATCCAAAACAGGATGGTTCACCACACGAATGCCTTCAGATTGTAATCGCATGGCAAGACGTTCTGAATTAAGCGTCGAAATCAATTGCCTTCCATCCTTCACCACCGTAGGTGTGCTTGCTTGCTGTTCCGGTTCTTGGGCAACGAACTCCTCTACAGGTCCATTGTACTCCAATGTGTGAAAGGTTTCACCACGGCAATGTAAATCACGCCAATTTTTGGGGGACACTTTCACATTTAGACGTCCTGACGTTGATCGTATTCCAGCTGGAAATAAGCATCCACCGCCGAGATGCTGCAATTGTTCTCGTTCGTTGAGTACCTCTTTTTCGGTGGCGGTATGATTCAAAAAATTCCTGAATTCGCTCATTTGTTCAAAGCGGTTGGTGGCACAGTGGACGGAAATGGCCCCTTGTCCGGGAGCTGTTGGCCAGTGTGCTTCGTCGATTCGCTGACAACCCAATTTCAACATCCAATCTTCCAGCGCTCCAACTTCGTGCAATCTCTTCAAACCAACTTCTGCAAGTACGATAGCATCAACTCGCCCTTGCTTCAAGCGGAGTAATCTTGTTTGGACCTGTCCACGAACTGCAAGTGGGAGCAAATCAGGTCGTTGACTCAACAAAAAAGATTGGCGGCGGCCTGAGACGGTGCCGATCGTGGCTCCTCTATCGAGTGATGCGAACACATCTGGTAAGGGTGTTGAAGCACTGGAAGCGAGCACCTCGGCTAGTGTGGTCGATTGATTTCTGTGTTGAGTAAGCAACACATCACTGGTACAACCTCGCTCAAGATAAGCCAAATGCGAAATTCCAGGCGTTTCGAATGTCGGGACATCTTTGCTTGAATGGACGGCAAGATCGATAGTTCCAGTCAAGAGTTCGCCATCGATTCCATGGACAAACTGTCCGACTGAAGTGGCGAGATCTCCCCCAACGGAGCGATCCCCTGATGAACTGATTTCAATGATGTCAGTCGAAATTCCCGATTTTTCAAGAAGATGAGCAACTTTTCGTGCTTGCCAAAGCGCAAGGGGGGATGAACGGGTACCAATTCGAACAGGGTTCAACCTAGGACCTCCGCAAGGTCGGATTTGGCGTTTAATTCAAGCATGGTTTTGCCAACATCCGAGGCGATTAAAGAAAGCAAACCGCTGTCAACTTCGCGTTGGGTCTTGAGAATTAACTGTTCAAGGTCGTGAATTTTGAAGGCTCCAGTTTGCGTGCAAATCCATGTCGCAATTTCTCTAGAAAAGGCCTGCATTGTAGCGTCCGTGGACCCTACTTGGTCTGCATTTGAACTCCATTCTTTCGACATGGAATCGAGTTTTGAATAAATGAATGTTCGGAATTTTGCATCTGATCTGTTCGACAGAGCAGATAGGAATTCTTCTGTAATATTGCCCAATACCAAATCACCTTTTTCCAAGGTTGAAGCATAATCCCAATCGACACCGAGTTTGTGTGCCGCACGAATCCAGGTGTCCATGCCCAGTAGCGTTTGGTGTGTTTTTACACCGTCAGGAGCGACCGATGGGGGCCATGAGAAGTCCATAACGGTACATGATTGGTCCACTGGGATTTGGTTGGCATCGAAGTACGTTGGTTCTGCTGAACGAATGGTGGAAATGATCACATCGGAGGTGTGTGTCAAAGAATTCCATTCTTCAAATGTCATCATGTTCAACCCCGATGCTAAATCCTGATTTCTTAAGCGAGATTTTTCCGGAGATCGAGAGACGACGATGATGCTTTTCTGCTGGAGTTGCTGTAGGGTTTCAACTGCCTTCTGACCCATCTCTCCAAAGCCGAGAACAACACAGGTTGCCCGCTCTTTATTTTTGAGAATGTCTTGCAGTGTGGACGTTGCTAAATTGAGCATTGATTCAGTCGTCTTATTGAAGCCGAATTCCTTGCGGAGTGTTCGGTTTGCAGCAACCACATGATGGAAGAATGATTCGTTCGTCTTGTCGATGAGATTATGCTTTCGATGCCATGCCACAGCACTTCGAAATTGGCCCATGACTTGCAATTCTCCGATCATAAACGAATCAAGGCCACTGCAAATTTTGACCAGTGATTTCCAAGCATCAATTCCGGTGTAGTGTTGAAACGGTAGGTTTGTCATTTCAGTGTGTTCTTCGAGCTTTTGTGCTAGTTTCTCGCACGTTGTGTTGAATCCGAGATACAAGATACGATTGCAGGTTGAAAATTCGAAAATATCGTGACCAAGGGCCTCTTTGAGTTGTGAAAGATGTGATAATTTTTCTTCTTTATTCATCCCTTCAGTCGTTAGGCTTCGTGCCACATTTATGTTTTCTGAATTGAATTTCATGGCCACAAGCGCCACGTTATTCATCAATGCTTTTGAATCATGGAATCCGCCGTCCACCTCTGTGGCATGCGGTTGTTGAACAAACCTTTTCAAGTTTATTTCGAGAATGCGTTCGCCGGTCAAACCTCACCCTCATTTTTTCGGCGGCGCCCCACTATTCAAAACTGTGGTTTTGCCTGTGTCGTTAAGAATTCATAAAATACGGCGTGAGAAGTAAAAAAAACTCAAGTGCAGTTGCTGCAGGCATTGACCATGGAGGAGGCATCGGACGGCAATTTTTCGGACATAGCCGAGGGTAACGAAGGCTATGTTGCCAGCTTCAATGGTCAAGGCACTCCTGGCCTTCCTGCCCGTAATCTTCTTCTCTTGACGTGCATGGATTGTCGAATTCTCCCTCATGAAGCGCTTGGCGTCTCCATTGGCGATATGAAAGTCATGCGGAATGGTGGGGCGCAACTGAATGCGAACATGGTGAGTGACCTCATTGTTGCGAACAATGTCCTCGACTGCGATCGGATTCTCATCATGCCCCATACGCGATGTGGCATGGCAGCAGCCACCTTGGATTCTGTTCGAAACACGGTTGCCTCCAACACTGGTGCTGATGTAAGCAACTATCACCCAGCCGTTGTCGAAAACCAAATGGAAAAATTGGTCATCGATGTCAAATCACTCCGCGAACATCCATTGGTCAAGCCCAACACGATTATTGAAGGCGCAATCTACGATGTGGACACCGGACAGGTGAACTTCGTCAACATCGATTGATACACACCCTTGATGCGAAAATTAGCACCAAGAAGGGGCAGCGATTGAATATTCCATTGCCGCAACATAATGATTAGATGCAGCATTATCGACATTTGAGTTCAGCAGAAGCGCGCATTTTTGCGGGAGGTCTTCATCTGCCAAAGCCACGCCATCGAGGCTCAATGCGGTCCACTTCATCCAGATTCCGTTTCCGTCTTCGGTCACAGCCATCCGCATTGTTTGTTCAATGGGCTGATTGCCGTATGTATAGCCGGAAACCTGAACTTGATTTCCATCGATTTCCCAAACTGCAGACCGAGCACCGGAACTGCTCCAAGAACCATCGGCATCGATTGTCCACGCTTGCCCATCGGCACTGATCCATCGACCTTCTAGAGGATGAGCTGGCTGAATCAAAGTAGTCGATAAAAATCCTAGTGCTACGATTGCCAAGATCGAAAAACCAAGAATGTATTGCTTTCGATTTGACTCCAAAGACGCAAAGACTCGATTGGTAACGTTGCGGTTTGCTGCGACAATCGATTCCCAGTAGGTGCCTCTGTTCTTCTTGAAATTATTTACAGCCCCTTGAATGCGTTGTGTTGTGTTGTCGAGCAAAGATGGTCCGTTTGGATCCACCCAATCGGCGGGTGGCAATGGGTCTGGTAGAGCTGAACCAAGTGGATCAAAATGAGGATAGTAAGAGAGTGTGTGGCGTTGTGCTTCGGCCTCCGTGTATCCTTCTTCGAGTAAATTTCGATAGTAGAGGTGGTCTTTGCCGATGGTAGGTACCTCTGAAGGTTCAATTGGTGCATCTTGAGCCAGATCGCTATGTCTACTGTTCCTATCCAAACCGAATTGTCGCAGATGATATGCGGACAGTGATGGTTCAAATGACCAAGGCAGCACGAAAGAAATTCAGTTAAGTGTTCATCTGAGTTATTTGCAAAAGCCACTTGCAGTCTGAAGCAGGATTCAATCATTGCACGATTTTATTCAGGCAAGCAGATCCTCGGGTTCGTCTCTTGAGCCAAATCTTGTGACGGATCCTTCACTGTCAATGACAAACTTGGAGAAATTCCAACGAATATTGCCTGTGTTTTCAGAAGCTGCGATCAAGGCCTGAAACAATGGCGCTGCTCCAGAACCTTTGACATCAATTTTGGCCATGAGGGGGAACGTCACTTTGTATTTTTCAGCTGTGAACGCGCATATCTCGTCATGCGTACCCGGTTCCTGTCCGCCAAATTGATTGCATGGGAATCCAACTACGGTGACTCCATCTTGTTCGGAGAGTGTTTGTAGACCAGCGTATTGACGAGTAAAACCACAAGAACTTGCGACATTGACAACGACCCATGTTGAGGTGCTTTCACCACCGAGGGCTCGAAGGGTTGTTTCATTGCCATCCATATCACAGAATCCAATATCGAGCGGGTTGGGCATACCATGCCGTGTTCCTCTCATAACTTCAAGTCTTGTGCGACTCAAGGCAAGGGTGATAGGGAGGACACCAACAAAGCCAAACATGGGCGTTGACCGGATGCAGTGGGGTGCCGAACCATGGCAGTTTGCCGACCTTCACATGCCAGATGACCCCTCACCGTTCCAAAACGCTGCTGGGGTGCCATGCGCGATGCTCATTCACGGAGGGTTCTGGAAAAGTGCATGGACGAGTGAACTCATGCGTCCGATTGGTGATGATCTTGCAGAGGCTGGCATTGCTGCGTGGAACATTGAATTCAAAGGCTGGAGTGATGGCGATGAAGGTGTTTGGATGGACACACTTTCTGATGTTCTGCGAGCATGGGGGCAACTTGCATTACTTCCCGGAATTGACATCACCCGATCGATGATTATGGGTCACTCTGCAGGCGGTCACCTTGCCTTGATGCTTGCATCAAAAGCGGAACGCAGGCCTTGGCTCACTATCGCTCAAGCACCGATTACTGATCTTATTGCTGCCGATCATGCCAACCTCTCTGATGAAGGCGATGCAGTACGCAGATGGATTGGCGCTGGTCCAAATGAGATGCCAGAGGTCTGGCGACAACTCAATCCAGTGGACCATCCAGCAGACGTTTCAATCCTTCTCGTCCACGGAGAGAGGGATGAGGATGTTCCAAAAGAGCAATCAGAAACCTACGCCAGAGTCATGAAAGCCAAAGGTGTTGAAGTCCAGAAACTCTGGCTCCCTGGTGACCATTATTCAGTCATCGATGTTGCAAGCGATGACTGGTTGGTTCAATTGAACGCCATCATTGATTGGTTGTAGGTTGGCATCCCAAGACCTATGTGAGGCTACCTGTTGCGATGGCTATGGACCTCCTCGGGGATGACTTCCCATACTCCAGCACCGCATTGAAAGGAAAGCATGCTTTGGTGTGTGGAGCAAGCAAAGGCATTGGAAGAGCAACCGCCATGATGATGGCCAAAGCTGGGGCAAACGTCACGGTTTGTGCCAGAAATGCAGCATCTCTCGCTACGCTTTGTGACGAATTGTCGAACCTAGGCTCGGGCGAGCACGCACCTCTTGCTCTCGACCTTGAAGATCAGGATGCCATCCAATCAGCGATCCCTGCTTTACTTGCCCAACGTGGTGCAGTGCATATTCTTGTCAACAACGCAGCAGGACCACCTGGCGGTCCTTTACTTGCCAATGTTTTGAGCGACTTTGACGCTCCTTTCAAACGCCACCTCCATGCAGCACACACGTTAACTCAACTGCTCGCCCCTGGTATGGAAGCAGAAAATTATGGCCGTATTATCCAAATTATTTCCACGTCTGTCAAGGAACCAATCCCCAACATTGGCCTCTCCAACACCCTTCGTGGAGCCATGGCATCTTGGGCCAAGACACTCTCGAGAGAACTTGCACCTTGCATCACAATCAACAATGTCTTACCGGGATTCACAGACACAGATAGACTTGGGTCGTTGGCTTCATCAATTCAACAGCGTACCGGAAAATCGCTTGAAGACATTCAATCAGGTTGGCTTGGCCAGGTTCCAATTGAACGTCTGATCAATCCTTTGGAAACAGCATCTGCTCTCACGTTCCTTGCACTTCCCGCATCAGGTGGCATTCGTGGCGTTAGCCTTGCGGTTGATGGCGGCCGATTGCGAAGTATCTGATCACCGCAAGATGTCAAACCAAACAGGATAATGGTCGGATACATCGGCGCTGTCGAAGACCATATCAACGCCCCAATTGGATGTGAGTCGTCCACTGAGGTCGCCATTGGTGAGGATTCGGTCATAGGCGCAGGCGCTCTTTGACACTGTAGTATCCACATCATTGCCCACCAGCCATGTGTAATTTCCACCTGCTAGGGCTGAATTCGAAAGATCTTGTTCTGATGCATAGGTGCAATCTGCATTGAGATCACCGAGGATGACAAGGTCTTCTTCATCAGGATGTTGTTCAAGGTAGGTCGATGCAACCACGCCCATCGCATTGATTTCTTCAACAGCAGCTGCTGGCTTTGTGTGGACTGTGATGAGGCTCAAATCAAACATCGTTTGGTTTCCTTCAAGATCCAACAGGGAGAACCTTCCTTGGAACGGTTCACGTTGAAATGAATCATTTTCGCTGTCGTTGTACAAAGTGCCATTTCCAATCGCTTCGAACACAGCCGTATTGTAATAAAAGGCGTACTGCTCTTGTGATGAGCGGTCATCTTCTTGGAGGCCAGAACGTGGACTCAACATCATTGCCCACTCGGTTTCACTTTGATTGTTAATGGCCTCAAGAAAGTCATATGGCACGGTTTGATCGATGTCCTTAATCTCCTGTACAGCGACCAAATCGTACCTGAGTACAGTTTCAACAAGCACTGAGACAACGTCAGGTTTCCCCATTTTAGTTTCGCCAAACACCTTGATGTTGAATGTTGCAATTCGAGCCACTTCAGACCGGTTTAATTCGGGGGCTCTCGCCTCTTCATTGCTGGTTTCAGGTGCAATGGTTTCATTTTCCACCTCGACAGGTACGGCGACGTAGACCACTTGTGATTCTTCTTGTGAAAGTAAGGTTTGGAGGGCAAGCGGAGCAAGGATGAGAATCGCTGCAATGCTTAGCCCTTGCAAGTAGCCGTCATACTTGCCCATGATGGAGGGGAGTGTTTCTTGCGTTTAAGGTTCAACCTCGACAACGTCCAAGAGATATGTTCTTGACGCGAATCCCCAGCGGTGGGCATGGACGGCGAGGTCACACCCGAGCAGGCTCGGCGAATCTTGGATATGTTGACCCAAGGTGGGGCTATGGAGGACATCAACACACCTCTGGCTCTCCGTTTGATTCCCCTTGCTATAGAGTTGGAAGACGAAGCACTTGCTGATCGACTTCTTGCGCATGCGAAGAACACTGCAGATGATGAAATCGAATCGGGCTGGGCTTCATTTGAAGAGATGAAGATGACAAATGCTTCCATCGATGATCTTTCCGAACTCACGGCTAAGGCTGAATTGATTGAATCTGGTGAACCTCTTTCTGCCGCAGTTGCCCATCATGTCGCTCTTCTTCATATGGCGAACGAAGCTTATGAAGAAGGCCAAATGTTTGCAAGCAGGTCCCTTCGCTTGCGAGAAAAAACCAACGATGAGCAGGGGATAGTCTACGGTTTGGCCCTGCTCGAGGCTCTAGCAAAGAAACAACATCAGCACGAAATTGCTCTTGTTCATGCTTCGAGGCGAATTGAACTTTTGATGAAACTCAAGGACGAAGAAGGACAGATGGAAGCCATGGCTGATATGGGTCACAGCCAAGCAACTCTTGGACAATTTGATGCAGCAAAAGACCTCTATGGTCAATCACTGGATTTGGCACTGGCGCTTGAAGACCTTTCAGGCCAACTCGTCGCACGTTGGGGACTTGCTGACATCGCAGAAATCGAAGAAGACTATGAGACGGCAATGCTGCAACTTTCAGATTGCCTGCATGCGTTCATCAACGCTGGCTTACCAACTCCAATCGCAGTACGTCAACGAATTGAAGCCCTCACTTCGTTCAATAACGATACCGATTCACGAAAAAATCCCTGATTCGCTGTTCAAGTAAAACAGCCACACTCGTTATGATGTGCCTCCGACTGGAAGGACCGGTGCCACCTATGGACCATGACATCTTTTTCTCCATCAGCCAGACCCCCGATGCTGCGGGTCGCGTGCCGCTCGAGGACGAAATGTTTGCTAGCTACTTCCAGCAACTGGAATGTGCGGATCGGCTTGGTTTTGGTGTTGGATGGATTGCTCAGGCTCATCTTTCGACCGAGACACAAAAGAGTAATTCTCGTCCAGTCGTACCTCATTGGCAAGGGGAAGTTGGGCTGTGTACCGATTTTCCTCAACTGGCAATGGAATCTTTTCGCCGAACAACTTCAATCGAAATAGGGAGTGCTGTTGTTTCAATTTTGGCTTCTGGTGGCCCGATTGCTCAGGCTGAGAGAATTGCAAATACATTGATGTTGCACGGCATGAACCCAGATGAACATCGAAAATTACACGTCGGGTTTTCAGCAGGTCGATTTGAATTCATGGCCCGCCCCTATGGTATTGTGCCGAGGAATTCCGTTGAAGAGGCCGCATGGCCAGCTCTACGAGGGCAAATTTTCATGGAAGCCGGTGAAATATTTCTACGTCTCTTGCGCGGCGATGTGGTCAATTCTGTAGGGACGTATGACACTGTTTTGACGCGTTCCAATTTCCGTTCTGATGAGGATTGGGAACGGGTGCAATCTGCTGCGGTTGAATTCGAAGGGTTGACTTCACCACCAAACGAAGTCCACATTCCTAAGCGATACGTGTTCGAAGATTTGAAGATTGTACCAAACACCTTCAGAAGAGAATTGCTTGAACTTGTGGCGGGCACCCACGATCCAAAAGCACAAACCTTCCTCAATTCATTTTCGCCTGTGAAGGTGTTCAATCTCTCCATCACAAAGCCCGAAGTCATCGAGTCGACGCACGAGCGAATGGCATCTGTGTTTCACGCAGACGGCGGTGCATGGCAGCGCCGAGACATGCCAAGAACATCGTTTGTCTTCCTCAATGCAGAAGAAGGATTGTCAACTGAACAACAGAGTGAAGCAGCACATCGTGAAGCAAAAGCCGCACTTGGTGCGTACTGGAGCGCTTTGGAAGGAACCATTGACCCGTCAAAAGTGAGTAATGCTGCAAATAATGCACTCATCGGTAACGTCGAAGAAGTTGCACAACAAATCCTCGACCGCTTCCACCCAGAAGATCGAATCATGGCATGGTTCGATTTCTTTAACCATGACTCGGACCGAGTCTGTCGAGACATGACTGCCTACATGGAAAAAGTCGTTCCGCTTGTCGAATCTAAACTAGGAAATTGAGGTGAACCAATGTCGATTGAACACGATACTCCTTCCGCAGTAGAACCCGGTCGCCCAGGAAGCACACTCTATCCTGACAGTCCACTTGGAGAGCAGGTGGAAGGAATTCCCACTGGACGTGAAGTTGCGTGGGAGCCGTTAGTTGACTATCGTAGAAATGGTGTTTCAGAAACCACAATCCACGGCGCTGTGGCTTGGGCTCACGGTGATGAGGTGATCCACTCCTTTGGGGGGAATGTTCTCTGTTATGGGCGTTCGATGATGAAACCCTTCATGTTGAAGGCGTTCACCGAAGAGTTGGCAGATCTCAGTTGGGAACAAAAGGCGATTTCCGTCGCATCGCACAACGGTGATACAGAGCACGTTGCGGCAGCCCAATCCTTGCTGGCACAGGAGGAATGGCCACTGATGCTCACCCCACTCGATGTTCCCCTCATCCAATTCGGGCGTCAAGTTCGTCGTCCTCGACGTTGGTTCCATACATGTTCAGGAGAGCACGCTGCAATCCTTCACGGTTGTAGGAAAAAAGGATGGAACCGAGCTGGCTACACCCTTCCAACACACGAAGTGTTCCACGCCTACATGGAAGAAATCAGAACATATCTTGGAGATGACTGGACGCCTTTGAGAATTGCAAAGGATGGCTGTGGACTTCCAACAGTGTCCAACACAGTTTCAGAATTGGCTCAAATCTATGCAGGATTGGTTCGTGACAAGGACAAGGATTGGATTTGGGAGGCGATGGTCAGGCATCCAGACCTTGTTGGAGGATTCAACAGGTTGGATTCAACGATATTGAAAGCCGGAGAAGGCAAAGTCATTGCCAAAGAGGGCGCAGATGGATTGCTTGGTTTAGCCATCGAACACCCTGATTATCCTAAGGGTCTTGGCATTGTTGTCAAGATTGCACATGGATGGAACTCTCAGGCGACTTGGTATGTGGCTCGCGCCGTGCTGGGCGTATTAGGAATTAACCTGAGAAACCCCTACCCGCTTCATCGACAAAAAGCGTTCATTGTCCCGGGCATAGTTCCAGAAAAATACCTCGAAGTTTTGGAAACATTGCCAACTTGGGATGAATGGGACCCTGATCAGGACCGTTGGCTCTATGATGTGGAGATGTGACAATGCTTGCGTTGATGAACTACATCGATGGTCAGTTTGTGCCAGCTGTCTCCGGACAAACTCTTGAGGACATCAATCCAGCAACAGGTCAAATCATCGCTGCAATACCGCGGTCAGAGCATCAAGATGTTGAACGCGCAGCACATGCGGCAAAAGCAGCTCAACCAAAATGGAACGCTCTTTCGCTTGAACAGCGTGCTGAATGGCTCGATCTCATCGCTGATGCACTGCAAGCAAAACATGAGGCTATTGCCCAGGCAGAATCTCTGGATACCGGCAAACCAATTTCCCTCGCACGCCGAGTCGACGCTAGTCGTTCGGTCGAAAATTTCAGATTCTTTGCAAACTTTGGAAGGCAACAAACACCATTGACTTTTGAGATGAAAGACGCCATCAATCTTGTTCATCGAAATGGGCTTGGTGTGGTTGGCCTGATCACACCTTGGAATCTTCCACTCTATCTGATGTCATGGAAGGTTGCTCCAGCGCTTCTTATGGGCAACGCAATCATCGCTAAACCAAGTGAAATGACCCCACTCACCGCCCACATCCTCGCAGAAACCCTTCACGAATTGGAGTTGCCCAAAGGGGTTTTCAATCTGGTTCATGGACTCGGCCCAGAAGTTGGGCAAGCCATCTTGGAACATCCCGTCATCAACGGCATTTCATTCACGGGTGGTACTGCAACTGGACGAATTGTTGCGGCGACAGCTGCGCCTATGTTCAAGAAGCTCTCTTTGGAACTTGGAGGAAAAAACGCCACGATCGTTCTGGAGGACGCCGAACTTCACAAAGCCGTCAAAGGGGCTGTTCGTGCCGCTTTCACAAATTCTGGGCAAGTGTGCTTGTGTGGTTCACGCCTCATGCTTCACTCTTCAATTGCTGAAGACTTCCTGGCGCGATTCGTTAACGAGGTAAAGTCGATGCGAATTGGCGATCCAAAAGAGGATTCGACCCAAATCGGGACTGTAATTTCAATGGAGCATTTGGCCAAGGTCGAATCATACATCCAACTTGCAATCGAAGAAGGAGGAGAAATCCTCACAGGTGGAACTCGAGACATGGTTGGACAGATTGGGCCAACTGCAGAAGGGGCCTACCTCGCACCAACAGTCATTAGCGGATTGAGCCATTTGTCGAGGTGCGCCACGGAGGAAATTTTTGGTCCAGTGGTGACCGTTCACACCTTTGATACACTCGAAGAAGCGACGACAATGGCCAACGCAACTGAATATGGGCTAGCAGGCTCAATCTGGACACAGGACCTCGAAGTCGGCCGAGAACTGGCTCAAACCATCGACACAGGCATTGTTTGGATTAACACATGGTTGCATCGTGATTTGAGAACTCCGTTTGGTGGCGTGAAGCACTCAGGTGTCGGTCGAGAAGGTGGTCAATGGTCTCTTGGATTTTTTTCAGAGACAACCAATATTTGTGTCATGGCTCCTGACAAGAACGATGCTTGAGAACACATCTTCAAAAGCGGTTCTTGCTATTGGACATCATGACGAGTCAAGATGCTCTGCCTCTTTTTGTTCTCCCAATGGTCTTGATGCCCGGCGAAGTGCAAGAATTGCGCGTCTTCGAACCAAGGTATCGACAGATGCTCGATGATTGTCTGCTTGACAACAAAAATTTCGGACTTGTGATGAATGATCCGTTCGAACCCAGCAACCATTGGGATGGTCCACGAACGCATGGCTGCGAAGCAGAAATTTTGGAACACGACACTAAAGGAAGTAACCATTTCATCTCTATTGTTGGGCGCAGGAGGTTCACTGTGGAAAAAGTCAATCCACCTGCATTACCGCCGTTTGAACATCCCTCGATGGCGTCCCTACTCAACGAAGACGGTCTTTACCCCGACTTACAGACTTTGCTTGAACACATCCCTGAGGACGCCCCGCATCATAAGTTGTACATTTCGGGTGACGTTCGGTTCATGGAGGTATCAGAACCGACCTCGCTCACCCATCAAACCAAGCTTAAGGAGCTCCTCAATGGCGTGCTCAACCGAATCGGCGCGGTTTTGAGAATCGATGAACAGATCCTCGACAATTGGGTCGAGGAAAGAGTCGAACATGTTGTTGATGAGGACCCAAACTCGGTCTTCACCGTCGCAGCCTTAATCCTGAATGGTCTTGAATCCAAACAACAAATCCTTGCATGTGCAGATGCTGAAGAAGCGCTTGCAGAACTGATGCACCAACTCTCTGCTTCATACGAGGAAGAATAGAACCCCGTTCCCGTTGCGAGGGTTTCAAAACACATGCGCCGGTGGAAGGAACATGTCCGTACACCGCAATGCGCGCAAGGTCACGACACATACCCTGCTTGAAATGAAGCGAGCAGAAGAAAAAATCACCATGCTCACAGCCTATGATTACTCCCTGGCGAAACTGGTTGACCAAGCAGGTGTCGACGTCATCTTAGTCGGTGATTCAGCTTCAAATGTCATGGCTGGACAAGTGACGACAGTTCCAATGACCCTCGACCACATGATTTACCACGCTCAATGCGTTCAACGTGCAGTGGATAGAGCACTCATCGTTGTCGATATGCCGTTCGGTACGTATCAGGGGAATTCTGCTATTGCGCTTGAATCTGCGATTCGCATCATGAAAGAAGCGGAAGGTCATGCTGTGAAATTGGAAGGTGGTTCGGAGATCATACAATCGATTGAGCGTATTCTGACTGCAGGAATTCCAGTCATGGGTCACCTCGGTTTGACCCCTCAATCCATCTACAAATTCGGTACGTACACAGTTCGTGCCAAAGAGGAAGAAGAAGCCGAGAAGTTAATCTCTGATGCGAAATTGTTAGAGGAGGCAGGCTGCTTTGGGATTGTCTTGGAAAAAATACCACGAGAATTAGCCAAGCGAGTGAGTGAAGCAATATCGATTCCAACCATTGGTATCGGTGCCGGTCCCGATTGTGATGGCCAAGTGTTGGTGCTTCACGACCTGCTTGGAATTACGATGGATTTCTCTCCTCGTTTCCTACGCCGTTATCTCAACCTTGCAGAAGATATCAACACAGCAATCACCTCATATTGCGATGATGTTCGGACAGGTGACTTTCCAAACGATTCGGAAAGCTACACTTCATGAGATTGAATTGTACATCACAATAGCGCCTGCAAAGGCTCCAAGATCGATGCCCATGGCGTGCCAAATGCCGTAACTAAACGGCGGAAGTTGCCTTCGTCCCCAAAGCAATGAGAGGGTTGCCCACGACAACAGAATCCCATACATGCCACAAAACAGAGCACCCCATCCCGAGAGCCAGACAAACAACAACGGCAACGCCAATACAGCAAAGCCAAAGCTGTATTCGAGGTATCGCTCGAATGATGTGTGTACGAGAATTCGATACAGAAGTGGGCTCAATGCGAGTGCAACAATCAGCGCAAATTGAGGTGGGTTAGGGACAAAAACAGAGTCGATTGAGGGAAGCCCATACGCTTGCCAGGCCCCACCTAACCCCGCTCCGATAAGTGCAGGAGCCAAGATATGTTTCAATCCTGTAAAGAAATCATCCTTCAAGGAAGTGGTCTTGACCGTAGCCACTGGTAGTACGGTCGTTGCCTCCATGGATGGGCCAACTCGTCGCCTTGTTTGAGTCTTGGGTCTTGCCACATTTGCATCATTTGAACGCCGATGCCGATATAGCCCCTAAGCGCGTGGCTTGTCTCATGACGCAAGGTGAAATCGTAGCGGGCTGTTTGGCACCTCACCCTCCACATCTGGTCTATGCGGAAAACCCACCGCAAAATGAACCGGTTGCAGAAGGCGGTTGGGAACAGTTGCGCTGGGGTTATGAACGCCTAAGGGAGTCCCTCAAAGATGTTGAATATGATGCGATTGTTCTTCTCTCTCCGCACTGGCAAACATATGTTGGAACCCACTTCCTTGGGCTTCCGCAATTCCAAAGTCTATCCGTAGACCCAGTTTTTCCTAACCTCTTTCGCTACCATTACGATTTGAACATCGATGTCGACTTGACCATGAAAATCCATGACAAGGCTGCTGAGGCTGGCCTTGCAGTCACGATGATGGAAAACCCAGACTTCCGAGTTGATTATGGAACCATCACTACAGGACACATGTTCAATCCAGAATGGGACAAGCCTCTTGTCGTCATTTCAAGCAATCGATCTCGTGATTATTATTCAGTTGAAGTGATGCAGGAAATGATGATTGAACTGGGTAAGGTCACGAGAGAGGCCATCCTTGAGAGCGGTAAAAAAGTCGTCGTTCTAGCAAGTAATTCACTCTCTCATCGACACTTTACGACCGAATCTGCTATTCCTGAAGACATGAGCAAAGAGCACATCACGAGCCATGCCATGCACCTATGGGACATGCGGATGATTGAGTACTTCCGTACCGGTCAGGCGCAAAGAATCCTCGATGAAATGCCAGAATTCACCGAGCAAGCGATCGCAGAAAGCGATGGCGGGGGCCTCTCGTGGCTCCTCTCTACCCTCGACACCCCCACTTATCCGGCGACCCTTCATGGCTATGGCACCATTATTGGTACTGGAAACGCCATCGTAGAATGGCCGGAACGCAACCACACGGAGGACTCACAATGAGTCAAGGCGAACTTGTAGGCTCCTACATTGTCCCAGTCCACCCCCACACTGTTCTAGCTCCTGAACAAAACGAAGGTTGGCAACGTTTGCGAGATGCATTTGATGAAGCTGCCAAGCGAATTAAAGAAGCAGAGGCTGATTTGCTGATTATCTACTCCACAACTTGGCCGAGCATCATTGGCCATCAAATTCAGGCCGATCCAAATCCAGAATGGGTCATGGTCGACCATGACTTTCACGCCTTGGGTTCGATTCCGTACTCGTTCAATATCGATGCTGAGTTTGCACATGCATGGGATAAAGCGAATGCGAAACGAGGCCTCAAATCCCGTACTGTCAATTACACTGGGTTCCCGATTGATGTTGGCTCGGTTGTCGCACTCAAACTTCTCAATCCTGACAATTCCATTCCAGCCGTAATCGTATCCTCCAATGTATATGCAAACCGGTCAGAAACGACTGTGTTGGCAAAATCATGCCTCGATGTGATTAAAGCAACAGGGCGAAAAGCGGTGGCGGTGACAGCCATGTCGCTTTCAAACCGCATGTTCACCACTCCAATTGAGCCCAAGGATGACAAAATTCATTCATTGAAAGATGATGAATGGAATCGAAAGATTCTCGAATTCCTCGGCGAGGGTCGTCTTGAGGATGTAGGCCAACTCTCACGGACCATTCACAAGCAAATTCGTGTACAAAAAGTCGTGGCTTTCAAGCCGATGTGGTGGCTTTCTGGGATGAATGGGAACCGCAATAATTTGACTGGTGAGGTTCTTGCCTACGAAGCCATTCATGGTGCAGGTGGCGCTGTTGTTCACCTTGATCCAACCCCGTCGGGGGCTGGCGACAAAGAATACGATGAAGACGATGTGGAATTCTTCAGCGGCGAGAGGAATGTGCTCGATGCTGAAGGCGGTGATCCATTTCCTGAACCGTCATCCGACCAAACAAGTTCCTCTTCGGGTCCAGCTTTGTGGGAGCCTACCACAGGAGAAAGTTCAGTGAACAGTGAAGCGGCTCCAAAACCAGTGGGTATGTATCCTCACGCTCGCCGGGTTGGAGATTTACTCTATCTCTCAGGTGTCGGGCCACGGCAACCGGGCACCAATGCCATTCCTGGTGGTCCTATCTGTGATGATCAGGGCGATCCACTGGATTATGACATCAAGGCACAAACCCGTGCGGTTGTCGATAACATAACCCGAATTCTTGAGGAGGCTGGAGGCTCAATTGACGATGTTCTCGATGTAACTTCATTCCTAGTTGATATGGACCGAGACTTTTCTGGTTACAATGAGGTCTGGGCTGAGACACTTGGAAAGGTCGGACCAACACGGACAACGTTGGCTATTCGGGCTTTGCCTACACCAATCGCTGTCGAGATGAAAGTGATTGCAAAAGCACCCTAAGACGGCTTAGTTGTTCAGCACATCTCGTGCGTGCATGTCGGGGGTGTGAAGTAGCGTCGATCGCTTGGATTAAACGTGTCCAGTTGAAGGGTTGAGGTTTCACCTTCTTGGATGAAAACAACAGAGGAGGTGCTTGCAGGAAGGTAATCTTCGCCTGTGGAGAGCAGGCTCAAGCGGAATCTGTTGCCAGCTTCAATTTCAGCATCCAGCGGCATGAATTCCATCTTGGCATTGATGGTCTCAATCAATGGCGTCCATGTTTGAATCTCATCGCCACCTGCATAGTAGCGCAGGTCCATAATGGCATGACCAATGTGGATGCATTCATCGTTTTCATCGCACTCTTCCAGAAGTGCGTAGAGCTGACCACCAAGCGTGGCGGTTGTCACATCGACATGCAACCGTGGAGTTCCAGCTATGTACATGGTTTGCTCAAGTGGAGCAGATTCCCAAACAGGTCCAGTCGTTGCATCGGGTACGACGTTCATTCCACCACCAACACTCGTCAGCAACCCACCAAGGTCCATCGAGACGACACTGACGTCCGCAGGTGGATATCGGTCTTCAAGGCGCCAAGAGCCTTGATTCGATTGAATTTCAACATAGAGCCCGGGTTGTTCCCCCTCGCCACGCAAGTAGAAATCAAACCACTCAAGCAAGTCCTGCATCCAGTCGTATCGGACCATTTCGGGGAAGGCTTCTCCACCTCGACCACCAAGGTCAGAGCGATCAGAGAGTTGCACGGGACGGTCTGGATAGTCATGGTCCCATTGACCAAACAAGCCCTTTGCGTCAATACCTGCATCCTTGAGAGCGTTGATTGTTGGCACGGCCATATGTGGGTCAACATTCCAGTCATGCATGCCTTGAATGAGGTAGACGCTGCCTTTGTAGTTGTCAATAACCCTGTCGAGGAAGTATCGCTCGGCCCAATAATCACCAGCAACTTCCGAACCAAACATGTATGCTGCGACACCGGTGCCTGGTCCTAGAATGTAATCTGGGCACATATTCTGATAGTCTTCTTCATCGCCATCTATGCCGTAAGATCCGTAAACGCCGTTATGCATGATTGGTGCTCGGGCTTCAGCCGAACCATTTCGCCACATCAATTCCTTCACGCCAATCAAGCCCGAAATTGGGACGATCGTCTTGAGATAATCATGCTCCGCACCGAACATTGCTGCTTGCCATGGTGTGCTTCCATCGTAGGATTTTCCAATCATGCCGACTGCTCCATTCGACCATTCTTGTTCACCAAACCAACGAACTGCAGCATCATTGCCCAATTGTTCCGCATTTCCCATTAAGTCCATGCAGTGGTTTGAGCGCCCGGTGCCTGTTACGGAGACCTGCGCAAAAGCAAACCCATGAGGTAGAATTTGGTCAATGATCATTTGTCCGAGCCACGTGCCTGGAACTTCGATGCTTGGCGTTTCCACGCTTGCTTCTTGGAAATAAGGCCCGAACTCTGCTATGACGGGGACAGTGACGCCTTCTGGTACATTTGGCCGCCACACTGCGAGGCTGATCACTGCGTTGTCAAGGAGTGCTGCTCCACCTTCATCTATCGGCAAGGAGTATTCAACAAAGTGATGGGTTGAATTCCATTCATTATCTGTTGCTAGGATTTCATATGGTCCAGTCTCAAGTGCGATTCCGAATTCTCCGTCTGTTTGGTATGGCATGCTTGAACGCTCCCATACGGGAACGCGCACGCCGACATTACTTTCCTCTTCTGTGGCGAGTTCCATCACCGCTTCTCCGAAGACTGCTGAAACGAACAGGAAGGCCAATGCCACCGCTATGGTCGAGGCGAGTACGAGGTTGAATTCCCTCGACATTCTCGTGTGTTGAGCAGAGTCAATTTCCGAACCTGACATCAACACCCGCCTCCGCAATACCCTTTGAACGGTTTCTTTTGAGGTTACCGAATCAATGGCCGTTCCGTGTATGGTCGATGTCAATCTTGGCGAGGGCGTCGGTTCTGATTGGTATTTCTTTTTCCGGAGCGGTTGCCATGATTTCGATTTGACCGATTCTTGTTGCCGCCGTTTCTATTCCCTCTTTGCCCACCCGGCCCACCTCGGTTGTTGTTTCCACCGCCTTGCTTGGAGCGGTTCCGGTTTCGTGGTTTTTTCTTAGGGGCGTTAGGATCCTTGACTTTACCAGGTTTTTGACCAGGTTTAGGAATCGCTCCAATGAAATGAAACTCATGCGAGGCATCGACAGGAATTTCTTTGCCAATCAATTGTTGGATGCCGACCAAATAACCAGATTCGGACTCATCACAGAAACCGTACGCAATTCCTGTTCTCCCAGCTCTTGCTGTACGTCCAATTCGATGGACATAGCTTTCAGGCTCATTTGGTAAATCATAGTTGAACACGTGAGTGACACCATCAACATCGATACCTCGACTTGCAATGTCGGTAGCCACCAAGATCGGTATGCTTCCGTCTTTGAATCCGGCAAGCGCTCGCGTTCGTGCCCCTTGGCTCTTGTTTCCATGAATGGCAGCAGCAGCAATCCCGCTCTGGTCCAACTGCTTGACAAGTCGATTAGCACCGTGTTTTGTACGTGTGAACACAATGCCACATTCAACCCGTTCGTGTTTGATGATTTTAACCAGCAAGCGCCTTTTATCGGCTTTGCGAAGAAACATGATTTTCTGGTCGATTCGGTCAACTGTCACTTCTTCTGGTGTGATGTCAACTTTGATGGCATTGTTCAAAAATGAGCCTGCAAGATTTGCGATTGATGACGGCATCGTAGCGCTGAAAAGGAGGTTTTGCCGTTTGTTTGGTAGAAGTTTCAACACCCTCTTAATGTCGTGAATGAAACCCATGTCCAACATTCTATCTGCTTCATCCAAGACAAAGAATTCGACATTGGTAATGTCGATGTGCCCTTGATTGATGAGATCGAGCAATCGACCAGGTGTCGCAACTAAGACGTCCAAACCCTTCTGAACTGCTCGGACTTGTGGGTTTTGATTCACGCCTCCAAAGATGACTTTGTGACGGATGTCGAGATGCTCACTGTAGGCTGAAAACCGCTCATCGATTTGAGCCGCTAATTCACGAGTTGGTGAAAGCACCAAGGCGCGAATATATCGCTTCCCTTGTGGTCGGTTTCGACTCATGATTTGCAACACTGGGAGGGCGAAGGCTGCGGTTTTCCCGGTGCCTGTTTGTGCTACGCCCAACACATCTCTGCCTGCTAGCAATGGTGGAATCGCTTGTTCTTGTACAGGTGTTGGTGTCGTATATCCTTCTGCTTCAACAGCACGAAGAAGAGGCTTTGAAAGCCCTAATGATTCGAAGTCGGTCATATGAATCCCTCGAACAGAGGGCAGCAACAAGATGCTGAAGCCAACCTGAACAGGCCGCGCTCTCAGCCCATCCTCTAAAACAGGGTTGGTCGAATTCAGTGCCCGCAGTGCATTGAAGCAAATAGGATGGGTTTCCGAATCAAAGAATTGGCTGATTTCGGAGCCAATCGAGGTCGGAAATGTACAGTTGACGAATGTCGTCCAAACCAAGGACAAGCATGGCCAAGCGCTCTAGGCCCATGCCCCATGCCAGGACAGGCGTTGAGATCCCCAATGGTTCAGTGACTTCTGGGCGGAAAATTCCTGCACCGCCGAGCTCCAACCATTTTCCTCGCCATTTCACTTCAATCTCGAGGCTTGGTTCTGTGTATGGGAAGTACGCAGGACGGACTCGAACTTCTGGATATCCCATCTTGGCATAGAAGGTTTTCAAGGTCGTGACGAGCATCTGAAGGTTTGCGCCCTCTTCCATAATAATGCCTTCAATCTGGTGAAATTCAGGGAGATGAGTGCGATCTATGGCCTCTTTACGGAATACACGATCGACGGAAAAGACTCTGCAAGCCTCTTTGGGATTTTCTGCCAGGTACTGGATCGTATTGACAGTGGTGTGGGTTCGCAACAAGGCTTTCTCTGATGTGGCTCTTGAAAATGCGCCACCCCAGCCGACAGAACCAGTCGTCCCTCCGTGTTCATGGATGTCTTCCCACGCACTGACCAATTCCTCTGGAAGTGAAATCGATGCTGGATTCTCGAGGTAAAATGTATCTTGCATCTCTCGAGCAGGATGGTCCTGTGGAATGAACAACGCATCCATATTCCACCCCGCTGTTTGTACATAGTCATCGACAAGTTCTGAGAAGCCCATCTCAAGGAAAATAGCACGAACCCTCTCGATCAAGGCCTGCATTGGGTGGCTACGACCAGTTGGCGGAGTGCTCGACTCAAGCGTGACATCGAAGGCACGATACTCTGCATTCTTCCAGTCTTCAGACTGGAGTATCTCGGTTGTTATTTCTGCAACAGCGACCTTTTCCTCAAGTTGTGCAGATTGAACAGCCATGCCAGATTCCGTGATTGACCATGAACGTGTTGTCTGTTCGACAATTTCGATGAGTCCGCGTCGTGTTTTGAAATGCTCGAGCATCTCTTGATTTACATCGCTGACAAGGCAAGGCAATGCATCGATGAAGGCTGAACGTCCGGCAATTACCGCTCGGACACTTGTCGGGTCCTCGGCTTGAAAGTGACCATCCTGAAGTTGAACACCGAGTCGCTTGAGCAAGCCAACTCCGGGACCAGCTTCATGCCGCTCAAATGCAGATTGCAAGCCACTCATCGATGCTTCATCAGAAGTTTCAATCCAACTCCAGAGTCGTGCTTCAAGCAAGCCTTCCGATGCCGCTTTTTGGCCTTCTGTTGCGAGTTTGACGGTTTGGGTAATGTGTTCAGTGGTGGAAACAAACCCCTTGTTTGAGAGGCCATGGCCAGCTCCGACGGCAATGGCTTGGTCGCTCCAATTGCACGATTTGAGGATCTGTTCCAATCCCCATTCACCGCCATTTTCTTGCATCACTTTGAGCATTCGACGCTCAGGATTCAGCAAGACTGGTGCCTCCATGACCTGGTGGGGGCGACCGACGCCCTTCAAATCTATGCTTCATGAACAACCAAAAAGAGCGTTCGAAGATGTCAGCCCTGATGTCATTCTTCTTCCTGCCAAAGAAGAATGCCGCACTTTGGGCACGTGTATTCAGATGGTTTTTGGCCGTCGATCGTGGTGACTGTACCGCATGGACCGCACAGAATGGAAGATCGTATTGGTTCATCGAGGGTTGTATCAATGCGATACATCACTCGCCCTGCATCAGGTAGCTGCTCAGCAGCAGGCAGCCAATTTTCAATTTCTTCAGGTGACATTGTTCGTTGAGATTTCATTGACATGCCAAGGACGAACAGAACCAGTCCACCTACCCCAATGGTTGCCCCCATTGAGTAGATGCCACCAACAGAGAGAAATGCTCCAGTGACAAGACAAATCAATCCAGCAACGAGGATGTTCTCTTTGCCGTTTTGCACCATTACTCCACCTCATTGCAAAGCGTCTCGGAGGGCAGTGGCCACCTTTGGAATCTGGGCGAGAGGGATGGCACACAACCCAATGCGAACGCCACCGGTCAATGGGACGAGGTAGACATCTTGTTGTGCACATGCTTCTGCAATATCGTTGGGTTGCTCGTGTTCTAACCATGCAAAGAAACCATCATGGGTAGGGTTGAGTGGGACGCCAAGTTGTTTGCAACTGTCAATCAATGCATTTCGCCGGTCAGTTAACAACGCCTTCAGGCGATCACGTTCTTTGCTCCAGGCTGCACCAGCTTCGTTGGATGCATGCATCTCACTGACGGTGAATTGAGACACACGTGGTGCTGCAGACCATGTTTGGCGACCGGTCACTCCCATTACTGTGGCTATTCGGTCGGTGACGGATTGGTCCGGATGAATGCTTACGATGGCCCCAGTTCGAAGCCCGTACATGGTGTGTGATTTTGACAGGGACAGTGCAAATGTAATCAAGAGGTTTTCAGGCCAAGGCCACCCGTTCGACATAGCCTCGTGAATCGTTTCTGCCCATCCATGTGGCTCTTCAGCATACAAATGATACGCCAAATCCAAGAGAAGGGTATGTCCGACCTTTTCATTGACCGAAGCACTCTCCATAACCGCTTCGAGCATGGCCATTCGCCCGTCTGGAGTGAGGGTGAGACCTGTTGGATTGTGAGCAGGATCATTAATCCACATCATAACTTTGTCTTGCTTTCCACACAAATCGGAGAGCTCTGACTTGAAGGCTTGAATGTCGACATATGGATAGGGTGATTCATCGTTTGGAAGTAGAGGATACGTCCGTGGCTTCAACTCACAACCTTCTAGGAAACCCTTGTATGGTCCCCAATAGCGATCTCTAAGGATCACATGGTCGCCACGGTTGGCAAAATTTGTCGCAGCGAGGTACAATGCCCCGGAGCCTCCAGCAGATGCCGTCGCCGTCATCGCAATGCCCATATCCTCGAGTTCAGTTCGTCGCCCTCCGAGCGCAAGTGTCTTTGCTAAATCAAGATAAGCAGGTAGTCCTGTAAGCGGGGCATAGGCTGCGATTTCGACAGGGGGTGCTTGTCGAATGGCTTCGTCAACCACCGTGTTGATCGCAAGAGTGCCGTCGTCTTCAAGCAAAGCTCCGATGGTGCCGTTGACAGCATCTCGGCCTTGAGCCTTAGCGTTCTGATATCGAGCTAACCAAGCAAAAATGGTATCGCTACCCACCTTTGTTTGTGCGTAGGGGTTTAGCAAACCTGCGCCCGCGTCGTGGTCCATGAGCCTCCCAATGCGGGACTCTTCTTTGAGTTGTCTCTCCATTTTCGTAGCCAAATCATCCGTTTGATTCATCAAGGGTTAGCCTTTGGGCGAACCATCGCCTGTGTAGCATAGCTGGTAGTGCATCGGATTTGTAATCCGAAGGCCGGGGGTTCGAGTCCCTCCGCAGGCTCCTTTCATCGATAAGACAGAAAACTAGTTTGTTGTGTGAAGACACATGCGTCCATTCCATCTCGCCTTCCCAGTTGTGGACCTCAAATCCACGGAACGGTTCTATGTCGACCTTCTTGGATGTACGATTGGTCGCCGAACTGACAAATCATTGAACTTGAATTTCTTTGGACATCAAATCGTGGCACATTGCGTTGATTCAATGCCAGATTACACCGATGATGGGCGCATTGATGGTCGACAAGTGCCCCCTTTTCATTTCGGACTTGTTATGGAATGGACGCAGTGGCATGAATTTCGTGACCGTCTTAACTCACTGGATGTGAAGTACCGATTGAAGCCCCATGTTCGATACCCAGGTTCGATTGGAGAACAAGCAACGCTGTTCATCAACGATCCTTCAGGCAATGCCATCGAACTCAAGTCCTTTCAGGATGATACTCGTCTCTTTGCAACCCTTTCAGGCAGTGAGCACGCCCCTGGTGGTGGGCGCCTCTAAACCGAACGCTCAAGTTTGAAGAGCGGCTGGGCTAAGCATGGTCGCCCAACGCCTTGATGGCAAAGCATGCGCAGCAAGCGTTGAGGCAGAACTTCAGGATCGAATCGCTAAATGTGCGTCAACCGGTGTCCAACCGCATCTTGCGGTGGTCATTGTAGGGGATGATCCTGCAAGCCATGTCTATGTCAATTCTAAAGTGAAAGCATGTCATCGTCTTGGCATCAAAAGCACGCATATCGAATTACCATTCTCGGCATCAGAAAAGGAGGTGCGAGAGGTGATTCACCAACTCAACGATGATGTTAGCCTTCATGGTATTCTCGTTCAATCACCCCTTCCAAGCCACATGGACGAGGAAGCCCTCACCGACCTGATTCAGCCATCCAAGGATGTGGATGGTTTTCATCCTGAAAACCTCGGACGCTTGGTGCAAGGGAGACTCGATGGTATGTTGCCCTGCACGCCTAGTGGCGTGATGCGGATGCTGCAATGGGCAGGAATTGATTTGACTGGAAAGCGAGCAGTCGTTCTTGGCCGATCGAGAATTGTCGGTAATCCACAAGCGCTATTACTTGGCGCAAAAGGAGCAGATGCAACCGTCACAGTGGTCCATTCACGTACTGAAAACGCTCAGAGTGTTTGCTCAGAAGCAGATGTTGTGGTTGCAGCAGTGGGGCGTCCTGAAATGGTCACGAGTGATTGGATTAAGGATGGAGCCGTTGTGGTCGATGTTGGTATCAACCGTGTCGATGATTCGACAAGAGATCGAGGCTGGCGTCTTGCAGGAGATGTCCATCCTGACGTCGCTGAAAAAGCCTCTTGGCTCTCTCCAGTCCCAGGTGGCGTCGGGCCAATGACAATCGCTATGTTGATGGAAAACACGGTGCGAGCAGCAGAATCAGTTATCGAGATTTGAGGGATTTCATGGAACAGAAAGCGCCTCGTTTGTCCTCAGCATCTCTTGTTTTGGGTTGTCTCTTAGTCGCTTTTACAATCATCAACTCAACAGTTAACTTGGCCTTCGAAAATGGTTTGAGTATAGAGGAATTCATTGCCCTTGGTGTAGCCATGCCAGCGTTTTTGATCAGTTATTTCGCCTCTCGAGAGCGATCAATTCCAGAATTGGTGAGCCAACTTTCGATTCAAGAACAATACGATGCGTTAGAATCTACGCCTACTCCGTTTCGAAGATCTTCTTCTCCAACACAACAAGCTGGTTCTGAACAACTTGGTTCTCCCCAACCCTCGGGACTCCAAATGCAAACAGATCGTGCTTCTGTCCTTGATGTCACTCCTGCACAACCGCAAACTATGCAGACTTCGGTAGAAGTTTCCAACGCTCTAGATTCGCTTACTTCCGGTGAATTTGGCGCGACTGCTGCCGCAATGGCTTCGAAAAATCCAGCGCCACACACAGCAACTGCCCAAAATCGTCCATTCACACAATCTGTCGGCTCAATGGCATCCTCACACCAACGAACGCCCATCGATAATGTCCCACTCCCATCCGGGAGTTTGGCTGAAAACCCCCCTCCCGAAGTTGTTCATACCTCAGCGGTTCCCTCCATGCCCGATTTGTCTGACTTGTTGAATGATAGCACTTCTCCTTTAGAATCGCCCCCCAAGCCTGCATCGCCAAATGCACAGAATGCGCCTTCGTTGCCTTCTTTACCTGCACTGCCTGAGATGCCAACAACCGCTTCAACACCTGACCTACCGAATCTCGATGACTTGTTTTGAAGGAAAGGAAGGTCAATAGGTGTTGGCGGTTTGGTAACATCATGTGGTCGGATCTGTTTGATTTGCATAGTCATTCGACCAACAGTGATGGTGAACATTCCGTTGAAACCGTTGCACAATTGATGGCTTCTGAAGGCGTCAAAAACTGGTCGTTAACGGACCATGATACCATTGCTGGTTGGGTTGAAGCAGAACGAGCTGCTGTAAAATCAGGGATGAATTTCATCCCCGGTGTTGAAATCACCTGCGAGGCAGGTTTACCAATCGATGAGGTAGAAATGGAAAGATGGGAGCGAGATCGGGCACCTGCTTCTTGGCACTTGCTGGCATATTTCCCGCTCAGTTCTGTATCGAGTCAACAAAGGCTTGAGTTCGAGGCATGGCTTGCGCCCCTGGGCGAAAGCCGTGGGCCACGAATGGCTCGGATGGTTGCTTTGGCAAATGAGCACGGCCTTGATGTGAACCTTGAATCAGTATTGGCAAGAGCAGACGGCTCTGTAGGAAGACCTCATTTGGCAGACGAGCTAATTTCGCTCGGTTATGTCGAAACTCGTCAAGAGGCTTTTGACACCTGGCTCGGTGATGGCCGTCCACTTGCAATCACTCGAAAGAAGCCAACCATCAAAGAAGCAACAGCCGCTGTTCATGCGTGTGGAGGAATAACTTCCCTCGCCCACCCGATCTACTACGGCGTCTCAGTCCAGTCCCTCGTTGAATATTGTAAAAACGCAGGTGTCGATGCGATTGAATGTTTCCATCGAAGCCATCCAGATCAATACCGGCACGAATTATTATTGTCAGTTCGAAATCATGGCTTGAAATCGACATGTGGTTCTGATTTCCATGGATTGTCAAGTCAACAAACACCAGGAAACATGCCTTTGCCCTTGGATGATTTACCAGTTGAGCTACGCACCTAATCTGCGTTTCTTCTCGTGATCGCATCTACAACCAGAGCGACTTCAAACAAAATTATCACCGGCATCGCCACGAGGAAGAGTGACAGTGGGTCCGGTGGAGAAAGGAAGGCTCCGAGCACAAAAGCTGTGAACCAAATATGGCGCCGATAACCTCGGACGTCTTCTCTCGAAACTACCTTGAGACGCAGCACCAGCAGTGTAGCTACGGGTGCTTGGAAACCAACGGCTGAGGCAACCGCGAGGTTGGCAATGAATCCAACATAGCTGGACAATCGCCATTCTGTCGACAAACCCGCACTTTGTGCGTCGTTGGTTAAGTATTCGAGAAGCATTGGCGTGAGGAGGTTCCAAGCATAACCAATACCTAATCCACCAAGCACAATGATTGCTATGAGCGTGCCCACAGAGGCACGAGTTGGTTTTGGCGCACTGGCTTTGAGTTCTGCTAATCTTAAGGTAAGTGCCGGATTCTTACTGCCTCGCCACGCACCTTCAACCATCATGATTGATAAGACAACGAATGCAGCGCAATACGCCGCTAATTTGACCTGAAGTAGAATAAATTCAACCGGCGTGATGACGATGATGTTCACATCTGCTGGCAAGCGATGTTCCGCAATCAGCCAAGAAATGAACGTGGATGTTAGTGGAAAGCAGGCGACAAAAACCGCTCCAAAGGTGAGGGCGAGCAAACGAAAGCGTTTCCTAAGATGTGTTTTGATATCGAGCAGCAGAAGTCCGCCTGGACTATCAAGCAGTTCGTTGACCGTTTTGGACAGATCTTCCGTGCCGGTCATGCTCATTGGAGGGACCACGCCCTCATAACACACACCATAGTCTACTATTCGCTTTCCCATACGTGTGACGGTGTGGAATCAATCCAGCTGCGACCAGAATTGTTGAGCCTCTTGAGTCGATGGAATACGAAACCAGTGATCCAAAGCGATGGCAGTGAAAGAAGAAGTGCCATCCACATGACATCTTTATGGTAGTCGTTGAGCACACGGACTTGGACAACGTCTTCTTCGACAGTGCTTGGGTTATGCATGACGATCAGGGTGTAGACCTTGGGCGAATCAACTTCCAATGCTAGTGTCGAATTTGGGGCAACGGTGTAGTATTCACCCAAGGTTTTCATGATCGACCAATCGATGCTCCCCTCTTCCATAGCAGGTACTGCCGCCTCCACGATAACCACCACCACTTCAATGGTGATGTCTTGGTGAAGGTTCGTTACCGTAGTATCAACACTATCACCTGGATCAAATTTCTGAATGATTTCGAATGTTGAATCTTCTGGACCTAACTGATAAGACACACGATCTCCTACGGTGCTGCTTTGAACATTGACGGCCATAATAATCAGGGTCACCATAGCCAGAGTTACTACGCCTTCGACCAAGATGTGCTTGCGAACTTTCTGAGTGGTAAATCCTTTGAAAAACCCTCCGTGGTCATTGCGTAATCGCGGTTGAAGATGGTGGATGAAAAGGGCTCCAACCGCACCAATAAGCATCCCAAGAGGGATATCGATGATCCAGTGAATGCCCAAGTAAAGGATGGTGAAAATAAACAAAATCGTGTTGATGCATACAAAGACGTGATATCTGTAATGCTTCCATTCTTTCATGGTGCCACCTTGCTCACGCACATGCAACCAATTGAGGAGAATAATACCGAATGGTATCGCCACGTGTAGGGACGGAACTGAATTGTCCAATGGGTCATTCATGGCATAGAAGACGCTGTACCAACCTTCGTGATACAGTAAAGCATCCATCCCTGGAATCCATGAAGATGTGACTTCGACATTGAAGAACAGATAATAGGGTACAGCGAGGGCGTATATGAGCAGGTAGTTGAGTGTCACTTTGTCTGTCATGTCACGGTCGCTTGTGTATGCGTAATATACGGTCGTGACGTAAATCAAGAAGAGGTAAATGAACAGGTAGTGGAAATTGAGAAAAGAAGTGAGTGCTTCATTTTCAAAGAAATTCTGTATGTGGAGGGTGAGGTCGCCTTCGATGCCATGAACCCATGAAGTCCAATGACCAGTTTCCATCTTAATGGGTTCATTGAGCTTGTCTGTAAGGGCCTTCCAACGGATGATGACGATGTAGCCCATCGCATGGAGGTAAAATCGTTGGTCATGAATGGTACTGGCCCACCGGCCAATAGGGGTTCTCATTTCCTTATCATGGAGGGTGAAAAACCAACAGATAATTGGAGTGAGAATTAGAATGAGCCCCATCATCACTGCGTAGGGGTCCATGCTCGTGTGGGCTTCGCTCTTTGTTTTAGGTATTATGACTCTCAGGACTTCGACAAAGATGTTTAGTCAAGGTCCATGAAACCGACCAAGATGTCAAAGGTAATGGCTTCCACCTGTAGCCGTTGAGGGCCATGTGGAGTCAAGCGCCTGAGAACACACTCGAAAGCCTCAGACATGCTATTCAACTCCATGACGGTATCGAATTCGATCTTCGCTTGACCCTAGATGGTGAAGTGGTCATACACCACGATGCTGATGTTTCGATTCCTAAGTCGAGAATTCAATCTTCAGATCCCTGGGTAGAACATCACACGCTCGACGAACTTGAATCGTATGGCTTTACCTCATTCCGATCATTGTTGAGCGATTCTACAGTCCTTGAACAGTGGCGTGAACAAGGGAAAATGGGTTGTATCGAGTTGAAACGACCTCATCCGCGTTCTCAATCAGGTGGAGGCTACTTTGGTTCATCCAAGCATAAGAAACACATTACGGAGTTGATCAATGCCACTGATTTGATCCTCAATGAATTCGAGGTTCCAAATGAAAACACGGTTTACTATGCCTTCCACAGAGGGATGAAACCTTCGATTGAGGCCTCTTCAACAGGCCGACCATGGGCCGAATTACTCCCATACATTCCTCCTTTTGGGAATCGGCAAACAAAGCGTTTGCGGGCACTCCCTCACTTTCTCACACATTCCTTTTCTCGTTTGGTGCGCCACCATCGGAATGCCGGGGCAACGATGATTCCAGCAGCGATCGAGTACTTTGTGCCTCCAATTAACAAATTGCCATTGGGCAAGAAGGTAGGGCTCACAGGAACAGGTGCAATGAACTTGCAATCTGCACAGGGAGGTTTTCCGGTCTATGTATGGCCAACTAAACCCGAGGTAGAGCATCGTTTACAGGCCGCCGGACTCACTGGCCTCACTGATTATGCAGATCCAAACTTTACGTGGCTTCCTTCGGGCCATGCACGATGGACTCGCCCAGCCACGCTTCCACTTGATGCACAACAGCAAGTGTTGCTCGAACAAGCGACACAAGAGACTCATCTGGACGTGCTCAAGGAGTTGAAGGCAAACGTCACTCCTTGGGTAGAATGCGATGAAGCGCAACGGAATTCATTGGTGAACTATTGGTCTAAACGTTGGGGTTGGCTACCATTCAAATCGAAAAGAGTTGGTGATTCGAAGCTCGATTCATCAAGCCCTCCATGGCAGGCCGTACGTTTAATCGGTCACCGGGGTTCAGGAAAGACCTCTCGACCAGTCTTACAATAGCGATTCAGTCTATGTGTCGAAGAGTCTGTCCTTCTGCGATGTACTTTGGCCTGTAGAGTGGTGTGCCCTTACCGCCTCGCATCACACTGCGTTCATCAACGATTTGTGCACCAATGCCAGCGACGCGTGCCCAACCAAAGAAGGTGGTGTAGTACGTGGGATCAGTAAGTCCTATGTGGTGCAAGAGTGCACCGCTTGCTATGTCCACATTCGCGTTTGGATTGCTTATTTTGGGATTTTCTCCAAGGACTCTTGGTGCTACCTCCCGCAATGTCGTAATGATTTTGAAATTTTCATCATCAGGGCAGATTTTCTCACCCAGCGCAAATTGAACAGTCGCTCGAGGATCTTCTGTTCGCAATACAGCATGTCCAAACCCGAAAACAGGTCGCTTTGCAGCGAGCTCAGCACGTACGAAGCGCTCCACTTCTTCTGGATCACTTGTACCAACCCGTAAAACAAATTCTAGGCAGGATTGGTTGGCTCGTCCATGCAATGGGCCAGACAGTGCGTTCATTGCACCTGCCATTGAAGAGTAGACTGTGGCCTGTCCCGAGGCAATGGCCTTTCCTGAGAACGTCGAGAGGTTGCCACCGCCGTGGTCCATGTGGAGTACAAGATAGGTGGCAATGACCTTGGTCATTTTTTCCTTATCGACGCCGGTAAGGTCGAGGGTGTTCACAAAACGATCAACAAGCGATGCAGTGGGGTCATCAGCTGGTATATTTTCACCTCGTCCGTCTCGAATTCTGAAGATGAGTCCCATCAGGCGAGGCATACGGGCGACGAGATTCATTGCATCGTCTCGCCAGTTATTTGTTGTTTCAAACATACCAAGAGTGTGAATACCAATGCTCAACCAGTCCATTGGGTGGCCATCTCGAGGAAGTGACTTGAGCACTGATTCCAAATCACCGGGAATGGTTGCACGATTCGATAGCTCTTCACGAATCTCCTTGGATTGTTCTGCATTAGGCAATTCTTTGTTGAACAGGAGGTAAATGATGTCTTCAGGTGCGAATGATGCTAGTTCTGAAATTGGATAACCACAATAGTGGACACCTTCGGTTGGTGTGACGAATGAGGTTAGGCATGTGCCTACTGGTACACCACGCAACCCAGTGTTGAGGTGGTCGCTGGTGACCTGAAGCAAGACCTCTTTATCGCTCATACATCGCTCACTGTGTCCATCCAACAAGGACCATCGTATAAAGCCGGTTGCTTTGTAATCCAGCGTGTAGGCATTGGATGTGCTTCGAGATACTTCATTACAAATCGAGCGTGTTCATTTTCTTCGATTCCAAGGCGGCCATGTTCGGAAGCCTTTGGATGATTCACGATCAGCAAACACTTGAATGCGAATTGTTTCACCTTCAACGAGAATGGCATCTTCTGAAGTTAAACCTGGGCATGTGGATTTAACTTCATTCCATGCACGCTCGGTTGCCAAATTTTCAGACCACCATGGAAATGCAGCACATTGCTGCGGGCGGACCTCGTAAATGGAGCAGCGCTTCTCGCCATCAAGGAAGATACAAACATCATCGCTTGCTCTACTGTTCAAGATATAGCGTCCATCGAGGGTTTGTCTGCAATCACGTTCTAACCAATCCTCGACCGGTAATTCATGATAGGCAGCAATACGCTCAGCATCGTTTGTTGAGAGGTAGACAATTCCGCCGGGCTCATCACAGCAACGGCCACACTGCGGTTGGCACGAGAATGGTACACCTGCCATCCACCAAGCAGCCTTCATTCTTCTTCACCCGGTGGTGTTAGTGTAGCAGGTGAGATGGTCGAGAGCGTGATTTTCCGTACCGGTTCATCTTCGAGTAAATCCATCATGTCAATATTTGCAGCATCGACATCCCATTCACCTTCCGGGACATAACTGTCGAGGGCATCTTGAGGGTCGACAACAGGCTTCTTTCTACGCCTGCCAACCGTTCTTCGCTTCTTTTCCACGTCTTCTTCAAACGGGGGTAAAGGCTCGCGTTCTGGATCTATTTCAACGAGTTCTTCTTCCAACCGCCTTAAATCATCAGCGATTTGAATCAGTTCCTCGATTGAAGCCTCAGATGTTTGTTCCGCTAATTGAATCATCTTTTGTTCAAGTTGTTCTAGGCGAACACCCTGTTCTGTGAATTCAGATTCAAAGGCGCCAATTTTGGCATCAATTGATTCGTCTAAATCTGTCAATATGTCTGCCGCAGTACTGTAATCTCGTTCTTCTATCCGCCCGGTTCGAGCCACAAGATGCTCTTCACGTTCGTGAAGTGCAAGGACCGACGGAAGGCTGGTATCAATATCCTCTAGCGCTGTTCGCATGTAAGCAATGTGACGGGATTCGGCGTTGCGCGCCATGGCTTCTGTATCAAATTGGGGTGGCTCATAGGTGTCCTCACCAATGATTGGTAGCGTTGAGTGAAGCTCAATACCTCCAATTTTCTTGTCGCTGTAAACAACGTCAGAGGCTTCAGAGATCAGTCGAGTTGCAATATCAGATACCTGCTCACGTTCTACGGCAGGTCTAGGTCGCTGTGATTTAATGAGTTCACCAGACAACACGGATGCTACATCGTCGCCATCGAGAAGTTCTTGCCCGGATTCAATGGCCAAAGCAACCAGGTCGAAATTTGCTTTTGTTGCCCTCCATGAGGCTTCATTGTGGAGCACGATGCTTGCTAACTGGCCATCGTCAAGCATGAGGTTTCGTTTCAAAGCCAATTGCCGTGCAAACAGGACAAGGCTGGTTGGTTTTGGTGGATGCAGGTTGACGCTTGCTGCATTTTTGATCAAATCCCATAGTCTCGAAGCAGGCCATCGATGTGGTTCAATCATGCTGGTAAGGACGACGTGGACGCCCATGTTCAAGGCATAATCGACCATCATGCCAAGCATGCTGGCAACCTCTGGTTGATCTGCCATCATATGGACGTCATCCACAGCGAGGAGTCTTGCATGAGCCAGCGCCTCTTGCCAGCCCTTTGGCAATCGTTCAAGGGGCACAAGATCGGCTGCCCCGAGCAAGAATACCCCACCTTCTTGTCGCCTCAATACGCCTTGAGCAAGGGCATGAAGAAGATGAGATCTGCCACTCTCACTGGGCCCAATGATGACGAGAGGGTTCAATGCCGACCCGGGTGAATCAACGACAGCTTCAATCGCTTGTGTCGCTCGTAGGTTTTCTTCAGTAGCGAACCATTGCTTGAAACTCATTCGCGTTTCAGGGCGCAACCGTGGAGGCCAAGGTGCCGAAATTGGTGTGGTGATGCTATGGTGGAATGGAGATGTTGGTTCTGGTTGGGCCATGTGTTCTGGTAGTGCATGCAGCGTTCTTCCACGTTGGTCGTCGAGCACACTCTCCCACACAGGTCGACCATCCTGCTCCATTCCAACAAAGAAATCATCATCAGTTGGCGTGGTGTATTCCTCTGAGATTGAATCGCCAGTTCGCTCTCTCAGACTTCGTAATCGGTTTGCTACAATCGTAGCCAATGATTCATCATCACTTACAAGGTTAAGCGCAGGTTGATGTTTTCTACTCGCTTTTCCAAGAACTGCATCTGCGACGAGGTCATAGGTTGGCCGCTGGACCACCCCTACCCTTTGCAGCAATGTTCCTTGCTTGGGGATTGGAACTGTCCGCTTGCCAAGCAATTGATTCAACCGCGATTTCGGAGGTTGGGTTTGATTGTTGTGTTGAGTTTCCTCTTCTGGAAAGGCAGTGGCTGCACCGGTATCGCTCAGCCGTTGTTTGGCCCGTGCAATCGCCAAATCCAAATGTTCCTTTCTAGAACTCATTTGGCCTCCTCCTTTTCTTGCCTCAAGCGTTCAAGATCTTCGCGTTCCCATACACTAAGATGATCCTCGATGCTTCCAGGGCTTTGGTCCATTGAAGCAATTTCTCTCGGTAAGTGCTTAGGTTGTGCTTCGGCATCGATTCCGGGGCGGGCAAGTAGGGGCGAGAGTGCTTCATTGGCAGCATCTGGATGGCGGTCATTGACTGCCGCCATTGGCTGCGGTCCACGGCTCAACGGTGGTAACTCGTAATGGCCTTTCGCCGCCTCTTGTCGAGCGGCTTGATTGAGAGTCATGGGTGGCGATGTAGGTGCTGAGAAGGTACGTTGAACAGCTCTCTCCTGACGCACGGTGAATGATTCAAGGGTTGATGAGATTGCTGTTGGTTTGTACACATTTGATGGCTTTGGGAACTCAGAAGGGCGCTCTGGGGCTTCTGCAGCCGCTGCCACACGTGCCACATGAGTAGGTACTGCGGGAGTATTCACTTGTGTTTTGCCACTTCTTCGAACAATGTGAGCAGGGCGAGGCCCCTTTCTCGTCACTGTCACCGATGACTTGGCAAGGGGCTGTTCCTTAAGACGTGGTAGAGGTTCTACGGTTGGCTTTTCATGAGGTACAGTTTCGTTATTCTGCGGGGCAACAGGTATCGATTGTGGGGTTGGTTGGTCCACTGTGGTGGGTGTTTCAGGTATCACTTCCGGCACGGGTTCAATGGCCACGAGTTCAGTTTCTGCTTCCTCGGTTTTCCAAGATTCTATTTCCTCACCGAGTGCATCGTTTGCTTCAATTCGATCCTCAACGCTCGTCGGTTCATGGCCCCCAATAAGTGGCGTTCCTGAATCCACAATAGGTGCTGGCGTGGCAGAGTGTTCTATCGCTCTTTGTAGTTGTTGTTCAATCCATTCGCGCTCTTCATCTGTTGGAGGGGCGCACAAAGGGTGGTCAAGAATGAGATCTGGCTCAGTCAGCCAATGTTCTAATTCGGCAGACTGGATTGACATCAGGCTACGCGTGAGGCGGTGTCTTGGCTCCAAATCAAAGGCATTCAAATCAACCGTGAACAAGGCCACGTGATCATCCATTCGAACACCATCGACGATGTCTCGAATAAAATCAATCGTGGCGCCATCTCCATTCATTCCAGCCAAATATTCGATGCCTTCAATCAACACAACTGCCCTCATATTTTCCCAAAGAAAGGCGTCAACCGCTCTTCGTACTGAATCAATGGTTGGCTTGAGGGCTCTTGGATGCGTGCTGTTACTTAGCCAATGGCATGACGCAGGTGGGAGATTATGCTCGACGCTCAGTGCATCAATATCATGACGGGAAATCACTAGGATAGGGCGTCCATGAGTTGCAAGGTGGCCCGCCAGTTGAAACATCGGAGTAGGGTCTTGAGCGTCCAATACCAAGGCATCACCAGGGTGAATCATTCGTTCAAGACCCTCGTATCGTTGCATGTAGGCTTTGCTTTTCTGACGAACTGCTTCTGGGGCTTCAACACTCACCTCAACTCCAGGCAAGCGTTCTTCACGGCGCCAACCCCCTGGTTTGAGTTTGACATTTGACCACCAACGTTCGTCGCCTCCTTGTGCGTTATCTGCCACTTCGAGATTAAGATGCGCATTGGGGTGAAGGTGCCGTATCCGTTGCGCATCTGTGTCAGGAAGTTCGTGAATGGCAATCAGTGTCTCGAGAGGTATGGCATCATCTTCTATTTCCAGCAACGCTTCGAGCCCAAATACGATTGCGTCGCCTTCGTGTATGGCCAGGCTCGGGTGCCCTTCAATGAAGAGAATATGCCCAACGCGTGGCATTTTGTCCTTTGGTTTACGTTCGGTTCGAATGAAACCAGTGGTCGATAACTTGGCCATATCGGCGGAGAGAAGGCGGAGCGCATCGCGGTTACCGCGTCGTACTTCCGTGACATCGCCCTGCGGTAATTCGACCATTGTTCACACCCCTACGGGGTGTAAGCCTGCAGAACTGTTCTTCAAAGGTCCGCATGTTTTCCCTCTGCGATAGCGGTTTGAAGCATGATGCTCTCGGGCCGACATGGGCGAAGCATTCAGCACTTCTGAGATTCCGCATCTCGATGGCGAGGAATTGGTTCTATGGGAAGCGGGTTTGGATGATTTCGATCATGGAAGATATTGGCATGCTCACGAAGATTGGGAGGATCTCTGGAACGCTCACAAAAGAAGGAACGCTCCAGAGGATGAGATTCTGTTCATTCAAGGCATGATTCAAACCGCAGCTCTGTTGCTAAATCATGAACGAAAAAAGCAACGTGGCGTGGATAACTTGACAATCAAAGTCAATGCGAAACTTGGCAAATGGGGAATTGTCTGGGGCATTGACATCGCTCGGCACCTTGTACAAATGAACCGATATGGGGATGATTCTGGCACGTGGGAACTGGATGCGCAATCCTACGTCTTGATTCGTGCCGGCCGTGAAGTTCAAGATTGACGGCATGAAGGTGATGTCATGCAGGAGCCTTCGATAACCCTCCCTGCAGGATTGCGCCGATTCAACGAACTTGAGCTTGCACGCTCATTTAGGGTTCGTTTCCTTTTTACTTCCTTGGGCATTTGCCTTGTGGCTATGGTTTCGGCTTACTTCATGGTCAACATCATCAGCTCGTTTTTACTTGCATTAATGTGTTTGATTTCAGCGCCTGTGCTGGTCTACCAATTGCACTCGAAGTCGAGCATGCTTCACGTGCCCCTAGCAATCGATATGAATCACCCATTTATGGATGAAGATCCGATTGGGGATGCAACGGTAATGATTCGATTGTCTGATGGCGTCTGGGTCGATGTTGGTCAAGGAAGAGTCCGACTTGCAGAAGATGAACTCATTGGAGGTTCCAACCTTGTCCGTGACAATGAGGATTATACCCTCATCGGTCATTTCAACGAACGTCCAATGACGCATCGAGGCGTCAAAAAGCAGGTTGTCCTGATCAATCAGGCAATCGCACTAAGAGATGCGGTCAATGGTGCTGAAGACACGATTGAGGATGCCCGAGAGCGTGAAGCGAATGATACTGGCCTGCTAGACCGATCGTGGTTGGAAGAGCAAAAGGAAATTGAAATTGAACCAGATGGGCTGATGAGTAAACTTCGTGGTGAATAACGAGTATTATTGGAAAATCAACCCTCCATATTGAAAACCACTTGCTCAGACCAGCAGGTGTGACGAAACCTTCGCGATGGGGTCAAAAGCTCGAGCATTTGAGTCCACAAGAGCAAGATACCCTGCTTGGTACTTCACTTTCGCGTAGATTCACATCGCTCCCCTTGTGGCTTTCACATCCAGCAAACATTGGCGCCTTTTACGGACTGCTTGTTTCAATCGCCCTCCTTCTTCCCTACAGATTTGCTGGTGATGATACTGATGCCTGGCTAGCTAACTGGGTGTTTCATACATCGATTTTGATGGTTGCATGTCTTCTTTTGGGTTTTTCATCTCTTCTTCTCATTCGCTGGTCAAAGCGATTCCCAATGACGCCTCCAAGGGTTCTGCTCTATCCAATGCCTTTTTTCGGCATGGCTCTGTTGACCATCTCGAGAACAGATTTAGTCAATCTGCCAATGTGGTTTGTGTGGCTTCTCTTGTTATTGCCCGGTCCGATGTATGTTCACCTTTCATGGGCTCCTCGATGGCGCTTGTTATGCATGCTCGAAGACGGACGAGATCCGTTCGTCGGTATTGAATCAAAGCAATCGGAACCAAATGAAGATGCGGCAATCCTCGCTGGTGAGGATGAAGAGTTACTTTCCGTTGTCGATGAGTATGCTGAAGAATGACTCATATGAGGCCTAAACCCGGTCCTACCTTCTCAAACAGGCGCAGGACTTCATCAAGATCATCTCGGGATAGCCCCGCAGACATCTGTGTGCGAATTCGAGCTTTGTCCCGTGAAACCATTGGAAATACAATTGCTCCAGCCATCACGCCTTCTTCAGCAAGTGCTCTTGTCATGGCTTTTGCAACACTTGAATCACCACACATGACTGGGATAATTGGCGTCACAGACGCACCGGTATCGAAACCTAGTGATTGCAATTCCTTGCGGAAGTAATCCGTATTTTCCCACAACTTAGCATGGTGTTGAGGTTCATCCATCAACACCTCAATAGCCGCCTTTTGAGCAGCCGCAACACCTGGTGGCTGTGAGCCAGAAAGCAGCCAAGAGCGTGAGTGGTTGAGGGCGTGGTTTCGGGTCATTTCAGTTCCTGCAAGAATACCTCCCTGGACACCAAGTGCCTTTGAAAAGGACCCTGTTTCAAAATCAACTTTGCCTTGAAGGTTGAATTGTGCTACGATTCCTGCACCCTTCTCGCCAAGAACACCTTCTCCGTGACAATCATCGACGTAGACCATTGCACCATATTCCTCGGCCAGCGATGTGACTTCATCAAGCGGTGCAATGTCACCGTCCATGGAAAATACACCATCGGTAATGATCAATTTTCGCTCAGCGTTTTCATGAGCTTTGAGCACGGCTTCCAATTCACCCATGTCGTTGTGAGCATAGACACCTCTGCTTGCTTTTGTTAATCGAACGCCATCAATGATTGATCCGTGATTCAGCTCGTCACTGATGATGACATCTTGCGGTCCAGTGACGAGTGTAGGAATTAATCCTACATTCACAGTGTAGCCCGCAGAATAAATCAATGAAGCTTCAACGCCTTTGAACTCGGCCACTTTTTTCTCGGCTTCCAAGTGAATGTCCATGGTACCTGCAATCGCTCGGACACTTCCGCTTCCGGCTCCATATTTTTCTGTGGCGTCGAGCATGGCTTGCTTGACTTTTGGATGCGTTGTGAGGTTGAGATAATTGTTCGCAGAAAGCATGATGGTCGGTTTGCCATCCATGTGACAACGTGGTTGGTTTGGACTTTCCAAGGTTGGAGGTTCCCACAAAAGTGATTTCTCTGAGAGTTCCTCATATCGAGTTTCCATCCATGACATATCGCCGGGCATAACATCGCCTCCATATGATTGGAATACGCCGTGCTTGATGTTCCTTTGGGTTCACCATGCTGAATCATTGCTTCTCTAACCATGCACCTCAAAAGGGAAGCGTTCGTCGCCCCACCATGCAGTTGACAGGTTTGGTCAGTAGCGGCCTTGGTCGTGCTCATGTGTTTATGGCACAACCGCACTACCAGGAGCAATTCCGCGCCCTCTTGGGGAAAACTGCTTGGCCTGGTACACTCAACGTTACGGTCGAAGGGCAAAATCTCGTCGAATACATCGCATTGCGGAAAAAATCTGGGATTGATACACTCGATGCGTCTTCTGAAGATCGCTCCGAGGCGGAAAAGGTCGATGTTGAATCCTTTGAAGCACATCGAATACGCGGGTTCCTGCGCGATGGCGTTTCGTTTGGTGGGGCTACAGCCTACACAGCGGAATTCAAAACCGATGAGGGAAACATCCCATGCGCCGTCCTCATTCCTGATTTGACACGGCATATCGATGTTGTCGAAATTATTGCAGGAGCTTGTTTACGAGAACGGTTCAATCTCAAAGATAGTGCAATCGTTCACATCGAACTCGAATAACATCAACGGTGTTTGACAATTGGTAACTCTCCGAGCCGCGCCCATTCATTGTGCAAGAGACTCTTCATCTCATACCTTGCAGCTTCCCGCCAACGCTTTCGCATGGTTCGCTCGACCCCGGGGCCTGTCGGTGGTGCGGAAAAACACTGGATGTCAACTGGTGCATCATCGAGTGGAATTTGTTCCCAGTGGACCCCCCAAAGCATCAACCAATCTGGTGGTGCAACTCCGAAATCTGCCTCAATCTCGGGGTGTTGTAGGGCTGTTCTGACAGCTGCAGGTTCGATTTCTCCAATCGACATTCTGTGGAGGGCCATCGCAGTTCGTCGAACTTGATTCCACAAAAAAGCCTCACCTACGATTTCGAAGCCAACAACACGGCCATCGACCATCCAAGGCTTACAAGATAGAATCGTTCGAATAGGATTCTTTCCTTCTTCGAGACGAGCGAAGTTCCTCGCATCATATGTTCCAACAAACATCGAGAGCCAATCATTGAACACTTCGCCCGGATCCTCCCAAAACTCAATGCCTTCCAAACGATACCTGTAGACTCGATATTCAGCCATCCGTGGATTCCAGGTTTCATCAACTTCCGTCACATCAAGGAAGGCGATATCCTTCGGTAGTCGATCATCGAGGGCACGAACCATTTTTCGAGGCGTCAATGCTTTCCATAGTTCCCTTTCCATCCGAACAACCCCTCCATTCACCCTCACATGGACGCCAGCGTCAGTTCTACTGGAAAGAACGAGGTTGTGTTGATTCTCCATTGGGTCAAGCCATCCTAGACTGCGAAAGACACGGATCAACTCACCCTGTACAGTTTTCACATCCGGTTGAATTTGGCTGCCATGGTAGGCATCACCCAAGTAGCCAATGCGGAACGCCAAACGAACGGTTGAGCCGTCCGTCATAGAAGCACCTCACTCATCAGAAGTGAGCATTTCCACGGCTTCTTCAGGCGAATATCCCAATCCACCAACGGCCCAGATGAGTGCTTGTTTGAGCCACGGTTGAACCATTGGGTTCTTCTTTGTTGGATCCATAACTTCGATTGCATCGACGATGTTTCTGCTTGCATTGAACAAGACTTCATCGGTTGGAATATCGTTCAACTCCAATTTCTTTGCATAGCGTTGGAATTCTTTGACAGCCACGGGGATACGTCGGCATTCAAGGGCAAATGTTGCGAAGTCCGCAATGTACTCTTCATTTTCTTCATCCAATTGCATGGCCTTTTTGTATGCCATCATGATCTTTCCACCAGGGATGACATCGTCTTGTGCTTCCATGTTTTTCATGTTTGCAAATTCAGCAAACATGTGGTGGACTTGCGCATTTTTCTTGTGCTGACCCATCTTTGCATCAAGGTCGGCAATGGCTCCGTCGAGGTCGCCGTTGCGTAGCATTTCAATTGGGCCTTGGAGTAGTTCGTCATCGCTCATGTTCATCGCCTCATGTGTGCCGGGGGGTTTGGTCTTTTCAATCACTCGTATGAGTGGTATGAATTCAATCTTCAGAAGTTGAGTCAACAATTGACTTCTTCAAATCGCTAAGAAGATGAGATTGACTGTTCTTTTTGTGCATTTCATTGAGCAGCCCTTTTGCTTTCTCCCACTTGCGGATGTTGTACATGCAGTGCTTTGGATCAGGTCGAACGGTTCGGATGGTTCGCTGATAGGTCATGATGCCTACCATGGTTCGGATTAAGCCCTTGCCTGCTTTTTCAGCAGTACCGTCGTTTTCACCTTCCCGAGTTCCAGGTATGGTGTGTTGGACCACTGGGACATTTGATTCTTCGACGATACCAACGCCGGAATCAGTAAGCACCGTGACCGTGGCAAACCCGAGCATTGTTCCCAATGGCGAGCGAGCAACAACAACTTCGGAGATGCGATCGAACAGAATGCGTCGGTGTGAACGAGAGAGCAAAAAGCTGTGCTCGAAAATGATTGCATCGCTTGTGATGGCATAGTGAAAACTTCGTTGATAATAGAACACCAAGGCCGTGTAAATGGCTACAAAGACGCCACCGAAAAGGAGCGGCTGGTAGTCAGGAATGATGCCACCGATACCCTCGTCCATGAAAATTCCAGTGATAAAATGCAACAGATCATCAACCAGAGCAATGGATGGAGCCAAGGAGACAATCAGCAGCCCGACTGTCACCCAACGACCCGAGGTGGAGACATTCATCAAACGGTTCATCCATGTGATGAAGAGCATAACTGCAGTCAAGCCGAAGGTGTCGCTGGTAAAGAGGGTGGTTGCGAGAAGGTCGACAATGAAATTCTCGCTTTCTGTCCCGGGTCTGATTTCGAACATAGCGTGGATAGCCAAGACCAGCAAACCAAGGAGGTAAAGGTTGAGGAATGCAAAGGTGCTTGGACGCTTAGTGAGGAGAATTTCTTCTCCAGCGATGATCCGAAATTTTTTACCTAGTTTCGCTTGTTCGGCAGCCAGTTGGGCTGCTTCTGAGGCTTTGGTATCCTCCACAGCGGCAAGGTCTGTTTCGGGTTCGGTTGAGGTGGATTCTTCGCTCATAGCCATTGCTCCATTCAATTGGTGCTCGGACAACCCAAATAAGACCTTGCCTCCATGCATCGCCGCTTGATAGCAAAAAGGTCGGTTTCATGATAGTGCGTTCAATGGAGCAAGCCCCATGAATGCTCGGCATTTCCACGTGCCCATTCATAGTCAGTTTCTTTGCGAACACCGTGTTCGTCAATGATCCTTAGCTTTTCAAGTTCAAGCGGATACTCATTGTAAGTGAGGTGCGAAGTGAGTCCACCTCGTGTCGGTTGGTTAAACGTCCAATGAGCTCGCTCAATGGCTTGAACTGTCAATTCAATCACTGTTCGGCCATTCCACATTTTGACATGGAATTTTGGTAGAGGTGCTCCCGGTGAATGGCCATGTTTCCCCTCACTCTTGTTGGAGCCAACCTTCTCAACGGTGACATGCGTAAATCGCTCGCTTCTACGATGCCGTCCATCGTGGAAAAGTCCTCCTTGAGAGAGGTCAATGTGTCCAAAGTCACGACGCTTCCAGGGTCGGTTGTCACGGGCGGTGACGGTGAATGAAAGGTGGGGCAAAAACCAATCGATGTACGACCCATCATCAAGATGGAGCACGCCCCAATACCACGGTACTGAAGGTGCCTGGACACTGACCTTTTGGAAGTATGCAGTTCCTTTTACTGCCTCATTGTCGAGTGTACCTCTGGCTTTGGTACCATGCAGGCGGAGGATGTCGTACCCCATGTTTGCAGCGTAGGTCGCTGTGGCTTCTCGTGCTGTCGACATAGCACTGTTCCACGGGGTTAATTTGAGTCGAATCTCCTTGGGCACGCTCGGATGTGCTGCTTCTTTGTCCGTTGCCAGGTTGAGCCAAAATTCACTGAGGTCACTCTTGAGACCCATGCTTAGGTCTTCAGGTAAAAGTGGGACAACAGCGCCTCCACCTTTACCCACTTCATCGCCTCTGGATGGCCATTCTGGGTGCGTGTCTGGCATAGCTACAATACGACAAATACGTTTGATCACTGGTTCATGCATTTGCTGGCCATCAAACCACCATGCACACACCATCCCATCGAGGGCCATCCCGTCGTGCTCATCGAAGCCAGGCCGTCCTTGGGGCGTCCACGGCGTTCCGTTGACTTCGACTAGGGGATTGTCTTTGGTCGACCAGAGGACCATCAATTGTTTTCCACTTGGTTTCCCATTTGGATCCTCAAGCATGACCAACCACCACCACCAATCCCAGGTGAGATGGTGCAATGGGGGCCTGTTTTGCAACCTCCACATTGTAGAAAGGTCACCAGCAAACGCAGACATTCCTTCGCTCATTCAATTTCCTTCCCTTTGAAAATTGCACCACCGATGAACCAAAAGACGGCTCCCTGCACAGTCAACACTACGGTGGCTATGACTGCTGCAACCAATCCTGATGTTCCCACGCCGGGTTCAGAGTGGAAGAAATCTAAAGCCATGGATGTTGAATGAATCAGTCCAAAATCCCCCATCAATTGCCCTTGAAGAATGAAAATATCGACGTTTGGCCATGCCATCATTGCTGCTGCATCGACAATCATCAAGGCCCAACCCACAACAGACAGGCGAAGAATTGGTGCTTCGGGTGCGCCCATTGATACGATGCACATACCAAGTTCCCATGCGGCGAACGGAATTGCGAGGACAATTCCAAATCGCCACATTGTTCCTAAGGCACAAAATAGCATACCGTATACCAAGGAAGCCATCATTGTAGCAAAGACAATTGCCATCCATACTGCAAGGTCTTCAAATCTGAAGAAACTGTCACTCGGCCCTATGAACCCAGAAATCAAGGCAAAGATGATTCCAAGACCAATGAAGTAGGGCCAAACAATACCAAGGTAGCCTAGAATCCGGTAGAGGAACACCTCGGTTCTTGCAATCGGTTTTGAAAGCATGAAATGCATGGTCCCATCATTCATCTCCTCACGAATCAATCCTGTAGCCAAAAATAGTGGTAAAAACATCCCAAGGAGCAATACGAAGCCCATCTTCCCAATGCCGAGAACAAATGCCATGTGGCTGGCTTCCGCTGCGTATGCTGCATCGTCTGGGTCTTCGTCAACGTAATTATCCGCTTCACCATACCAATCGCCGCTAAAGGGGTCGCGTTCAATCAAAACGTCACAAATGATGTTGTTGTCATTCGAATCTTTTTGCGAGTTTGTTCGATCTGCATCTCTACAATCGCCATCATCATCGTATCCAGTTGAGTTTTCATCTGCACCGCTACTGATCGAGATGTCAAAGCCGTCTTCGTCGATGTAATTCGAAGCAGGCTCGGGTTCGATGGGGGGTGTGAGCAACCCAGGATGTGAGTTGTCTCTGTACGGATCAGTACCGTATTTGATTTCCTGACCAGTCGGATAGCCGTCATTGTCAGGGTCCTCACTGTCTCCATCGTTGTCAACCGAATCAAATCCTGTTGCCATCACGTCGACATAAATCAGCAAAACCAGCGAAATAGCAACGAGGCCAACGCCAAGAACAACCCATGTCGAGGCCTTCGTTCTGTATTGCCGCATTGTGAATTCGGTGATTGCAGCGGCCTTTCGATCGAGTGCTCGATAGATGGTGTTGGGCTTCGATTCCATCAGATTCCACCGCCTGATGTCAGGTAACCGAGGATGGAGGCCAGGTCATCATCTGGATTGTCAATCGTGTGAATACGATGGCCATTTTCGACAATCGCAGCAGGCAGTTTGGAATGGATTGCTCCTAAATTGTGTGTTTGAATTGAAAGATTTTTTTTGTCTGGAAACGAAATTCCATACACATCGTCCATGTCGATGACATCTTTAGCCAATGCCTTTGCATCTTCGGCCTCGATGGTAATTCTGTGCGGAATTTGGTCCAGCTTATCTCGTATGGCGTGAAGGTTGCCAAGTGCAAGCAAGCGGCCATTGTGGAGGATCACAATCTGCTCAGTGATCCGTTCAATTTCCTGAAGAATATGGCTGCTCACAATTACAGTTCGGCCCATGCGACCGAGTTCCCTTATGACATTCATGATGGTTGTTCGGGCGAGGGGGTCGCATCCTTGCAGGGGCTCATCAAGGATAATTAATTCAGGGTCATTGACGAGGGCATGAGCGATTTTCGCTCGTTGCCTCATTCCTTTGGAGTATTGTCCAATTTTTTTGTGAGCAACATCGGCAAGGCCAACGAAATTCAGGACACGATCCGCTTCTAACATTGCTTCGGCGCGAGTCAATCCATTGAGTCGGGCAAAAGTGGATACAAACTGATGGGCAGTCATCCAATCGTACATTTTTTCATGTTCTGGGACGAAGCCAACACGCGCATAGGGCGCAGGGTTCTTCCAAGGGTCTGTACCAAAAAGCCGAATTTTACCTTGGCTTGGCTTTAGCTTGCCCATCAGGAGCTTGAACATGGTTGATTTTCCGGCACCATTCATTCCAAGAATGCCAGTCACACCGCCGTTAAGGGCCATTGTAATGTTTGAGAGGGCGAAGATCCTTCCATAGGATTTCGACACTCCCTCCAAAAGAACCGCAGGAGCGCTGAGGTCGGGCTGCCAGGCCTTTGTTTCGCCCTTCCCTTCCTGATCAAAATCAGGCATCATTCTCGAGTCACCTCCATTGAAGACACCCTTGCACTTAGCGTATACAAGGCAATGGCATTCATCGCAATCAGTGAAGCAAGGGACCATGTCCATGAATATTGGTCGTAGGTGGGCTGCGTTCCAATAATTGTTTGACCCACATGGGCCATGCAGTCATAGGGTGAAAGTAGGTAGAGAATTTCACGATCGAAGAGTGTCGAAACCAAGATCGCCAGAACCTTGGTTCCCAAAACGATCGACAACAGTCCAATTCCGGGGAAGAACTTGCCTTTCGACACGCTGGATAGCGACAGACCAATGCTGGTGTACGTGAAAATGAGCACCATTCCCGACAAGAATGCTGCTAAAAATAAGGGAAATGTGTCCATGATCCAAGCCCAACCTCGCCCAAGGGCTATAATCTCGGCAAAGTAGTACAAGGATAATGTGAGCAACACCACAAAGGATTGAATCAACGCCACGGATACAAATTTCATCCCAACATAGTCGAAACGAGTGATTGGTCTTGAGAAGTACAGCGCAGAGGTGCCGTGTTGCCGGTCCTCGGAGATTACACTGCCGACTAATAGCGCAGCTACAATCGGGTAGTAGAGCACATTCCGAGGGAAGAAACCGAGCACATGGCCGTAGAGATTGTCCCGGCTTACCCCCCAAAGCTGGTGCAGTGTACCGTCGCCAACCAAGCCAGATAACAGCGTTAACGCCGCATCGCTAAGTGAAGCAATGAACACGATCAGAATGAACAAACGCGTCGGCATTCCCCAAGGCCTGTGGCCCTTTTTGAAGATACCAAGGAGATGGTGGCGAAGAATGGCCCAATTTCTCATCCAACGTGGATTTAGGGTTCCTTTCCAAGGCTTGTACACCTGCTCGAACACATGACCAGTTGAGGTAGGTTGCGATACCTCGGTCATCGTAAGATCTTCATCGCCCTCGCTTGACCCCCATGCAGCCTCCATTCGACCTTGTCCAGTCACAGGTGCTTCGGCACCGAATTCGATTGATTGTTCAGGGATGGTCTGCTCTTCATTCACGCACCTCCACCTCCCATGTGCGCTGGTGCGTCGACCTTTCGAGCAAGTGCAGGAGAAGCGAGAAGATCTTCGCTTGTTTTGATCTCGTAGCCTAAATTTTCCATGATGACCAAGAAGAGATCTTCCAGTGAAGCCTCATATTCGTGCATTCGGCGAACTTGAGCGCCCGTTTCAGCGGCACAACGGAGGATACGTGTGGTGGTATCCTCGCCCATGTGAGCAATCCTCATCACCCGGCCTTCTCTTCGAACAGTAAGGCCGTCTGCTTCCATGGCCTGAGCAAGGCGCGTTGCGCCTCCCCAGACGTGAATCTCAATTTCACGATCAATCGCTTTGAGGTCCTCAATAGCACCTTGTGCAGCTAACTTTCCTTTGTGGAGGAGCACAATATTTTCACAAACACGTTCCACATCATCCATCAAGTGAGACGCCATCATGACGGAACGGTTGCCAGAATCTACGGTGGTAGTCAGGGTTTGAATCATGTATTCACGGGCTTGAGCATCGAGTCCATTTGATGGCTCATCGGCAATGATTAATTCTGGATCGTGAATGAGAGCGCATGCTAATTTTGTTGCCTGCTTCATTCCTGTCGAAAAACTTCCAATGTTTCGATAACGCTGTTCTCCAATGCCAACGTACTGCAATGTTTCATGTGCGCGGGCTAAGGCTATAGTTGGGTTCATCCCCAACAATTCACCTGAGTATCGCACTTGGTGAATAGCGTCCATGTCGGGATTCAAAGCGTCGTATTCGGGCATGTAGCCAATTCGTGCACGAATTGCATCACCTTCAGTTCGAATGTCATGACCGAGAACTGTTCCTTGACCCTCTGTGGCTTGAATGAGCCCAAGAATGGTTTTCAAAAACGTGGATTTACCGGCCCCGTTTGGCCCTAATAAGCCCGTAGCCCCCTTTTCAACGGCGAGATTCAATTTGTCAAGCGCCACGTGTGGGCCGTATGATTTGGTAAGGTCAGTGGTTTTGATGATGAGTTCGTCGACCACTTCTAGACCTCCTTACCTGTGATGTGGTAAGCGAAGGACCATGAATCCTCCTCCGTCATGGAGGTGCTGTATGTCGATTACTGTGAGATGCCACCACGGGTTTTTACTGCGATACCTTTCTTGAATCCGCAGAATTCGTCTATCGATCCATTGGACAAACCATGGCCCAAGAGATCGCCATTTTTGTTGACAACTAAACATGTCTGTGAAGGTTGAACCCAAGGATCGACAGCCAGCACGAATCCATGGAATACATTTCGGCCTTGTCGAACAAACGGCTCAGCATCATCATCGACAACGACCCATGGCGGCCCCTCACCTACTGCTGCCATCCTAAATTGCGGGTCGAGTTTGGATGGCGCAGGTGCCGTTCTAAGTTTGTGAATCGCTTTTGCACCATCGTCAGTAAGAGAAATCCCCCCGTCCCCAAGCCTTGGGCTTGCGATATGCAATCCATCCTTCGTGATGGCGTTCTTCACTCGTCCTTGACGATTGACCACAAAGGTGGCTTTGTCCATCAACACTCGTGCATCATCTTGGCTAATGTTGAGAAGCACGGTCAATTTGTCTGCGACAAGGCGTTGGTAAACGATTGATTTTGCAGCATCACGTCCTTCCCGATCAAGTGGTGTCTCACTCGCTGTAGTGTCATCAATGCTCTTGATGATCCCGTTGTTTTCGAGCGCGGTCATGCATCGTGCTTGAATCCCATCGCCAAGCATGTCGATGGTGATGACCTTCCTCTCACCAAGCCCAAGACGGACCAGTTCCCTTCGAATCCATGGTACATTCGGACGACGGCGCCAGAGCCAATTTGGCCCATCGATGTGCGCAAAGGGGTTCAAGTCCTCGAGGGAGTAAGGGACCAGGCCGACAGGGGTGAGAATGAGGACTTCAAGTCCAGGGCAGTGGTGAGTAATTCGGACCATGACGTCGCTCAAACGCTCTCGCCATGGACCGGGGCTGCCGTGCATGATGAGGACTGAGTCATCACCCTTGTCTTGAATTCCGGAGCATCGCCACCTCCCGATCATCTGCCTGCGAGCTGCTACTATGTGTGGTCGTACAAATGTGTCTTCTCCACCCCAGGGTTCGCCACCTTTCCGCGGAGATTCTTGGGCGTGAACAAGCCAGTCCCATCCCTCTTCCCAAGTTCCTGCTTCAGCACCTCGCTCTCGCCCAGCATCTCGGTCGTTGAGTATAAGATCATCAAGCATTTTCAACTTCATCATCGCCTGTTGAGGTCGAGTGGAGAGCCATAAAAACGCTTCACGAAGGGCAGGGTGCTGATGACTTCGTCGCTCAACAAGCCGCCAAATCGTTCCGTCTCTTATCGCTTGCTTGCAGCGTGCTAATTCACTGAGCGTCATTTCCAGATTGTAGCGAGCAAGAAGTTTGGTCCGCTCATCTTTGGGTAACTCCTTCGCTTCCAATGGACTGATATAAGCCACACATGGCATCATCATTGGCCAATCATTCATCGATTCAATTCGCTCGGTGCCCCACGGTGTCAAGAGGCGCCCGTCCCTTGCAAAGAGTGCATATGCGGCCGAATCAAACAAATCTGCACCTAATGCAATTGACATTGGAAACAGCATTGGATGGCCGCAGCCAAACATGTGAACTGGACGTTGAGGCGGTAGGTATGGAAGGGTTGCGAGCATGATTTTGGCATAATCCTTGTATCGATGCTGTTCCATCACGGGTACGATGCCCCCGATTGGATGAATTGCAAAGTCAAATTCAGCCATTCCCTTGGCTGATTTTGTTCTCAGTTCTTTGAACAGGCCACCTTGAATGGGGCCATTCAGCATCGTAGCTCCGGCCGCGTTAACGCTCGGTTCTGCACGTTTGAGGGTCTCATCAACACACTCCTCGACTTGAGCATAGGTCATGTCGGGCCTTGAGAAGACATCGAGCATTGTAGCGATGTCAACCCCAATGCTGTTTTGAAACTCCACAATTTGTTCTACACCGACTTCAACATCGCCGTAAATGTAGGATTGAAATGTACCCGAATCTGTCATCACGACTCCCGGGAAATTGAGTAAAGCATGAACGCCATCAGCAGTTGCTTTATCCTTCAATTCATCATGCTTCCAGATGATGTAGGAATTTGTAATAAGCGCTCCAATGCCATATCTGTCCCACATTTCTCGTGGCTCAATGGTTCGTATATTGGGGTTGATTACCGGGAGAAGCGCAGGTGTCTCAAGAACTCCGTGTGCTGTGTGAAGGCGCCCGAGCCTAGCACGCCCGTCACGTGCTGTAATTTCGAACAACCCCCTGTCCTGCTCCCTGCAAGGCTTGGGGTCGTCTCGAGGACCTTCATTCCATGCGCCCATGTTAGTCCCCCGTAGTGCAGCGAACTTCAATCCATCCATCGGTGCAAGACTTACCTAGCCATCATCAAACAAATTCTACTTTGCCGTGAACGAGGATGAATTCTCTTCCCAATTCATCGAAGGTATCGAGCAGTGCCTTGTCGAAACGAACTCTCGTGACCTCTGAATCCTCTTCGAGGTCGTTTTTGACGCCCTCGAGCGTACCCGGGGCGGCACCGCATGAGAGGCAAGCACCCGTGAGGTCCAAGACAAGGTCCAATGCTTCCGTACCATCATCTGCCCAAGCAAGGGAGGACACAGCAATACCTCCACCATGACCGTCAAGAGCAGCGCGAACATCGCCTAATCTCGAAAGCAATGCAGGAACCATTTGTTCGGTGTGAATAACGGTCAGGAGGGAAGTTGCTCTTAGCCTCTTTTCTTCCTCAAGATCGACGGATTCTGCGATCCGTTTTGCAGCCTCTGCTGACATCGCTGCTTTCGCTTCGGCAGCGTATGCTGCAACCAACTCGTCTTCCTCCATGATTCGTGCTCGTTGTGCCTCCATTTCAAGCCTCGGATTGATTTTGAACCAAATTGGCTGTCAGTCGGCGGAATAGGTGTATACTAGGCCACTACAGCCCTTGATAAGGGAGAGACGTGAGGGGGTGTTGGGTGTGGCGATGAGCGAAGAGATGTTACGTGTCGAGAATCTTCACGTCAGCGTAGATAATACACCAATCCTCAAGGGGTTAACACTCACCATCAATCGTGGAGAAATCCATGCCATCATGGGCCGCAACGGAGCAGGGAAGTCGACACTGGCCAATGTGGTTATGGGCCATCCTGCTTACGAGATTACCGCCGGTGAAATCTACTTTCATGGCCGACCTCTGGAAGAACTCGCTGTGTTTGAACGAGCACGAGCAGGCATGTTCCTTTCCTTCCAATACCCAGCTGTGATTCCAGGAGTGCAAGTCGGCACATTCCTCAAGAAATCAGTTGCTTCCGTTCGTGACGAACCACCAAAAGGTCGGGCGTTCCGAAAGGAATTGAATGAGGCAATGGGGAAGCTAGAAATGGACAAAAGTTTCCTCTCACGCTACGTCAACGACGGCTTTAGCGGGGGCGAAAAGAAGCGACTTGAAATTCTGCAGATGCTCCTCCTCAAGCCAAAACTGGCTTTGTTGGACGAAACTGATTCTGGATTAGATATTGATGCCTTGCGAATCGTGTCCAAAGGTATCAATGAAATCGCACCGGAGGCAGGATGCCTCATTATCACTCACTACCAACGTTTGCTTGACCATGTAAAACCGCATTATGTTCACGCATTGATTGACGGAACAATTGTAAAAACAGGTGGGCCGGAATTAGCGTTGGAACTGGAAGAACGTGGCTATGATTGGCTCGATGCAGCGGCTTGAGGTGAACACATGAACGAAGAAGCAATGGAAGCGGTCGGCGACTACAAGTATGGATTCCATGATCCAGAAAATGCAACAATTCGTTTCGACAAAGGCCTGTCTGAGCAGGTTGTTCGCGACATCTCTGCGCTCAAGGACGAACCAGAATGGATGACGGACCTTCGTGTCAAAGCCTACAGGCACTTCGAAGAGCGTGCTATGCCAGATTGGGGTAACTGCAATCTTCTCGAGTCGATTAATTTTGAAAACGTCACCTACTTCCTCCGCTCGTCGGATCAAACCGAAAAGAACTGGGATGATGTGCCAGACGACATCAAGAACACCTTCGACCGCTTGGGAATTCCCGAGGCTGAGCAAAAATGGCTTGGTGGCGTGACTGCACAATATGAATCAGAGGCAGTCTACCACTCCATCAGAGAGGATCTCGAAGAACAGGGCGTCATCTTCCTCGACATGGACACAGGTCTGAAAACACATCCTGAACTTGTCAAGAAGTTTTTCGGCACCGTCGTCCCCCACAGCGATAACAAGTTCTCTGCCCTCAACACTGCAGTTTGGTCTGGTGGTTCCTTCATCTACGTGCCAAAAGGTGTCTCCGTAGAGATGCCAGTCCAAGCGTATTTCCGGATCAATGCTAAGAACATGGGTCAGTTTGAACGAACGCTCATCATCGCTGACGAAGGCAGTACCATCCACTACGTTGAAGGGTGCACAGCCCCAAGTTATTCCACTGACTCACTACACTCCGCCGTTGTTGAATTGGTGGCTATGGAAGGTGCAAAAATCCGATATTCCACAGTTCAGAACTGGTCGAACAATGTCTACAACTTGGTGACAAAAAGGGCGGTTGCCCACAAGAACGCCACTGTAGAATGGGTCGACGGGAACATTGGTTCAAAGTTGACGATGAAGTACCCGTCAGTCTTACTCAAGGGTGAAGGCGCTCACGCAGAAGTCATTTCAGTGGCTTATGCTGGAGAAGGCCAACACCAAGACGCTGGTGCCAAGGTCCACCACCTTGCACGAAATACAACTTCGAACATCCTCTCAAAATCGATTTCGAAGAATGGTGGTCGTTCCTCGTATCGAGGTATGCTTCAAGTTATGCCGAAAGCTGATAGTTGCCGCTCCAAAGTTGTCTGCGATGCGCTTATTCTGGACGAAAATTCTCGCTCGGACACCTACCCAACCATGGAAATTGGAAACTCTTCTGCTGACCTTGAACACGAAGCAAGTGTTTCCAAGGTTTCGAGTGACCAGTTGTTCTACCTGATGAGCCGAGGGTTCACTGAAGAAGCCGCTATGGGCTTGATCGTCAACGGCTTTTTCGAACCTTTTACTCGTGAATTACCAATGGAATACGCTGTCGAACTTAACAAACTCTTAGAGTTGGAAATGGAGGGTTCGATTGGATGAACTACCTGCAAATGGCAGTCCCTCCACGTTCGGCTCATTTGTGGCGGTATACCCCCTGGCATCGAATCCACCCCACGAAGCCTGAAGAACTTCCACAAGCTGATTCAGTTTCCTTCGAGGTTGAAGGTATCGAGTTGTCTTCACTGACTCGGAATAGTGATTCTTCTGAAATTGCCCGTGCTTTTTTAGAAGAAGCAGGAGGCTCATCATCCCGTTTGGGTGTAAATGGAACCGGTGAAACAATCCACATCAAAGCCCGAGCGAGCGGTCATGTCGCTGTTGGTCACCTCGACCTCGATATCAAAGGCGACGTCACCGTTCTTTTCCATCTCTCTGGCGATGCCGGTTGGTGCGGGCTTCATTTGTCTGGAAAAATTCACCCCAATGCTAACTTTGGATTTGGTTTTATCAATGAACTTGACCAAACCACAAAACTCCTGCGATGCGATGACTGGATTCTCGAACGAGATGCGTCCTTTGACCATGCGACGCTCTCCGTTGGTGGGTTCAACTGCAAATCCGATCTACGATGCACACTCAACGGCACGGGATCTTCCATTCGTCAATCAGTGACTGCGCACGGCCAAGGTGCACGTCATGACGACCATCACATTGAGATCCATCACCTTCACGGACACACGAATTCAGATTTGGTCACCAATGCAGCCTGCGCTGGTAGCAGCCACTTTGTGGCAACAGGATTGCTCACCATCGCCGAAGGGGCTGATGGCACGGATGCCGGTCAAGTGTTCCGCAATCTGCTGCTTTCCGAAAAAGCTCGCGCTGAAGCAATTCCTGAGTTGGAAGTCCTCGCCGATGATGTCTCTGCCGCACACGGGGCAGCAAGTGCCCCAATCGATCCAGCACAACTTCACTATCTGATGTCAAGGGGACTAAGCCCTGAAGAATCAGAATCAATGATTGTCAATGGATTCCTAATTGATGCTTTTTCCAACTTGAAAAATGAATCTTTGACCGAGCAAATGCGAACTCGGCTAACCGTCCATTTGGAATGCGAACTCAAAAGGTGATTTCATGGCGATTCGAGATGACTTCCCCATTTTACAACGCACCGTTCACGGTCACCCGTTGGTCTACTTGGACAATGCTGCAACCACGCAAAAACCGCAAGTGGTCATCGATGCCATGAACGATTACTACACCCAATCAAACGCCAATGTTCACCGCTCTGTTCACACTTTAGCCGGTGAAGCAACCGATGGCTACGAGGGTTGTAGGAATCGACTGAAATCGTGGTTTAATGCTGAGCGTGCAATCTTGACGAGTGGCACCACTGAAGCGATTAATCTCGTCGCACATGCTTGGGGCAGAGCGAATTTGGAAAAAGGCGATGCCATTGTTCTGACCGAGATGGAACACCACTCAGACATTGTGCCTTGGCAAATGCTTGCCAACGAGCGCGGCGTAGAAGTTCGTTATGTTCCAGTGTTGGATGACTTCACGCTTGACATGGAAGTTTACGAAGCCTCTCTTGAAGGTGCTAAACTTGTTTGTGTCGTTCACACCTCGAACGTCTTGGGTGTGCGTAATCCACTTGAAAGAATCATCAAATTAGCACATCAATCTGGGTCAAAAGTATTGATTGATGCTGCTCAAGGAGTACCACACGACCGAATTGACTTCGACGCTTTTGGCGCTGACTTCATGGCCTTTTCTGCACATAAGATGTGCGGGCCAACTGGCATCGGTGCCCTGTTGGTGCGACCAGAAGCATTTGAAGAAATGCAGCCGTTTATGGGCGGCGGTGATATGATTGAAACCGTCACTATTGAGGGTTCAACATACCAGACGAATGAACACAAATTCGAAGCAGGTACGCCTAGAATCGCTGAAGCTATTGGCTGGGACGCTGCCTTTGGGTGGATGGAATCTCTTGATCTCAAACATGAGCACAAGCGTATGCTCGAAATAGCTCGCTACACTGCTGCACAATTACGTACCCTCGGTATGTCGGTGTACGGACGGCATGATGACTCAGACAGCGCAGTTGTTTCGTTTTTGCATCCGACATTGCATAGCGAAGATCTTGCTCGTCTCCTCGATGCGAGAGGCTTTGCTGTTCGCACTGGTCATCATTGCGCTCAACCGCTCCTCCATCGATTAGGGATTTCAGGTACCGTTCGAGCCTCATTCTATCTTTACAATACAATGGAAGAAGCAGAATTATTCATTGCCCAGGTCAAGAAAATATTGGAGCGGTTTGCATGACATACCCTGTCCAATTGTTGGAATTGATTGAGGAATTTCGAGAAGTTGAGGACCAAATGGAACGCCTTGAAATGGTGTTCGAGATGGCAGACGAAGTCGTTGCGTTCCCAGCAGAAGATTGGTCGGATACAAGCCGTATTCTCGGCTGTCAATCTGAGGCACACGTTCAGGTCCGCCTCGATGATGGCAAAGTGCTGATGGCCGGTGGCGCTGATGCACAACTCGTTCAAGGGCTGATGGGAATCTTAACCATAGCAATTAACGGCAGCGCTCCGGCTCAAGCGTTGTTACTTTCTCCAGAATTTGCCCAAGAAATGGGTATTCTCAATTCGCTTTCTCCAAGCCGTTCGAATGGGTTCAGGAATATGTTCGATAAGGTTATGGTAGAGATACGAGGGTTGGTGGAATAGATGGTCGAAAAGCAAGACGTGATGAACCACCTGGACGAAGTCGAAGATCCTGAATTGGAACTGTCCATTGTGGAACTTGGTTTGGTCTATGATGTGAGATTCGAGTCAAAAGATGACGGGACACATGCGGAAATCGATCTCACGCTGACTTCCCCCGGGTGTCCAGCAGCGCCCGAGATTATGGCGGCAGCTCACCGTGCAGCACTCTTGACTAACGGTTTAGATTCGGTTCACATCAATCTTGTTTGGTCACCGCGCTGGGATCCTAAAATTCACGCCACAGAAGATGCCCGTATGGACATGGGTATTTGGGATTAAACCTCAACGCTTGACGACAACCGTGAGCAAATCGCCATCCTTCAACAGGTGGTCCAATCCAACCCGTTGCCAATCGAATTTTGCGCTTGGACCTTTGACACGTGCATAACGGAACTTGCGAACAAAGTCGCGGTGCAGTTTGTTGCAGATGTGCTCGACCGTGGAATCATCTTTGACGATTAGAGGTTCTTCAAGGTCAGCCTCTTGTCCTTGAGGCTTCAAAAACACCCGCATAAAACCGAGATTGTCATAGATGAAGTCCTTGAGTTCATCCAGTCCGATGTCTTTGAACGCTGAGATTCGCATGACTGGCCAATCTTGAGGAAGATTTGAACGGGCATTGACGATTTCCTCTTCTGAAGCGATGTCAATTTTATTGATGGCAATAACAGCTTTTTCATAAATCCGGTTTTGCGCCAAGCAGTCAACGATTTGTTCAGCGGTGGTATCGTTTCTAAGTGTCACAATGGCAGAGGTGAATCCAAACGATCTGATGATATCACCCATTTCCTCATTGCTGAGGTGGGTTTGTTCAACGGTTGTTCTTACGTCAATGCCGCCACGCTCTGTTCGCTTGATGAACACTGGCGGTCGGGTTTCATTAAGGCGTAAACCTGCATTGTGTAGCTCTCGATGAAGGACGTTAAAGTGTGCATCTTGAAACGGATCAACGATATACAACACCATATCTGCACTGCGGATAACGTTGAGAATCTCTCGACCGCGACCCTTTCCTTCTGCGGCCCCCTTGATGAGTCCAGGTAAATCGAGGATCTGAATTTTCGCACCTCGGTGTTCCATGACCCCGGGAATGCAGGTTAAGGTTGTGAACGCATATCCCGCCGCCTCGGAATGGGCGTCAGTTACCTTCGAAATGAGTGTCGATTTACCCACGGATGGGAAACCAACCAATGCCACGGTGGCATCACCTGATTTTTTGATTTCGAATCCCTTGCCGCCACCACTTGCTTTTGAGTGCGCATGTGCCTTCTCTTCCTTGATTTTCAACTGAGCGATTTTTGCCTTCAGTTTACCAATGTGGGCGTTTGTTGCTTTGTTTTTTTGGGTCTTGTCAATCTCAGCGCGAATCAATTCGATTTGCTCCTTAATCGTGGCCACGACAAAACCCTCCGTAATCAACGGCGCGGCCCGCATTCTTCAATGCTGTTGAAGTGTTCCTCAGTGCGGTGTACTTTCATTTGCTCTAAATTAGGCGCAAAGTTATCCTTCCCTTCCAGAGTATCCAACGTGTAGGGTCTCCTGTTGGTGCCTATTTGGCCGATGCCATCAAACGGGTCGGGCGCTAGGCTTGCTCCATGGGCCTTGAATTGGTGGTGCTCCTCGTCGATGAGCCATCACTCCGATCTCTTTTGGATTGCACATGGCATGAGTTGTATACCGGCATGGAAAAGGGCACATTTCGAAACCAGCGTCCTGATGGCGATCCTCGCCTCAAACGCAACTTCGACATCGATGGCGAGGCCGAACTTCTCGATTGGATGGATTCGTGCACTATGGAACCAGAAACCCCTCTGATCGAGGCTTTTCGTGATCTAAAGGAGGGTGCAGAAGGTCTTCTTCACCTTATGAAATACGCCAGCGTCGGGTCATGGGAAGTCTGGGAAGGTCGAGCTTTTCTCTATCTTGACGTAGCATTGAATGAACAGGTTCCTCATGTCGATGCATTGTACAGTGAAACAACTTGGCATGAAGTATGCGCGAAACTTACTGGCATTGCAGAAGACGAATTTGCGGATGCAGTTTGCTTTGATTGGATGGAGCGAAGGAAAGAACTCGGTGAAACGCTCGATGAAAAAGAGGACCCGAAAATTATGCCTACCTATGAGGCACATCACCGTGCAAGTCGCACAATGGTCTACACAGTAAATCGTTGGACCAGTGAGGACCGACTCGTAGGTATTGTTGGTCGTGAACATTTGAGAGCTGCAGAGTGGGGTCATGGGGTGTGGAACCTAAGCGAGTTCCTCAAACCTTGAACGAGGGGTTCAAAGACCACTTCCTTCACCGCGAAATCATGAGCGAAGACGATGACGTCGATGACGAGGTGCCCGTCATCGAAGAAGGAATGGAAACAATGGATGTTGGCGAGGAGGCTGAAGTCGAGATTCAGGATCCGTTGGAAGTCGCCCTTGAGCGCGCAGAAAAGGCAGAAAATGAAATCGCTTACAAGGATGCTGAGATTCAAAATGTTCGCAAAAGACTCATGGCTGAAAAGGCAGATTTGATCCAATACAGTGGCATGGGGCTAGCACGTCGAATGCTTACTGTGCTTGGTGATGTTGATCGAGCACTCGCCAATGTTGGGGAGGAAGATGAGGGTCCTATGGCTCAAGGTCTTCGTCTCACTCGAAACAAGATGTGGCACGAACTCCAAGCGGACGGAGTTGTTGCCATAGACGCAAAGGGGCAAAAATTTGACCCTGCCAAAATGGAAGCCATCACGACCATCCCTGCATCAGATACTTTTGCTGCTGGTCACGTCGTTGATGTTTTAGAAGCAGGCTACATGTACAAACAACGCGTATTAACAGCCGCTCGTGTCGTTGTCGCTTCTGAGGATTAACGGCCAAACGTTCTTGTGTTGAAGCACTGACAGCCCCCCATGGTCAAGAAGTTTGCAGGTAAGGTAGCAAGCAAAGCAAGCAACGCTGCTGGAAAAGCAGCAAAGACAGCAACAAAAGAAGCAGCTGGAGCCATCAAACGGAATGTTGTCGATGAAGCAACAAAACCACTCAAAGAAGCGGCGAAGAAAAAAGCCTCTCAACTTTCGGATGCTGTCAAAGCAAAAGCCGAGGCAAAGGTAAGAGAAGTCGTCAAAGAACAGGTCAAGAAAGACGTCAAGAAGAAACTCTTCAGAAAATAATCAACCTGCATGAACGCCTGTTTCGAAGGTGGAAAGTCGAAACAATGCATCACTGGAAATCAACCAATCGACTACTGCTTCAGGTACGCTCGTGTTCAACACTTCACGTACCGCCTCGTCATCATAGACAGTTGAGAGCATCTTTGCAGTTTGTCGCACCCGCCATCCTTCGAGGCGTTCGCGTTCACTCAATGGCAACTCATGAACCGGAAATGAATCGTCTTTGTACAATATTGATGTCGCCTCATCCGAGGTGACTAAGGTGCCTTCTCCGTGAGATATTCGTGCGTGTGCTACCCAATTCGGTGGGTCATTGATATCTTCAATGGAACACGTTTCGATTTCAATTTGCTCTGATTCAGCCCAAGCCGAAATCATAGCAGCTCGCTCTTCAGCAGACCACGGGTTATTGGGTTCCCACTCCTTGTTAGCCGAGCCTATGGCGACCATCACTGGTTGGTTCGGATGGACCAATGCGGCTTGCTTCACAAGGTATGCATGACCATTGTGGAAGGGTTGAAAACGACCCAGAACGATGGCACGATTCATGATTCTACCTCAGAAATATGAGTCCACATCGATCTCAGGAAGGTTATGTCCACACGCTTTGAAGCATGCAATCATACGTTTACATCCCTCAACCATCTCACTCACAGGAGTTTCACCCATTGAACCAACTCTGAACATCTTGCCCTTGAGGTGATCCTGTGCACCAATGACTTGTGTATCAAATTCCTCTTTGAGGCGCGTTCTCCACGTGTCATCGATTCCATCAGGGTACATAATCGCTGTAACTGAAGCGCTTCGCCCCGAAGGATCGGCCAATAACTCAAATCCAAGGTCCAAAAATAGATTTCTCACCCCGTGTGCCATGTGCGCACACCTGTTCCACCGTTCCTCGTTCGTTTCCTCTTTCAGTACTTCAAGTGCAGCCCCCCAACCCATTGCGAGGTTGATTGCAGGGGTCCAAGGGGTTTGGTCATCGTTTCCTTTCTTCAATGCTGACATGAGGTCGAGGTAGTAGGTTGGGTTTGAATCTCCTTGTTCACGGATTGCTTTTACACGTTCAACATAATGCTCGTTGATGGCTATAGCAGCAATACCTGATGGTCCCGCAGTGCACTTTTGCGCTCCAACGACAACGGCTTCCGCATGCCAATCGGCGGGGTGAACAGGCATGCCACCGACAGAGGTAATTCCATCGAGAATGAATGCTGTTTCATGGCGGGCGCACATCTCTGCGATGGCCTCTGCATCCTGCGTGATTCCTGAACTGGTCTCATTGTGGCAAATCAATACCGCTTCGTAGCATTTTCGTTCCAATTGCCGCTCAAGTTCACCGAGATCAAAAGCCCGGCCCCATTCACCTTTGAGGTGCTTCACATTGCAGAAGCGATCACAGATTTCAGCAACTCTTTCACCAAATTTCCCATTTGTAGGGACGAGAACCAAATCATTTCTTCGGAATCTGTTCGCAATCACCATCTCCATGGCAGCAGTACCGCTTCCAGATACAACGACAACTTTGTATCCGTCTTCCCCAGTCCAAGATTCTGTTTTTCTATCTGAGGAGGAAGGTGACAAATTGAAGGCTGAACGTAGCCCAGAATTCAATTTGGCCATCACGTCACGAAATTCAGTGCCACGCGCCGTCATCACAGGGGTCCCCATCGCATCAAGACAAGGCTGGCCCATGCGAACCGGCCCCGGGACAAGGAAGCAATCATCGTAGCCCATTGAATGGCGCACTGCATGGAGGTTCTTCAACACCACACATTCATGATTTTGAATTTCACAGACTCGATGCGTGGACCAACGAATCCGTCGACCTCATAGGATGGGGTCACTTGGACACGGCATGGTGCGCATCGGTCTTGCAATGTTGCAAGGTGCCCGTCACGAGCACATTGAGGCGCTCCATGGTGCAGCTGTCGAACTCGGTGTTGATGTCGAGGTCGTTGAATTACGCCGTGGCGATCAGGTCGACTCGAGCCTTGATGGCCTTGTTCTACCAGGTGGGGAATCCACAACAATGCGCAAGGCGAGTGAGAGTGAAGCCTTGCTTCCTGCGCTTTTTGCTTGGATGAATTCAAATCAAGACCGTCCAGTCCTAGGAACATGCGCAGGTGCGATTCTTTTAGCGGCACCGGGCCTTGAGCACTTACCATTCATTCAAGCACCTATCTCTAGAAATGCTTGGGGGCGACAACGACAATCCTTTGAAGCGAATGTAGATGTTCTGATTGAGATACCGAGTGCAAGTACAATTGGGCAACATATAGGTCAAGCAGACGAGTTCAACCATCGCCCACTCCCTGTTGCTCCGACTGCAGCCTTGACAGTCTCGGATGGCTACCATGGCGTATTCATCCGAGCACCTCGATTCGAGACCTCTGAAGTTGAATGTGCGATTGTTGCGATGCTGGGCGATGAAGCTGTTGGCGTTCTTGATGGGAAAAGGATGGCCTTGACCTTCCACCCGGAGTTGACACTTGACCGTAGGTTCCATCGTTGGCTGCTCAGCGAAGCAGAACGCAGTGTCGCCGAGTAAGAATAGCGAACGCTTCAAACCAAACAGTCAACACGACGAGTTGAGTTCCGTGCCTACATCATTGCAAATGGCAACCGAAATCCTCCCTGCTGAGGAAGGAGAAGCAGAAGGTTGTGTGCAGTGTCAATTAGGCAGCAAACTCGTTCTTTTTGTCACTGGAAAGTGCCACTGGGGATGTGATTATTGCCCTCTTTCTGACAACCGCAGAGAGTCACCTGATATGTTCGCAAATGAACGACGATGTTCTACTTGGGAGGATGTCATTGAGGAAGGACGCGCAATGCGTGCTACGGGAACAGGAATCACTGGCGGTGATCCGATGCTCGATATGGAGCGGTCCCTCGAAGCAGTCAAGCAACTCAAGGCAGCCTTCGGGCCAGAACATCATATCCACCTTTACACATCCATCCCCTTTGCTGCGGAACGAGCTGCAGACTTTGGTGGGGCGGGGCTTGATGAAATACGATTTCACTTGCTTGATGGAACCGTCACGAAATACAGGGAAGTCATGCAAGCATGTGTTGATGCAGGAATCAAAGTCGGTGTTGAACTACCATGTGAACCCGACAAAGAGGTTCAGTTATTCGCCCTTCTCAACCAACTACACACTTCGCCCGTATCGTTTCTCAATCTTAATGAACTCGAAATCACGGTCGGGAATCAAGAGAACATGGATGTTCGCGGATTCAATCTTAGCGGCGGAATTACCGCAGCAGCAGAGGGTTCTGCTGCCCTTGCATTGAGATTGAAAGAAGCATCGCATAACCTCGATTTTCATCTCAAGTTTTGCTCGGCGCGATATAAGGATGCAGGCCAATTGCGTGCGAGGTTTAGACGCAGAGGTGAAGCAACACTACGCGCATACGAAGTTCTGAGCCAAGACGATACGATTCTCTTTGGAGCGATTCCTACTTCACTCGACGATGCGACCGATGACCTCAATGAGCTTCAAGAGGAGCTTGGAGTCGCCCAAGGCTGGATTCGATATGATGCACCGTCTGAGCGTATCGAATTGCCGCTTTCACTTGCGGAGGACCTCGCAGATGTCTTGGAAGTGCCAGTTCTTCTCGTCGAAGTCCACCCTACACATGAGCGACTGGAAGTGGGCATCGTCCACCTTAACGAACACCGCTGAACCCAGCAGAGAAGTGGAACGGCGAGGCTTATATCATCGGTGCTTTAGGCCAGACTACCTTAGGGCTCGTGGTCTAGGGGTTATGACGTCGCCTTCACATGGCGAAGATCGCCGGTTCAATTCCGGCCGAGCCCACCAATGTAAATCGAGGCGGAATTGTTCCAGTCATGAACAATGTTGTTTGATTTGATTTGTTCATCGACGCCGGTTCAATTCCGGCCGAGCCCACCAACTCGAATGGTGCTTTTTTTGAATTTATTTTGACTCCCTCATCCCTAACCATCACCCCGCTAGGTTGAAGAGCCAATGTGGGTTCATTGGTGTATGAGCGCCGTGTCTTCCGCACTTGGTTGGCTCAAAGGCATACCCGGTGGAATTGTTGGGACGCTGAAACAAGCGGATGTTGGGGTCTTCAAACAAGGCGAAACCTGGAAGGCGTTTGGAATCGCAGCCCTGATGTTTGTGACCATTTCTTTTGCAGCCCTTTCCATGTTCGATAGCATGGATGAGGTGTTTGCTTCTGATGCCGACCCTGCACCAATTCCCAACATGGTGTTTGAATCACTGAACCGCACTGGCATTGAATCGACCGTGGCCAACGATACCGGTTGGATCAGTCTTGATGATCATCGCGGGTCAATCATCATCCTTGATTTCATGGCCCATGACTGTAGTAATTGTCACGCTGTTCAAGAGCATATTGAGAAAGAAATGGACGCTTGGCAAGCTCAAGCAAATGCTTCTGGTAAAACACTGAAGATTTTTGGTTATGGTGCATGGTACAGTGAAACCCTTGATTATCTCAACGAGACCTCAGGGGCTTACCACGTGCCGGCTTATCCGACTGGTCTCGGCTCCACAACTTCTGCCATCCTTGAGGACGGTTCTGTAACTGATCCTGTGCGTTTATTCACCACCGGAGGGAGTGGTCAAATCCCTGTTGTCATGGTTCTTGATGAGGAAGGCTACATCATTGCAAGGGAAGCCACCGGCACCCCCTCTGATGGATGGAGCAAATTCGATAGCATGCTCCAGAATGCCTTAGAGGGGGACATTCAAGACACAATGGCGAGCCGAATTGCTTGGGAAGAGCCCGACACCTCATATGTAGCAGTCTTTGTCCTCGGCATGGTGTTGTCAATCCTCGTTTATTTCTCACCTTGTGCGTTCCCTGTCCTCCCTGGATTCATCTCGTACTACCTTTCACTCGGTGCTCGAGAAGACGAAATGATTGCCGCTGGCAAACTGAAAAACGGAATGCCAAATTCATGGGTTATTGGATTGTTATCAGGTGTCGGAATGTGGACGTTCTTCGGAGTAATTGGAATCGTCGCTATTGTTATGGGTGAAGCATTCACGGCATCAGGAGCAGTTCACTACATTGCCATCTTCATCGCTCTTTTGCTGATTGTGCTTGGCTCGATGATGCTGCTCGGAATCACATCCCATGTGATGGGTTTTGTCGACAAATTTGTGCGCAAGTACAGCACAACGGAGGCAGATGAGACCTTCACCCCTCGTCGAAACATGTACCTCTACGGTATCGGCTATGCTGCAGCCTCCATTGATTGCACAGCAGCGGCAGTTCTTCCCTTTGTTCTGTACTTGAGCACGCTAGGTAAGGTCGCTACAGGTGTTGGTATCGGCGGATTAATGATTGGTCTGCTTTTCTTGATGGTGTTTGTCACAGTGATGGTCGGTATGGGTCGCCAAGTCATGATCAATTTCCTTCGTCGTTCCACAGGCATGATCAAGATGATTGGTTCGTGGATGATGATTATGGCAGGAATCTGCCTGACCCTGTACCTGACAAATCCAGCCCTTGTAAGCACCGTGTTTGGATGATTAAGCAGCCATCGATTGGTCAAAGGCTTCGATGTATTCTTCTGTTGCAACCTTGTCTAGAGCAGGCCTCATCCAATATTGCCATGTGACCCAGGTGAAGATAAGTGCAGTCACTGCATCCCACGCGTAATGTTGTTTGATGCTTAACGTTGAAATGACCAAGAGAGCCCAACAAATGATTAGCGTTGCTTGAAGCAACCACACCTTTCGAGTGTCCGATGGGTACCAATACCTCAAGACTAAGACGATTTGAGTTGATTGAACAACGTGAAGTGACGGCCAAGCGTTCCATGGTTTGTCGACACCATGAACCAATGCAAACCAACCTTCCCAGCCAGTGCCTTCCAAGTCCGGTATGAGGTGCCGTAAGTCAATTTCTACCGGGAACGCAATGAAGATGGCAAAGGCCATCCAACTGGTAATTATCATAATCTGTGTAAAGATGATGTTCTGTCTCCACATCGTATCGCTTTTGTTCCCCAACAAAGCAACTGCAGGGTAATACAGGTAGAGGGAGATATATGGGATTACCAACCATGCTACAAATGGTAGGTTCAGATCAAACGCAGTCTCTGGACTGAATGCTCGCCGATCAACGAGGTCAGACAATCGGTTTGTTGCGAAATATGGCACTGCTGCAAGGAAAGTAAACATGACCATGATAGCCAAACTTAGTCTTCTGTTCCCTAGACTTGTACGATTATTCCAATGGGATTTCCAAACTCTCCAAGGTTGTCGACCCCAATTGCCCATGATGACCGTGCTTTTTTGGTTCATGTGTAAAGTTAATCCAATCAGAACCTATCATCGCTTTGATTTGAGCAGCGTCACTCTTCTTCGTATGGCCCAACTAAATCGTCCCAAGACAGGACTCGGTCAGCAATCAAAGAGGCTTCCTCGGGATCATGCGTGACATGAATGGCTGCGGTCCTTTTTTGCTTTAGCCACGCTCTTGTTTGGATTGTAATGGCTCTTCGAGTTTTCAAATCAAGGGCTGAAAATGGTTCATCGAGGAGTAAAAGTTCTGGTTGGCCCAACATAGCTCGGACCAAGGCGACGCGTTGCGCTTCTCCTCCGGAAAGATCTTCAACCTTTCTTCGCTCAAATCCACCCATGTTCACCGAATCAAGTTCTGCAGAAATAATCCTGCGTCGAACACTTCGGTTGTGCTTCTTCTTGAACCCTAGAGCGATGTTCGCTTCGACATTCAAGTGTGGATAAAGAATTGGTTGCTGAAAGAGGTAGCCAACGTGCTCCTTACCCTTTTCATGGGCAAAAAGAAGTTCACCCCTATCGAACTTTTCAAGACCGACAATGCACCTGAGTAGCGTCGACTTTCCACAGCCACTCGGTCCGAGAATAGCAACGATTTCATTTGCCTCAATCTCAAGATTCAAGCCCTCGAAAACCACTGCATTATCGAATGATTTTTTCAGTTCGTTGATGTTGACAATCACTTTATTATTCATCTAAAAACCTCCTCCATCGCCTTCCGGTCTGAATCGCTCTGCAATAAAGAAAAGCACGAAAGTGAGCAGCATCAACACTGTAGCAGCAGCCATTGCAGTCGGTTGAACGAGTGGATCGAATTTAGGTCTTGACATCAACGTATCAACCAGGACTGACAGCGTGTCCCAGGAACCAGCCCGAACCAAAAGCCAGGATGCCCCAAATTCTCCAAGGGAAAATGCCATGGTGAGTGATGATGCAACAACCGCTGGCCCACGTACAAAGGAGAAATACCCATGGTACCAGGTTCTCATTGGGTTCAATCCCAAGATTTGAGCCTGTTCTTTCCACTTTGGTTCAACTGAGCGCATAGCCGGTAACATGATCCTCACCACAAATGGTACTGTCAGTATCACATGGGGGACGACTGGAAGGTAATCCCATTGGAAGAGCGAAGGCATTGTTTTCAAAACACCTAACAGGATGCCTAATCCAACCATCACAGCAGAAATGGCAAGCGGGAGAAGTGTAGCAACATCCAACGCTCTAGCGTAATGCGGATGATTGTTAATTTCCAGCGCTCGAATGGTTGAGGCCAACAACCACCCCACGGGCAGGGCTATGGCTAGAGTCGCAAATGCAAACAGAAGGGAATTCGTCAAGGCGTCAACGATGCTCAGGGTTGAAAGATCCCCCGACCATGCTGAACTCCAACCTGCCATGCTCCACCCGTATGAGGTGCCACCCGAAGTGGATTCACGGACTCTGAACGATGCACTCAGCGCTGCCAACATTGGTGAAATGGCGAACACAAGTCCGGCATAGACCGTTATCCTTGCTCCAATTGGCGGAGGCCCACGGCTTGTCCTTGACTTGTGTTCAGAAACCAATGCAAATCTGGATGAGTGTCGGCGTTGCAGGGCAGAAGTAAGGTACAGGGCTCCCAGGAGAATGATGAATTGCACAATCGAAGATGAAAGCACAATTTCGCTTGTATCCACCCGATAGTTATGAATTCCCGCTGATCCACCGTATGAAGCCATCAAAGATTCAAGGGTGTTATTGAATGGCGTCAACCATTTCACCAAGGCAAAGGATGTGAAGGAGAAAAGAAAACTCAAGGATGCTGCACAGAGTACAGCAGGTCCAATCACGGGCCACCACAAGTGACGAACTCGCCCCCATCTTGTACGGCCCTGTCCAAGTAAACTCATTTGCTCCTCCCACGCAGGGTCCAAACGTGCTAATGTAGGTTCAACGAATCGAATCATGAGTGAGAGATTGAACCAGGCGTGAGCAACAACAAGCACAAGGAAGTGTCCTGGATGCGCCCATCCGGTCCTTTCTGCAAATGATCCCACAAAACCAGTTTCAGTTCTTAGATCAAGCCCGCTAGCAAAAAGGAAACTTTGTTGGTCGATGAGCAGGAGAAAACCCATGGCTACGACGATTGCAGGCATGACAAAGGGAACAGAAAATATGGCTCGTAGCATCGAAGCACTTCGCCATTTGTATCGGCCTAAGTTCCAAGCAATTGGTAATCCGATGAGGACAGTGAGTGCAGCAGATACACTTGCCTCTAGAACAGTGAACTTGAGCGCATCGACAGCTCCATAGGCGTGAGGAAAGTGAACAATTGCGTCGATTGGGTTCTGCCCGGTCACCGATTGCAATCGCCCAAGGGCGTAGACAAAGGGCAGCCCTGAAAGCGTAATGTAGCCTAGGACGATGAAGGCTCTGGCAACAGTTTCGCTTGTTCGGGCCATCTCAGGGTTTCCCCTCAAGCCTGTTGAGTCGTGGATTTCCAGTCTTCAAGCCACTGTTCCATATTTGACTGGATTTCTTGGTATGTCATTGTGGTCACTGTGTCAGGGACATCTGCATGGTGGCGGTATCCGTCAGTTTCAGGGAGGTCATACCCTTCAAGAACGGAATACATGAGGTTGTTTTCTGGCATGTTGGCATTAACTTCTGGCGACAACAAGTACTCGATGAAGAGTTCAGCACCTTCTACTTGAGCAGCACCGTTGATGATGCCAGTGTATTCGATTTGGTGGAAGTTTGCGTGGTCGATCATCAGTGATGTTGAATGCGTGTAATTGCCTGAGTAATAGGCTTCAACGCCTGGAGAATGACAATACGAAACGGTCATCCAAGCATCACCAATGTGGCCTTCAGTGTATTCACCATACCCTCCGGTGTAATGTGTTTCATAGGCTTCAGTCCAACCTGAAGTTATGATTGCATCGTTATCCATCATCGATGACCACCATCCCATAGCATCACCATTTGTTTCAGGTTCAAAGTATTCCATGGTGGCTACCAAGAACGCTCTTCCTGGGGATGAAGTGACGGGTGAGGGGAAAGCGATTTTGCCTTTCCATTCTTCTTCGGCGAGGTTAGCAAGGTGCGTGGGCACCGTCATGTTTGCCTCACTTATCGCATCTTCATCATAGTTCAAACACACATCTCCTTGGTCAAAGGGAACGGCGAGAGGTCCATCATAAAATCCTGAGGCCTTCTCAGAGATATTGTCTATGCTGGCCGTATGCGGCTGAAGGAGACAGTTGTCAATGGCTGTTGGGAGGTAGGTATTGTCGAGTCCGATCATCAAATCGGTTTGTTGTGCTTGTTTTGTTAGCATCATTTGGTCAAGGATTCCACCAGCATCGTCAACTTTGGTCATTTCGACAGGGATTCCAGTTTGATTTGTAAATTCGTCGAGAACTTCATCCGACAGGGCGGTAATATCGTAAGTGAGGATTCGTAGAGTTCCGTCGTCCTCATGGCCTGCAGCAAGGACAACACACTCGCCCTCTTCTGAGGTAGATTCGATACAGCCGCTCAGTGGCGCTGCCATGACGATTATCATGAGGAGCATGGTTTTCAGATTCATGCGCTCGCCCCCGGCAGAACGGCTGCAATTTGGTGAGTGCGATCGATCAATTCCAATGGATTGTGCGCAAGAATATACAAGGCTGGCTCCCAACCGAAGGCACCCTCGTCCAGAAGAACGTCGTGCTTCGAACTTTTTGCCTCAAGTTTCCCTTTTGGGGCTTTGCCGAACGAGTACCCGAGTTGCGCACACGCTTCTTCAATTCGCTGAACATCGACACCGTTTTCCAGCAAAGGCGGTAAGATGTTCATTGCTGCGACCTTTGACTCATCTTGTGCATGGGCCGCTAGCAGGAATTCAGCGAGATGCTTCGAGGTGCCAAAAGCCGGCGTTTCATGGTGGCGGAGGGAACCATCAACAAGCGTGATGCGTCCAGGGAATGCGGCGACTTCCTCCGTTTGGAAAGCTCCCTTAATGCAGGAGGCTATGTTCAATCCAACAGCGGGAATGACGTGCCCAATCCGCTTGGCATCGAGGCGGCTTGCCGCCCATTCGAGCCTTCGCAAGAGGGCGCGTTGTTCTTGTCCAGCATCGAGATCAAGCCCAGTAAGTGTTTTGTCAAAACGGAGTGTGTGGTTACCTGTAAACTGAAATTCCACGATGAACCTTTGGCGAACGACTTGTGTACCAGGCCCCATAGAGGACAGGGCTTGTGAGAGTTCATTACCCCAACTGTCGATTGTAGCTTCATCCGCAGTAGCTCCAAGTTCCCGAATGGTCTTCTGCATTTGTCGTGAAATCGTGCTCTGTGTCGAGCCAAGTAAATCTGCAATCTCGTTCTGAGACCAACCTTTTGTTCGCAAATCTTTCGCTACGTGTTGATGCAGTCTCTCGAGCCATTTGTCGCCTACCATTCCAAGCATAGCTGGCGCTCTTATCACTCATTATTCAATATTACTCGTAAAATATGCAAGTTGCATGGAGTTCATAGACCCCGAACTCACTCCAGGAATTGCCTCAAATGTCATCGATTTCGGAAGCTAAATCACGATAGGGAGCGCCCCTTTCCTCGTTTGACAGTACGGCCCGTCCTGAGGGGGAGGGCAAAATCCACACATCTACACCAATGAGGGAAACTGGCCAGTTTCGTGGCCTGTGTTCATTTGATTGTTTGCCATGGTCGCAACGTGCAAGGATCGGCGTGAAGAGTTGTTTCCACTGACGCTTTCCGACAAAGCAAATGCGCTTGAGTGAGCCATTCATGCTGAGTGCATAATTCTCTATTCGTTTTAGGAATAAGGCCGCATTACCTTTGAATTCCTGGCGAGAAATCGTATTGGCATCATTTCCAGGGGTTTCAATCACATCACAAAACCCAAACCCAAAGTCATCGACCAAGATATCGTCCAATTTTGGATCCTCGCCATCTATTATTCCACTTTCACCAAGTAATTTCCAAAACCTATTCGACGGATTTGCATAATAATGACCGGTTTCCCAAGTATGCAAGGAAGGATTGTGGCCAACAAAAATACTGTGACATGGTGGCGAGTCGGGTCCGGGCATCTTGGCTCGGTACTTGCCCATGTCGAACATTAATCCCGTGGAGTGGATGAACTTTGCAGTCCTTTGTCAATGAATTCACACCACAGGCTTCTAAGAGCCGCCGCGATGCCAACATCGCAGGGGCGTTGTGATGGAACTCAATGAATTCGTGGACCGCCTCTGTCAACGCATCCTCCAATACATCGAAAGCGGACAGAAACCAGGGAAATTAGTTGAATACGTCCCTGCTGATTCACTCTCTAAAACCTCCGATATCCATCTTCCTCTTGAAGGCCGAGGGACGGAAGCGGTATTCGACGATATAGATGAATTTCTACGTAAGAGTGTCAAAACTAATCGTGCAGAATTCATGAATCCGCTTTGGGGTGGCCTCAATACTACTGGATTTGCAGGTGAAGTCATCACCGCACTGACCAACACCTCGATGTACACATACGAACTTGCTCCATTTGCGACACTGATCGAACAGACGATCCTCAAGCGAATGGGAGAACTCGTAGGTTTCTCCGATGGTGGAGGCACAATGGCAACGGGTGGTTCAAATGGCAACATGCTAGGCATGTTGTGCGCTCGTGAGGTGGCGTTTCCCTCCTCGACCCACAAAGGGATTGACGGAACCAAAATGGCTGCCTTTGTCTCAGCAGAATCCCATTACTCCGTCCTCATGTCTGCAAATGTGATTGGTATCGGCCATCAAAATTTGTTCAAAATTCCAGTGGATGAAGACGGACGTATGCGACCCGATGCATTACGAGATGAAATTCGACGAGCAAAAAACGAAGGGTTGACTCCATTCTGTGTTGTATCTACTTCGGGAACAACCGTTCGAGGCGCCTTTGACTCCTTGATGGAGATTGGCCAAATCGCTCATGATGAAGGTATTTGGCATCACGTTGATGCTGCATGGGGTGGCTCAGCTCTCTTTTCCAATCAACTTTCAAGTCTCATGAAAGGCGTAGAGTTAGCAGACAGTGTTTGTTGGGACCCACACAAAATGATGGGCCTTCCTTTGATTTGCAGCGCGTTTTTGGTGAAGCAACCAGAGGTCCTTGCGAAGGTTTGCGCTCATGGAAATGTGGCCCATTATCTGTTTCATGAGAACAGCAGAGACTACGATCTTGGTCGTTATTCCCTTCAATGTGGCCGTCGTAATGATGCTTTGAAATTGTGGCTGGCCTGGCGGGAATGCGGCGATGCTGGTTGGGCTTCACTCGTTGAAAATTACATCTCGCTTGCAGACCACCTACAGACACGAATTGACAATCATCCACAATTAGAAATGATGTCGAGTCGAGAGTGGACGAATGTATGCTTCCGGTATGTACCTCGAAAGGACATGGACTTCAATGAAATGAATTCTGAACTCCGATTGCGAATTATGCAAAACGCTGACTTCATGGTGAGCCGTTCCAACATAGGCGAGGATGTTGTTATTCGATCCGTGATTTCGAATCCAGGCATTACCGTATCAACACTCGATGCCTTCATCGATGAAGTTCTACGAATTGGTAATGATATCGAACAAGGTCTTCCCAGAGAAACACCTTACTGAACGAAACTTGCCATGTGGGAGGTGTGGGAACACATACGACCTTTTTTGAAGAGACGAGTGTTTTTTGAGACTATGGAGGGAGGCGCAGATTCCGGTCAGACTCCTAAAGTCTCTCAGCGAACTTTAGGTATGACTCTTTTTGGCATAGGCTTCCTTCTTTCTGTTCTCCAACCACTTTTTTTGCTGCTCACCGGAAAAGACGTTAACGATGCTATTTGGCCCCACGCCTACAGAGCGCTTCAAGCAACGATGTTGCTGCGGGAGCAAATTACCTTGATGTTGTTTTTTGCACTTCTGCTCTTCTTTGCCTCGATGGTGTCCCTGCAGTCGCGAGTTCGAGGCAAGCCACAAAATGAAATCCTCAATTACGCCCTTGTATTTGTTGGGGGATTATTTTCTGGATTCACAATGCTGTATTTCCTTCTCGACGTGTTTTACCTTCGAGGAGCTTTCCTCTTGCTCCCAACATTCTATGGAATAATTCTGCTCAGCATCCTCTTCGTCGTTGGCGGACTTCCAAGGTTGCCAGAACGAGAATCAAGGGCTAAGATGCTCACAAGCCTAACACACCTCATGGCTGTTTTCTTTGCAGCATGGTTAGTGATGCCGGGAATTCCTGCTATGATTGGACTTGCTCCTTCGCCACCAGACGCACCAAGGATTGGGTATGGTGCCGAACCTGGACCGTTCGACACGACAATGACCATCCATTCGTATGACATGCCGATACAAGTGGATGAAGTTATTTTGAAGGAAGAACAGGATATCGACTTTTCAGTCTACCTAACCTTGCCAGAGTTGTACCCCGACTTACCATTGGATCGAATACCGTTGGCCCTTTTGAGCCACGGATGGGGCTACCCTGTTTATGATGAGTACACCGATTGGATTGAACACCTTTCCGCACGTGGTATAGCCGTAGCCTTTGTCCAATATCCATCCCATATCGACCCACCTATACCTGAAGGGCTAACGGGCATCGATGTTGAAGGTGCCTCAAATTACCCACACCATGAATATCGGGCCATGGCAATAGCGGCGGCACTCGATATGGTGCAACATGTCGCTCTTAACGAGACACGTCATCCATCGGTAGATGCAGCTCTTGGCAATGTCACTATTGATCCAAGCCATTTGTGGATTGGTGGACACAGCCTTGGTGGGGCTTACACGTTTATTCAACTCTACGAGGCCATGGAACGTGGATGGGGCAATGAAACACTGTTTGTCGATATTGAATCAGGTTGGACTCGGCCAGATCAGGTCATGCTTCAACCCAACTTTTCGAGAATGCCCGAAGACGCTATGGTCCACCTCGCTCGAGGTGTTGACGATATGACTGTTGACGCATGCTACAGCGTACATCACCAACAGGTCTACGATATGCTACCGAACCAGCACGTTCTCTACATCGAATTGCAAAGCGATTTGTACGGCTTCCCACGTTTGGTTGGCTCCCACTATCTGCCAACAGATTCAGTGCACGATCGCCTTGCCGACTATGGTGTGTATCGGCGTATTGACGCCCAAGCAGATTGGGTCTTCGCACGAACCCAAGGCGATAACATCACTGAGAGTTGGGCTTACGACCATTTGGTCGATGGCGACCTTCTTCGTTCGATGGGCGAATGGTCAGATGGAACGCCGGTGTTGCCTCTGCTTGTCTATCAGGATGCCTTGCATTCTGAATCTAAATTCGCATATTGTGAGACTTTTGAAGGCGTACTCTGAAGGTATGTCTGAGCAGGGTTTTTGATTGAGTTTATGGGGCTGGTTGCACTGCCAACGCTATGAGCGAAGGCGTACCAGTGAGGACCGCATTGTATGATGAGCATGTTGCCCTTGATGCCAATCTTGTCGATTTTCATGGATTCGAATTGCCCATTTGGTATTCCAACATCAAGCAAGAACACCTCGCGACCAGAGCAACTGCAGGTTTGTTCGATGTTTCGCACATGGGTTCATTCCGATTTAGTGGCCAGAACGTCAAAACTTGGCTTGAGAGCCTTGCCACGCAGAAGGTCACAGCGATTAATGCTCCACGTTGTGCGTACACTCACTTTCTCGATCATGATGGTTTTCTGATTGATGATATGATTTTTGCAGTCGTTTCGGATGATGAAATTCTTGGCGTTCCCAATGCTTCGATGATCGAGGTCATGTGGAAATGGTTCACTGAACACCTTCCCACAGATGGCTCGATTCAACTGGAGAATCTTTCCGATGATACATCCATCATGGCGTTGCAAGGGCCCCATGCCAAAGCATTGTTGAGCAGTGTACTTGGGGAATCGAATCATGTTGCCCGATTCAAGTGGCAAGCAATTACAGAAAATCAACTCGGCGTCTCTGGGTGGCTCCAAGGTACAGGGTACACAGGAGAAGCAGGGTACGAAATTTTCGTTCCAAATGCAGAGGCACCACGCCTATGGCGAGCGTTGATTGAGGCTGGAGCTGTACCTGTTGGCCTAGGTGCCCGTGACACCTTACGTCTTGAGAAAGGGTTCTTGCTTTCTGGCGTCGACTTCTGCTGGCCTCCGCTCGCAGAAGCTGATGATGCCTCCTTCTTATCGCGTGACTCGTGGGAAACAAACGTTCCGTTTGGCCTTGACATCAGTCATGATTTTATTGGCAAGCACCGAGTCATCAGCCATGACGAGAGCGACGCCCGTTGGTGGGGCATCCGCTACACTGAGAAAGGACCTCTTCCTCGACCAGGTAAAGCAGTCACCCTCCTTGATGGAACCAGCATTGGCGCTTTGACTTCCGGCGCACCAGCTCCAAGTCTGGAAAATCTAGGCATCGGTATTGGCTACCTCGCCAATGTGAGCGAAGGTGATGAGGTGCTTGTTGTGGCAAGCCCACGAAAATCGGTCAAGGCGGTTGTTGTGCGACCACCTTTCTTGTGATCACAGAATCGCTTCCACGGCTTCAAGAAGCATAGCATGCTGGTCTCGGCCGATGTCATCAAGATTCACAATCACTGATTTGAGCGACCGTAGGCATTCAGCAATTGAAGCCACATCGTTCCATTTTGCCCCTGCACCCAACGATTCGAATTCGCACACCTCGCCCATGAGGCAACCCGAATTGACGAGTGTAGGGACGCCAAAAGATGCAGCGTCAAACATTTTCACGGGAAGGGCGCCTTGCATGATGTTTCCACGGTGTGGCGGGTACATTGCGAACATGACGTCCACATCTTGGATCAATTCTGGTAGTGCTTCAGTTTCAAATGCTGAACTGAGACTGAGATGAATACCAAGACGACTTGCCTCCTCAAGGAGGTATTCATGCACCGCCTCGAGAGCTGTCCCATCTCCTGCAACTTTCAGATTGGGTCGTTCCTTGGACGGCATGGATTCGATGGCTTGTACAAGCAGTTGAAACGTTTCAATTTCCCTTACTCTACCCAGATAGCCTACAGTCCATGTCTCCTTTCCAGCGGTTTTCAGGATATTATTCTGAACGTATGGACGATTTTCCACCACAATGGAAGCAATATTATTGTCCTCTAAGTATTCTCTGAACCCTCGATACATTCCGTCTTTTTTCATTCCAGAACTTGTGATTACCAAGTCAGCCAGACGTGCTCTGGAGAGGCATTTACGCTCCAATTGACGTGCAGCAAACCGCCTTAGCCAAGAATTAGGTTTATCCATAAGAGCCCACGTGTGATGTAAATCGTGCATATCAAAGACAAGTTTAGTGTTTGTTTTCGATGCGATTTTCGCGCCAATTGCCAACGTATCTGCATCGTGACAATACACACAATCGGGCGGGCTCGCCGTGAGGGTTGAAGTCACAGTTCTGACAAACCTCCTAAGTCCCCTCAGTGTTGCTAATTTGGCACCGTAAGAAAATGGTCCAAGATGGTAACGCATGATTCGAAAACCATTCCTCGCTTCACTCATCGGAAAGGACTGATTTCGATCAAAAGCATGGACCGTAACATCGTGCCCAGCATTGGCTAAAATCTTAGCACTGCGAAGCACCCTCGGGTCGGGAGAACAGGCATTGGACACCACCATTGCCACGCTCGCCATGGCGCCTCTATCGTGGCCGAGGACATGAGGTATTCGGCGTGATTGTTCCAGAGGACTAAAGGGCGATTATTATCACCGTTCCGCGCTCGGTTTATACTACACCCGCGAGGGGAGTTGCACTGTTATGGTCGACCAACTGCCGAATCTGGGCCGCGAGGCCGAAATGCTTGCTAGTATGGGGATGTCCTCAATGGACGATCTCTTTGCCGATATTCCTGATGATGTTCGCATGAAAGGGCCATTGCCTCTCCCAGATGCACAATCAGAAGAAGAAATCATTGCAGACGCCCGACGTTTGCTCGGCTCCAACGTAGCACTTGGTGAGCGGGTTTCCTTCCTTGGTGCTGGGCTGTACAGGAATTATGTACCCGCCGCAGTGTTCCAGTTGATTACACGTGGTGAGTTCCTTACCTCGTACACACCTTACCAGCCGGAAGTCAGTCAAGGCATGCTTCAAGCCATGTGGGAATTCCAAACCTTGATCTCAGAACTAGTCGGCCTACCTATTGCCAATCTTTCTCTGTATGACGGTTCCACAGCCGCTGCCGAAGCGATCACTTGCAGCGTGCGTGTCCACACAAGAAAAGCAACGCAGAAGAACACCGTCTATGTCTCGGAATTGACCCCACCCGACCGAATGTCGGTCATGGAGAATTACTGCCAAGGTGCAGAAATCGAAATCAAATTGCTCCGTCATAATTCCGATGGTACTGTGAACCTCTCCTCCGCACAAGAAGCAGCGGGTTCATGTGGCGTCTACGTTGAACAACCAAACCCACTCGGCGTGCTCGATGGTGGTCTGCCGTTGCTGAAAGAAATCATTGGCGAACATACGGCGTTGATTGTTGCTGTTCAGCCAGTTTCACTCGGTTTGGTTGAGGCGCCAGGTGCTTACGGCGCAGATATCGTCGTCGGCGAAGGTCAGCCGCTTGGAAGCCCAATTACTGGTGGCGGTCCGATTTACGGGATTTTCGCCTGCAGTAAACCCTACCTTCGATTGATGCCCGGCCGGATTGTCGGTCGCAGCATTGATGTCGATGGTAAGGAAGCATACTGCCTCACCCTGTCGACTCGTGAGCAACATATTCGTCGCCATCGGGCAACGTCTAACATTTGCACCAATGAAACCCTCATCGCTCTGATGGGAGCTATGCACATGTCGCTCCTTGGCCCTGAAGGTCTTCACGACTTGGCCGTGCGAAATATGGCGGCCTGCGCACTTGGCAAGCAAAAATTATCTTCGATTAACGGCATTCGCATGCCTCACGCCTCAAGTCATCATTTCCAAGAATTTGTCATTGAATTGCCAGGCACCGCACGTGACTGTCTAGCTTATCTCGACAGCGTCGGGATCGTCGGTGGTTTCGACTTAGCACGCTGGTACCCAAACCAGCCAAATTGGATGCTTGTATCGTTCACTGACCAAACCAAAGCCAATGAGATTGAACTTCTCGCTGCGCACATAGAAGTTTGGGCTGCAAGCAAGGGGGTGACTGCATGAGTCATCTGTTTGGCCATAATGGTGCTCCCGGCAAGGGCTATTCACAGCCCGCACCGGTTGTTCCCGCATCAGAAATTTCTGTTCCTGATTCGCTTCTTAGAAAGCGAGCTGCACGTTGGCCACGTATCTCTGAACCTGAGATGGTACGTCATTATACCTGGCTGTCAAAGCGAAACTTTGGCATTGATACAGGATTTTACCCGCTTGGTTCTTGCACAATGAAACACAACCCAAGAGTCAATGAAGTCATTGCCCAATTACCTGGAATCGCTGATATTCACCCCCACCAGCCAGAACACCATCTACAAGGCTTGCTTTCAATTTACCACGAAATGCAACACATGTTGGAAATCTGTTCGGGTATGGACCAAGTCACCCTCCAACCAGTTGCTGGGGCACAAGGCGAATTTACAGCAGTTCGATGCGTACAAGAATACTTCAGACTACGAGGTGAAGATCAACGCACGAAGGTGATTGTACCAGATTCTGCACATGGGACCAATCCTGCAAGTGCAGCAATGTGTGGCTTTGAAATTGTGGAAATTCCAAGCCGTATCGATGGAAGAATCGACTTGGATGCACTTCGTGCAGTTGCAGATGAAACGACTGCTTTGATGATGATCACCAATCCAAACACGCTTGGACTGTTTGAGGCAGACATTTTGGAAGCCTCAGAAATTGTTCATTCTGTTGGTGGCCAAATGTACTACGACGGTGCAAACTTCAATGCCATTCTTGGTATTACCTCGCCGGGCCTCATGGGCTTTGATGCGGTTCACTTCAACCTACACAAGACCTTCAGCCAACCACATGGGGGCGGCGGTCCGGGGTCTGGACCAATTGGTGTGAAGTCCCATCTTGCCGATTTCCTACCTGGTCCAATCGTCAAGAAGCGTCCAATCGCCGGCGACGAAGCAAATCACGCAATCGATGACATGTGGTACGGCTGGTACCAACCAATTCACAGCATTGGTAAAGTCCAACAGTGGCATGGAAATGCCGGTGCGGTGATTCGATGCTGGGCTTATTATCGCCGCTACGGTAATGGCCTCAAGACAATGTCAGAGCATGCTGTGCTCAATGCGAACTACCTTCGCCATGCCTTGCACAGAGAGGCTGAGGCAGCAGGTGTTTCAGACATGATTGTTGATGGTGCAGAAACCGATGTAGCAAAGCACGAATTCACTATATCGCTTGGACCCGCCAAGGAAGCACATGGGATATCGGCCATGGACATCGCAAAAGGGCTTCTTGACATGGGATACATGGCACCGACGGTATACTTCCCTCTGGTGGTTCCTGAATGCATGATGATCGAACCAACAGAAACCGAAAGCAAAGATACGCTTGACACTTTTGCTGAAGATTTTGCTAAGGTGCTACAAGTGGATGCTGAAACACTTCACAACGCTCCAATCACAACACCTGTACGACGTGTTGATGAAGTCTATGCGGCGCGCAACCTCTGTCTACGTCATCCATATGATGATGATTGATGCCAACGCGTAAATACGCCAACTGCATCGGTTCGCCATGGAACTACGTGATTTCTCCAAGCGAGGCTGGACACGGGTTCCCCTCGAGTCGCGTGCATCCCTTGCATTATTCCCAATTGCATGGGGGCTTTTGCCCCTTGGATTTGGATGGCTCATGTGGTTTGTTGGGTCCTACACCGATCTTATTCCATACCTTGGCATAGCGGGAATGCTCCTGATTTTGCTCGGGGGTGTTGCTGGCCTATCATCGCGAATGGGTGCGCTCGGGGCGACTCGGGTTGGCATCGGTTTGTTCTGCGTATGTTTCTCAATTGTCGCATGGGCACTGGAAAGTCAAGGTAGCATGCCTACCTTTGGGGCATTGTTGTTTTCCTCTCTTTCAGTTGTGGCGCTGGTCAAAGGGCTGGATGTGGTGTTCAATGATGGTGGGTATGTCTTCGAACGACCTTGGGATGCCAAGGTTCGCCTTCCAGTCGATTCTCTTCTTGGCTGGGAGGTGAAGACCACACGGTTCAATCAGCAGTCAATGGCCAGCAAGCGCTTTGGGTCGAATCAATTTGTAACCCTTTACGGACGGATTGTGGATGGCGACCCGATGATGTGCTTTGACGTACTTGGCTGTAAAGACAAGGCTGAGTTCCAATCGCTTGACTATGGCATTGATCTTGATGGCTTTTCTGAGGCCATGGATGACGGTGAAGAATAGTTCCTTTCGTACCAAAAATCTGAACCTCGTGGAGAGGCATCTTGATGAACCACCCGCGCCGGCATTGCTGCATGGATGTGACCATTCTCTTAGGCTCGTCTTCGGACCTGCCAATTGCCGAAAAATGTACGAAAATCCTCGAACACTTCAGTGTGAGTTACCAACTTCGTGTTGCTAGCGCACACCGTTCTCCAGTGTTCGTTGAAGAAATCATCAACAAAGCCGAAGAAGACGGCTGCCAAGTGTTCATCGCTATGGCCGGTCTTGCAGCTGCCTTACCAGGTGCTGTTGCGGCGTTGACCACCAAGCCAGTCATTGGTGTTCCTTGTGGTGGACGAGTCCCTTACGATTCACTCTTGTCGATCGTCCAACTCCCACCAGGTGTACCTGCTGCAACAGTCGGCGTTGACCGCGGCGACAACGCAGGCTACCTCGCAACCCAAATTCTCGCACTCAAGAACCCCGATTACGCTGCTGCATTGAAGCAAAACAAACTCGACCAAATTGCACGAGTGAAGGCACAAGATGCAGAAGTTAACGGGGGGCAGTGAATGTTTGATACCTCGGAATTCATCGAAGAATCCATCAAAACGCTTCGCGAAACCATCGACGACGTAGCCATCATTGCTTGCTCTGGCGGTGTTGATTCAACCGTTGCTGCGGTTATTGCTAACCAAGCCGTTGGTGATTTACTCCATTGCGTCTATGTCGACACTGGTTTCATGCGCAAAGGGGAGACCGAGGATATCGAGGCACTGCTTGCTGCTCAAGGCATCAAAAACCTCGTCACAGTGAAAGCTGCTGATCGGTATTTCGAGGCTCTCCAAGGCGTGACAGAACCAGAACAAAAGCGCAAAGTTATCGGCGAATTATTCATTCGGATATTCGAAGATGAACAGGAAAAAGTCGGGGCTAAATACCTCGTCCAAGGAACTATTGCCCCTGATTGGATTGAATCTGGAGGTGGTGTTCGTGACACCATCAAGTCGCATCACAACGTTGGAGGATTACCCGAGGATATGACTCTTGAAGTGGTTGAGCCACTCCGTGATTTGTACAAGGACGAAGTTCGTGATCTTGCACGAGCTCTAGAAATTAATGTAGCAGAACGCCAACCCTTCCCCGGGCCTGGCTTAGCCGTTCGTACCCTTGGAGAACTGACTCCAGAACGTGTTGCAGTGGTTCGAGAAGCGTGTGCTATCGTCGAAGAAGAATTCGAGGCAGCGGCTGCAGACGGGAAGATGGACCTGCCTTGGCAATACTTTGCAGCACTGCTTCCAGTCCGAAGCGTTGGCGTCCATGGCGATGTGCGTGCTTATGGGGAGACCATTGTCGTTCGAGCTGTTCAGTCCATGGATGGCATGTCTGCTCGATACTCAGAAATCCCTCACGCTATTCTTCAAAAAATCAGCACCCGAATCACCAACACGGTGAAGGGCGCAGTCAACCGAGTCGTGTACGACATCACTCACAAGCCACCTGGCACAATTGAGTGGGAATGACGTTCAGAGTTTGGAATTTACGCCGATTGTGGGGCTCGAACCCACGACCTTGGGATTAACAGTCCCACGCTCCACCAGCTAAGCTAAATCGGCATCGTTGGCCAATCGCCTCCCCTTTATGACGGCTTCGGGCATTCCACTCTCACTGAATAACCTTGATGAGCCGTTCCACAGGTTGTGTTTGTCTTCCAGTGATGCGAACTGCCGCTTCGAGACGTGATTTTTGTTCCTGAGTCAGTGGCATGTTGTGGTGGAATTCAACCCAAGAATCTCCTGGGTGAATTGCATCACCTTTGACAGCGTGAAGAACAAATCCTACAGCAGGATCGATGACATCCGTAATCGCAAACCGGCCAGCTCGATGTTCACGTGCAATCTCAGCCAATGTCATTGAATCAATGGATTCTATCCACCCGTTCGCATGTGTCGTAATCTGTGTCACGTGTGAGGCATGTGCAAGAATTGCTCGTGGGTTGGATACGATTTGATGTGCCACTTCATCTGTTGTTCCTTGGGCAAGACACATTTGTTTGAACAGATTCAACGCTCGGCCATCGTTCAGAGACGCCGTGATTTTGTGTCGACCGACCTCTTCGGTTTCACACACCCCAAGCAACCAAAGAATGGCGCCTCCTTGCATGGCCACGAGGTTGATTGTATCCTGTGGCCCACGGCCGTTCAACACCTCGATACTTTCAATGATCTCCAATGCATTGCCAATGTGGGTTCCAATCGGTTGATTCATGTCCGTAATTTGCGCCATTGTACGGATTCCCAAGCCCTTGGCCGTGTTGACCATTGATTGCGCTAAAGCGATAGCCTCAGGTTCAGTTTTCATGAATGCCGCTTGTCCGCATTTGACATCGAGAACGAGTGCATGCAGCCCTTCAGCGGCCTTTTTTGAGACAATTGATGCTGTGATCAGTGGTATACTGTCGACGGTATCGGTCACATCTCGAATGGCGTAGAGTAAGCCATCTGCAGGTGCAATAGATTCATTCTGGGCAGCGATGCAACAACCAACTTCGTCTACGATGTTCTGCATTTGTTTCGGGTTGAGAGCACAATTGAAGCCCGGAATGGATTCCAGTTTGTCAATCGTTCCTCCTGTGTGGCCCAAACCCCGTCCAGCAAGCATCGGGACATTTGCGCCGCACGCTGCTAAGGCTGGTGCGAGCATGAGTGACATCTTGTCACCAACACCACCGGTACTATGCTTGTCAGCAACAGGTCTGGACTCTTCCCATTGCAGCACTGCACCCGAATGCATCATACCGGTTGTAAGCGCCACAGTGTCTTCGACACTCATCCCATGGGCATGGACGGTTTTGAGCCAGCGGGTGATGTCTTCGATCGGAAGGGTTCGTTCAGCAACGCCATCGATGAATGATTGCAGGTCGTTTTTGTCCATCGCAGTTTGTGCTTCGATACTCGTGCACAATCGATTGACTACACCGTTCATGGCTAACCCTCTGGTTCCGCCAGCCCAATCTCAACCAACCGTTGGTGGAGGTAGGCGCCAGCGGTGATCGACTGGAATTGAACCTCACCGCCAGTCATTGCGATGAACTCAGGGCGTGGTGTCAAGTCGATTTCATTTCTAGGGTGAACGAACATTGGCATGGAGTAGCGACGGCTCGAGGTGTCTTTTGGATTGACAACACGGTGTGTTGTGGATTGAAACAAACCATTGGTCAGGTTTTGCAGCATGTCTCCAGAGTCGACAATGATGTATCGAGCATCGCCTTCAACCTCAATCCAACTGCCATCATGGTCCATCACTTGCAACCCATCAGCGGTTGCAGTTACCAAGAGTGTGATCAGGTTGATGTCTTCGTGTGCTGCTGAACGTACCGCGCCAGTTGGCGTATCTGGTCCAACTGGAGGATAGTGGATAATGCGCATAATGGTGTTTCCATGTTGACTCATTTCCCCTAACCAACCCGATGGCTTTCCGAGGTAAAGGCTGCACGCAGAGAGGATGTGTTGGGAAAGAGCCTCCATGTTGTTGAACAAGCCGTCAATGACGTTTCTGAACTCAGGAACTTCTTGGTCCGGCCAGACATTGCTTGGATACGTAGGGGGTGTTCCTTGACCAGAATGAGTCCGGCCGTTTTGCCAGAATTCTTTCAAATCAGGAGCATCGTTGTCTTTTGCGTGTTCCACGCCGAAGGCTGTATATCCACGTTGGTGGGCAATTTCTGGTTGTAGGTATCTTTGCTTGGTTTCTCTTGGAAGGGTGAAGAACGCATCCCCTTGTTCGTAGGCCTGTTCGATGAGGCCAAGATCAATACCGTGGTTCTCGAGTGCGAAAAACCCGATGTCCTTCAGTGAGTCTCCTACCGCCTTGACGAATCGGGCTTGTTGATCTGCATCACCAAGCATGTCCGCAAAATCGACGGTAGGTATTTTCCGCACCACAGTACTCACTGATTCCTAATCTTGGAGAGAAGTCGCAGCATTTCAATATACACCCAAATCACAGTGATTAGTAATCCAAAGGCAGCCCACCATTCACCAGTTTTGGGTGAATTGCTGCTGATGCCACGCTCAATAAAGTGGAAATCCAGAATGAGGTTGAGCGATGCAACGCCAAGAATGAACAGCGTCACAAGAATCCCAATCGGTCCGGAGGAGTGAAGGAATGGAACACCAATTGGAGTGAACAGTGACAGGACGAGTGAGACCATGTACAATACAAAAATGGCCATGGTCAGGCTGATGACAACCGCTTGGAATGCCGGTGTTGCCCTGATGATTTTTGCAGACCAAAGGAAGTACATGACGCCGATGATGCAGACGGTGCCTAAGCCTGCTTGCAAGACGATACCAGAGTAAGCGCCCTCATAGGCAAAGGAAACCCCTCCGAGGAACATGCCTTGGCATAGAGCGTAAATGATTGCCCCGGGTGCGGGGTTCTTTGGGCGGGTGAACACCATTACGAGCACAGTGATGAGCCCACCAATGAAACCAAGTCCAGTGAGAAGGAACATTGCACCGAAATTTCCAGATGCACCAAGTGAAACAGTCACGAGGGCGGTCAAGATTGTGATTCCAAACAGAACACCGATCTTTTGCATTGTCCCCTCGTAGGACATTGTTTCGTAGCCGGGAATGTTGCTCCAAAAGTTGTTGGATAGAACTGGGTTGCTTGTCGAAGAGACTGCTCGCATGGTTGATAATGCCATGAGGTCCCTTGTCAATCTTGTGACGCATCAGCATGTGCTTGGACCTGTTCTTGGTAGTATTCCACCAATTGGTCCATAGTCCAGCCTTGGTCGAGATAACTGCGAACCATTGCTTCGTCCCAACCAGGGACACGTGCCAAATCAGACGCACTGATTGAGAGAATATCGTTCGCAGGACCAGCACCTGTTCCATCGAGCACAGGAGTTTGCCAGTTTTGCGCATCAACAGGCTCTGCTGTGAGCGCATCGTGATGGGCCGCATCAAGCGTGATCAAATCCTTTGCATCTTCGGCTTCCTGTTCGATATTCCGCAGAACCATGAACGCACCAATGGCAAGAATGACACCCACAATCATGAGGGCCAACATCAATCCAGACCCAAGGTTGCTTTCTTCGCCGCCACTTGGTGTCGATTGAGCTAAGCGTTGTTCAGCAGAACATCCCTCGACATTGACAGGATTTGTTGGCAGTGTGCCGGGGCACTTGTCTGCTGAATTGTAAACGCCATCATTGTCGTCATCAAGCGTAGCGTTGTCAACAGGTACGGCCGTATCGTCTTGTTCAATGCCGCCTAAGTCACAACCGAGTGCATCAGCTTCGTTGACTCCGTCCCCGTCAGCATCTGCTAGGGTCAAAGCGTCGCGTGGTGAGACATCTTCCACGCCCGGGTCGAGCGCAGTTGCTTGAGCCCAAGCTACCTCGATGCCATCTGGAATACAGTCGCCGTCAGTGTCCGCATTTGTTGGGTGGCTGCCAAGCGTGTACTCGTCTTCGTTCGTAATACCATCTTGGTCTGCATCATAGAGCCCTTCGAGCATGTTCGGTCCAGGGAGTGTTCGTGTTGTTCGGTTCAGACCATTTGGAACTTCCCAAATATCTGGCATTCCATCTTGATCGGTATCCGTTACATTGTCCAGTCGCATCCAATCGTCAATCCATGCTTCCCGATAGTGGGCAGCGACCTCGGCCGAGGTCATCACAAGCCCCATTTCTCGGTTTCGATTGACTGCGGAGTCGCCCCAATTAATCGATGATACGAGAACGGTTTCTTGGTCGATGATGAGTCCCTTATTGTGGAGCTTTGTGACATCGTCATCCTCGCTCATCACAATGGCTGCCACATCAAGTCCATCACTGGAATTCCAAACTTCATTGAAGGTATCGACCACATCTTGCACATCTTGATCCAGGTAAGCCCCGTTAATGATTAATCGAACAGCGACCCCATTTTCTGCAGATTCTTTGAGTGCCGTGAAAATTGGATTTTCTCCCCATCCCCAAGACCAATCCATGTCGAGGTATTGCAGTGAAAGGAGCAATTCGTCATCCGCACTCTTGATCAATTCCACCAATCCATCTATGCAATTATCAGGGCAAGTCAGCAATTCGCCATTTACGGTTGCAGTAATTGCTGGGGCTCGTGGTCCATCAACAGCCTCTGCAGTCGGCATGGTCCAGCCGTTGGGCGCATCAGATGCAGAAGCAGGTGAAATGTGCTGGCGGAGTGGTTCCTCGTCGAAGGCCATTTGCTCGAGAACGATGCCAGCAAGCTCAACATTGTCGATAAGCACGCCCCAATCGACGTTGCCACGAACGCCTGGTGCTGGCATCGATGGCGCCTTCCAGTTTCCTGATGAAATCCAAACACTCGTGCCGTCTCGTACGGCCACTTTGCTGTGAATGTAGGCGTATGGCTCAACACCGCCGTCACCAAACCAATAGGTCGTAACGCCTGCTTTGACAAGTTCACTGGCCATTCCATATTGGCTCATCATGTCAAAGTCAGACCAGAAGCCTTGGGAACCTGCATCAAGCACAACGGTGACCTCAACGCCTCGTGCTTGGGCATCGATCATGGCTTGAACGAGTCGGGGTTCTGAGAGTTGGTAGACGTGAAGGTGAAGGCTTGTTGTCGCTTCATTAATCCAATCGAGCACATCTAAGAGACCATGAGTGGGTCCAATCAACGGTGTGACAATTGATTCGCCCGAGAAGGTTTGATCATCGCAGAAGGTACTGCCTCCTAATCGGCCCCATCGCTCATGCCAATCTGAGACTTGGTCGGTGTCTTCAAGTTGGCCACAACCATCACCACGATGATAGATGATGAGGTTGATTCCAGAGACCGGTTCAACCAGACTGATGCCACTCCATCCATTGACATCCACAGGCCCATTCCCATAAACGACGGTGTCAGCAAGACCACCAGCGGGGTCCATGATGTGCAAGGCTGCTCCATCGTCAGGCAGGGTTGGCGCCTCGTTAAAGCTGGAAGCGAATCCGAAAATAGTGCCGTCTTCATACACACTCAAGCCGTTTGGATCGGCTGCGAAAATAGCTGCGCTCATGGCAGGTATGGTAAGGTCACTAAAGGTGTGGGTGGATGGTCCGCCCGAGGTGACAACGGTCAAACTCCAACCGTTGAGGTAGGCAATGTTGTCGCCCATATTAGTGATTTCAAAGAACTCCGTGTTCGATGAAATGGAGGTGTAGCCCTCACTCATTAATCGTGTGAATTTAATCTCCTCAAGTTGCGCAAATTGGGAGGCATCTGGTTCTGGACTTCCGGGTGTTGGCCACATGGTGTGGACCCAAGAAGCATCAGTTGTCTCTCCCGGCATCATCGTTTGGCAGTCACTAACGATGCTCCATTGAACAGTAGTGATTGGCACACCATCCGGATTCGAAAGGGTGAACGAATCACCCAAGCCGGTAAGGATCGATTTGTCCATCATAAAGACAGCACGAGCTCCCGGTTGGACATGAGTTGCCTCCCAGTTTTCAGTCGAGTTCCACATTGCGTCAGCCCGAATAAAGCGCCGCTCTTGGTCGATGGTGTCGATGCGCCATCGGCTAAGGTTGAGTACTTCATCGCCGGTGTTTTCAAATTCAATCCAATCTTCTACGGGTTCGATTGAATCATCATTACAATAAGCGAGGACTTCAGTCACGCTGACGTTTTCCGTTCCGGTGTACTCAGGCCATTCCGGGTTGACTTTTCCGGGGCTGACCCATGCGGAAAGCAACCAATCAGCACCTCCACCTGCACCTGTCCCATCGGGACCTGCACCAGCGTGGGTGCTGTTTGGGGCGACGAGCGACTCTCCCTCGACGGTGGAGGACCACGAGATGGTATCGATAACGGCACCTGTAGCATCGACTAAACCAATGGAATCAGGCGTGGTGTGTTTGAGGTAGAAACTGCTTGTGCCGTTCAGAGCGATTAAAGCCACGTCACCTGCTGCAATCATTGATGTGGATTGCAAAGGCATGTTGTATTGGTGAAGTGTCAGTGTTCGGCTTGCAGCCTGTAATTTCCAACCGCCAACATCTATGGCTTGTTCACCATGATTCTTGATTTCAAGCCATTCGCCAAGTGGCCATTGTTGTGAGTCACTGCCAACGGCGTCTGGCATAATTTCTGAGAACATGACTTCTCCAGTGTTGTCGATTGCACCGGGCTCTGGTTGGCCTGGCGTCATCCAAGGAGCAGGCGTCCACGGGTCAGTGGGGTCTTCTGCAGGAATCAGTGAAACATTGGTGCCATAATCTGTCGTATACCAAGCAGCGTCAACGACATTTCCAACGTCATCGACAAGCATGAGGTGATTGTAGAAATTCCACAACTCTGTCCCTGTTGTGAACTCAACAATTCGGCGTGAATCAGCTTCAATCATTGTGCCTGCTTGTGTTTCATTTGCGGACAATGTTGATGGATCAATCATGGTAATGTTGCCCATACCATCGATGATTGACCAACCTGTGAGGTCGATGTCACTCGTTCCATCGTTGAACAGTTCGATCCACTCCCCATCAGGGAAAGGTGTGCCGTCAGCAGAACTGTTTGAAAGTAACTCAGTCATATGCACTGGCGATGTTGTTGTTGCAATCTGAGTGATTGGCAGTGGATTTGGAGCACCTGGTGTTGGGTAAGATGCATAGGTCATGTAGCCGGATGTAGGATCATCCACGAGTGAGAACCCGGGTTGGTTGTTGGTCCAGTAGACTTGTTGAGATATACTGCCATTTGGCCACTTGAGGTTCAGCATCTCTACACCATTGTTGAGCATACTAGCACCATTGCCATTGACGGCGATGATTCGTGTCGTGCCCGGGGCAATGATGTATCCTGCACTTGTGGCGTCAACGAGGTGCGATTCATTAAACGGCAAGACCTTACCTGCCTGGTCTTCAATGCTCCATCCGGTTAAGTCCATATCGGAATTGCCTGTATTCTTGACCTCAACCCATTCGCCACCTGGCCACATATCGCCATCAAAAGAGGGCCATGCATCGGCCATAACTTCGTTGATCATGAGGTCAGAGGGAACAATGGTTGGTCCACCTGTTCCACTTCCAGTGTTGATGCCACCCGGTGTTGGTGTGTTGGTCGCAACCCAATCGTTTGTTGGGTTCGCAGCGTCTTCCTCGAGGCTCACTCCAGAAGGAGACCCACTGCTCGAGAAGGTCCATGTCGCTTGGTCGAGGTTTGCACCTGCATCAGTGTAGAGGGTGAGAATGTCATTTGTGTTAGCAATGTAGAACACAGAACTGCTCATGCCATTACGGGCAATGACCATGTATTCATCAGGTTCAATCTCCCATGAGGACGAGTTGTTTGGATCATAATCAACAATGGTCGTTTCGTTAAAGTACATCACTTTCGAGGCTTTGTTGGTTACATACCAATCGAAAACGTCGATGGTTGTGTTTCCATTGTTGTGAATTTCCAGCCACTCGCCATTCGGCCACGTCGCATCGTCATAGCCGTTGGGATTTGGCAGTGCTTCATTCAAACATATGGTCCCCGAACAAGCCGTTGATCGGGCCGAGGTGAGCGACTCAGCTTCAGCGTTGAGTTCAGTCGTCGCTACAGTCCCCAATGTCGAGAACACCAGAAGGAGGGCGAGCAGAAGGGGTCGGAACTTGGACATCATGGGACACCAGTGTTCTGACTCAGATGGTCAAAGGGCATAGGGCTTACGCCTAATACCATTGACTTTTCAAAGCGTAGAATCACAAGAAACCAGCGTTGTCAACGAGGTTCTTGAACATCAAAATCATGATTGGAACGAGAATAACACCCATGGCGTGGCTTCTACGTATGCCCAACCTCGGCGGGAGCAAACCAATCATGGTCCCTACGATGAGGACAGACATTCCAATGAACCCCGTGCTCACGAATACGAGAGATCCGACAAAGACAATCACGCTCATGATCATTTGCTGCAATGGAATTGCTGCGTGCAGACGCAACATACCCATACCGACATATCGCATGATGGGCATGGCCATTAAGCCCGCTGCGAGCGTGATGGCGAGCAGGCGGATAAAGTCGGCCGTTGGTTCGAGATTGCTCCAGGTGTCGACTGGGTACATCGCTTTGAGCGCCAATGTTGCACCTGATCTTGAACGGCTGATGATGTACAAGAAGCCGAGAACACAGACGGTGACAGAGGTGTTCACTGCAGAGAGAATGGCAATGATTTCCAAGTCTTGCTTTGTTTGTGGACCTTCAACGCCGTCTTCTGATTCCGCCTTTGCTATTTCCAACAATTCATCATCGGTCATTTCTGTCAGTCGTCGAGTTTCCCAATCCATGCCGTAGCCGGTCTTTCCTTGGACCTTGGCCACAACGTTTCTTCCACCCATCACAAGTACTGTCGCTTGCGAGGCTGTCATGCCCGGTAGAACACCCATTGATGCCCCAGCAACGCCTGACCAGAAGCAAGGAACCAGCAGAGGTCTGGAAGGGGGCAAATCCCAGTTCTCCTTTTGTGGCGGTAAGTGTGAAGTTGTAGCATAGATGTCAAGTAAATTCGCGATGCCGAATAAACCTGCTAATCCGGGAAGCAGCAAACTCGCACCCGGCATATTAATCGGTGATTTTGCCGGCAAAGCGGTGGGCCCGATAATGGTCCAGCCAAACAGTCCTGCAAGGAGGAAAAATGCAGTTGCTGTAAAGAAGCCAGCAAACCTCGAGTCTGTACCTAATCTACCGAAACTGAGTTTTTGCACCCACAGTGGCCAATCAAGTCTTGTTGTTTCAGTGGCAAGAAGCAATGCAGAGATGATCAAAAGGATGAACGGCAACATTGTACGAAGTTGATCATACCATCCAAGTTCAGGCCCAAAGGCAATCCGGGCTACAACAATAAGCGGAAGAGAAAGGAAGAGTCCGAGTTGGGAGCCTCGTGCTGACCACGCTACCCCACGAGCAGCATTTCCCGAGAGAAGCATCCGGTGGCCTGGTAGTAAGGACAAGGCCTGGTCAGCATCAGGTGCGCCCATTAAGGCAGAAGGAATGTAGTTGAGAAATGTGTGCACTGTTCCGGTGGATACAATGATTCCTGCCACTGCAGAAAGTGGTATGCCAAGAGCGAGAAGACTTGGTGCTAAAGCAAGAAGAATCAATGCTACATTGTTGACGTGGAATCCCGGGATAATGCCGGTTAACGAACCCATGAAGACTCCAAAGAACAGGGCGAAGAGCATCCACCCAAGTTCATAGAAATAAGCCTCCAACATGGTATCACCTCATGTGTTGGGGTTTGTGTCCTGTTCCAATTCAGCGCGATCGTCTTCTCCGTCACCGTCGGTGTCAGGATTGTTGATGTTTGTACCATTGGCACTCTCAAGAGAATCAGCCACACCATCACCATCAGTGTCCAATGCATCTGCTCCATCAAGGCTGTAGACTAGGGAGACATCTGAAGGATGCTCGATTTGGCGCAACCTTCCAGTCCAAGTCATCGAGATGTTCGAGTGATAATCGTCAGTTCCAATTGGATTCAAATCCAGGTTGAGACGAATTGATTGGGAGGAACCGTCCCGGTACAGGAACCATCCATCGTCCTCTAAGACCGCCTTGCCATTGATGAGGACATGTGTGTTTTTCGCATAGCCCCACTGCGTTGCTCCATCATCCCAAAGAAGGGATTGAGGTCCGGGTGGGTCGCCAACCAGTTGGTAATTTTGAACCATCAGTCGCATCATCATCTTTTCATCATCCCAAGCAACGGTGACGTTGGCAACCAGACCTTGGCCGGATTCGATCCATTCAGTTCGTGTTGCGGGGAAGGACATGGCGACCCTTGTCTGTCCAAATGTGTAGGTTTGACTGTCGACAAAATACCCATCTGTGTCCAGAGGCTCAAAGGCATACTGCATGAACGTGCTGAGGGTGTAGACTTTGTTCGGGTCTTCGAGCATTGAAGCAGGGTTAGCAGATAGCATCGCTTGCATGGACATGGCAGACATAGGATCGATGAGGTTCGTTCCGTTGCCGTTGTTCGCATCGATGCACCACATGCTCCGGTCATCATTCCACATCAACCGGCCAGTAGCCTCGAACGCCGAGCCGTTGTAGCCATTTAATGCAGCGTTCGTGATGTCTTCATCGGTCGGTAAGATGCAGATCATGTTGCCATTTGGTCCAAATAGGGTCCACTGGTTATTTGAGATGAGAACGGTGCCTGCCATCGAGACCATGCTTCCTGATTCGTAACTCCAAGTGGATTCTCCCGCCCATTCGAGTTTCTTGGCTTGTGGCGTGTATCCATCGACAAGGATGATTTCTGGACCTTGGGTGATGAACGCCCAACGTAGATTTGTTTCTTGATAGTTGAGCATGCCCGTCACTTCGACCTTTGAATCAGCTTCAATCCAAACCCCTGGTGCCGATTGTATCAACAATTGGAGTTGGTGAGCGGCGTTTCCTGGATGGTCGGTGATGTAGGCTGATGTGTAGACTGCATCCTTGTTGATCGCTTCGCTAATGAACCCTGTAATCGTGACAATTTCTCCAGCATAACGTTCCGGTTCGACTGCCAAATCACTCAAGGAAAGCCGTTGGACTTCCGGAAGGCCGTCGGCTTCCCACCAAATGGCTCCTGCGCCCGTCGATTGCAGGTAGAAGCGACCATTATAATCTACAACTGCGCCCATTACGGTGACATTCGTACCGATTGGAGGTTTTTCACCTGTCGAATACCAACGGACACTGATGACTCCGGTATCGTCTTCAACGACAAGGTCGACACGATCTTCTCCGCTGCCATAACGGTCTTCAATCCAAGAGATGACTGTGCCTTCAACCAAGACGGTTTCACGATTGTGATTGACCAAATCTTCAACCAAAACCACCTGTGGTTCCCTCACCATTGCGTACCAGTTAAGCGAAGCTACAAGGAACACTGCAAGGGCAAACATGACCCATAATTTTTGACCGCGAGTCGCAGGGTCATCGTCAGTGATTTTTAGCATGATGTCCTTGAGAGCATCGGCCATGGTCCAGTTGAGTCGCGGTCCAGCCATAGCCGTTTGCCTTGGGTCGCTCTCCTCAAATGATTGAAATTGGCGGTTTGCTTGTGGGTCTGTTTTTTTAATGGTTGAACCGAGGGATGCATGGGGATGACGATGCGGGACCGTGTGATTCGTGACGAAATTCACAAGGATATTCTGGTGCCAAGCCACCATGCTGCCATCATCGACACCAGAGAATTCCAGAGGCTGCGACACATTCAGCAACTTTCAACCTGTGAATATGTGTTCCCTGCGGCTAACCACAATCGGTTTGCACACTCCCTAGGCGCCTACCATTTGGCAGGCCAGTTAACCGCCTCTTTGCAAGAAGTCCAACCGGGGATTCTGAGCGACGAGGATGCCGAATTGGTACAACTTGCCGCTTTGCTTCACGACATAGGCCATCCACCATTTTCGCATGTGCTCGAGACACCTGAAGTCTTCGCCACTTTCCACTCCCACGAACATTGGGGCAGGGTGCTTCTTGAATCTGAGGAGACCGAAGTCGGTGCAGCGTTGAAGTCGACCCTCGGTCAACAACGAACAGAACGTCTCTTTGCCCTCCTCGACGGTGCCTCAGAACATGATGGTATCCTAATTCCACCGTTCATGAAGGAGATTGTTTCGAGCCAACTTGATGTCGATCGAATGGATTACATGGTTCGCGACCAGGCAAACACTGGAGCTCAGATCGGTGGTTTTGACATCGCACGAGTACTTCGGGCCCTCAGGGTGGGTGAAGACGGACATTTCTTTGTCAAGACATGGGGATTACCTGCTATTGAGGCTTACTTGGTCACGCGATATCACATGTATCATCAAGTCTATTTCCACAAAGTCAACATGCTGACTCAAAACTACCTTGTTCGTATGCTTTCGAGGGCTCGAAGGCTCGCTCAACAAGGGGAATTGACCCTCTCACCTTCGCTTCAAAAGATGTTGCTGGATGAGTCACTTGATGCAAAGGGCTACGCAAGTCTCAACGACGCACATGTGCGCGTCGCCATCCCAGACTGGGCTGAACATAGCGATGAGATGCTTTCTCAATACGCCACGAAGATGATGTCAAGAAGGGAATTTCACAAATCACTTCGTATTGAAGCACTGACTACTGAGATGGTTGAAGTGGTCAAAGACCGGATTGAAGAAGCCGTCGCAGAGGCTGGTTATGATGTTGAATCCGAAGTCATCTACGCTCGGATCTCGAAGCGTGGATACATGCCTTACGCCCAAGGCATCATTATCGAAGATGGCGGTGATGCATCCGAGCACTCAGCGCTCATACGATCTCTTGCACAACCAAATGAACGTGCTCTTATTTTCGTTCCCGAGGCAATTCGTGACTCTTTGGAGCAACGTGTCCGGGAATGGATCAAACCAACGCAATCCTCGTTGGTTCAATTCGAATGAAAAGGATAACTTGATGAGTCCAACCAAGTGCAACACAACAGGGGCCTGTAGCTTAGTTGGTTAGAGCGCCCGGCTCATAACCGGGAGGTCAGGGGTTCAACTCCCTTCGGGCCCACCACATTTGTCACGAGTTTTATTCGATTTTTACGGTGGTTAGAGTGGTCAATATCGCTCAAAACCAACGGTTTGTTCAAGGCTCTTTCTTTCCCATTTTATCACAATGGTTATGAGGGTAGCATCTGTGGGATTGACCAATAGGTGAAGTTCGTATGTTGAAGCGTGCCGTTTTCCTTCTTGCTCTTTACGTTGGTTCGATTATGCTCGTTGCAGTTCCTGCAGCAGCACAAGTGCCCACCGCTGCTGTTTCACTGTCGTGTGCACCAATCTCGATTAACGTCGAGGTGAAGCCGGGTTCAACCTACTCTGGATTTACCACATGCACTGCAAGTAATCCTACCACCTACCAAGAGAAAATCAGCATCTTGGTGACGAGTGATGGCTTAGCCACTGCTTCTCCAGGTGACATGTACATTGGTGGAAATCAGGAAGTTGACTTCCAGATCTCCGTCCGTGCAACGCCATACATGGTAATGCAAAGTCGCACCCTCTCAGTTTCTGCAACCGTGCAAGAAATCAATAGCTTGCCACCAGCGAACACAGCATCGTCTCAAAACAACATGATTGTCAACATCATGCAATATTCACTTGTTCAGGTCGAAGCAGTTGAGCCATTCGTTCAACTCATGCCAAAGAAAGACAAGAACTTCGAATTCAAGGTCTACAACCTCGGCAACCAAATTGATTTCATGAAGGTCGGTATTACAGATTCAAGCCGAACTGACCTGGAAAAGGCTGGTTTCACAATCAACCTGCCAGCAGTGAAGGTCCAAATCGACGCTATCCCAACAGCAACCAAGGTTCGTGTGATGGCTCGTACGCCAAAGACACAGGGATGGAGCGATGCTTACCACGTGCTTGACTTCTACGCTGAATCAGAATTCGCATGTAATAATGGTGGCTGTATCCGTGAATCCCAGATGATCACGGTCTATGTCCGTGGTGTTTACCTTCCTGGCTTCGAAGTCGTTCCAGCTGTTTCAATGCTCGCCTTAGCAGCAGCAGTCGCTGGTCGCCGAATGACTGGTAGCGAAGATGAAGAAGGGGAGTGGAGAGAATCCGCTCCTGGTCTGTGACGGCTCATTTGACAGCCTTGCGCAATGCGCCTGTTTGTGACATGAACAGGGGTTGGTTTGATAATCCCCTGCGTCAAACGGTAAGATAACAGGGATTTCTATGAGTGGATTACTGGACAAGGCGACCGCCGCAAAAGAAGCAGAACCAGTCGAAGCCGTGAAGGTTGAA
>CAXHEV010000002.1:0-214036 GCA_964015875.1 uncultured Candidatus Poseidoniales archaeon
GCCCGATAGTGTAGGGGTCCATCATGGTGGGTTTTGGTCCCGCCGACCTCGGTTCAAATCCGAGTCGGGCTACCTCTCAACTGCCCTGCGTGGCTTTGGTGCATGTTGTTCATGGAGCAGGTTGATGAATCCCCTTCGTTTGGGATGACTGTTGAGTCGCATGAGCATACAGACAATCGCCGTACTCGGAGCAGGACAAATGGGCAATGGAATCGCGCAGGTGGCTGCTTGTGCGGGCTATGATGTGATCATGGTGGACATCGAACAAGCCTACGTTGAACGAGGGATTGCCACCATCGAAAAATCTCTTGGAAAACTCGTCGCAAAGGAACGAATGACACAAGCAGATGCAGATGCTGCTCGCTCACGAATTTCCACCGCTATTGACCGCCAAGCATGTGCTAATTGCGATCTTGTGGTCGAGGCCGTACCTGAGATTTTGGCGCTCAAGCAAGACATCTTTTCAGAACTCGATCAAATCTGTAAACCAGAAACAATTCTTGCATCCAACACGTCCTCAATTTCAATTTCGACGATTGCAGAATCTACAAACCGTCCTTCACAAGTGATTGGTATGCATTTCATGAATCCGGTACCGATCATGAAATTGGTCGAAATCATCAACGGAAAAGAAACCAGTGAAGCCACCAATACCGCTGTGATTACCGCAGCCGCCCAAATGGGCAAAACAGCACTCTCATGCAATGACGCCCCCGGTTTTGTTTCAAACCGGATTCTTTGTCCAATGCTAAACGAAGCCATCCTTACCTTGCAAGAAGGTGTTGCCGAGCCCGAAGCAATTGACGGCATCATGAAGCTTGGCATGAACCATCCTATCGGGCCATTAGCCCTCTCAGACCTCATCGGTCTTGACACAGTTCTTCACATCATGAACGTCCTTCACGAAGGCATGGGTGATGACAAGTACGCTCCAGCCCAATTATTGATCGATATGGTCGAAGATGGAAAACTTGGTCGCAAGACGGGCCAAGGGTTTTACACCTACTGAAGCGGGTTTAGTCTGTGTTCAAGCGATTACAGAATTGGGCCATTGTCCGCTTCGTTCAATCCGTCCACTCGAATCCTGAAGTCCATATTGAGCAACGCAAAGACGCTGATGCCCGTTTGGATTTGATTGGACGACTGGTTATTGCTCGTGCGGGTCTTATTGGGTTGATTTTTGGTCTTCTGCTTTTTGGCCTTGCTTTCTTCCTCTACGAGCACCCCGCTGCAGAAGGCGTATCTGGTTTGCAAACTCTGGTAATCCTGACGGTTGTGAGTTCGATAGCAACTGGGCTAGAATTGATGTTCATTTATCGCGATGCGCTTCGGACAGCAGCGAGAATGGCGAACATCCTTGGCATCCCTCAAGATGAGTTGGAAACGGTCGATCTCGAACATTCAATCCCTCACTGGCTTATCCATGCAGCCCTTGGTGCACCTGGGTTCAAAGCCACTATGTTTGGTATTGATCCACTCGCTCACATTGGTAAAGTTGGAGCCCTAATTCGCAAGATATTGAACAAGTTGCGAATTGTTGTTTCAGCGACGATGTTCAAAATCATTCTACGAAGATTATGGGCTCGCCTGATCGGTAGGGTTGCCGTTCGCGCTTATTCCATGCTTGCAGCGCTTCCTGTGTTCATCATTCTCAATATGTTTGGAACCCGCTCGATGATCAGAGACATGCGCTCACGCCTTGTCGGCCATGAATTGACACCTCGATTGGTGGCACATGCGTTTCCTGAAGGTATTGAGAACATTTCAAATGGTTTATTTCACGAGGTGTTTAACGGACTGAATGAACAAATACAAACAGCACGATTCATGCATCCAAATCAAATTCGCTTTCTCATGATGTTGCCCGATGCCCCAGACGATAAGGAAAAAAGCACGGCTGACGAGCAACGCCGTGCTCAACGGTTTCTGCTTGCGCTCTTTTGCATGTCAGGCGATTCAACACCTCGATGTCGTCCTCTGATCAAACGCCTCGAGCATTCTTTAGGCGTGGAAGAGTCGCAGACTGTTCGTCAAGAAATTGATGATGCCATTTATGATTTGACGCCATTGGTTCGGCCTTGGTTGTGAACGGCAGAATCAAAATCCTTCCAACGATGGCCACCCATGACCCTTCCAATCTATGTCATCACTGGTGCTTCGAAAGGATTAGGCCGCGCCCTGGCTCTACAAATGGCCGAACAAGGACACACCATTTTTGCATTGGCACGCCCTTCAAAGGAATTGAACGAGGTTGAATCATTGCTCCAATCTTCTTCCGAGGACTCGATGAGCATCGAATGTGATTTGTCGGACCTCGACTCAATTGCAGCCGCCTCGGACATCATCAAAGCAAATGCGTCGTTCATAGCAGGGGTCGTTCACAACGCTGGTGCGGTTACTCCTGTCAAACCAATTGAAGGTGCTGCAGCCGAAGAGTGGGCTCGAAGCGTCCATGTTAATTTGATCGGTGTGCAAGCGTTGACACAGCAGATTTACCATCTGCTTGGGGGCGAACAACAGAGTCGAATCACGACCATCTCGAGTGGAGCATCACTGCGGCCTATTGGCTCATGGTCGGCCTATTGTGTCTCAAAAGCAGGTCTTGACATGTGGTCCCGTTGCATGGCAGAGGAAGGCCGAGCACGCAACATCAGTTCCATTTCCGTCGCCCCAGGTGTTGTTGATACGGGTATGCAAGCTCAAATTCGTTCGACTCCATCCGAAGATTTCCCTTCGCTTCAATCCTTTATCGATCTTCATGAGCAAGGACATTTGGTGTCAAGTGGTGCTGTGGCTGGACAACTGATTTCACTGGTTTCTGCCCATTCAATGGAGCAATCAGGGCAACGTTTTGATGTTCGTGAACTCTAATTTTGAGCGTAAAAAGAGCGAAGGGTGATAAGCCAGCACCATAAGGGAGCAAATAGAGGGATTCTATGCCAGGAACAGACCGTGTTGAAATTCGCACCCTAAAAGTCGGACGATTTTGTGTCGTCGACGATGAAGCCTACAAAATTTTGAGCATCTCAAAGTCCAAACCAGGAAAGCACGGTTCAGCAAAGGCCCGTCTCGAATTGGTCTCACTTTTCTCGGCGAAGAAAATCTCTCACGTGGGAACAGTCACCGATAACATTCACGTTCCAATGATCGAAAAGGGAACCGCTATGGTCACCCACCTTGATGGAAATGAAGTTCATGCCATGAACATGAAGGACCACAGCATGATGATTCTTCCACTTGAAGACGGCATGAACATCGAAGCGGGTAAGGAAATCATGTGGATGGAAGCCCTTGACCGATTCAAGATTATCCGAGACCATTGATCCTCGTTTGTTGGCCTTTTCTTGAAAGGAAGGAACTTTGCCTTTTTGCGCTATTTGCCGGTAATGTATTCATAAGCCACCTGCGCTCTTGACCGTTTATGACCGCCAGCCAGACCGTATCTCAAGACGAGCCATTCTCTGTTGATGCAGCCCTGAAAGCGATGCCTGAAGCAGATAAAAAAGCGCTTCAAGGTTGGTACTGGTATGATTGGGGAAATCAAGCCTATGCACTTACAGTGATGACCGTTATCGCTCCTGCGCTGATGGCAAACTTGTACAACTTAGCAACAGGTACCCAATCTGGTGACGCCTTTTATGCGTACATCCTCACGGCATCAATGCTTCTTGTTGTCGTGACAGCGCCTGCTCTTGGTGTCATCGCAGATAGGATGCCAATCAAGAAGAAGCTACTCAAATGGTACACCACTGTTGGTGTTATTTTTACCGCACTTATGGGTGCGGCACCATATTTCGGACCGGATGGTTATATCGTACTCGCTTTGTTGTATTCCATCGGTACTGTTGGTTTCACTGGTGGGAACGTCATTTACTATTCCTTCATGCCCTACCTCGCTGAAAAGCGTTGCATGGACCATGTATCGAGCCGAGGTTATGCCTACGGTTTCATGGGCGGTTCACTGTTGTTAATTTTCCATCTGATCATCTTGATGGGTCCGTTCACTTGGGATACGAACTTCCGCTTGGCGGCCATCTTCGTCAGTTCATCCTTGTGGTGGTGGGGCTATGGTTTCTTGATGTTCAAGTGGACTCCTGAGCCAGAGATTCCATCGCACATGGAATGGCAAGGTGTTGCCCATGCTACCAAGGTTGCCTATGCTCAAGTCGGGCGAACGTTCATGGAAATCAAGAAGTTCAAGGTACTCGCTCTCTTCTTGCTTGCATACCTTCTGTTCTATGACGGTGTTAATACCATTGCTAGTATGGCAAGTGCCTTTGGTGAATCAGTTTTGCGACTGAACCCTGCCATGAACATCTTCCTGTTGCTTACAGTAAACATTGTTGCGATTCCAATGACACTCCTGTTTGGTAAGTTGGCAAATGTCAAGGGTACAAAATTCGCTCTTATGCTCTCCTTGCTGATCTATTCAGCAGTCGCCGTTGTGGCTGCTGGTTTCTCACCGTTGGAAATGGAGCAGGAAAACGCCGTCGAGGATGCAGAGCGCTATGACTTCCAGTTCACTTGGGTCGAGTCGACAGAAGGCGATCCATATTACCAACTGGATACCCTCTACGATCGAGGTTATGAAGGTTGGATCGGCGAGTCTTCTGAGGGTGACGATGCCTTCAGAACAGCCTTTGAATCTAATTTCCCGACACCTGATTACAGTGTAGAAGATGCCGGATCTAGCACCTTAGGTGCTGGTATTTTGGTCTGCCTCTTCATCTTGATTTTACTCGGATTGCTCGGTGGTGCCATGGTCTATATTCAAGGAATGGAACTCGGATTCAAAGGAGCTCTTCTCATCATGCTGGTTGTCTTGATTGGTCTTGTTGGTGCATCAATGCTTGCTGATGAAGCGACTAGCGCAGAAGAAGATATTAAACAAATCACAGCAACGGATGCCGCAGCAATTGTTTCTCAATTTGACATGAAAGAACACCGATTCTCGATTGTCTTTGTTGGAGGACCTGAAGATGGCAACGCTACCGTTGGTGACACGCACCCAAGCGTTGTGGATCAGGGTGGACCAGTTGACGGCTATGCAACGTTCATGCGAGACAATCTTTGGTCGCCATTAGGTATCGGTGTTTCCATGCAATGGATTATTCTCGGCTTGTTCGTTGGAATTGCTATGGGTGCAGCAGGAGCACAAGCACGCTCGATGTTCTCGATGTTGATTCCAGAAACCCGGACCTCAGAATTCTTCGGATTCTTTGGCTTCCTTGGCAAGTCCGCAGCAATGATTGGAACCTTCCTTTATGGTATAGCGAGTTCGACATTCGACAGTCGTGTTGCGATCCTAACAATCACCATAGTGATTCTAGCGGGTACGTATCTAACGAGCCGAGTCGACCTCGAAGAGGGTATCCGAGTGGCTGCAGAGGAAGATCGCATCGCTCGTGGCGAAGCACCCCCAACAATCGATATCAACCCAGCCGAGTGAGAGTGGCATCTTTTTGGTGCGCACGCGCTCAAAGCCCTCTATGAAGGCCTTCCAACTTGTGCAAACCATTGGCTCCATCGGAGTGATTGGGCTCATGGCTGTGGTGTGGGGCCTACCTGCTGGTCCAGCCATTATGTTCTATGGTTGGGCGAGTGAACTCCTTTCGCTTGATGGAGCCTGGGTGAACGCATTTTACACCGGAATCGTTGCCGCAAGCGCTGTGATCATCTACATGCTATGTTTGACTTTCTTTGCTGCCATACTTCAATTTGTACTGCATGTTCGTGTCAAAGAACATACGGTTGTGCCTTTGGAATCAATGACAACGATTCGTTGGGCTATTTGCGGTCAGGTTGGACGGTCGATTCGACCTTTCATGCAGCATCTTGTTCCATCATTCGTGGCCAATGCTTACTTGAGAATATCCGGAGCATCAATCGAAAAAGGGGCCCAGATAAACACCGCCCAGATCAATGACCCAAACCTAGTCACCATCCAATCAGGCGTTGTCATTGGAGGCACGGCCACTCTTAATGGCCACCTTGTCGAGCGGGGCGAACTCATTTTCAGTCCGATCATAATCGAAAAGAACGCACTCATTGGTACAGGTGCAATGATTCAACCAGGTGTGCGAATTGGCGAGGGTGCAGTGATTGCCTCTCGAGCTGTTGTTCCAAAGTACAAGGTCATTCCAGCCGGTGAGGTTTGGGGGGGCATTCCCGCACGTAAAATCAAGGATTCTTCGGAACGTTGAGTCTTCGCAGAGGTGTGCTGTCTCCCTTTTTTCACGCCCTTTCAACAGCAATGGTATTCAAGTGGTTATGATTAGGACATCATGTGCGCCATGCGCACGCTGGATGTGACCTACATGGGTGTCGAAAAATCTGCATACCGCCAGCCAGTTACTCCTCAAGGTCTCAAAGCCATTGAAAAGGGTACATTGACGTGGTTGGACGACGACATGTACAACAACCTCAACACCGGTGTGTTGGAGCAGTATCTCGAGGAAAAAAACCTCGAAGAATCGTTCGAAGTATCGCATTGGAACACAGGTAAGGTGCTCTATGGTATCGCAATCGGTGCGGTTTTTTCAGGCGTTACCGCCTACATCGGTCTCAAACTTGGGCTTGCTATTTCGGCGGCATGGTACATTGCTTACCTGCTGGGTATGGCCCTTAAGTGGTCACCATCTGAAGTCAACATCGCCACCTCTGCAACCACGGGTGCCACGCACGCTTCGACTGGTTTCATTTTCACCTTCCCAGCGATTTTCCTACTGGCCTCAGATGCAAGATATGAGTTGGCTACAGGCCCGCTGATCAGTAATGCCGATACATTCAATCTAGCATTCGTTGGTATTGTCGCCAGTATGTTTGCAGGTTTCCTCGGGATCATGTATTTCATTATCTTCAGGAGGGTTTGGCTGGTTGAGGATCCATTGCCGCTTCCTGGTTTCGAAGCGACTCTCAAGATGTTGGATATCGCTTCAGATGTTAACACTGGTGCGGTCGAACATGCCCGTGAATCATTGAAAACCATTGGTGTATGGACCGGTTTGACCATGTTGGGATTATTCCTTGTTGAATACCCTTTGATTTGGGTCAATGATCGCAAGCTTGCGTTGCTCGATTTCCTAGCTGAGACCTTAGCCATTGGTGATTATGGGCTTGCCTCATTCTATTCCAGTGGTAAGATTCACCAACCTTCTGGCATCGATTCAGATGGCATTTCTCTTGGCTACACCCAATGGAGCGAATCAACCTCTTGGAACCCGTTTGCCTACACGTACATTGGGATTGCCCTAACGCCTTCGATGTTCGCCATCGGTTGGTTCATGAAAACCCGAGTTGCCTTCTTGGTCAACCTCGGTACCCTCGTAGGTTGGTTCTTCCTAGTGCCACTTGTTGTTTGGTTCAACTTCCCAATCTATGACGCAATGTCTCAATCCAGCGTACCAATTCAATCTTATGCATCAGGTGACGGCGCTGCATTGCAAATGATTGCATTCAGTAAATCTGTCCGTACCATCGCTATCGGTTCGATTGTCGGTGGCGGAATGTTTGGTCTTGCTAAGATGTACAAGACCTTCCTCAACATCTTCACAGACATCGGTTCTGCGTTCAAGGGTGAAGGCAGTCAAGAGTACATGGAAGGCAAGGGTTGGTATGAATGGCCACTCAAGCACATTCCAATCTTCATGGGAATTACATTCTTTGCCATGCTGGTTATATTCACTGTTGGAGGCTTCTCAATCCTTGCCTCGCTCGTGTTTGCTACAGTACTGATCATGACAACCTTCCTGCTTGGTGCCATCGCCGTGCGGGTCATGGGTGAAACAGGTATTGAGCCAGTTTCTGGAACGTCGTTTATCGTTCTCTTGATGCTGCTTGGTGTCTTCCTCAACTTCCAAGATTTGCTCGACTTGAACACTCAGGACGCAGTTCTTCTCGGTCTGGTTGGAACAACGGTCTTCGGCTCGGCAATTTCAATGTCTGGTACTGTGATTGGCGATTACAAAAACAGTCTCTACATCGGAAATCGCCCGTATCACATCTCAAAAGGTAACATCATGGGTGTGGTACCCGGTGCCATTATTGGTGCAGGTGTCGCCATCTTCCTATCGAAGCAACTTGCTGACGGAAACATCTCCTTGATGGCTCCTCAAGCGAACGCCTTCGCAACGTTCTCAGTTATTTTTGCTGAAGGCCAAGGTGACTTGTACTTGCTCGGACTTGGTTTCTTACTCGGTATGTTTGTCGAATGGGCCACAGGCATGGGTACCTCCTTCGGATTGGGTATGTACCTTGATGTACCTCACACTCTACCAATGCTGATCGGTGGTGTCGCTCGGGATTCATGGGAAGAAAAGCGCTTGACACCTCGTATTGAAGCGATTAAGGAGAAAGAAGGTACGACGGTAGCAGAAAAGCAACGAGCGTTGATCTTACTTGGAACCTTCATGGTGGCAGCTGGTCTTTTGACTGGTGAGGCCTTCTTTGGGACGGAATCAAGCATCTTGTCCTTCATTGATACCTTGGTTCCGAATCCCGATTCTACCAGTTGGTACATCGGTCGAATGGTTGGATTTATCGGTCTCAATGTGGCCATCGGTGGCGGAATTTACCTGCTCTTCAAGCGTGCTGGCGTGATTGGTACCTCCAATTCACTTGATGCAGTGCTCGAGGATTGAGCGTGATCGCATGACCTCAACCAAGCCCCCGCTATGGGTTTGGGTGTTGCTGGTCTCTGCGGTGTTTGGTGTTTCAAGTGCAGGGGCCTTACTACAGCAGATTGACCTCGATCCTTTGCTCAAGGCCTCATATCGTTTGCAATTGACTGCAGTTGTCCTCTTACCATTCGCAGTGGTCCAGTGGAATCAGCAATCAACTGAGATCAAGGCACGATTATTTGAGAAGCGGACGTTGCTTATCCTTGGATTGAGTGGTCTTGCTTTGGCGATGCACTTTGGAGCATGGGTTGCTAGTCTGAAGTACACCACACTGACTCATTCTTTGCTTTTTGTCACCGCACATCCATTGATTGTTGTTGCAGGTATGTTCGCATTTGGTCTATTCCTTGCTGGTGTTCGACAGCCAACTCAGCGTGAGTTATTTGGTGCAGTCATCGGTTTTGCTGGAGCAGCATTGACACTGCTGGATGAGGGCACTCAACAGGGCGAAAATACGGTCACGCTTTTAGGTGATTCACTGGCGCTTTTCGGTGCGTTAACAGTGGTTGGATACATTGTCTGTGGACGTATTCTTCGCTCTTGGATGCCTATTTTCCTCTATGCCTTCCCAGTCACGTTTCTTGCAGCAATTCTCCTATTACCAGCCTCGATGTTGGTTGAAGCAGACTTTGCAACATACGGGGTTTTTGGATGGCTTGATGGGTCATTTTTCAAATGGTTCTTGGCGTTGGCATTGATTGCAGGTCTTTTGGGTCATACCGGTCTGAATACATGTTTGAAGTACTTCTCACCTCTCGTTATATCTGCCTGTGTGACGCTTGAGCCTGTCATTGGTTCGTTCATTGGCTATGCTCTTTTCGACACGGATCTACCAGGTCGCTGGACATGGCTTGGTGGAGCGGTTTTGATGGTTGGTTTGCTGCTCATTGTAACCGCAACATCTCCTATGGATGATACGAACCCTCAAACATCAGAAGCCATCGAGCAGGAGTGAAGACCATGGTCAATCAAACTCCTGATGGCGGCTGGCTGCTACTGACCAATGACGACGGTATCGAAGCTCCAGGCTTCAGAATGCTTGCACAAGCCCTGAACAATGCCGGTCATTCCATTATCGCTTTTGCTCCATCTGAAAACAATTCGGCGGCAGGCATGAGAATCAACCTCATGAAACCAATGAAATTGAGGCCACGTAACGATCTCATTCCAACCTGGGAACTTGACGAATCAAAAGCGGAAGTTCGTTTATTCGAACTTGACGGTACTCCATGTGATACGATGATTGTCGCTCTTGATGGTGGCATCGAACATGTGGCTCCAGGCGTGGTTCCACGCCTCGTTGTTTCAGGGGTGAATCTCGGGCCAAACATGTCTCAAGACTCCTATCATAGCGGGACGATGGGGGCTGCTCGAGAAGCAGGCTTGTACGGCATGCCAGCTCTTGCATCATCACTGGGTTCCTTCGAACTTGACGGCATGGAGGGCGCAGTGAAAGCAACGGTCGATTTGATCGAGGAGGCGTTGAAGGCGCTACCTCTCACTCCAGAAAATCTTCGCCGCCCTCATGTCGATGTCTCCGCCAGCCATCTGACTCGTTGGCCGGAGACTCCGGCCACCCCTGCTTGGGCAGACGATCCAAAAGGAGCACTACGCACAGCATTCCGTCATGGGGAACTCATGCTCAATCTCAATGTGCCACCGGTATGGGATGGCTCTGTGACGACCACACGTCTTGGAATGCGTTGGTACCGCAATGCCGTGAGTTTTGGTTCGATTGAAGAAGACGAAACCGCCCTGTTCACCATCGGTGGAGCAACCATCGATCACAGCCCAGTGCATCAGAGTGATTGCGACGCAGTTGATTCTGGCCAAGCCAGTGTAAGTTGTCTCCCTGTTTGGCCACAAACACATCCACTGGCTTTGGATGACGGCCTGCTCAAATGGGTGTTAGAGTCGTCAGAAGGTGGCTATCCAGCATGGCTTCACGCCTAGTCGAGATTCAATTCAACCCCTTCATCAAGAAGGAAATGACAAACGCCAACGGCCATGTGTCCTTGCAACCACATTTCACCAAGCGAACGTGAAACCACTGTGTCTTTGATTTCCTCAGGCAACGGTTGGTCATCACTCAGCACAAAGGCAAAATCTTGCCCGTGAATCGTAAAATCTCCTCGCTGACCGGAGGCATGCGATCGTGGTTGGCTTTGTGTGGGCAATATTGCGTCTTGAGCCCAAAGGCGAGGTGCATCTGCATCGAGTGCGATCACCGTAGAACTTGTCCACTCTGCGAGTGTATGTGTGATATCACCGCCCGAGTCATAGATTCCTGCCGAACGCTCAATCCAGTGGCCTCGGGCTGGTGTTGGCAGTTTAATCACCTTGGCAATCTGTCCAGCGACCGCGCGCTCTTCTGCATGAACACCCTTCAATTCCGCACCGATGAACTTGATTCGACGGGCTGGACCTGGTCCACCCATAAGATGGAGCACCACTTCAGCATCGTGACGTAGGCCATGACTTGTCAAGAGGCTCGACATCAAAGCCCTCACAAGAACATCCATCCGCCCAGCAGCGCCTGCCATGTCGTTGAGTGGGAGTTTACCTTGCGCCATAGCCCTGTGGCCAATCACAGCAAACCTACGCATGGTGTTCACTACCGTTCTATGAAGGTACGAATCGCATCGCACATCTTCTCTTCATCTTCGAGAATGAAGTGGCTTCCGTAGGCATCGACTAGGTAGCCTCGTGGCTTATTTTCGTCGCCGAGGTCTTCAAGCCGATTTGCGATGACGGCTGTCATACCAGCCTTTTCGATTTGTGCTGTGGCACGGTAGATGAGGTCCTTTTGCTTGATTCCTGATTCAAGTTTGAATCCGATCCTGACTGCGTCCTTGCAAGGTTCTTTGAGGGCTATAATGTGCTTCTCGCTTTCGACTAAATTGACATCGAGTCCGCCTTGTTGACTGGCAATTTTTCCTTCAGCAGGTGAATCCACCACATAATCAAGAACAGCAGCAGCATGAATCCATGCATCGATTTTATCGTTCGACAGTGCCCTTAGTTCATCAAGCATTAGTTTTGGTTCAACAGCCCGAATGACGAGAGGAAGCCATTCTGGTTGGATGGCTGTAGTGATTCCAGCCACGCATGTAACATCGTGCCCGTGCAGGTAAAGGTCATTGGCCACGGCAAAACCTGTTGCGCCACTGCTGTAATTTTGAATGAAACGAACATCATCGATGGCAGAACGTGTCGCACCGAGGGTCACAACGATGGACTTACGCAGTGGCTTTTTGCTGTTCACTAAATGACAGAATGTGGCAACTGTAGTCTCATGATTGGGTGTTTTACGCTTCCCTTCCGCTTCTTCACCCCAGAGCACATTGATGCCCTCTGACCGAGCTCGATCTACCAGATCACTCGTGATTGGATCATTCGCCAAATCAATGTGCATACTTGGCACCATCATCACCGGTGTGCCTCGACTTCGTGCGACGCTAAGCGCCATCAACAAGGGCCCATTTTGTAGGCCATGTAGGTAGGAAGCCAAGGTGTCTCGTGTTGTAGGCACAACTAGAACTCCATCAGCCGTGCTGAGTGCTTCCATATCGCCATCCCAATCTGTGATGACTTCCCCTTGTGTCGCCCAACGGACTGCCAACGGCGTGATGATGCGCTGGGCTGCAGCGGTCATGATGACTGTAATTTCAGCTCCTTGCCGCCTCAACTCTCTAGCAACTCGCACGGTATCAACAGCTGCTATGCCGCCGGAAACCCCCAAAACCACACGTCGTCCTGCAAGGGCAGAGCCTCGCACTTCAACGTCAGTATCACGTACCGCCATGGTTGGTCCACTATGCACACGAACATGATTGCTTCGGCGCAGGACGCACAACGACGAGGGTGTAAGAAAGCATACCCTCAAGGCAGGCAAGTCCGTGGTTTTGTCATGGCCGGGAACCGCGGGGACGAACTTGTAGTCGCAGGGATGCGACCACAGCAGTTCCTTGGAAGGGGCAACCCCTATGACCCAATCCACCGTGGGACAACACTCATTCTTTTCATTGACAGTTTGATTATTCTGTTCGTGATTTATGCCCTTTCAACCATCCTCGCTCCGTCGATCGTTGAAGTTTCACTTGGCTTGAGTGCAGCCCTTCTCACAATGAACTGGCTTGCCTATCGCAGGAAATCAAAGTTAGCTTATTGGTTTGCTCCAGTCATCATTGGACTTGCCTCTCTCTTCTTCTTGTTTGAAGCGTTGAGCATGCTCTGGATGGGGAGTTATTTTTTCGCATTCCTCATGATTTGGGCATGCTTTAGCTCAGTTCGGCGGGTCATGACACACTTCCACCCTGGTTACCGCCATGCCTATCATAGCACGACCGAAATTATTCCCGATCTTCCACTTGAACCTGGCGAAATGTATGCTGCATGCCCGACATGCCTTGCTGTCCTCGCAATTCGCCCAGCTATGCTTCACTCAAGCGACAGGTGTCCACACTGTCAAAGTCAACTTGTGAGCGATAAACTCAGTGCAAAGTACGAACAAGAGTAAGCTGCGTTTGCTGATTCAAAACTTCGGTTTGACGAACACAGTTGTGGCGTTCTCCAAATCGATGTCGTCATCAACGTCATCATTGGCTTCTTCTGTGTCCACCAATACTTCATCAGATTCGGAAGCATGTTTCGGTGAGGATTTCACCTTCTTTCCTTTCTCTAAACGATTGATTTGTTTCTGCATCATTTCGAATTCGATTTCCATATCGTCCATCAAATCTCGCATTTCTTCCATGCGAGAGCTGAGTCTTTTGGTCAACTTCTTGAGTTTACGTAAGGTTCTGTCTTCAGACATAGATATCTCTCCGTTGTTGGCCAAGGCCGTAGGTTTGCATCAGCGAGTTGCTAGTGTGAGGGAAGACCACATCTCTTCAGGGACTTCCATAGCCAATCGGAGGCCACCCATTGCGCCAAGACGCACTGGATCGTCAACCACGTGAACATTGACGTCGCCCATATCTGACAGGCGTCGCTCAATCATTGCTCCGAGGCCCTTGATACCCGATCCGCCACCTGCAAGCACCATGTTTCGGCGGAACTCATCGTGATACTCTGGGTTCGAGCCTGCGATGAGTTGCTTCACATTGTCAACTATGGGATCAACGATTGCTTCGCAGGCTGCCTGGAGACAGTCTGTGATGTCGAGATTCATGGCTTTACCTTCGATTGAGAAGTCAACCATGATTGGGTTTTCAGGGGTGTGTGTACCAACAAAGGAGTACTGCTCTTTCCATCGGCGAGCCATATCCTTGGTGATTTGGGCACCATTGAACTTGGATTGAATCTCTTTGATGAGTGCACGGTCAATGAAATCTCCAGCGTGACCGGTATGCATCTGGTCATCTGGACCGGGGATTGTACCATAGACACGGCAAAGGTCAGCAGTTCCTGCACCAATGTCGATGACAAGGGTGTGTTCAATCATGTCAAGAGCGTAAGCGACCGCAAACGGTTCGGAAATGATCATTGCAGCGTTGACCGAGCCTGCTGCAGCATCAAAAATAGCTGTCTTGTCAACGTAGGATGCTTCCGCAGGTGCACCGATAACGGCGACGACACGGTCGTATTCTTCAGGGTCTGACAAACCAATGAGGTGGGTGATGAAGTGTGCAATGAATTCACGGTCTTCTTGAGTATCCTTGATGACACCAAGTTCGAGTGGTCGGAACAGGTTCAATGCAAGTCGATTCTTGAGTGCTTCTTCACCAAAGAGAACATCACGCTTGAGGAAATTTCGTGCGATTGGGTCCTTAGGTGTACCAATCACAGTCAATTCTTCTTCTTCGTGACTGTCGGAGGAAACCATCACCGAGCGAAAGGTCCCCAAGTCAATTCCAATGTACAGTACTTCTTCTGCCATAGCCTTCCCATCGCGACCTACCTTATGAAGAATACCTCGCTGTTGAGCGGTCTTGAATGGTGACTCCAAATTACTTGCATTCAAAGTGGGGTTTGATAGATTCTATAGAAAGTGGCACAAGAGGTCAGAAAATGTGACTATTTACCTCAGCACCATGCTTCACAAGTTTCACAATACCATGCTGCATATTCAGGATACAATTTGGCCATCTTCGAACATTGTGTGCACTCTTTGAGGGCTTGATCACCACAGACTTCCATGACCATTTGTACGTGATACACATCATCTATTCCGAGTTGCTGTCGCATTGACCAGAGCAACTGATCTTCGCTTGGAGAAATGATTCCGTCTTCGAGGACGAGTTCGACGACGTTCCGATAATCTTCGAAATCACGGATATCTCTGGCGTCAAGAACGACACCATTCTTCTCAGCAACGATGTCCGTGCCACCAGGATCATCAACGAAGAGGACCAATGATTCAGGTTTGAGTTTATCATCTCGTAGTTCTAAGGAGATTCGAACGCCTTCGAGGGTGGCATAGACTAAATTTGAGTTGTTGTTGATGACATTGGTGATTGAGCGTGCAGTATCTGCTGCACTGCGGCCTCTTCGCCAACCGTTTGGATCGGCGACATTGAACTCATAGAATTCCGTACCAATTCCAGGATACTCCAATCGAATCTCTTCTCCGCCATCAAATCCATTGGCCACAATCGTGAGTGCTGCGACCTCGGTGGAAACGATGTTATCGTCGTCATCAAAACTAATCATGAGCGGTTTGCGGTCCTCTGTTGCCGTGTTGAAGTGACCTTTCATGCCACTCATCCATTTGTCTTCTAATCGACCAAGCGACGCTTCCTGTTCTTCCGTGAGGTTTTTCTCGACGCCTAGAACTCCAGCAAGACTCCCAGATTGAACTTCCTTCTTGAATTCCTCAATCATTTCCGCATCTTGCCTGTATGTTGGAGGTGGCATTCGAGTGGACTCTTCGACATGGTTTGGATCGGCCCATTCATGGTTGCAGGAAACGCACATGAGGTAGCCCTTCATGGTCGATGATTGAGCCTCACCACCACATCTTGGACAATCTCCGCCTTCGGTGTATTGGAGATTGTCGACTGCATCGCGACGACCTTTCCGTATGTTCCCAAAGCCTGCCATAGACGGGCGAGGTGATTGGCTTTCTATCAATACTTTGGGCGATATAAATGGTGAAACAAAATTAATTTGTCACAGGGATTGCTTTCATTCCATAGCGGACGAGGCCTTCTTGGGCGTAGATTCTGCGAACAACAAAGGTGACTTGGTCTCCAATTGAGGGTTCATATTGTTCATCGTCAGCGATCAAAAACACACCACAAGGCCCTTGCTCAAATCGAACAAAAACCGTCTGAATTCCGCCAAGAATAGGTGCTCTCAGTGCAAATTCTGATGGTGCGCCTGCAGCACTTAGTTTGGTCCACGATTCCACCACAGCCGATGCCAAGAGTGGACTGTTGGCTTGTTGCATGCGTCTCCCCTCGCCATCCATTTGGCGTGGTGGCCAGACGAGTGCGTGGTTATTTGATTGAGCCATAAAGCCCAGCCGTGCTTCAGCCCCTTCCATGTAAGCTGCCTCGGAGACATAGGCGCCTTGTGATACGTGTGTTGTACTGAGTTCTCTTTGCCACGCAGTTTCCATATCAGTGTAAAATGTTGAATCCATTGATTCGAGCTCAGAGGGTCCGTGGAATCCTAAATCCCGATCCAAGTCATTCGTAAAGACCAGGGTTGCTTCCTCACCAACCAGAAGATTCCATTCACATGGCTCCTCTTCCTCGCCGCACAAGACATTGACACCAGTTGCGCTCTTCACGGCAGAAGGGTTGACCAAGGGTAGGCTCCGAATATCACTGAGAATGATTCCACGGCTCGAAAGCAAGTGCAAACCAGCAATGGCCATGGTTGTGTAATCCGAATCTGCGCCAAAAACAAGAACATCATCATGGATGTAAGGTGTTTGCATCATCAGAGCGTTTTCATCAAACATACCTAGGTATCCTTGCCACTCAATCACTTCGTTCATGAGCGATCCCTCCCAAATACGTGAACGGCACATGTGGCACCGGAACCACCAACGTTGTGGGTGATTCCAATTTCTGCATCTCGCACTTGTCGGGCATCTTCCACGCTTCCCCGCAATTGCTTGAACACCTCGACGGCTTGTCCGGTTCCTGTTGCACCAAGTGGGTGCCCCTTCGATTTCAGCCCCCCGCTCGGGTTGATGCAGACATCGCCTTGGTTGCGGACACCTCGTTGTTCTCGGGCAAATACCCCACCTTGACCACGCTCTGCGAAGCCAAGATCTTCCGTTGCCATGAGTTCTGCAATGGTAAAACAATCATGGACTTCCGCTAAATCAATGTCATTAGCACTTATTCCAGCTGCTTTGTAGGCTGCGTTTGAGGCTTGTTGAGTGGCTTTCACTTGCGTGATGCTTGGACGGTCGTGCAATGCTAAGTAATCAGACCCAGCTCCCGAAGAGCGAAGCCAAACTGGATCATCGGTGAATTGCCGGACCACATGATCGGCTGCAAGAATGACGGCCGACGCACCATCCGAAGTCGGACAGCAATCATACAGCGTCAATGGATCGGCAACCATGAAACCACTTTGTGCCTTCTCAAACGAGACCTGCTTACGAATATGTGCCATTTCGTTTTCAAAACCATGCATGTGGTTCTTGACGCTGATATTGACAAGGTCATCGTGTGTTGAATCGTGCTCGTGAAAATGGCGACGCGCCATCAGCGCATAGGTGCCCGGAAAGGTCAGCCCTGCAAGACGCTCCCACTCGGTATCGCCAGAAACGCCAAGCCAAAACCGTCGGCGCTCAGCAGAGAGATCATTCATCTTCTCGATTCCACCTGCAACTACAACATCGGCTTGCCCGCTCTTGATGGCCATCCATGCGTCACGTAGAGCAAATCCGGATGATGCACAGGCATTTTCCACACGTCGAACTGGAATACCTTCGAGACCTGAATGTTCGGTGAGCAGTGCTGCGGTGTTGCCGAGTTGTCCTCCTCCGAAAGCAACGCTTCCGATGAAGGCTTCATCGACATGCCGTGGCTCAAAATTTTGGTCGACGCTTGCAAAGGCTTGCTCAGCGGCCTCAGCCCACATGCCCTTCAATCCTGACGGGTGGTTTCCGTACTTTGTTTGACCTGCACCAATCACGGCGACATCGACCATGCCTTAACCAAAAGCCGTCAGCATTTGATTTGCTCGGTTGAAATCGCATATCGACGCAGTTGGTTTTACCCTATACTCTAAGAACACGGTCTGCTCCCCGCCAAATATGCTACGTCAATGTCGCAGTAGGGCCTGCAAAATAAACAACGGATTCTTCTCGGGTCCAAACTGTCATGTGTGCAATGAAGAAGGCAAATTCATCATGAGTGATCGTGAGGCAAATTCCCTTGGTCGCATGCTTGCATTGGTGCTCCGCCACGCTCCAGAAAAGTTCAATGTTGAAATGGACATCAATGGATGGGTCAACTCTCGTGAGTTGTCGGAAAATATCGCCAAGCAACGCCGCCACTACCACTGGTTGCGTGGATGGCACTTTGCAGCCATCGCAAGTTCTGATGAAAAAGGACGCTACCAAGTTGAAGGTGACATGCTTAGAGCAACTTACGGCCACTCCATTGAACTGGAACTCGACCTTCCAACCGATGACATCCCAGAAGCACTTTACTGGCCTTGCGAACCTGAGCAGGTTGAGACAATCAAGGAACTCGGTATTACTGCAGGCGACCGCAAGCACGTCCACTTGTCAAAATCCATCAGCAACGCCATGGAAGCTGGTCACGTTCGAATTGATCGTCCTGCCATTCTCGAAATTGATACGGTCAGGGCTATTGCCGACGGCCATGTCATTTACCGAGCAGGTACAACAGTCTATCTCGTCGATGAAATGCCTGGTGAGTACCTGTACCAAATCGAAGATGATGACCCAATGGTGCTTGAAATAATTGCACAGTGGGAACTCGAAGAAGAAGAGTGAATTCACTTTTCTTGTCCACAAGCAGGACAGAAAGTGAGGTCCTGCTCAAGTTGTGCACCACAACTAGCACAGTGCATGCCACCGGTTTTCAGAGCCTCAATTTTGTTGACAGGTGGTGCTGCTGGGTCGTTTGCTTTCGGTTTGACCAAGCGCAGCGGGTCGATGCCATGTTCCTGAAGTTCTCTGAATCGATTTCCAAAAATAATCGCTTCTTGGATGGCTGCTTCAATTTGCCATTGACGTTGTTGTTGCTCTTCTGCATCTGGAATCTCCGTTGACTCCTCCAGTACGGCTTGCAAGTGTCGCATGAAATCACTGAGGCTCGGGCCTTCTGCCATGCAAGTGGCTCTCAGCCAAGCCTCATCAATGCTTGGTGTATCTTTCCTTGTTGTTCTCGTTGAGGCAACCTCATGAGTCAAGGCGGATTGGAGCCACCATGCGTGAACGGGTTGTCATCAAATGGGGCGGTGGCCTCATTACCGACAAGACGACCCTTTGCACCCCCAAATTGGAGGTCATCGCAGATCTAGCTGCTGCAGTAAAGCGGTGTATTGACAACGAGGTGGATGTTATTTTGGTTCACGGTGCAGGTTCCTATGGCCACCTGCGTGCAAGGCACTGGAGGTTGAACGAAGGCAGGGTGAGCGAGGATATTTCACCAGATGACCAATGCTCAACGCAGGATGAAGCGGTCGCCTGTGTTCGAAAAGAGATGTTGGCGTTGAACGATCACGTATGTTCCGCCCTCCAGCAGATCGGAATTCCGACCGTTGTCCACCCCCCACACCGTTGGGCCAAGGGCGTTGGAGCTAATTTCCAAGGTTCTCTTTCTCGGTTTGATTCCAGAAATGGCACGGTGGCGATTACCTTCGGTGACGTTGTGCCAGTTGATGGCGAAGCAGAATTTGGAATTCTGTCCGGTGATGATCTCGTCTTCCGTTTAGCAACAGAAGTTCCCTATGTTGAGCGACTGGTGTTCGCCATCGGTGGTGTTGACGGTTTACTTCGTTGCCCTCCCGACCGAGCAACCGACGAGGATTTGATTGAAATCTGGTCCCCATCCGTTGAATTTGAAGGTGAGCACCAAAGTGAAATCGATGTGACTGGTGGAATTGGCCTCAAGGCTGCTCGGGGTGCTCAGGCAGCGGCTCAAGGTGTAGAAGTTCACATGGTCAACGGCGACATTGCCGAGCGCGTCTATCATGCTTGCATGGGACATGAAGTTCGAGGCACACGAGTGATTGATTCGTAATCTCACTCCGCACTGCTGAACGATTTTGAGAGAACTCTTCATGTAGCGACCGCGCATCGAAGGGGTTAGGGATTGCTATGTCAGGCTACGGAATCACGGATGTCCCGACCATCAAATTGGAAGAGGATGAACAAAATTTACTCTCGTCTCTTGGTGCTGATGCCACACAATCAGCTCTTATGGCTGAGGCGATTATTCTCACTGATGAATGGGATGGCGTTCTTGGACCTGGTTCTAAAATTGCTGCCCATCGTGGTGCAGGAGCGTACCACCGCGCCTTCAGCGTCCTTTTATTCGATAGCAACAAGCGTCTTCTCCTTCAACGCAGGGCTTCAGACAAAGTGACGTTCCCCGATGTTTGGGCCAATTCCTGCTGCTCTCATCCACTTCACAGCGATGAAGAGATGGATGAAACCGATTATATTGGTTCAAAACGGGCCGCAGTTCGCAAGTTGGAGCAGGAACTTGGTATTCCACCCGAGCAAGTCCCTCTCGATTCATTCCACTTCATCACCAAAATGCGATATTCAGCGAGAATGAATGAGATCTGGATTGAACGTGAAGTAGATCATATTCTCGTCATCCAGGCCGATGTTGACTTGAATCCGAATCCTAACGAAATTTCGGAAGTCAAGTGGGTCACTCGAGATGAACTTGAGGAGATGCTGGTCGACGATGATGAGAATGCTGGTATTATCGCCCCATGGTTCCGATGCATCGCAGCACTGGTCATGAATGAAAAATGGTGGCAGGCTGTCGGCGATTCCGAAGCACTAGAGGACCTCGTGGACGGTCAGATTCACGACATGGGTGATGTCAGCCATATGCTCCCTGATGCACAGGGTGCAGATTTGGTGACTTCTCTTGCAGAGATCAAGCCTTTGGTTGAAGCACGAATTGAGCGTGCTCTCACCCATACATCTCACCCTCGTCTTTCTGGTGCCATGATGCACCTCGTTAAAGGCGGTGGCAAGCGATTACGGGCATGCATGCCATGGATGGTAGCCAAAGCTGTTGGTGATACACATGCAGGCCTTCTCGATGTTGGTGCTGCGATTGAAACGATTCACAATTTTACGTTAGTTCACGATGACATCATGGATGACGATGATATTCGTCGTGGTCGTAATGCTGTTCACATCGAATATGATTTGCCGACAGCCATCAATGCAGGTGATGCTATGCTTGCTATTGCATTTGAAGCGATGGCTGTTGCCGAAGGTATTGAACACGCTATGCTCCCCTTCTTGGTAAAGCGCATTGGTCGAATGGTGCGCCGTGTATCAGAAGGTCAACAACTCGACATTGATTTTGAGACTACGGAACGTGTGACTGAGGAACAGTACATCGAGATGATCACTGGTAAAACCGCTGTGATGTTCCTTACCTGCGCTGAAATTGGCGCTTACCTCTCAGGTGCAGATGAGGAGACCGTGCAGTGCATGCACGACTGGGGCCTTGCCGTAGGATTGTGCTTCCAACTCATGGATGATTTGATCGATGCTCTTTCAGATTCGGAAACCCTTGGCAAGCCTTGTGGTTCTGATGTGGCCCAAGGCAAGCGTACCCTCATGGTTATTCACGCCCTAAGACAACCTGAAAGTGATGCAAAAGCAACCTTGTTGAGTGTACTCGGCAAAGGAGATGCTGCATCACAAGATGAAATTGATGCTGGTCTCAAAGCACTTGCAGACCTAGGCTCAATTCAATACGCACGTGAACGAGCTGAAGCCTACCACTCGAAGGCACATGAATGCCTTGACCAATTACCAGAGGGACCTGCTCTACGAGCCCTTCGGGAGTTAACGGACTTCCAGTTGGCCCGAATCAGTTGATTCACTCAATACGGATTGATTCTCCTTGATGGAGGACGCCTTCGCGAATAACTTCAGCATACCACCGAGTCTTTTGCGGTATCATTTTGTGCGATAAGGCTTTGAATTCCCCATCCAGAAATGACGCTTTGATCGTTTTGCAAGGTGGAGCATCACTCGTGATTCGAAGGGTGACTTCCCCAGTTTGAATGAATGAGCCAACCTTGAGTTCATTCCAAGCAATGCCCCTAATGAGTAGATTTTCCCCTGTTGTGCCCCCAGATATAGGGTGGCCTTGATCCTGGAGTTGTTGCATGACGTCCAATGACATGAGACAAACAGCTCGAGATGGACCTCCATGATGTTTGAGATCATTTTGTCGATCGCCCTCGCAGCCATTGATGGTCACACGCAAGGTTTCCACACGATGCTTTGGTACGCCTCCAATTGGTGAAGCGAAGAGGCCCTCAATCGAGCCGCCCATTTTTCTCACTCGGAATAGTAAGATTCTGGGTAAGGTTCTGGCTTGAGTCCCTTACGTGTTCGGATTTCTCCAACGACCTTGTCGAACAATTGTGGAGGAAGTTGTTGGAAACCGAGGTTTTCGGTGTTCCAAACTGCTCGTCCTTGGGATGCTGCACGAATGTCGTTTGAGAACCCGAAGGTTTCAGCGATTGGCAGAACGCCAACAACAGTTGTGACTTCGCCTTCAGATGGCATATCTTCGATGATTCCACGGCGGTTGGTTACTTCACGAGTGACTTGTCCTAGCCAGTCATTTGGAACGGAAACGAACGCCTTTTGCATTGGTTCGAGAAGAACGGTGCGAGCCCGGAGCATAGCGCCCTTGATCCCGTTTCGAACAGCAGGAATTGTTTGCGCAGGTCCACGGTGGATTGCGTCCTCGTGCAACTTTGCATCGACGAGTCGAACAAACATTCCCTGAACTGGTTCATCAGCAATCGGTCCCTTAACACATACAGCGTTGAACGCTTCGATAATCAATTCACGAGTTTCGTGGAGTCCTTGGATACCCTTGGTGTCGTTGACAAGGACGTTGGTTCCGTTGATAGCGTAAATTTTGCGCATCAAATCTTTGTCCATGCCGAGTTCACCGAACATGTTACCTTTTTCCTTGGCATCACTGGAACGAACTGGGCCATCGCCGAGGTCGCCGTTGCGGAGTGCTTCGACAACTTCGTCAGACAGTGCTTCGATTTCGAAGAAGAATCTGTTGTGCCGGTTTGGGGACTTGCCCTCAAATGCGTGGCCACGATTGCTGCCTTCGATACCTTCACGGTAAACCACAATCGGTGGGCTAACCTTGACCTTGATGTTTTGTTCTTCTTCGATTCGGTACACAGTGATTTCCAAGTGGAGTTCACCCATTCCTGCTAGAAGAGCCTCTCCAGTCTCTGCATTGGTTGTGACTTGCAACGAAGCATCAGCCTTGGCGAGGGAGCGTAGTGCATCAATGAACTTTGGAAGGTCTTTCATGCTCTTTGGTTCAACCGCCACTGTGACCACAGGGTCAGAGTAGTGTCGAATGGCTTCGAAAGGTACGAAGTCTTTGTCGTGCGAAAGAGTCACACCGGCTGCGGCCGAACGAATACCAGTAAGCGCTGCGATGTTTCCTGCAACTACCTTTGGAACGGTAATACGGTCGCCACCAACCATCATGCTAACTTGCTGAACACGTTCGGGCTTTGCAGCTCCGATAGCGAAAACAGATTCACCCTGAGCGATTGCACCAGAATAGATTCGACCAACAGCGACTTCACCTGCGTGGGGGTCCATCCAAATTTTTGTGATCATCATTGCCAGTTCTGCTTCAGGATCGCAAGACATCATCGATTTTCCGATTTCGGATTCAAGGTCTCCAGTCCAAATGTTAGGAACACGGTATGGTTGTGCTTCAACAGGACCTGGCAGCTTGGTGACGGCCATGTCGAGAAGAACTTCGTGAACAGGCGCCTTAGCAGCAAGGGTCTTTTGGTCTTCATTGTTGCAGTATTCGAAAATTTCCTTGAAGGAGATGTTCGACTTCGCCATGTAAGGGACGGTGATTCCCCAGTTGTGGTAAGCCGAACCAAAGGCCACAGTACCGTCTGCGACGGAAACTTGCCAGCTCTTCTTGAATTCTTCAGGAGCGAATTGCTTAATCAATCGGTTGACCTTCTTGATGGTCTCGGTAAACCGAGCCATCATGTCTTCTGGTGTCACTTGCAATTCGTTGATCAATCGGTCGACCTTGTTGATGAACAGAACCGGCTTGACCTTCTCTTTGAGGGCTTGTCGAACCACAGTTTCTGTTTGTGGCATTGGTCCTTCAACAGCACAGGCGAGGATGAAACATCCGTCAACAGCACGCATAGCACGAGTGACGTCACCGCCGAAGTCAACGTGACCTGGTGTGTCGATGAGGTTGATGAGGAAATCAGTGCCTTCAACGGCGTGGACCATCGAAGCCGATGCTGCGTTGATGGTGATTCCACGAGCTGATTCTTGCTCGTCGAAATCAAGAACACGTGCGGCACCTGCAAGGTCGCTGGACATCATTCCTGCACCTGCAATCAGGTTGTCGGATAGGGTTGTCTTTCCGTGGTCAATGTGTGCTGCGATGCACAGATTTCGGATCTGTGGCAAAATGTGCATGACCTCTGTGGCCTTCTTGATGTTGTCTTCCTTTCGTCCCATGAAATCACCTGTGACTTCTCGTCGTTCTTGGCCACCTGAAAGGGGTTCTTAAGGACCTCGCAACGAAGCCGAAGAAAGCGATGCTGTAAGCCAACAAAGTTTGCACTGTGTCGTGATGAGAACGGGATGGAATCCCGGTGTTGTATGATTGCTGACTTGATCAGCGAGCAGATGCAGCAATCCGCTCCAACTCTTCCTTCTTGCCAACGGCAAAGGAGGTCACGTCGCCTGCAGCAGCCTTGGTCAGTTCATTGGTGATGCAACTGGTCAAGGTTCGCTTTGACTTGTGTGTGCCTTGTTGTGCGCCCTTAGCAAGGTTGCGGAGAGCGACGTCAAGACGACGGGAGGGGGAGGAGTCAACAGCCTTTGGTTGGGAAACTGCACCGAACTTAATTCGGGTGATTTCTTCCATTGGAGCTGCGTTGCACAAAGCGTCAACGAAGGTCTGCAACGGATTTTGGCCAGACTTTTCTGCGATGGTGTCGAGCGAAGTTTCGAAGGCTTTCATTGCGCCTTGCTTCTTCCCAGTGTATGGTCCTGTTCGCATCAATTTGTTGATGTATCGCTCGACAACCGACAACTTTGCCTTCCCGAACCATGCGTTAGCGTGGCGTCCACCGGTGTGCGGGACACCGACGGTTGTGAGGTTGATGTAGGGTGCAAGTCCAGGATCCTTACAGGTGATGCCTGAAGCGTCCCACTTGCCAAAGACAAGGGTTCCAATTCCTGCAATTGGTCGAACTTCTTCGACTTCTTCCACAATTTCTTCGACGACTTCTGTTTCGGACATGATAAACACCTCAGCGGACAGGCTTCTCCTTTCGACCACGGACCATTTCATCGAGTGAAACACCATTGACTTGGATGACCTTGTAGCGGACACCAGGAATGTCACCGTATGAACGACCCATGCGTCCACCGATACCTTCGACCATGACTTCATCGTGTTCGTCAATGAAGTTGATTGCACCATCGCCCGGGGCGAAGGCAGTGAGCTTGTTTCCGTTCTTGATGAGCGAAATCTTGACCGCCTTGCGGATTCCGGAGTTTGGTTGCTTTGCTTCAATACCGACCTTTTCGATCACGATACCCTTGGCTTGTGTGGAACCAGCAAGCGGGTCGTGCTTGGCTCGGGATTTTAGCATACGCTTCTTGTATCGACGGTCAGACCATCGAAACTTTTGGCGGTCTTTTGCCATTTTAGCACCAGCGAAGAGTCCTCTACCCATGATAATCACTGCATTGAAGCATTTTGCCGACTTGAAGCCCCTATTTAACAACAACCATCGAAGCGTGTGAGTCCCATTCAACCCGGAATGTACGGCATGGATTGAAATGCATTGAATTTGGGGCGAATTCAAAGGGTGAAAACTGTGTCGGCGGTAAGAGTTTTCTGAACGAAGGTTCAAGCGGCGGGTGCCGGTGGCGCCACCATGGCATTTCGCGACCACCTGAAAGCGGCTCGAACCGAAAGCGCACCAGTCAGCATCATCCATGGTCTATGGGAGCACTCTCGTGCGTCACACCATGCGTTGACTGTTTTTGATAATCTCGTAGAAACACCTGGTCATCGAGCAGCTGTCAATATTCTGACAAGAGATCGTCTATGTGAGGCGATTGGAATTTCACCAGAGGAGTACATCGATACCCTCGGATGGGCCATGTCCAATCCTAGCGAGCCGGTCATCGTCGATGCGTCCGAAGCAGAATGCTTTGACAATATACAAGAACAGGTTAACATCATGAAACTCCCCATTCCACATCACTGGCCACAAGACCGAGGGCGATACTCTTCGGCAAGCGTTATCATTGCCGAAGACAACGGGATACGCAACATGTCGTTTCATCGACAATTTGTTCGCGATGAGAATCATCTCGTCGTCCGGCTTGTACCTCGACACCTACGAACCATGACCATGGAAGCAAGAGGGACTGGTGGTGAAGTCAACATCGCAGTTGTCAACGCTCCAGATCCAGTCGTCCTTCTTGCGGCGGCAATGTCGTTTGATGATAACATCGATGAATTGACGATTGCTGCTGCTCTGCATGAGAAGCTCTACGGAAAACCACTTCGACTTACACGAATGCCAAACGGCGTGTTGGCGCCCGCAGATGCAGAATATGTTCTGTGGGGGAGAATTACAGGCGAAAACGACGATGAGGGGCCTTATGTGGACATCACGGGGACCGTCGACGACGTTCGCCAAGAACCAGTCATAGAAATCGAAGGAGTCGTCCACAGAGATCACCCAATTTTCCATGCGCTGATTCCCGGTGAGGCCGAACACAAGACACTCATGGGCTTACCTCGCGCACCGACCATCAAATCCGCTGTGAGTGAAGTTTGTGAATGCCTTGATGTCCACATGACCGAAGGCGGTTGTGGGTGGCTGGCTGCTGTGGTGAAAATTCGTCGAACCAAAGAAGAAGATCCGAAAAACGCCATTATGGCAGCGCTTGCGGGACACCGCAGCATGAAAATGGTCACCATTGTTGATGAGGACATCGATATTACCGACCCCGTGCGTGTCGAATGGGCAAAGGTCACAAGGTGGCAACCAGACATTGACACCATCATTCTCTCACACCAGAAAGGGAGTTCACTCGATCCGTCACGAGACAGCGATGGATTAACGGCTAAGGTAGGATTTGATGCAACCCTGCCTTGGGGTGTTGACCATGAAGGTTTCAAATCGGTCCAATGAAGCGAACCATCCGTAGGTTTGTTAGGTGAACCTCTCCAGTTCAGGCCATGTCGGGGGACAATGCATCGTTGCTGCAGCACCCTCGAAGGAACCTTGGCAACCGCTATCGTTCTCAAGCACAGAAGTTTGCTCGTTTGGCTGCAAAGGACGAACTTCGATTTAATGAAAACATGGCATGGGCAGAACAAAACGCCCGCCAGGCGTTGTTGCATGATTTCACAGATGAGCAGAATTGGCGATGCTTAGCAGATCTCAAACTGATCCTTGGCGACAGTGATGGGCTGGCAGCATTGCTTGAAGATCTGTTTGTGGTGCTTGGCAGAGATGCCGAGCAGATTGACCAACTGAAAGAAGTTGACTTTCTTTTGGTGGGTGTCGAGTTATTGGAAGCCGCTTTCCTCAAAGATCCCCTTGAGCCTGATGCATGGTGGACATTAATCGATTCCACAGAGAATACAGAAGTGGCCATGGTGGACTTTTCTAACCGTTGCAAACGTCTTGATTTCAGCGATCAGAGGGCTAACATTGTCTATGGACGTCGTCTTGAGCGAATTCGTTCGAGTGGTCGAGAAGAGGTGTTCATCGAACTGTCGAGGCATTTGCTTGCGCACCGACCAAACAATCACGAATTGTGGATGGAATTGGGTCGCTTGTATGAGCGTAGAAAGGAAGTTGACGAAGCATGGCTTTGTTACGATCATGTTCAACAATTACGCCCGCACATGACGCCCCGGGATGAATTCCTTGAACGGCTTAAGCAAGGAATGGATGGCGAATCGACTGGACCATGGACTCGGCCAACTGTGGAAAAGCGCTCTGAGTTCTTGAACCAAATGCAATCGCTCTCTCAACGAATTTCTACAACCTCGCCCGTTGTTGAAGATGCCATTGAAGAGGAATCTTTGGAACAAAAAGATCCGAACTTGGAGCGCCTTGAGTTGCTTATGGAAGCGGGTGATGCTTCCGAGGCATTTTTCTTCGCCCGCCGTCTTGTGGCTCAAGGTGAGGCTTGGGCAGAGGCTTGGGTCGACAAAGCCAAAGCAGCATTTGAGGCTTAACCATGGGGACTAGCGAGCCTGTTTTTGTGTTAGCTTGGGTCACTGCTCGGAATGGTCCATCATTGCCGATATTTGAAGGGGGTTCGGTTCTTTTCGTAGAACATCCAACACGTGGTTGGGAAATTCCTGGTGGCCATCTGGAAGAGGGAGAGACTCCTGAAGAGGCCATGATTCGTGAACTTAAGGAAGAGACTGGGCTGGTTGGAGAAATTCAACGATGGAACAAGACGTATTATCCTAAGGGCTGGGTTGCACACATGGTCGTTGAATCGACTCCAACCAAGGCATGGAGCGTTTCGGATTCAAACGTTGTTCAAGTTCGTTGGTGGGACGAAGTTCCACCGCTGATCGAATGGACGAAACAAGAATTCATCGATCTTTCAAATTGGCATAACGAAAAAGCTGAGGGGCAGTGAATACCACCCAATTCCTCTCTCCAAATTCGTGCTTAGAGCATGGTGAGGGTGGCTAATCTCAGGCCCCATGCTTCGTTGAGTTGTTCATCATCAAGACAAGCTTGTGCGACTGCGGCAAGCATTGGGTCCTCGACAGAATCTGGATTGTTGAGGAGGTCCTCAAACTGGTCCATTTTACCCATTCGGTGAGCGAGTGTAAGCAATGCACGGAGATCCGGTCGGTCGGCTCCGGAATTGTTCTCTGGCAGTTGAGCACAACACCACTCAAATACGCCGTTGACGTCATCCGGGTGAACTTTGAGCACGGGCTCTTCATCCTCAACACCACGAGGTTTAGACTCTGCTACCTGTATCTGCATACGTTCAGCGTCTTCATCGATGCAATGACTTGAGAAATCCAAGAACAACGCACCCGCTTCAACAGCCATGTTTGTTTGATGGGCAAGTATAGCGTGAGTATGGGCATTCCAAGCATGCCTTGCGGCATCGAATGTATGCCCTAAGCCTGCACGAATACGACTTGCCCCTAGCCTTGAAATAGCCACAGTTTCGTGTGCATGGCTGCCGTTTCTTGGGATTTCAGAATAGGTGGTGAGTGCCATCAATGGTTCTCCAGCAGCCATATGGAAAGCAGCTTTATTGATCAGTGATAGATCGTGATTTCTGCTCGCTTTAGCGACCGAACTCAATCTAGTTTCAGCCCACGTGAGGTCATCAGCAGCCCCTTCATTGTCACCCATCTCATACCGAGTCAATCCACGTTCCATACGTAGTCGACCTTCCAATTCCAAGTCACGGGTTTCCTTTGCTCGTGAAATCTCAAGCGCTTCGTTAATGGCTTGTTCAAGACGCGTATCCCCCAGCATCCTTCGACGTACCAAATTGAGTGTTGCATCTTGGGCAGGCGAAAGTTCAGGTTGAATCAAGGCGAGAAGTTCAGCTGCGTCGAGAAATAATGCGGCTTCAGCAAGAGGTAACCACGTTTCCCAATTCATTTCATCTCGCCATTGAGTGAGTGTTTCAAGCTCCACAGGCCCCTCTTCTCGCCATTTGGAAATGAAATATCCCGGCGCTTTTGGCATTTCGATATCACTCATGTGTTCGCCTCCGTTCGTGCAGCAACAGCCACTTGGGCAATGAAAGCAGATTCAGCAGCAATTCGATCTGCTTTACCAGACCAACCTGCTGCACCGTCGTGGCCACCACCTTCACCACCAAGTCGCTCTGCGACTGCAGCCATGAGGTTTCCGAGATGAACACCCTGTTGAGTGCTTGTTCTTGGTGCCCTAGCAGTCAGACGAGTTTCACCATCACGGAACCTGCTGACCAAGGCAATCTCTGCTCCAGTACCAACAAGCATTGTGGCCAGTCGCCCCTCGAGGGTGCCTGAATATGTGTGTACTATATTCCACGAACCAGAATCGATTGATTTCGCTCTTGAAAGTCCTCGAAGCAGGCTACCTCGTTCACTCGGCGAGGTGGTTTCTGATTCTATAAACTGGAGGAATGAGGCGTAGTCGATGCTTGAATTGTCGAGCAATGCATAGGCAGAAGCGAAGGCTCCAGAGTCTGCATGACGAAACCTACCCGTATCGGTAATCAGGCCTGCTAAGAGCATCTTACGGACCGCATCGGTTCGAGCTTCTGGAGCATATTCGAGCAGGTATTGATCGATAATCTGAGTTGTCGCCCTTACGTCCCATTGCAGGTTGAGGTCTTCGTCAGTTAACGTCCAGTCCGAGGTGGCATGGTGGTCAAGAATACACAAAGGCACCCCATCTGGTAGTGAAACCCCAACTTGGCCTGGGGCTGCGGCGTCGACGATGACGATTCCTCCAATGGCATTTGGCCACGAGGTGTGAACTGGGGCAATCTTTCGAAATGGTGCTTGGAGTTGATCGACCACTCTTTTTGCCGTTCGTCCCAGGTGTATGCCACATGCCATCAATCGTGGGTGTGATGCTGCGAGTGCAATAGCGGAGCCAACTGTATCCATGTCCCCATTTTTACCGGTCAAGACCGGTACGGGACCCCGTTCACAAGCTTTGGAGAGCCAAGCATGAAATGATGCAAGATCTCCAAGTTCTACTTGACTCATACTCACTCAGTTCCTTTGAGTACGGCTTGTAGTTCTTCATAGGTCGCCATAAGTTGTGTTTCACGCTCGGTGAAGCGAGCAAGGTGTTCATTGAGCGTGAGGAGAGTTTGTTGAAGGTCCTTGAGCAGAGCATCACGGTCCGAGACTTCGACAAGCACGCCACCCATCTGCTGGTGGAGGCCAAGGTCTTCTGGTTGGTTACTGACCGCGTCGACGGTTGCCTCTAGTTCGACGACCTGTGCGCGCAAGTTCGCCACTTGTTGTCGGGCTGCCTGCACTTCGTTGACGACGGCTTGGAGTTGTTCCATATTGTCCATGTGTCTACCTCAATCGCTTGGCGTTGATGAATCCTCGCCTGCCTTTCATTCCTTCAAAGCCTCAAAAAGCGAGTCGACGGCGATAAGGCCACGAATTCTCGTGTTCCACATCGCTCGTAGATCTTTAGCTTTGGATTCGTTCAAACAAAAAGAGAACGAGGTCCGTTCTTCATTCCAGTCAATTGACTCGTCAGTCGTCAATGCGTCGCCAAGGGCTTTGGTTTCGGATGGCGTTGAGGCTTGTACCTCGAGGGTAAGATTCCATCTTGAACTCACGGTATTCACCGCACTTGCATGCTTCACTCTTCTTCAGAGATTTCGCCAGCAGCCAATGCACGTTCGTAGTCCATAGCGGCTTGCTGAGCGATGAAAGCCATGTCGGCAGTTGTAGCGCCTTCAACGGACCGTCGTAGAATTCTGTTGTTCGCATCAGATGCTCGTGTGAACGGTTCCCATGCGCCTCCAGCGAATGTGTGGTCGCACTTGGAACAGAACCAGATACCTCGTGATTTGCGGGTGACCTTGCGGTACTGGCAAACCGGGCAAGTATACCTAGCATTTTTCTTGGCCAATGCAGATCCTGCATTTCGTCGAACGGATACACCGTATCGTGCTCCGAATCGTGCTGTTGCACCTGCTTTCTGTGTTCGCTTTGCCAATCAGTTCCCCTCCTGGTTTGCAACGAGTTTTCGAAGATCAGTGCATCGTTGATGCGCCACTTCGAATATCTCGGCAAATTCGGCGGGCGTGAACACCCCTCTTAATCCCTTTTGCAGGGAGTGGAGATGTCCTTCATCGCCCAAAGTAATGTGAATGCGCTCGTCGCCACCCAGTTCTTCTTCTTCGGATGGATCATAGATGTAGCGTCCACCAACACGAGTGAAGGAGGCCATAATCGGTGTACCATTGACCTTCAACGTGTAATCCTCGCCAACATCGAAACGCTCGGCAGGAACCACTGCTGTACGCAGTGCTGCAATAGCAGCAAGTCCACACGCATCGAAGATATTTCCGCCATCTGAAAGAACGTGAATGTCAATCATGACACCCCAGACTTTCTCTCCGGGTACAATGCAGAGGCTTTCCATGTCGATGCAACCGGATTCACGGATTCCACGGTCAACGACTCGGCCCAGTTCAATGGATTGTGGTGAGGGTGGCCCGGGCTCGTACTTTCGATGAGCCACAGGTCGGAGTTCAGCTCCGCACATCAAGGAACCTTGCGTTGGGCGGTCAGGCCATGGCGTTCGAAGTTCGAACTTAATTCCGGCGTAGACGATTGTGTCGCCCATAACCACTTTTGCTGAGCCTTCAGCGTTGTACAGGCAATCGGTTTCAAGAGAAACTTCTCTGCCTTCCCAACGACCACGACCGTCGAGGCGCAAATCATCTTCTGCAAGCCGAGCAAGTTCTTGACGAAGCAAGGTTGGAACCAGTTCGACCATCAGTTCTCACCTCCTTCATATCGGCGCTTGAGAGCATCCACCATAATCTCATGAATCTCACCAGCGGCTTTGAAGTTGTATTCCATGGCGAGGTTGAATTCCTCTGGCGATAAATCGCCATCCATCTGCAAGAAAGCGATTTCACCAGTGTTTGGTAGAATTCCGACCGGCAAATCAGCTTGTCCGTAGTTATCTTCTGCTTTGTCAAGGTCGAGGACAACGGTGTCTTCGACTTTTCCAGATGCAACACCAACGATGAGGTCACGCATTGGAATGCCAGCGTCAGCAAGTGCGACTGCGGCGGCAGTGATACCTACGCATCGTGTACCGGCTTCAGCTGCTAGAATTTCAATCTCGACACGAATCTTGGAACGAGGGTATCGCTCGACAAGGACAACAGATTCGAGTGCTTCAGCAGTGACCTTGGAGATCTCTCGAGATCGTCGGTTGTATCCAGGGCGAATTCTGTCGCTGGTTGAGAAAGGAGCCATGTTGTATCGCACGTCAATGACTGCACGGTCTTGGCGTTGAATCTTACGAGGATGCGCTTCCATTGGACCATAAACTGCAGCAACGGCCACGTTCAATCCGTGGGTCACCATGGCAGAGCCATCGGCAGCAGGCAGGACACCCGCTTCGACTGTGACAGGTCGCATCTCGTCAATTTTTCTTCCGTCGAGTCGAAGCCCGTCGTCGCGCAGCAGTTGTACATCACCATATCCACCCATCAAGCATCACCTTTCTTTGGAGCATTTTGTTCAAGAGCAGACAATTCTGCTTCGAATGTTGTTTTGTGGCCAGAGGCCTGAGTTAGGGCAATCGCTTCACGAGCCCATGCGGTTCCTTCTGCATCGCCATCGATCCAAACTCGACCGTTTTCTCCGATGATGATTCTGCTGTCTGCAGCATCTCGAAGTCGTTGAACGGTTGCATTGCCTTCGCCTCGCAACCTGTCAATATGATTAATCGGGACAGATACAACTGTGCCTTGGTTGAGCCGTCGCAGGCCAACACCCTTCATTGTCAAGACCACGTTGTGGCACTCATCCACTTCTTGGACACGTGCCAACACGACATCGCCGATGCCCATGTGTTGTCGTGCTGCTCCAAACTCGACCTTCCATGGTGCGAGTGACATTGGCAGCAAACCTTGGAATGGGCCGTTGATGTTCATGAACCAGAGGTTGTTTCGAACCTCTGCTACCACGGCGACGATGAGGTCGCCTGAGCGTGGCATGTATGCACTGTTGATCGGGTCCACCGAAACAGTGTTGTTGAATTCTTTTGCCCACCCAAGTCGGGTGGCAATAATAGTATCGTTTTGTGCGATTGCACCGCTTCCTACGCGCTTCCCAGCGATTGGCCCGATGGCCATTCCTGGGGTCACGAGGCGCAGCTCGGCGCCGTTTTGACCGTTGGACATTTCTTTCTCTCCATTCTGCGCCACCCACCAACCCATGATAAAGCCGACCCCCAAACAAACTGTTGATGAGTGAAGGTTTTTGCTGCTATTATGAGAGTTCTTTGACCTCAGTATCTGATGATTGTTTCATCACTTGACCAATCAGGTCAGGTTTCATCCCAGCAGGGCATTCGATAACTGAGGCCCAAGAGCCATTTTCGAGCCATTGCTCCTTTTGCATGTAGGGCCGTAAAATTCTCGAAACCCTACCCATGGCTGAGCCAGGTACTTTGAAAGCGAGGCGTACCGATTCGAAGGAGAGAGGAATCATTGGTTTCAAACGGTCGATTGCCTCCTTCACCTGATCCTCCAAATTTTTGAACGGATCAACAGAATACCGCGACTCGTCCAGTGCCAATTCAATACGTGTTTTGGGGTGAGGGCTCTTGGTCTTCGGGTCCACTGCCTGAACGTGGATTTGGTGAACGATTTGTTGTCGCATTCGCTCAACCATCGCTTTGCGCTGAGATGTTGTCAGTTGGATGCTCCCCTTCGAGAGAATTGTGGTGGCAATGGTTCTGATGTCCTGGGTACCGAAGGTGTTCTCAATCGCATCTTCAGTCGGACGTTCACCGCCACGTGCATCGTGGAAAACTTCGTCCATAGCCAAAAATGCATTGAGGTCTATGGCGTCTGGGTCGGCCTTGAATGCATCAACTAAGTCAGGATCAACCAAGACTTCGTAGCGCTTGCCACCTTTCTCCATTCGGGCGAGCACGGCCTTGTCAAGACTTACCATTGAGTATCCCTCACTCCGCAGAGGCTAACCCAGCACTTCATGCTGGTGGTGGAACTTCACTCTTCAAGAGGCTTCAAGCGGTCAATTTGCTTGTTCACTTCGGCTCGATCCAAGACACGGTAGCCTTTGTCATCAATGACGGTGACTTCAACAGCCTCTCGGTTCAATTCAGTGTCGTTCGCACTTCGAAGCGCCTCAAGACCAAGCTTCATTGCAGCATTGAGTGTTAGACCGGGCTTCCAGTTGGACTCAAAGTGGTCAATGACTGTGTTTCGCCCACTGCCGATTGCACCGGCGTGGTAGGACTGGTAGGCACCACTCGGGTCGGTTTCGTACAGGTGGATGCCGTTGTCATCAACGCCACCAATGAGGAGTGCGGTTCCGAACGGACGGGAGCCACCGTATTGGGTGAAAGATTGCTTGAAATCGCAAATTTTCTTGACGAGGACGTCCACGGGGATTGTATCGGCGTATGTGATTCTGTTGACCTGTGATTCGACACGAGCTCGAGCAACGAGTTGACGAGCATCAGCGACGAGTCCCGACGTCGCAATTCCAACATGGTTATCGATCTTGAACATCTTCTCGATGGATTCTGGGATGATGAGCCTGCTGACGATTCGCTTGTCACACACGAGGACAACGCCGTCACGGAACTTGAGTCCTGCAGTGGTGGTACCACGCTTGACTGATTCTCGAGCGTACTCGACTTGGAACAATCGCCCATCTGGGCTAAACGTGGTGATGCCGTGGTCATATCCTCTTCCGCTTGGTTGCATTTGAATTCCCTCATCTGTCTCGTTGTATCGACGCTTTATGAGGATGAGGGTGAATGTGGATGAACCCAGACCTTCTCATATTCGTTGCCAACGAACCAGTGATGAACTCCACCTCATATGAACCCTCACACGAATTCTACCCCTAACCTCATGAGCGATTACAAGGTGGCCAAAACGTGCGAGTTGCAGTGCTGTCATCTGGAGGGAAAGATTCCGCTGCCGCTTGGTGGTGGGCCCAATGCAGAGGGTGGGATGTGACTGCATTGGTCACTGTTAACATCACAGGGGACGATTCATGGATGTTTCAAATCCCTGGAACTCATCTTGTGGAACACCAAGCAAACTTGGCCAATGTTCCATGGTTGCAGGTGGATACCAAAGGCATTCAGGAGGAAGAGATTTCCGATTTAGAAGCGGCACTCTCATCACTCAAAATTGATGGAATTGTCAGTGGTGCATTGCGTTCTGATTATCAAAAAGTAAGGCTGGAGCGTATGGCAGAGCGGCTCGGGATTCACAGTTGGACTCCGCTATGGCACCAAAGCAGCCTAGAACACATGCGTGGCTTGGTGTCAAATGGTTTTGAAGTCATGCTAACATCTGTGAGTTGCGATGGTTTGGACGAATCTTGGCTAGGACAGATCCTCACCGAAAAATCCCTTGCTAAACTCGAGCAAAAAGCCGAACAGTTCAGGTTCAATGTTGATGGTGAAGGTGGTGAATACGAGACTCTGGTTGTAGGTGGGCCCCACCTGCCCGGCCGATTGAATATTGAAGGTCATGTGGTCTGGAAAGGCAACCGTGGAACGTTCGAATGTTCCCACGTGGTCTCAGTGGTTCGTTAATCTCACTTAATCGCTGCACGTGCAAGCGCAACGCATTCGTCAACAAGTTCTCCTGAAACACCAATATGGTTTGCAGGATCAAACATTGCCTCTAACTCCTCTGCACTAAATGCTGCTGAAATCGCAGGAGTTCTGCTGCATACATCGATGAGCTCTTCTTTGTTGGCAACTGCAGCAAAGGAGGCTTCTCGAAGAATTTCGTGTGCCTCGTCTCGTGGAATACCGTGCTCGACAAGGTCAATCATCACTTTTTCAGCCATGACAAGTCCCCTTTGCGATTTGATGTTCTCTAAACAGCGCTCGGCGTCAACCCACATGTTGGTCAGCACGTCTCGGGTTTTTTGAATGACGTCTTCGCACAACGCAGAACCGTGTGAGAGGGTAAATCGCTCGCTGCTTGAGTTGGCCAGGTCTCGCTCATGCCACAAGAGAGCGTTCTCGTAGGTTGGTATGATCATGGAACGAACAATGCGTGCAAGACCGGATGCATTTTCTGATTTGATTGGGTTCTTTTTATGAGCCATTGTTGAGGAGCCAACCTGCTTTTTGATGTCGAATCCTTCACCTGCTTCTTGAATTTCAGAGCGTTGAAGGTTTCGAACTTCCTGTAGAATTTTCTCGCATGTTGCAGCGATATTGGCCAACCAAGACACATATTCGATGTAGCGATCTCTTCCAACGACTTGCGTGGTGGCAAGAGGAACACCAAGTCCAAGATGGGTCAAAATGAGTCGTTGCAGTTCTCGTGCATTTTCTCCTTGAGCAGCCCCTGTGCCTACTGCACCAAGGAATTTTCCAACGGCAATACGTGGTGTAGATTCGTCAAGTCGAATCAACTGCCTTCTTAATTCATCCAACCAGACAGCGGCTTTGAGTCCGAAAGTGATCGGTACCGCTGCTTGGCCGTGAGTTCGCCCCAGCATGACCGTGTCGCGCTCCCGTTCAGCAACATCAGCGCAGACGCCGATAAGCAAGCAAAGTTGCTCTCGAAGCATGACGATGCTGTCACGAAGTTGTAGGGCGACAGCCGTATCAACAATATCGTTTGATGTGGCCCCAAGATGGATGCACCATCCTGCCTCGCCTGCTGCTTCAGCCATGGCTTTGGTTAATGCCATGATGTCGTGACGGGTTTCTGCTTCAATTTCGGAGACTCGTTCTTTGGTGACCGAGGTGGGATTTGCGATTGATGCCACGATGTCATAATCGGCTTGGGACACTCGACCAAGTTGCATATGAGCCCATATCAACGCACGTTCTACTTCCAGTTGGCGTTCGTGACGGCCAACTTCGGACCAGATGTGTTTGAATTCTTGATTGCCATACCTGTAGTCGAGTGGGCAGAAGGACATAGTTGAAGGCTCACGCCTCGATTCATCAACATTGCCATTCAATCGAATGGCTTCGCCTTACGTAAACCACCGCTGTTCAAGCCGAATCAGCGTTTTCTTGCTGATCAGGTCGCATGGCTGTTCGAATCAGAATGACAGATGCACCAGTTGACAGGACGAAAAAGACACCAACATAGTTGGAGATGTTGTACCACATCATTGCGACACCGATCAACGATCCATATCCCATCATTTGACAGACTGCAGATGCCTTTGCCAAACGCAACAAATGTGATTCACTCAGCGTACCCTCGTGCTCGAGGACATAGGTGTAGATGAGGAAGTAGATGCCCTGAAAAGGAATGGCTGTGGCAATAATCGTAAGGGCAACCTCACGCACAGCAGTGTAGTGATTCTCTTGTTCGATGCCTTGGAAAAGCATGAATGCAGTGTTGGTACCAAGGAGTGCTGCCATGATGGTCCAGCGCTTATCCTGAGAGGATGTCCTGCTCTCAACATTGACCGAACCTTCGTCCATGGGGGTCGGATGTGAGGTTCATGGTTTGATATTTGCCGTTCTTCAAAGACAGCAAGAGTGATTCTTCCACCTCGGTGGATTTTCCGATTATGCCGAGGCGACAATCTTGATGAGGATGCCTGTGATGCCTGCGACGATCAAGAGGAGGAGCATCATAGCTAGAGGTCCATATTGATTCTTGTCGGCAACTGCTGTACCAAAGAAACCATCCCGGGAAATGGCCTCAGTGAATGAAGCTGCTTCTTCAAATTCTGGCAATGAGCGTCGAGGAATTCGCTCGCCATCTCGGACTACCAAATCGTCTCCCATGCCTTTCCGTTAGGCCGGTAGGGCATGAAGGTTGCTCTAATGAACGGTATCGGAAGTATATTGCACGGTGGTCACAAGGATAATCCATGGCTCGCCTCACGTTTCCGTTTGAGAACGCTCGCGTTCACTTGGCTGTGGAGGGGAGCACAGGCGGCACAACGCTTGGATTACACATGGCGGCTGATGCAATAGGGCATGGGGGGAGGGTCCTCTGGGCATCACCTGAAATGCCTGACGGAGTACGATTTGGTCAACTTTTTGAGCATCTTTCACTCGCCGACTCCTCTAAATTTCATGCCATGAATCTCGTAGGTTCACTCAGCCAAGCCGTTGAGGTTTTGGTTGAAACCTCAACCGCACTCCCCAGCGTTCGTCTTATTGTATTGGATGATTGGTGCGCTCAATCAGGTCGAATTCCTTCGGATCGTATAAAGGACGCTGAACATCTTGCTGAGCGATTGAGTAGTGATATTGGTTTGGTCTTAATTTCAAAAGCTGGAATCAATGCTGGTGGAGAAGGTTCATCGCTCAACATTCGTGGCGAAGACAAAATGAAATCTGCAGGATTCCAGATATGGACACTTGAACGCCCTACGGACGGTCCTCGGCGCAATATCACGATGAATGGAGATGTCAATCCCTGCCGAATCGATGACCAAGGATTTGTTGATGTTTAATCATCATCTGTTGGGTCTTCACCAAGCAATTCTGCCATCTCTTCAAGGGCTTCATCGTCTGGCTCGTCAAATTGAGACGGATCTTTTGCACCGCCTCCCAGTGTGTCTTCACCAGCAATTTTAGGCGCACTGGCTTCCAACATGTTGGCTCGGTTTTCCCCAGCACGACGTGCGATGAACCATGCCATCCCAACAAAAAGAACAATCAGAACAACGTAGGCAATGTTTCGGGTGGTTTGTTCGTCGGCCATGCTTCTATCATGAAGATGCGGCATTTAGCCGTTGCCCGAATATTTAGGATGAGTGGTGCACATCCCACTCGAGTGGTCTAGCAAGGTGACGTCGTGCATCAATCGGTGGTTGTACCCACGTATTGATCGTCACCTCACGTTCTATCTCGCGCCACGAATTGGACTGCTTTGCCTTGCATTCAGGACATCGCACACCCTGATTGGTCCCCATTGCTTTCATTGTTCGATTGCACGCTGTACACACCGGCCTTACCTTCAATGGTGTAGCGTAGGTGATCCGCATTTTCTCAATGTGCACGACACCCGAAGTGGATTCCAATCCACACACATCGATTCGATCACCGGGCTGAAGTGATTGTGCCATCAACTTCACATCGCCACTTTCTGCGAACGCCATCCATTCGCCCTCATCGGTTTCGATTTTTGTCGTCCCTCGTCGAAGAATGTCAATACTTTTGACTGTGCTCGACAGAATTGTTTGGAGGTGATCATCGCTGGCTTGATTGGTCTGGAACACACGAAGACCAATGATTGGTTCTGTTGCCTTCGCTTCCAACAACAATTCAGCCGCATGTTCAGCTGCTTTTTGAGTAGTGCCTCGAACACCGAACAGAACAGGGCATGTGCCCCTCGGGGAAATTAAGCTTCGTTGAGAAGTTGGGTCCCGAGTCATGAATGTCTTATCGAGTTGACTTACCCTTTTGATTGCCGCATTGCATACGTTTCTCTCAACACCATTCCAACGCTCTTCTCTTCTCCAAGCGATCGCCTCCCAGGTCGTCATTTGCTTATGCCAAACAACAGCAGCGATGGCTCCTATGCATCCACGTCCACCCCATTGCCGTGTGGGGGGTGGGCCTTCGTCAATGGTGACTCGTGATTGAACTGCTCGTGAATAATATTCCGAAGATGATGGTTGTTCACTGAACCAAACCATTCCCGGATCTGTTGGTGCTTGCGGTCGTTGATGGTCGCTTTGTGATACCAACCCACAAAGAGGTGCAAGGTGTTCGTTCCAGTATGCATCTAGAAATTCCATGAGGCGAGGTTCGTCCTCAGTTAACAGTTCGACAGCAACTGCTGCGTTGCCTCTTGTTCGCTGTTCGGCAAAGGGCCAGAGGCGAACGAGGCTTGGATTGGAAGCGGTAACTCCATCGGGAAGAGCATTCAGTAAGCAATGAAGTGTATAGGTTGTACAACCATCTGTGAGCGTATCCGTATCATCCAGTCCAAGCCAGCCCATGTACTCACCTCAGTGGATTGAAGGGGTCGCCTCTGTCCTTTTGATCAAGAATTCGCTCAGTGACACTTGCCAATCCTAGGTTCCAGTTGACCTTGAAACAACGAACGCCTTGTGCCCATCCAGCGCCCATGTCACTGTCTCGATCGCCAATCATGGCATCGAGTGGGTGACTTGGTTCAATTTTATCATTCCACCAATTGACTTTAGCCCCTCCACCGATTTCCACAACAAGTTGGGATTGCGTTGGCGATTCACCTCGAAATAACTGCTCACCTAATCGCAGCATTCCAGGCATTGGTTTCCTGCACTGGCACCGATCACGATGCCGGTGGGGGCAAACAAGGACTGCATCAAAATGTGCATCCTTGTCAACATCCAGGAGCATTTGCCTCATTGCATCGTGAATTTGATGAATTCGATCAACCCCCCATAACCCTCGCATAATTGGAGACTGATTGGTGACAATACAAATTTTGTAGCCACCACGTCGCAATTCACCAATAGATTCTGCCACATTCGGTAGCAGTACGAGTTCAGCAGGGGTGTTGATGTAGTTCGGTGAACCGATATTCAACACGCCATCTCTGTCAATGAAGGCGATGCCTCCATGATTAGGCGCACTTGCAGGAAGGTCCCGTGGTGTCCATTGAACGATGACCCCCCGCATACCCATGCGTGTGCAATTCATTTGAAGGCGTTTTGCGTTTAGATGGGTTTGCTTGAAATGTATCGGCTGTGTGGTTGGCCCATGCTGGTGCCAAACGAGGTGATTTCAGTCGTCGGGGCCGTTGGGCTCATCGCACTGGCTCTTTCATGGCACAGAAGGAACGCTTCTCCAGTTCGTTTATCACAACTAGGTTGGCTGTGCGTTGGTCTTTATTTCTTCAACGATGCATCAATTTATTTGGCTCATGATGATTTAATTTTGACGCTGTTTTCGGTCATGACATTACCGATGGCTGTAGGTATGGCCGTCTGGGAAGCTCGTGCGGAAGACGAAAAAAGCAAAGCGTCACTCACTTGGGCTCGTGGTGCTGTTGCTTATGCAGGCGGTCCATATCTTCTCATTGCTCACGTTCCATGGCTCAGTGTTCTTGCCATTTGGTTTGTGGCAAGCCAAGCGGTATTTTTCCTGCGCTTTTCTGGGGGTGACAATATCGTCATGGGTGAAACATGGGTGAATACGGCAGAAGGACAGGTCGCATGGGCTGACTTTGAGGGTAACAGATGGTTCATGGGATCATCTGCCGAAGAGTATGTGTTCCAAACAGAATTGCTGCTCGCTGACGGTACGCCAATTGGGATCAACTTTGTCCTGGCCTGTACGGCTTTACAATCAATGGTCATATTCATCGGCGCTATCGCTGTCCTCGATATTGATTGGCGACGTCGCTGTCGTGTTTTGTTTCTGACCATTCCACTCATCCATGTTCTGAATCTTTTTCGCAATGCAGGCCTGATATGGCTGCATACCACATACGTCGAATGGACGCTTCTTGGCATGTCAGTTTTTGAGTTCGGCCACAGCTACGTCGCCCGATTTGTGTCCCTCTTTGCCATGTTCATCATTGCCTTGATCATGTTCGATCTCTTACCAGAATTACACCGGCATATTGTCCGATTGTTGAAGCCCTTGGGCTTGCTTCAGCCAAAAAACCGTACCAATTAGCGTTGATGCCAGGGCTCTGTGGGGGAATTTCGAGTCCATGAAACCCCGCTTCCAGCAGGATATTCGATTGTTTCCGCCCCTGTAGCATCGAGCATTCCCATCAATTGTTGCGGCGGGGCAGAAACGGTTTGAGAAGGCGTAGAATCAAGCAGGTCAGCAAAGCCGTCCATCGATGTCATATCAACACCAGTTGGTGTTTCTTGTGGTGCAAACGCCTGGTTGTTATCAATCTCTGATACTTCAGGTACGTAGGATTCGTTGGATACAGGTGAGGGCACTTCCATGGGAGATTCTTCATTCAGTCCGAGCATTTGAGATGCGATGTCCTGTTGTTTGATTTCTTCCCATTCGTTGGATGTTTTTCCATTTTGACCTCGGCTTGCACCGACGAACGCTAAAATCAACAATGCAAACACGATTGCACCAACCAAACCTAGTGAGCCGTAGATGAGGTCATTGGAAACACTAGGAGCAAGATCTGAATTGTCTCCAACCCCATCGCCATCTGTGTCTTCGGATTCCTTAGGGTCTTCAGGAAATGCATCTTCGTCATCTGGTACACCATCTCCATCACCATCGAACGCATCGAATGTTGTTTCACAGATGATGCTTCCAATTTCGAGTTCTTCACTGTTCAAGAATCCGTCTTTATCTGTATCGAATGCTGATGTGTCGAATTTATTTTTCAGGTCAAATGTTGCAAATTCTTTGACAGAAACTCCCTCGCCAAATGGAGATATTTGAGAAGCAATAATCAATAATTCACTCTCACATGAACACAATTCTTGGAGCGCTTCTCTGAATTCTATATCACCATCACCATTCATATCAATTGTAGCAAAGTCACTGGCATCAGTTTCGTCGCTCGAGATAAATTCGCGCTCGTCAACAACGCCATCACCATTGCGATCCGCTTCCTCAAAGAGTGTTCTTGCTTCGTCTTCGCAGAACGTCTCAACCCCATTGTCTTCATCCGGATCAACTGGTTCTATCGGTGGGAGAGGTGAATCTTCCCAGAATGCGATGATGCTCACATCACTGATTTCTTCTTCGACTATGAGAGTAATATCAAACCGTCCATTGGCGGGTAATTCGATGTAGAGTGTGTGCTCCGTACCTTCGCCTTCTGAGACGATTTCGACTTCTTCTGCTGTGAATTGATCAACCGGTCGGCCCTGTCTACCCTCCGTCTTTTCACCACCTGCTTTTTCATCTTCAACATCTTCTTCTTCGAAGAAACCACCGAAATTAAATTCAAGAACCGTCCCTGAGGCTTCCAGTTCAAGGCTTCCAGTTCCTCCATACGTGTTGATTTCAAGATAACTTCCGGGGCTTTCTAGTTCGACGAAGAACAATAGTGATTCACCATCTGGTGCTTCTAGTCCAGTAATTTCCTCTCCATTGAACAATTCGATTGGCGTGCCATCATAGGACCAAATGTATCTGTCTTCAAATGAAGCTGTAATCAAAATGTTAGCAAAGACATCCTCTGTGGTAAGAAGGATGTACCATGTGCCAGGTGTCGGGTCATTGAATCCGATTTTATCACCTGCGCCAGGCGTTGAAGATTGGAGGTCATACTCCCCAGCCGTCGGGAATTGCTCAAGACGCATGTACATGGTGGCCTCACCATAACCTTCCGAGAGGTCCACCTCTAAACGCTCAGTTCCTGTTGGCACCTCGATCTTGAAGTACTGATTTAGACCATCATATCCCGTCAACGGCCCATAGGCAACACCAGGGGTAAGTTCAACGGCATCTTCTGGAGCTGTGTTATCAGGCGCAAAGGCCATTGTAGCGACAATTGTGAAATCCATGGCTCGTTGGTAGGTGTAAGCTGTGACATAATACCGGCCTGGTTGAACGTCGTAGAGCGTAGCATCCTGTTCATTGCCTTGTCCACTGTCATAGACAATTTTTCCTTGGTTTGGGTTATTGGTTTCTCCGGAATCATCAAACTCGGGCTCATCATCGAAGAACCAGAAATCGAACGGATCTGGAACTGTGCCCCACGACAAACCGATGTCGATGTTTCCTGTTCCTCCATAGGTGCTGACGGTTAGGCTCGAGAGATTTTCTTCCACATCTACATAATAGTAGAGGACACGATCTTCAAAATCTGCTTGACGTCCAACATCAATGGTTTGACCTGTGACTGGAATTCCGTTGTTGAGTTCAGTCATATCCTCCTCAGATGGAGGCGGATCAGCAACGTCCCACGAGACGACCATAGTGTAATCCTCAATATCAGTCTCGGGGACCAGTAATACCCACCATGCACCGGAGTCTGGCCAGGTGAATTCCTCCCATGCATAGCCCCACATTGCTTCAATGGAACCGTCATTGTCCCAAGAACTCGGGATTCTGTTATGACCAAAGTAGATGTTAATTGTGATTTCTTCATTCTTGAATTGGCTAGGGAAGAGATTGAAAAACAATTCTTGGGTCATTTCATCAAGGTCCGCAAAGAAAAGAAGGTTGTCCCCTGCGTTGGCCGAAATCCCCTCGATTTCTTCATCGTTTTTAATTTGAATGACTTGGGCAACAATGGTACCATCTGGCATCACCCAATCGGCACCAAAAATGGTTCCGGTGGAGTTGGAGGCATCATCGCTTGTGAGCATGCCTTCACCCTCGTGGAAGTTCCAATGTGAGACCAATATTGGTTCATCACTGAGATTTGACATTCCCGTTCCAATTGAGATGTTGTCTAACATACCCATGAAATAATTGCAATCACATCCAGCGCCCATGCTGGCAATGAACAGTTCATCACAATCATCTCCTGATGTAAAGCAGTCATTCGAACCGAAGTCTCCGGCCGGGATCAGCGCTTGTTCAGCACTGATGGCTCCGGCTGCGACCCCATTCACTCGGAATTCTCCACCGACTCCTTCGATCACTTCGACTTCGACGTGCGACCAAGTTTCAATAGGGACAGTGACATTGGCAGTAGGGTGTTGTGAGAGACTGTACTCTGAGGAATAAGCCAGTGTGCCAGCGTTGAGGTACATGCCCCAACCATAATCACCTTTCATGGTGATGAATTGAATGCCTTCGTCATGGAATGGGTATATCCAAGCGGAGATAGAGATGCTACCGGTAATGTTCAACGCTTCGTTGTGTTCGATCTCAATACGGTCGCCTTCGTCAGCGAACCTCAAGGAATAGTCAGCACCAGGTCCAACTTCTACCACACCATAGACTGGAAAGTATTGTGGATCATTTTCCAAATCGTTCCAAGTCCCTGGCATAATGTTTCCCATGTTGGTGCTGGCGATGTGAACATAACCTTCGTCATCGCTTGCAGAGGGTTGATCTGCACCCCAGTTTCGATAGTAGAAAGGAGCGCCATTGTGCCAGCGGTATGCACCGTCATTGTCGTCATCGTACAGTCCGGTCCATAGGTGGCGAGAAGTATTGTCGAACGAGGCGAAGGTATCAAACAACCACTGGTTTTCAGTCTCATCATCAATCGTGACTAGGAATCCGTCTAAACCACGTGCGACTTCAGCAGCAACGGTCCAAGAGCTCTCACTCAGGAGGTAATATGTGTGGTTATTTGCAGGGTTAACTGCGGTGTCGAGGATGACGATATCTTCGACGTCTTGGGCTTGGGCTATGGGCGTTATTGGCGCCATAAGGCTCAACAGAAATAGCATGACAAGCATCGTTGCCTTTGTGCGCATGGGAAGAACTCCTTACCGTCCGATATATACCCACTGGTGCGGTGTTTTTACACTTTGAATTAAAATCATTTCAGGCGTTTTCCACCGATTCGCAATTCTGTTTGAAGTGGCATTTGATGTTCCCAAGCGAATTCCTTGACAATACGCCAAGCCTTCTCCGAGCCTTCGTAATCCTTGACATCGATGATTTTATTTCTGGTGTTTGCTTTGAATGCGGCGATTGGTTCAGCATTTTTGAACACTAGGTAGGCTGATCCAAATCCAAACCTTTCCTTCATTATATCTGCGAAATATGGAGCGATTGGATCGCTTGGAGGTAGCACGAAATCCCGAATGGGGGGGATGTCTTTGGCTTCATCGAGCAGGTTTTTGCGACCCCAACAGACCTGATCTAACTCATCGATGAGGAATCCCTTCACGAGCGTTCCATCCTCTTCAAATGATGTCAGAACGGCTTTGATTTCCTCAGGTTTGAACGGCGTGCCGGCCAATCTCAGTAATTGTTTGAGTGTGATGACGGGGAAGTCTTGAACAAGCGCTCGAATATATTCCCTGCGCAACTCTATTGGATCTACGCCGGCACGTAGTTTGACGGTCCTAAAACCACCACGGAAGTCTTGAACGATATGCCCTGATCGAATTAAGGGCTGAACTAATTTTCTAAATTCCGATTGAGTCAATGCGTGGCGTTCCTTGAACAGGTTCGGATCCGTATTGCTGCTGAAGAATTCGACGATATCCCACAAATCCTCATCAAAAGGCTCACCACGAATAGCTAACAAGTTCTGGAAATGCTCGTACGTTGCCCATACTTGATGGCCACGCAGGTTGATCCCTTGGTGGAGTCGGTTTGCACTTGCCATGCTCTTAAGATCGACTCGATACAATTCACAACGTCCACGAAGGGCAAAATCATCGCGTATTTCTGTGACCTCACGAAGCGCCATGACCTCATTTTCCATTCTTGTTTTTTGGTGGAGGTTGTGACGATGGAACAGTGCTCGCTCAGCGATTTCTCGTGGTTGCGGGTCAACGACACCGCCCCGAATCATGCGTTCTCCAGTAATCTTGAAACCAATTCGTTCCAGGGCTTCACGTGTTTCTTTACCAAGGCTAGAAACAGGTTCACTGTTGAAGTTTGACAGCACTGCAACATCGACAAGTTGGTCTGCATGGTTGTCCAGCAGGAGTTTGAATGCATCACAGAATTCATCGATGTAAGCAGTTGGAACGTGTAAATCTTTGATGACGAGGTAGTCATTGATCTTGAACATTAAGACCTTGCCAATTGGATCAATGCCTTTGAACACAGGCAGGTACCAACCTCGATCAAGGACGCTACGAACTTCCCAAATGAAACGGGACACATACGGATCGGATTGTGTAAGGATGCGCATTGTACGGTCTTCACGGCGAGGTTGTTGCAGCAATTCGACTTCCTCTGGCATACAATAAAATGCTTCAGGATCAGGCACTAAGGCCATGACTTTTGCAATTCGCCCCGACTTTTCCAAGTTCATCAAAGCTACGGTGAGATCCTCGAATGAGCGAGTGACGTAGAATCTCAATGTGTTGCCTTTGACCGGTCCCATTCTACGGATCACATCCACCAGAGCGCTCTCGAAATCAAGTGGTTCATAGACCTCGTGAACCCTGTGGAAGAGCGACAAGCGTCGTCGTCTGCCAGGGACATCTTCGAATTGTTTAACCACAAGCATTTGCCGCTCCAAGTTCGACATTGCGTACTTGAGATCACGTTGGAGGGAGCGATGTTCGTCGCCCTTAGGGAAATCGGCCATGATTTCTTGACGAGTGACATTTTCACCAACTGGAATTCTTTTGAGCAGTTCTTCTTCCATCGGACCAACCCAAGGTTCGGGCTTGAGTCCGAGGAGCATTGGGATCGTTTCTTTTGTTGTGTAGCCCATTCTGTTGTGCAACAACCGGCCCATGATGACGTCTGAATCGAGTTGCAAATCTTGCCAATCTTTGAACCTAAAGTCGGTCACCCTGTAGAGAAGCTCCTGTTGTTTTTGAAACAAGACGTGGGAGTCGAAAGCAGAGAAACCATCGCCATATTGCTGGAATGTTTTGTCCAGAACCAAATTTTGAACCCAGCGATATTCAACGACGTCTTCTGAACTATCAATCAAGCGATGCTCGTCAATCTTGAGGATGTATTCCGCTTCGTCCGTTTGTTTATAGAATCCTACAGATAGGACATTTCGCGTTTCTAATTCATGGAGAATCTTGTCAACCATCGCTCGTGGGAACGGTAAACGCTCTTCTAACTGGTCCCCAGTATGAGGACCTTCACTGCCTAACATTTCGATGATCTTGACTCGCATTGCTTCGTGTGGATCACCCAGTGATTGTTCGGTCCAAGTGGTAGGAGTGCGCTCAGCAAATGCGGTTGCTGTTTTGTAAGAGAGACCGCGCGTGTGCAATTCTCTCAAATCTGTGACGTCTTTCCCACCGTTGACAGATAAGCAACCGAGGGTCCCGTGAATTTCTGCCATGAACGGCGAGAACCACTTTCCGTCGAGTTGTTCTGAACCAGTACCATCAAGTTTGGTAATTCTTCCTTCGGCACATAACTCAGTGACCCAACCTCGAATGGTATCGATTTCGATGCCTGCGAGTTTCTCTTTGTACAGAGGATTGTTGAATTCTTGATCCAGTCCTCCACCGTGCGACATCAGCGTCATCAATCCCTTTGCATTGGTTGGAATTGGTGCTTTGTCAAGGTAGAATTTGTCCAATTGTTCACCAGTCAGTTCGGTGGCTAGACTGCGAGTTCCAAGGAGTCGCTGTAAGATGGCTGGATCGATATCTTTGACGAGGTAGGCCCTAGTTTTCATCGCCATCAAATCTTCAAATGCAGACATGAACAACGACATTCCAAGCCGGGATGGTACAGTGACTTTATTATGAACAATTCGTGCATCACCTTGCACACATGATTGTAAGAATACCTCCAAACTCTTCATGTCGATATCGCCGAACAAGATTTCGTTTTTGGCTTCACGCATCAAAAGGCTGTCATCGGTTGTTCTGTGTTTATTGAGCAAGGCTTCTGCCTTCTGTTGAAATTGCTGAGGGCTGATTTCTTCGGCACCAATTCGCTTCGGAATAATCATAGAACGACCAGCAACTTCTCTGAATCGTTTTGCAAAAATTTGGGTGTTGACCACATATCGTTCTATGACTTCGTTGTGGTTATTATTTCTAAATTCCTTATACATCTGTCCAGGGTCAACTTCTTCTGAAGTTCGTATCAGCAGTCCATTCTCATCGAACGACATTTCGATTACTGCGATGTTGTTGGATTCTGCAATGCCCGCCATGAAGTATCCAAGAGCAGTGTTGAATCCTCGGCCTCGACATGTGGTAATCATGTAGGTCGGATGGCCACCAGTCAGCACTTGTTCGACAAGAATTCTGTTCGGATCTGGAACTTGGAATGAATCAAAACTGTGTTCTTCAAGGTGCCTTGCTATGGCGTTTGCAACGTCATTGGACAAACCATAGGCATCACGAAGGAGAATACGTGGGTCCTGTTCTCTTCGTAGTGAGACAATACAGTGGCCAATGAGGTCCAACAATGCACTGGATAGTTCCCTTGAGCGAGAACGGGCTTCTCCGGACCATGATGGAACAGTTGGACGATGGCCAGTGACTGATGCGACATTGACCCTCGTACCTTGGATGTTGGTGACTCTGTATGTTGAACCACCCAAAAGAATCACGTCGCCGCCACGTAGATTGGACACGAAGGACCCTGAAAGTTGTCCAAGAATGGAGCCTTCTGCATTGAATACGAGGTATGAATTATCAGGAGCAATGGTTCCAATATTGGTATAATAAATCATACGAGAATACCCACGTTTTCCGTAGATATTTTCTTCCCAATCTACCCATACACGTCGTTCTTCTTCTAGCATGTCGAGTACTTCTATGAAATCGTCATACTCGAAATTTCGATAGGACCAAGCATTCACGATAATTTCGTAAGCTTCATCGATGTCAATTTGATTGATAATGACGAGCCCAATCATGAATTGTGCCACCACATCCAAGCAATTTTCAGGGAAGTCTAGCCTGTCCATGTCGCCGGTTTGAATCGCTGCTTGCAAGGCTGCTAACTCCAACAAATCATCAACGCTTGAGGGGAGGAAACGGGCACGAGGTATTCCACCAACATGGTGGCCAGCACGGCCTATTCGCTGAAGTGCTGTCGCAATGTCGCCAGGGCTGCCGATTTGCAGTACGAGATCAACCGAACCAATATCGATACCCATTTCTAACGAGGACGAGGTGACGACGGCTCGAAGATGGCCATGTTTGAGTTTCTTTTCGACGTCTAAACGTATTTTTTTGTCCATTGAACCGTGATGTCCAGCAACCAAATCACCGAGGTAGGGGCGCAATTTAAGGACAATATTTTCAGTCATTTTTCTTGTGTTCGCAAACACAAGAGTTGTGTTGTGTGCGGCTATGAAATCTGCAACTGCTTCGATGTTTTTGTCAAATATTTTCATCACTGACAAATCACTGAATTTTGGATCTGTGATTAAAATATCTAGGTCCAATTCCCGAGATCCCGAAACCTTTGCAATACATACCTTGGTCGCTGCAGTTCTGCTTTCTTGATCATCGCTAGCCACTAAAAATTCTGCAACTGTTTCCAATGGTTCCATCGTAGCAGAAATACCAATTCGTTGCACTGGGCGGGTTAGAAGTGTGTCAAGGTACGACAAAGTTAGGGCAAGATGGACACCACGCTTGGTTGGTACGAGTGAGTGCAACTCGTCAATGATCATGTATTCGACTTCGCTGACGATCGGTTGGAATCTTGGTGATGTGATGGCAATAGCAAGGCTTTCGGGTGTGGTAATGAGGATGTGCGGAGGATTGCGAAGCATCTTTTGGCGTTCGCTTTGAGGTGTATCGCCGGTTCGCAATCCAACCTTAATCTCCTGGGCACGATCGGGGAGGTAGCGCTCAGATATTTCCTTGAGTGGACCTAGAAGGTTGCGCTGAATATCGTTGGCAAGTGCCTTGATTGGTGAGATGTAGACACAATACACCCGCTTCTCGAGTTTTCCATCAAGGGCTCGACGAACCAGCTGGTCAATGATTGAAAGAAAGGCAGTCAACGTCTTACCAGAACCTGTAGGGGAGCAAAGCAGCAGGTGCTCTTGCTCAATAATGGCTGGAATTGCTAATTTTTGAGGGCGAGTGAAATCTGGAAATTTATCTTTGAACCAGTTTCGAACGGGTGGACATAACCGTTCCAACAAAGCCTCTGTTTCGAGAGGTTGGTCTAGATAGTGTATATCAGCCATTTTTTTCTCACTTGCCCGTGAGTCCCAATGGAACGAAACGAGTAAATGAACCTGTTGTTTTCATCTGTTGGCACGGGTCGAGGGGAGAATCGATTCAAGCCCATCCCAATCCGCCTTTTTTCCATCGATTAACGACTTCTGTAGGCGGTCGCGGTGATGGTTTGAGTAAGGGGGATGATTCAGCCTTCGGGGGCGTTTTCACTTCGTGGAGTGCTTGGGTTGGACACGAACCTATGCAGGAGAGGCAACCAACGCATTGTTCCTCAACGACAACGACGGGACGCTTAGGTTTCGTTCGGCCCTCGGGAGAGTGAAGCAGGGGAAGAAGTGCTTCAAACGGGCAATGTGGTATGCAAAGGTCACAACCTGTGCAATCTGCTTCGATGATCGCCACCATCGATTGTCCCATGATTCTTGCATATCGCCGTGCTTCTTAACGCTACGGTTGGGGCTTTTCATGCAAAAATCGACGGTGAGGTTGAAAGGTGGTTCGTGTTAGGAAGCATGAGCGTGGAATCGATGCAACAGGATGTTGACCGGCTGGAACGCATGTCTGGGATGTTCAAGCGTCGCGGCATTATTTTGCCAGCCTTTGAAATCCACGGCGGTGCAAAGGGCCTCTACGATTTTGGACCTGTGGGGGGCCGTCTGCGTAATCGTGTCAATCAAACATGGATCGATCATTGGCTTGCTCTTGGCAACATCGTTGAACTTTCATGCCCAACAGTCACTCCGTACGCCGTTTTGGAGGCATCTGGTCACGTGGGAGAATTTTCCGATTTCATGACGATTTGCACAGAATGTGGTGAAGCGAGTCGCGCAGATACACTCCTTGAATCCTCACACCCCAATCCAGATGCTTTGTCGAAATCAGAGTTGCAAAAAATACTCGGCGATGTCAATCCCTCGTGTCCTAATTGTGGGGCGCAAGCATGGAGCGAGGTCACAGCACAGAACCTGATGTTTAACACGACCATAGGGGCAGGGACCTCAGGCCGCCCAGGTTTTCTTCGGCCAGAAACAGCACAGGGTATGTTTACCTCTTTTCCTGCATTGCTCAGACACAATAGGGACAGGCTACCGTTTGGTGCAATTCAGGTTGGCAAAGGCTACCGGAATGAGATTTCTCCACGTCAGGGTATGATTCGTTTGCGTGAGTTCAATATGGCGGAGCTGGAATACTTCATCAACCCACATGAGGATCCACAGCATGATTTTTCTCCCTGGCAATCGATACCTTTCCGTCTGGTACCCGATGAGGGTGATGAAAAGGAAATGACAATTCAAGACGCATTGGATTCAAACACAGTCCGCCACGCTACAGTTGGCTATTTTATGGCGCAGACGTATGATTTCTTGGTGAAGGTTGGTATTGATCCGGCTCGCTTGAGATTCAGACAACATGAGTCAGATGAGATGGCTCACTATGCAACAGATTGCTGGGACGCAGAAATTCATGGTTCATATGGTTGGGTCGAATGTGTTGGCATCGCACACCGAGGATGCTATGATCTTGAAGCCCATGAAAAAGCAACGGGGAAAACACTCAGAGCTCGACGTGAATTCAGTGAACCAAAAGTTGTAGAAATCGATGGTTGGACCATGAACGGCGCTACAGCAGGACCGGCATTCCGAGCCTTAGCTGGCAAGGTCAAAGCAGTGGTCGAAAAGCTTCCCGCAGACGCAACATTCCCACTGGTATGCACCCTTGATGATGGTCAAGGAGTTGAGGTTTTATCAGAGCATGTCAAACGTCTTCAGCGCACTGAAACCATCACTGGTGAATGGTACATCCCTCACGTGGTTGAGCCTGCATTCGGTATTGACAGAATCATATGGCATATCCTCGACCACGCTTATGACGATGAGGCTAAAGACGGTGAAGACTACACAATACTGAAACTCAGTGAACATGTTGCTCCTGTTGATTATTGTGTATTTCCCCTGTTTGAAAAAGATGGAATGGGTGAACTTGCTCGTTCGCTTCACCGCTCACTTTGTAGCAAACGCGGTATCGTATCAGTCTACGATAGCAGCGGGTCAATCGGCCGTAGGTACGCTCGTGCGGATGAAATTGGTGTGCCACAATGCTTGACCGTCGACCATCAGTCACTCGAGGATGCTACGGTCACCATTCGAGACCGTGATTCAGGGGAACAACGACGTGTGACAATTGAAGATATCATTCGCTAACTCCGCCTCTGATAACCTCATCAATATTGAAAGACCCTCGGAAAGAACAACCACCATGACCGAGGTGAGCGATTGGACAGAGCGCCACCGCCCCACATCTGAGCGTCATCTCGAAGGCAACGAAGTTCAGCGTCGAAAAATTCGTGCCTGGCTGGACGATTGGCAGAACGGTAGCCCGAAAAAGAAGGCTATTTTGCTCGTTGGGCCACCCGGTGTCGGAAAAACATCAGTGGCGAGAGCGATTGCTCAGGACCTTGGTTGGAATGTCATTGAATTGAACGCCTCGGACGCTAGAAATGCAGCAGCAATTCGAAAAGCTGCAACTCAAGGCAGCACACACCGCTCATTGTTTCACGATCCAAACGCAAAAAAGCAGCGAACACTGATTTTACTGGATGAGGTAGACCACATTTCGGGTGGACTTCGTGCTGTCAGTCAAGATCGGATTTCGAAGGCGATGCAGGGTGCAGATGAAACTGGAAAGGAAGTCAAACTTGCAGGCGACTCCGGAGGGAAAGCAGAATTGCTCGAACTTTTGGCCAACACTAAACAACCTGTGATTTTGGCATGCAATGAAATCATGGGGCTCTGGGGTAAGGGCTCCAGTTGGCGCAACACTCGAGATCGCTTCAAACCACACCTGAATATCATCACCTTTGAACGAGCGAGTAATGAAGCACTAAGAAGGATTGCAAAACGAGTTTTGCGTGAAGAAAATCTCGACTTCGATGAAGCAGCAGTGAAGGCTTTAGTCGCTAGCAATCCAGGTGATTTACGGGCCTTAGTTCGTGATTTACAAGTCCTTTCATCGACAGCTGACGGTGCCATTACAAAGGCCATGGTTGAGGCACAAGCAGATTCAGGGCGACGAGATACCACCTTGGAGGTCTTTCCTGGCCTTGATGCTCTGTACAGGTCGAATGAAGCGAAAAAAGCGGTTGAACTTGGGCGTCTTATTGACAAGCCACCGAGTGAACTCATCAACTGGGTGCACTGGAATAACGCTTCGTTGTTCCCAGAAAAAATTTCCATTCGCAGGGCAAACCATACGCTTGCTCTTGCCGCTCAGATGCTTATGGCTCAATACCAGAACACAGCGCATCGTTCATGGTATTGGAGTGGACAACTTGCTAGTCTTTCAGCGTCGGTACCGAATAAGGTTCCCTTTAGAGACCGAATATACTCTACCTATCCATCGTTCCTACGTCGCCAAGCCTCCTGGGTCAGACCAGCCATCGTGGAACGTTTGTCAGAATTCTCTGGCTCCAGTAAAGCAGCAGCAAGGGATGAATTGATGCCACTGCTCTCTGCAATGGTGAAAGATTCACCCAATCTCGGTGATTCAACTGATTTTTCTCTTTCGATTCAACTCGGATTTTCCGCAGAAGAGCATGCCTCTATGGCAGGTTTGCCACTGAGCCGTCGTTCAACAAAAGACCTTCTCGAAGCATACAATGTCGAACTTAGTGCTTACACGGCCATGCAAGAAACACCAGATCCACTTCCTGTGGAATCGCCTCCTGAATCCTCAGATGACGAGGCTAACGAAACAAATGATGATCCGCCATCAGGTCAGATGAAATTATTCTGACCTAGGGCTTCTCATCGTCTTCCATGATTCGACGGAAGAGGGCAATCGCTGCCCGATCAGACTGAACTTTTTCTTCCCTACGCCATGTGTGCGGGTGCATGAGGATGACTGCTGTGAGAAGCTCAAGTCGACCAAACCACATTAAGATCGAAGTCATGACTAAAGCACCAGAATTCATTCCAGCCCAAGTTGCAGATGGGCCATAATCACCCAGAGCAGGCCCAGTGTTTCCAAGTGATGACGCAACGACTGTGATAACGCTCTCGAAGGTATCGCTTGGCATAAAAATGGACAACAAGATGCTTGAGAGGCCAAACAATCCAACCCATACAAACAACATACCCACAATTAATCCAATTTGGTTCTGCTCAACGACCTCCCCGTTCATACGAATTTGATCGATTTTTCGAGGTTGGGCAATCTTGACCAATTCTCTCATGGCCACCTTGAACGCTAGCGTAATTCTTAGCAGCTTTAGTCCACCTGCAGTTGAACCTGCACTCGCACCAACAATCATGAGAATGAAAATGATGAAATGAGTGACCATAGGCCAAGAATCACTGGCGTAATCTGTCGTTCCATACCCGGTTGACGTACCAATAGAAATGACGTGGAACACACTGTGTCGCAATGAGGTTCCAACAGAGGTCCCAGAGCCTATGAGTGCACCTGCAATCGCCAATGAGGCGACCAACACATAGATCCCATAGTAGCGGAATTCTTCATCTGCAAACGCTTTCTTGAATTCTCGCTCTTTGATGAACCACATCAATGTAAAGTTGATACCTGCAATGAACATGAACACGATGATGATCGTTTCAACAAGCACAGAATCGAAATAGCCTATGCTCGCATCGTGAGTCGAAAAACCACCTGATGGAAGCGTTGTCAATGCGTGATTGATTGAATCGAACCAATTCATCGACCCTGTACCGAATAAAAGGCCAAATTCCAACAATGTCAAGACGATGTAAAGCGACCAAAGGGCAATCGCTGTTTGCTTCAGTTTTGGTCGCAAACGTGACAGGGATGGTCCAGTTAATTCAGCACGTGCAAGGGCCATACCACCTCCAATGACTCGTGACAAAATCATCATTCCAAGCATGATGATACCCATGCCCCCAAACCATTGAGTCAATGAACGCCAAAGCAACAAACCACGAGCTTGACTGTTAATGCAATCCTCTGTCACGCCCGGTATGCAGTTCGGACTCATGTTATGTGCGATGACCGTGGCTCCAGTTGTGGTGAATCCCGACATCGACTCAAACCATGAATTCACAGCACCACGCGCCATGTCGATGAGTGCTATGTCGGGTGTAAATGGTCCGTTGAACATACCACCAAGCCAATACGGCAGTGCTCCAATAAGGACTGCAATTGGCCACACGAGAGCAACACCAGCAAATGCTTCCTTGTCCCGCAATCGCTCGCTTGTGTTGGTACGTGTGCCAAAACTGACCATCAAGATGCCCACAAATGCTGAGATGAAGGATGGGATTGCAAAGGCCCTCAGCGCCAGTTCAACAGAATCCAAGGCACCAGTTAACACACCACATACAGCAAGAGGTATCGATAACGCAATGAGCGTCCACCCCAAGATCAGATACAGCACGTCTGAGCGCATGGCCATCACACCCTGAATCGCTTTTCAACATCTGAAATCCTGTCTGGACTGCAGAAGATAATCAAACGATCTCCGTCCAATAATGTCTTTTCAGGCGAAGGTCTGAGTGATTCCCACATTCCAGATGTGTTTCGTCGTTGGATGAAAGCAATTCTCATCCATTCTGGGAAATTTGCTTCAACTATTCTCTTGCCAGAAAATTTAGCTCTATCGTTTACTTCCATACTGACACCTACAATGTTTGGAATGTTGGTGAGCAGCGCATATGCACCTGCTGTTTTGGTATGAATTTGAGCGAGCATGTTATCCACAGCAACTCGCTTTCGATCAACTGCGAAGGTGATTCCCATTCTTTGGGTGACTTTGACTAAGTCAGCATCGTACAAGAGTAAACCTGTCCGCTGAACACCCATGTCGCTTGCCAGTAGTGCTGCTGCAATACTAGCTAAATCATCTTGCAGTGCAGCGATTGCAATGTGGTGGTCAGGTATGCCGATTTCTGTGAGAATGTCCCGATCAAGATGATCTCCGTGAATGACCTCAAGGTTTGGATGTGCCCCAGTTGTTGAACCTGACAATTCATTCGCCATTTGCAAATCACGTTCAATGACAGTAACTTTTGCACCGGATTCAAGCCAATCATCGGCGATTCTGCGTCCAATTTTGTTTGCTCCAATAACGGCCACTCTAGGATTTACTGGAAAATCGGTTGCGACATGGCCGAAAATATTGAGGATTCGGTTAAAACTCGTTAGACCGGTCGTTGCAACTGCAATTCGATCGTTAGGAACAAGCATGAAATCTCCGTCTGGGACAATGCTCTTTTCGCCCTCTCGCTTCAAACCGACAATCAGAGGCATTCCGCCCTCAATTTGGGTTGAAGCTTCCCTGAGGGTACTGAAAACGACGCTCTTGGCGTTGCTCGTTACATCCAGTTCGATAATGTAAGCATCATGGCCAAAGGGAATGACCTCTTCAATCGAAGAAGACCTAAGCCCTGAATGAAGTCTCTGAATCGCCCCCTCGAGCGGATTGACCACATGGTTGACCTTCGCCCATTCCCTAAGGTATCCACTGTTTTGTTCTTCGATGAAATTCATACCACGGACCCTGCAAATAGAAAGCAATGGATCAGCGTTCTCCGGAGCCAACTCGAGGAAAGCGTGGTTGGCAAGTGCACATGCGAGGAGATTTCGCTCGTCAGAATTTGTTGCTGCGACGAAGACTGAGGAATGCCCTATACCTGCCTCATGCAATTTTTCCCGCTTGGTAAGGTCGCCATGAATGACGAGTACATCCAAATTCTGTGCATTCTTGACGGCCCTCGAATCCGAATCGACTAGGACAACGTCGATATCTTCAGCACGCAGGGCTTTGGCCAAGTCGGTTCCGACTCTTCCTGCTCCACCAATTATTATTCTCATCAAAATCACCCGAGGTTTTCAGCCACCATTGGCACCTTGAACGTACCACCATTCACATTCACGTCACCAACGGTTGTCCACAGTGGCGGCGAACGGTCGATGCCTGTCGAATACATACCTGGCCGATAATATGCATTGAGGAGGTCACCGCTTGGATCTGGTTCTTCGATGTATGCGATGTAAGCTGTGGGTGTGTGAAGAAGCCATTTGTTGTTGACCACATCGACTTGACCCTGAACATAGCATGTTGCAAGTTCAATATCTCGTTCCTCGCAATACTCTTGGCTGAGGGGGAGCTGAATGTATCCCCAAGCGTGTGCTTCCCAGACCTGATAGTTTCCGTCTGTCAAAGCACCAAAGGCATACCAACCGGGAAGGTTCTTGACCCGCAACAAGGATAGGAAGGCGTTGGTTTGTTCATCACAATCACCCGTTCCGGCTGCAAGGCATTCCGGACCACTGCGCGCAATAATCGGAGCTTGCTTGTCATAGGTTGCGTGCTTGTGAAGATAATCGAAAGCTGCCCGTGCGTAGCCATATGCGTTCTCTGTCTCCCCTTCAGGAAGACTTTGGCTGATTTGATTTGCTACTTCAATCACTTCTTCGTGTTGGGCATTGATGGCCCAGCCACCAAGCGATCGACTGTCGATGACAGGGCTCATGCCCCGGTCGTACCACTTTGCGGTTCGAAATTGTTGTGCGTCTCCAAATGCATCACGAAGAGAGACGTCATCAAAGGTCCCGCTGGTGTCCATACTGATGCCGTTATCAATCCCATTGATTCGTGAATCCACACGTCCAGAATCCCACCACGAGTAGGCAGTACTTGTGAGTGTGATTGTGAACATAAACGACGATGTTTGACCTGGATCCAGATTCAACTTCACCTTAACACACGATGCAACACCGCAGAAGTCATTCCCCTCGCCGCTACCCGGCCACCATAATTCATGACCGTTATTTGTGGTGATTTTATCCTCGACCGAGCGCGTTGGTAATCCATTCAATGGAATGTTAAACACCTCATTCGTGTCGATTGTCATGGTGAGTGCCGTGATTTTTTGAACGCTCTGTGTTGGCATAGCAAGCGAATCATCAGTATATTCAAAATGGGTGTTTGACCCATTCAGTGATCTCACATCAGGTGGAATGACTATATTTTCCATAAGATACCCCTCACCACCATTATTGACGACTTCAATAGTTTTCGCGACTGAATAGGTTGTTTCGATTGGGTAGAGGTGGAACGGGGCTGCCTGTAAGAGAACAGATTCCTTGACCGCAGCAAATTGCGCTATTGATGCTTCTTGAACAGTCGGAGATGTGAACACGAAAGCAATGAAAATCACCATGACAATCATTCGTGATTTGTTTCGTGTTCGTTTCATGATGTTTTTCGATCGCCCTGAATGGGTTTGTATGACCCCGGGTGCAGTAGGCCTGCTCGTCATTTTGTAGGTCGTTTCTTTAGAGCCGCTGTTAAATTGCTGTTCCAAGGCAAATTCCTTGGAGTCAAGATTTGCCAACACGCGACCGCATGAATAGCAAATTGTGTCGCCCGGTAAGGTGACACTTCGGCAATAAGGGCAGGAACCCATGAGTGTAAGGCTGAGCGGGCGTTGTATAACCGTTGTGTGCGGAAGGCCCCAATAATGCTTAATTCTTAAGAACCTAGATTTACGACTTATCTAGCATTTAGCATCCTTAGTGAATATTTACTTACTCAATTACTAATTTTCTTGGCTTCCATTTCCGATGCAAGTTTCTCGCGAACTTGTCGTGCCCACATTTTACGAAGACGTTTTTTGCCTTCGCTAGGGATTGAATCCCAAATCCATTCATCGGCTTTCCTGTTCACTAGCAATGCAAAAGGAATGATGAACACCCAGGCAAGTGGATCCACTACGGCATAGGCGAACATCACAAGGTATGCACATCGCCAAAAGGTCGAACGTAGAACAGCGCCCCACCGTCTTCCTTCAAGCATGAGTTGTCCGTGAAAACAGCAAATCAAAGCCTCAGTTCGTGGTGCGAAGAGGCCAAACCCAACTACGGTAGCCCATAGCGTCGGGCTGAGAAGAGATGATTGAATCTCGTACACCCTGTACAAATGAACCATGCCGACCATCGCTCCAATAGCTAAACCCAATGCCCAACCACTTGTTGGTTGTGAGGAACCGGACCGGACTCGTTCCCGCCTTAGCAGCAAATGTGCTCCCACGGATGCCATCAGGCACAAGATGAGTAAATTTATCGGATTCACAACAGCGTTTGCATTGTCTGCAACGAATTCAAGATACGGTAAGAGTATGAAATTATGGGACAGTGAGGCGTATATCCCACCGAGAAGGATGCCCCAAAATACATTGCTCCAAGCGGTTGGTAGATCATAAAATCCAGAGTACTTTGTCATGACACCTCGCCATCCGAGGGTCATGCCTATCAGCGATGTTATCGCTGCGGCCTGAAACAGAAAGAAGGTCGAGGCCATGTCCCTCCCTGACCACCGCCCTTCATCAAAGCGTTGCCTTAATCTGAGAATGGCGTTGGATTCAAAGACCTCGATGGGTAGCCCACCTCATGGCTCGACTGCTTTTGTTCGGTGGCAAAGGAGGCGTTGGCAAAACAACAACCTCTGCTGCAACCGCTGTATGGTTGGCCGATGCAGGTCTTCGTGTGCTCCTTGTATCCAGCGATCCAGCGCATTCGACCTCTGATTCTCTCGATGTTAAATTGGATTCAAAACCAACTCCAGTGGAGGGTGTACCGGGACTTTTCGGTTTGGAAATGGATCCCGAATCCAAAATTTCCTCTGCCTTACCAAAGTTGGGTGAAATGATGAACAACATGAATGGGAGTGGCGGCCTTGGTGGCTTGGGTGGATTGAGCATGATGCTTGAGCCTAATGCTAAGGAAGAAATGGATTCAATGCGAGATGAGGTCAAAGCATCAGATATGGTCATTCCAGGTCTTGATGAAGCTCTTGCCTTTGATGAATTGCTCCGGCATGTCGAAGACCCAACATGGGATGTTATCGTCTTTGACACCGCCCCTACCGGCCACACCCTCAGGTTTCTTTCACTTCCAGAACTCATCGAGTCATGGTCTGACAAAATCATTCGCATGATGCGGGTATCAGGAGGCTTACGCTCTATGTTGTTTGGGCGGAAAGAAAGTGATGCAATGAAAGAAGAAATCGAACGCTTTCGACGTCGCGTTCTCCATGTCCGCCGAGTGCTGTCGAACGAATCCATCACATCGTTTACATTGGTCACAATTCCAGAACGAATGGGAATCAATGAAACATTGCGAGCCCACACATCACTTACTGAGTATAAATTACCTGTTCCAAATTGTCTTGTCAACAGATTGACGCCTGAATTTGATCACCCGTTCCTTGCTCACAGGCGCGCAGCAGAATTGGAGCGTGTTGAGGAATTGAGAACTAAGATGCCAGATGTCAACATTGCAACAATGGAACTTCTTGATGACGAAGTGGTAGGAATTGAAGCACTTCGAGAGGTTGGAGTCCGACTTTATGGGGAGGTCAAACCACATCCGAGTGATCTTGGTCCACACGGCATTGGGACATCGCTTCAACATTCTATACATCGGGGTATGACGAGGAATATTGATGGTGATACCGAACGAATTTCTCTTCACTATCCCGGAATTGCTCGTGAGGAACTCTCACTTCGAAGTGAGGATGGCATTCTCTATGTTGGATTAAACGGTCGAGAGCGTGAAGTTGTCACTTCGGTACCAACAAAAGCGAGCAAGGTCACTGCAAAACTCGAGGGTGATGTTTTGCATCTTGATGTTCCACTTGACCAGGATTGATGCAATACATCTCATGGGTGGGTTGAAATGGAGAAGCGGATTCGCTGAGCCATGGCACTCGAAGGCCTTTCTAGGGGTATTTTCCGCTCCATAGGTTTGCTCAAGAGCAAGCGAAAGTTGGATGATGAAGAACTTCGAGAGATGACTCGTAGCCTTCGTCGTGCCCTTCAGGAAGCGGATTTCAACGTCCGTCAAACCAAAGAAATCGTTGAACGTATGGAATCAAGGTTGCGCGAAGAGCAGCCCAGACCGGGGATTACGCTCCAAACCCATGCCATGAATATTCTCTACACTGAGTTGGTCAGGCTTCTGGGTCCAGCTCATCAATTCCAGCCTCACGGCGCTACGCTATTGCTTGTGGGGTTGTACGGACAAGGTAAGACCACAACCACTGCAAAATTGGCAGAATGGTACCGTCGCAAGCATGGCCTACGCGTCGCAGTGATCGAGGCTGACGTCCATCGTCCTGGCGCCTTTGCCCAACTCTCGCAATTGCTTGAAGACTCTTCAGTTCAGGTGTATGGTGAACCAGATACAAAGGATGCGCCAACCATCGTTCGTAATGGCCTGAAAGCATGTGCAGCAGCAGATCTTGTCATTGTCGACACAGCAGGTCGTCATCAATTAGACCAAGAGCTCGTCGATGAATTGGAACAAATTTCTGGATTAACTCGTGCCAATGAGCGATGGCTTGTCATCGATGCACAAGTCGGTCAAGCAGCAGGACCTGTAGCAGCCTCGTTCCATACGCTCGCAGGCGTGACAGGGATTGTCATTACCAAACTCGACGGTACCGCCCGTGGTGGCGGAGCACTGTCTGCTGTTGCCGCAACTGGTGCCCCCATTGTTCACATAGGTGTAGGAGAGAATATTGGAGATTTGGAGAAGTTCGAATCCGACCGATTCATTTCTCGCTTGCTTGGAATGGGTGATATTCAGGGCCTGATCGACTTGGCACCTGAAGACATGGATGAAGAAGAGGCCATGCGACTCACGCAACGTTTGATGAGTGGTCGTTTCACACTCAATGACATGTACAAGCAAATGGAAATGATGTCAAAAGTTGGAACAATTGACAAACTTATGTCGTTTTTACCGGGTAATATGCTTGGTGGCATGGGCGCTATGTCGAAGGGGCAAAAAGAAGCCATGCAGGGCAATCTTGATCGCTATCGTACCATCATGGACAGCATGACTGCATGGGAGAAAAACGAACCAGCTAAAATCAAAGCCGATCGCATCCGTCGTGTCGCACGTGGTGCAGGTGTTCGCGAAAAAGACGTTCGCGAACTTATCGCACAGTGGAACCGTTCACGCAAGATGATGAAGGGCATGGGTGGCAATCGCAAACTCAACAAACAAATGCGGAAGATGATGAAGGATGGAGATATGGATATGGATCCTTCCTCTTTCGGCATGTGATTGGCTTCTATACAAGCTTCAATGGAGAGGTTTTTTTCAAATCTCTGAGTTCAACTTCAGTAGGTCTTCGCCAAGAGAACTCGACGTATGGTTGGAGTTCCACTCATGTGGCACGGACGAGCCTCGTCGTAATCGTCTGTTGAATCACCAAGGAAAGCAAATCCAGTCAATCGTTCGATGGCTTCAGCATGTGCATCAGTTCCATCGAAAGGTAATTCGTAGATGTGGCCATCCTTGACTTCACCTTCGAGAACATAGGTATCATCTACGAGGTTAATCGGTGGCAGAGGTTGAATGACATCAGACATGTGAGCTTGTGATCGCTTCCGCAGTTCATCAGAAATCTCATCTAACACATGAAGGCAAGCCTCGGCAATATTGTCCATTGGAAGCGGTTCCTTTCCACCTGTTCGGCGGGCTGCAAAAGCCGTACCTTGAGCAATGTCTCTAGGACCAATATCCAGACGCAATGGGACACCTTTGATTTCCCAATCATAGTATTTCTGTCCAGAACGAATATCACGTGCATCGACCTTGACTCGCAGTCCGTGCTTGCGTAATGTTTTGGCAACGTCTTCAGCAACTGCGACCGTATCGACATCAGAATTTTTCTTGATCATCGGGCATATGACAATCTGGTAAGGTGCAACGGCTGGCGGCATGATGAGGCCATTTTCATCTCCATGCATTCCGACAACTGCACCTAAAAGGCGCTCGGACATTCCGTAGGTTGTTTGATGGCAGTGTTGTTGCTCCGCTTCGAGGTTCTCATAAGTGATATCGAAAGCCTTGGCCCACTGGTCTCGGTAGTGGTGGCATGATGCTACTTGTAGGGTTCGACCATTCGGCATTACAGCATCGATTCCAATGGTGTACCACGCTCCGGGGAAGGTGTCCCATAGTGGGCGTTTAGCTTTGATAACAGGCAAGCATAGATCTTGCATGAGGTTGTCAACAATTTGCAAATCCTGTTCGATTTGACGAGTAGCGTCTTCTTCATCTGCGTGTGCCGTATGTGCTTCAAAGAAATGAATTTCCCGTACACGGATGAATGAGCGGGTTTGTTTTGTTTCATAGCGGAACGTATTGACCATTTGATAGACCTTCAATGGTAGGTCTTTGTGGGAACGAATCCATAGTGGGAACATCGTGTACATTGCTGTCTCGGACGTTGGTCGCAAAAACATGGGGATGTCGAGTTCATTCTCACCAGCATGCTTGACCCAATAGACCTCTTTCTTGAAGCCACCTTCTTCGTCTTCATCGCGCAAATCATCAGGGTCTACCCCCTCTTCTCTGGCTCGCTTGAGCCGTGCTACCAATGCATTTTCGCGCTCCAAGAGATGCTCAGGAATCAAAAGTGGAAAATTAACTTCTTCATGGTCGGTTCGTTCCATTTCATTGTGCGTGAGCGCATCAATGAGTTTCATTGTCTTCCATCCGTATGGACGCCAAACATCCATGCCCTTGATTGGATATCGTTTGTCGACAAGTTCAGCGGCCTCGACAATGAATGGATACCATTCGTTGAAGTTCTCTTCTTTCGAAGGAATACCGCGCTTGGCCTTGCCGGGTCCTTGGCTCATGGATGCTATCCGCCGCCACCTGCTCATCAAGATGACGCATCATTCACTGCAGGAACCTGCACTTGATTCACTTTGACAAAAGCCACCAAAGCAGCACCACACCACACGGCCTCAAGGATTAGAAATGCCCACTCATCAATCAAATAAGCACGGATTCCTAACAAACCGGAACCAACAGCCATGAGCAACAAATAGGTCGTTTGCTTGCTGTGGAGGACATTGCGTGTTTCCAAAACAAAAGCAAGTAAAATCAAAATCATCCCCAGATAGGAGAGAAAAAGGGAGGCAGCATCCACATCCATGTGATCACGAACGTCGCCAGGCGATGATCATTGCGGCAAGGAGGGCGACAATGGCAACGATATCAGGAATGCCAAATGGTCCATCCGGGTATGGAAGAGACCAACCCATACCGGTGCCGAGTTCGTGGAGACTTGCAAGATTCATTTTTGTGTAGCCATCAGAAGGGCACAGATCGCTTTCTAAGCACCCACTACCAAACACCGAGTGGAGCAAACCAAACAGATTTGCGACAACCAAAATCAAGAGGGTACCCAGAGCGAAAAATGGCATCTTCGATCCGTTAGCGGTAGCCGGGAGAGGTGCAATTGGCGGCAAATCGCCACCGAGTGTTGGCAATTCTGCAGGCGAGGCAGGTGCAATGTCACCAATGACTTCAATCAGCATGTCAGTCGGTGGAGCAACTTCGGTGACACCTGCATCCGACAGGGATGGAGCATCGACCATGTCTCGAGCTTTTTTGGGGCGAGCCGGAGTAATCTTGATTCCGTATAATCGGTCAGCAAGTGATACCAATGCGGGGTCATCAGCAATATCTTCAGGGGACAAATCACCATCCAACAATTGTTGTAACTTATCACGAGATGAGTTCATTCGATACCCCCTGCGTACCAAGCGTAGAGGACTTCATTGAAGAATCCTCCTTCTCAAGGAAATTATGTCAATCCTCAAGCATGACCGGCCTTTTCGACTTCAGCCCAGTCCTTCATGAAGCCTGCAAGTCCTTTGTCTGTGAGTGGATGGGTCATTAATTGCCTGAATGTTTTGGCAGGCATTGTTGCCGTGTGTGCACCCAGTTGAATACACTGTAGGACATGTGTTGGATGGCGAATTGATGCAGCAAGTACTTTTGTCGTGATCGATGGGTAATTGTTCCAGGTTTCCATGATTTCTGCAATCAAGTTCATTCCATCGTGCCCAGTGTCATCGATTCGTCCAATAAATGGCGAAACGTAGGTGGCACCTGCTTTGGCTGCCATCAGGGCTTGTGAAGCGGAGAAAATCAATGTCACATTGGTCTTAATTCCTTCTTCGGTTAGTATTTTTGTCGCAGCTAAGCCTTCGGGAGTGCATGGGATTTTGATGATGACATTTTCTGGAAGTTCTTGCTTGAGGGCTCGACCCTGTGCGACCATTCCCTCTGTATCCATTGCAGTGACTTCAGCAGAAATAGGTCCGGAACAAATCGATGCAATTTCTGCTACCACCTGTTTGAAATCACGTCCACTTTTCTTAATCAATGAAGGATTTGTCGTCACGCCATCAAGGATGCCCCAAGCAGCAATTTCTCTAATTTCGTCTACATCAGCGGTATCTAGGAAGAACTCCATGATTGCCTACTCGCCGATGCGCTCCTTCAACTATCCGCTTGTCATGGATCGAGGATTTATTGGTATTCAGTGTATTTTGCAGAGGAACCCCTGACTTGATCTGCGGGGTATTTTTCTGCATTAATCGCGAATTTTTCATTCATAATGGTCACGGGGTTCAAACCCAAGACACTACATAATCGCAGGCAATACATCATGACGTCGGCAGTTTCATTCGCCAGGTCATTCATCAGCCCTTCGTCACTTTGGACCTCTGCAATACTAGGATTGGACCATTGTATGGTCTCCGAAAGTTCAGCAGCTTCTACGCACACCGATGCAACCAAATTCTTGATGCTATGGAATTGATTCCAATCTCGCTCTGCTACAAACTCATCAAGACGTTGCATGATGTGTGACAAACTATCAGTATCGCTCATGAACAGCGTTCATGGCCATCGCTAATGGTTGTTGCCGTATCACTTACGACTGATGGCCTTTCGTGCTGCTTTGGCGATATAAGGTGCGGAGATGTTCATCAAATCCAGCATCTCATCAGCCTGACCAGATTCTCCGAACCGATCTGGCACACCAACCATTTCCAAAGGAGCAAACGTGTTCGCCACGAGGTGTTCGGCTACTGCGCTACCAAGACCACCAATGATGTTGTGATCTTCTGCAGTTACAAGTGCTCCACATCGCTCGACAAGCGAATCAATCAGAGCCCCGTCAAGTGGTTTTAGTGTGTGCATATCAATAACCGAAGCACTGATTCCATCTGCCTCCAATGCTTTGGCGGCTTTGATTGATTCTGAAACCATGACGCCACATGCAATAATTGCAACGTCAGTTCCATTTTTCAGTTCAATACCTTTACCGATAACAATAGTGCCATCCTCGGCATCATCATACATCACTGGTGTCTTGTTTCGGGCTGTGCGCGTGTAAGAGGGCGAGGAGGTTGAAGCAAGTTGTTTGGTAAGTTCTCGTGTGCTCACATCGTCACAGGGGTGGAGCACAACAACGTTAGGCAACGTTCGGAACACTGCAAGATCTTCAATAGATTGAGCGGATGAACCATCAGTGCCTGTGTGCGTCCCGCCGTGACTGCCACAAAGATGGACAGCAAGATTCGGCCGCGCCACACCGTTTCTCATTTGTTCGAAAGCACGTTCAGTAAAGATTGCGAACGTGCTGGCGAATGGAATGTATCCTGATGCGGCCATACCGGCACCAACGAGAAGCATGTTTTGTTCCCCGATGCCACATGAAACTGTGCGTTCTGGATGTGCTTTCCTAAAGTGAAGGGATTTGGTAGATTTTCCTAAATCTGCTTCAAGAACGACGACTTTTGGGTTGCCAGCCAAATCGAGTAAAGCTTGGCCATAGCCATCTCTTGTGGCTGCCATTCTGGTCATGCTTCCACCTCCCCAAGTTCGAGCATGGCCTGCTGGAATTGCTCCTCATTTGGAGCAGCACCGTGGAAGGCGGGATTGTTCTCCATGTAGGATATCCCGCCACCCTTGATGGTGTGGGCGATTAAAATCGAGGGTCGATTGGAGTTATCCTCTGATTCAAGGAAATCTAACCCTTCCATGATTTCAGTCATGTTGTGTCCATCAATTTCTTTGACGTTCCATCCAAATGAGCGCCATTTCGCAGGGATGTCGAACATTCGCATCTGCTCTTCACAGAAGTCGTCATTCTGAATGCGGTTCCGGTCAAGAATAACCTTGAGGTTGCCCAATTCATGGTGGGCGGCAGCCATTGCAGCCTCCCAAACACTTCCTTCTTGCATTTCTCCATCACCGATCATCACAAAAGCACGTCGAGAACTTTGGTCAAGCCGTGCTGCCATTGCACATCCCATACCGAATGAGAGCCCCATGCCGAGCGAGCCCGCAGAAAAGTCTACGCCAGGGCACCACTTCATGTCGACGTGGCCTTGACAAACTCCGCCCAAGACACGATATGATTTGAGATCATCATGACTGATGAAACCCATTTCGGCAAGCACGGCATACATGCCTGGTGAGGCGTGTCCTTTCGATAGAATAAATCGGTCACGGTCTGACCATTCAGGATCATCAGGGCGTACACGCATCCGTGTTGAGTACAATGCGGCGAGGAGGTCAATTTCTGACAGTGAACCACCAGGATGCCCAGCTTGTGCACGATAGACCATCTTTACAATCTCGACCCTGCACTTTCGTGCCATTTCTTCAACTTCGGCGATGCTTGTGGACATATTCTCCCCTGTTATCCGGTTGCCTTCACGGACGACCTTTGATGCTTGTGCATCGTACAGTTGAGGAAAAATTCTCAGTTTTTGCTCGGTGGAATGAACGCATTCTTGAATTTCTTCAGCACATCCATAGCCACAACCACTGCATCAGTAAGTAGATTGTTGCCCTTTGGCAAGGCTCGTGTAGCGAGCCAAACAAATACGGCCACAAACCATCCAAAGAACACAAGGGAAAGGATATTGTTCAGCGTGACGACACCGAATATTTCTGGCAGATTGATATCTAATACGATCAAAACGGCAATGAGAACGCCAAGAATAGACTCACCAGCAATGAATCCAGCACCGATCAGGACACCTCTGTTTTCGACTTCTTTCGCAGCGCTCATAGCTTCCTTGGATGGGAGGACATCCAAACGACCATCGACACGATAGTGTGCTGTTCGTAGTGCAAAGTAGGAGATGATTCCACCGAGCATAATAGGCACAGAAAGGCCGAGAGGAAGGTAGATGCCAATGGCCACAGACATAACTGGCATTTTTAGATAAATTAAAACAATGGCAATCATTGCTCCAAGAGTCACCATTGGGAGGTTTAGATTCCCAACAAACGCACCTTGAATTATTGCCCCAATCAATTCTGCTTGCGGTGCAAACAGAGCGTTGGAACAGTCGTACTGATCAGCAACTGGTAAGTTGAGATTCGTGTTGGCACATGCAGTTTTTGAAATTTGAAATGCATTGTGCAGGAGGGCTAATGTCGGTCCAATGACAATTGCACCTGTAATCACACCAATGATCTCTGCAATTTGTTGCCGCCAAGGTGTGGCACCAACCATATGTCCGGTTTTCAGATCTTGCATAACGTCCCCGGCAATCGCAGCAGACGACGCTACAACAGCAGCAATGAGCAGTGTGGCGAGCATTAATTCTTCTCGGCCTAGGCCAAGAAGTAAGTCACCAACAACCCAAACGAGTGCTACAGTGAACAATAATGTTGCAATGGTCATGCCCGATACCGGTGAGTTCGATGAGCCAACCACACCGGCAATGTAGCCTGCCACCGCTGCGAAAAAGAAGGCGACGACAGCCAAGAACACTGCACCAGCGAGTGCCAACCCCAGAGAACCTGTTGACCACCAGTAGAATAGGAAAGTGAAGATAACGAGGACGCCGCAAAACATGATGACCTTATCGAGCGGCAAATCAATCTCAGTTCGTAATTGTTCAGCGTCCCCATCTTCAGTCTTAATCAAGGCCTTCGAAAGTCCTGTAATGATGGTTTTCCGCATTGACCACAGGGTGTAGACGCCACCAACCACCATCGCACCAACACCGACATAACGTATCTGGGATGCCCAGATGTCATAGAAACCATCAACCAATGTGTCCGAGTTTGGCCAACCATGGATCAACCCATACATTGGAACGAGCAAACCAAATCCAATAACGCCTCCAAGGAAAATGTAGGAGGCGATTCGAATACCAACAATGTAGCCAACGGATAGTAAGGCAATCGAGAGATCCATGCCAGCATAGAGCCGAGTGCCAAGGAAGCCTACCGCCGCCTCCACTGTGTGGTGAGTCACGTGGAATCCTTTGACCATGAGTCCGTAAATAGCACCAATACCTAGAGCGTAGACAATCGCAAGCGCACCCTCGCCACCTTCCTCTCCAGCCACAAGGACTTCCCTGCAAGCAACACCTTCGGGATATGGTAGCGCTTCTTCCACAATGAATAGTCTTCGAAGTGCAATTGTGAACATGGTCCCTAACAATCCACCCAGGGTGGCAATAGCGAGGGTGTCAAACCACTGTATGTCGTCCCACAATCCGATTACAAGCATTGCAGGAACTGTAAAAATAACGCCAGCAGCAAGTGATTCACCTGCGCTCGCCATTGTTTGCACAGCGTTGTTTTCAAGGATGCTCACGTCTTTGAAAAGGGAACGAAGTATGATCATTGACATGACAGCAGCAGGAATACTTGCAGAAACTGTCATACCGGCGTAGAGACCCAAATAGGCATTCGCTGCAGTCATCAATATCCCGAGTAAAATACCCACTATGATTACGCGGAGCGTGAGTTCATGTGGCGATTCTGATGCCGGAATATACGGCTGATGTTCCCCGCTCATCGCCCTAGCCACAGAGAACAGGTTGTTCAACACATCGCCCTAGAATCAAGGGCATTCCACCATTATTATCATAAGGCCTCCATAGAACCCATAGGCGAGAGTACCAACTCTCATGGGTGGTTTTTTTTGATGAGCAATGCATGGCACGACATTAGTCCAGAAGAAACTTTTTCGAAACTTGAAACCCAATCTGAAGGCCTCACAGAGCAAGAAGTTCTCATTCGTCGAGAGAAGTACGGGCAAAATAAGTTACAAGAACCGGATAAAACACCAGCATGGCTACGATTCCTCTCTCAATACAATGATCCACTCAATTATCTCTTGATCGGTGCGGCACTCATTGCGCTTGCCATCAATCCCGAACACCCAGGGGATGCTATTTTCATATTCCTCGTGTTGACGGCAAATGCAACATTCGGTTTCTGGCAAGAAGGACAGGCAGAACAAGCCATGGATGCTCTGAAACAGATGGCCGTATCAAGCTGCATCGTCGTGCGTGATGGTGTTGAGCAGGAAGTTTCCACACCATTATTGGTTCCAGGAGACGTCGTCAAACTGGAAGAAGGTATCAATGTCCCAGCAGATGTAAGGATTGTAGAATCATACCAGTGTAAAGTCGATGAGTCCTCGCTGACAGGTGAATCCGATAGCATTAGCAAGACAACAGCGGCTCTTCCAGCGGAAGCCTTGCTCGCAGATCGCAATAACATGGCCTATATGGGTACCAGCATCGCAACAGGCAGAGCTGTTGGGATCGTAGTCAACGTTGGCATGAATACAGAACTTGGCCGAATTGCAAGTGACATTGTAGGGTCGGAATCACCTAAAACACCTCTCGAGCACAAACTTGAGTCCCTCGGTAAGTTCCTTGGTTTCATAGCACTTATTGTTGCGGTGCTTTTGGTGTCGATTGAACTCATCATCGCTCTTGGCGATCCTACGGCCAATCTGAGGGACGTGGCGATTGAGCAATTCATTATTGCCATTGCAATATTTGTTGCCATTGTTCCAGAAGGATTACCCATTATTCTGGTGATTACACTCGCTCTTGGTATGCGTAATATGGCCCAACACAAAGCGATTATTCGTCGTATGAAGGCCGTTGAAACCCTCGGTTCAACAACAGTAATTTGCTCGGATAAAACAGGAACACTCACGAAAAATCAAATGACAGCTCGACAGTTGACGACAACAGAAGGAACATTCACTATTTCTGGTGAAGGGTTCAAACCTTCTGGAGATCTCTCCTATAACGGCACTGTGGTCACCAATGATGAATTGTCAACCTTTCAAAGTGATTTGGCATTTCGACTCTCTGCTGCCTGTTTGAGTTTGTGCCATAATTCTCAAATTTCGAAAGTTGATGGACAATGGCAGGCCTTAGGAGACCCAACAGATTCTGCATGTGCGGTACTCGGTTGGAAGATCAATGGAGATGTGAAGAAATTCGCACAACGACATTCGAGGCTTCATGAATTCTTCTTTGATACAACCCGAAAAAGAATGTCCGTCATTCATGACTATGAAGGCGAGCGCTGGGTCTTCTCTAAGGGTGGTGCCGGCGGTTATGTCACACTTGTCGATTGGAAAATCAAAGACGGAGAAATCGTTCCTATCGAACAAACAGACTTCGATTTGGCTTCGGAAGCCAACAAAGAAATGGCGGGTCAAGCGATGCGAGTTATCGCTCTCTGTGCACGCCGGCTTGGTGATGATGAGGACATTAACGACCTCAAAACAGTTGAATCAAGTTTTATTTTCTTGGGACTTGTTGGCATTATGGATCCACCTCGTGCTGAAGTCAAGGACGCCATAGAATTGTGCCAGCGAGCAGGCATACGTGTCAAGATGATCACTGGTGATCAACAATATACAGCAGAAGCAATTGGACGAGAACTCAACATAACAGAAGGAGGTATCGCTCCAGTTCACGGCGGAGCCTTATCTTCTTTTGATGATGACCAAATGGCAGAAGCATCGTCCCAAGCATCCATTTTCTCGAGGGTCACACCTGAACAGAAAATGCGCATTGTTTCCTCTCTACAAGATCAGGGTGAAATTGTTGCCATGACAGGTGATGGTGTGAATGATGCACCAGCCCTGTCACGCGCCAACATTGGAATTGCAATGGGGATTGCGGGTACAGATGTGGCAAAAGATGCCGCTGATATGGTGCTTCAAGATGATAATTTTGCTAATATCGTCCATGCGGTGGAGGAAGGCCGAAAAATCTACCAAAACATTCGCAACTTTGTGAGATACCAAGTATCCACCAACGTTGCAGCTGTTGCTTTGATTATCATCTCCACGCTGTTGTTTGGTTGGAAGTTGCCATTGACAGCAACTCAAATCCTTGTGATTAACATCCTCATGGACGGGCCACCAGCCGTTGCCTTGGGTGTAGAAAAGAAGCATGGTGATGTTATGAATCAACCCCCGAGGCCTGTGAATGAAGGCCTTCCAAGTTCGAAAGACATCGCCCTTATTTTCTTCTTAGGTGCAGTCATGGTCACGGGAACCCTATTGGTCTTCTTCCTTGCAGGTGGGGGAGTTTGGGAAAAGGGAGATTCATGTAATTTGCATCCGTTAGAAGACCCTGCAAATGCTCCGTTTGATGTTGAACTTTGTGAACAAGGCGATGAAGTAGCGCTTGCCCAATCACACGACTACAAGAATGACTTGTTTGATCATGCACAGACCATGACCTTTGGTGTGTTCATTGTGTATCAACTGTTCAATGTCATGAATTGCAGAAGCAATCGTGAAAGTGCGTTTAAACTCGGTCTTTTCTCAAATAAGTGGATCAACTATGCATTCCTTCTTTCGCTTGGTTTGTTGTTGTTCTTCGTACAATTTGCCGAAGCCACCATTCCATTTACTTCCATCGCCATTGGTTCGCTCATGACAACAACGCCCCTTAATTCCACAGATTGGGCCATCATATTCGCTGTGGCTGGTTCTGTGTTTGTCATTGAAGAGTTTCGTAAATTCATCGTCAACTCAAAGTTCTTCATGCCAGGAAACTAAATTGGATTGTCTCACGGGGAAAACCACATCTTCAAGAACACAACACGTGAGGATTAGGCATGTCAGTGTGGACTTCGTCAAGAAGCGAGGCTGGCTGTTCACCGGACTGGCAGACGACTTTAGCCCGCAACCTGGCCTCCACTGCAGACTGGAGCCCCCCTCTCCACCCTATCGTCAAGAAATTAGCGACTGGCCAACCGCTCAATGTTGCTGACGGACTGCTTCTTTACAACCACGCAGATTTGAACGAAGTAGGAAGGCTCGCTCACCACGTGCGAACGGCAAGATTCGACAATATGGCATTCTTCAACAGTAATGTTCACGTGAACCAGACAAATGTTTGCGTTCTAGCGTGCAAGTTCTGTGCCTTTAGGCGAAGCAAGAAAGCCAAGGACGCCTATGCGCTAGACATCGAAGCCTACATTGAAGACTTGGGTCAATATTCCGACCACGTTGATGAAGTCCATTCCGTGGGAGGATTGCATCCTGATTGGGGTGTAGAGCACTATGAAGAACTATTCAAAGCTACAAGAGAAACCTACCCTCACATCACCATCAAAGCCTTGACTGCTGTCGAAATAAAACACCTTTCACTTGTATCAGATATGAGTTATGAGGAAACATTGACACGGCTCAAGGATGCAGGGCTTGGTTCCCTTCCAGGTGGTGGGGCAGAGATCCTCGATGATGATGTCCGCGCCATCATTTGCAACGGCAAGGAAAGTTCCGAAGAATACCTAGAAATTCATCGCACTGCTCACAAGGTCGGCCTTTCAACCAATTGCACAATGTTGTTTGGCACGATAGAAACCCTAGAGCAACGTCTCAACCACATGGTTTCCCTGAGAGAATTAGCTCGCGAAACTCGTGGTTTCCAATGCTTTGTCCCCTATCCATACCTTCCTGACAACAGCCGTCTCCCAGAAGCTCAATTAGCCACAGGTAGTGAAATATTGAGAACGATTGCTATTTCTCGCTTGATGCTGGACACGATCCCCCACATCAAGGCTTATCGAATGAACATCGGTGATGAGTTAGCGGAATTAGCTCTTCAATTTGGCGCAGATGATATCGATGGGACGGTCCAAAAAGAGTCAATCATGCATCTCGCCGGCTCAACCACACCGCTAGAACACGATCGTTTCCAGCTCTCTAGGTTGATCAAAGACGCAGGCTGCGTCCCAATTCAGAGAAATACAACCTATGAACGATTCGAGGTCTATCAAGCTCCAGCACCAAAACGAATTCGTCGGCTCAATGTTGTCCAAAACTGAGGTCACTGCATGGCAACAACTGAGCAGCAATGGAAAACCGTCATTGGCCGAGTGGCATTTTTGAATTGCGATCCTCTGTTCCATGGTTTAGATTCGAAATGGGATGTCCTTCCTGCCCCGCCATCGTGGCTTACTGGCCATTTGCTCCGTCGTGATTGTGTGCTCGCACCGATTCCTGCTGCAGACTATGCAAGAAACGCTGACGACCTCGTTCTTGTCCCTGAGATTGGCATTTGCAGTAAGGGCGAGGTTGGAAGTGTCTTGGTGTTTGGAAAGCAACCCATTAACAACATGAAAACTATTGCCCTGCCAACAGATTCGATGACCTCTGTAGCACTTCTGAAGTATATTCTGAAAAAAGAACACCTTGATCCTGATACAGAAGTCATGGGTCCAGATTTGGAAACAATGCTCAACCGGTGTGACGGTGCTTTATTGATTGGCGACAGGGCACTCGAAGGAGCCAAGGAGCACCCAGAACTTGTTCAAATGGATCTAGGCCAAGCCTGGCTTCATCGTACAAAGAAACCAATGGTGTTTGGTGTATTTGCCGCACGCAAGGATACACCAATCGAAGATGTTCAAGCAGCACAGCAGGCATTATTGGCTCGATTACATCATTTTGAGACCGACCCTAAAGAGCGACAATCTGTCATCGAATGGTCGATGTCTCGTTCTGATTTAGGATACGACCGACTAAACAGGTACTTTGGCGAAGTCTTCAACCGTCTCGATGAAGAGCACAAAGAAGGACTTGAGCAGTTTCTCGTTGATGCATGTGGGTTGTCAGAGGGCTCAATGTTCGCCTGGTGAGTCATCATCGACTTTGTCGGATTTGGTCACAACTCTACGAGTTTTACGTACTTGCGGTTTTGAGACTGCTTTTTTCCTCGTTGTCCTCTTTGGAGTGATAACTTCGCCTCCATCATCCAATCGTTTTCTTTTCACAGTCGTAATGGGCCCATCTTTCTTTGTTGGTGTCTTTCGAGTGCGCCTACGCGCAACTGGCCGTGGTGCTTCTGATGAGTCTCTGCCTACTGGAGCATCGGACCGAGGTTTGGAAACGGTTTCTAAGGATTCTTCCACCATTTCCATAATGTAATTTTCATCAACTGTATCTTCGTCGATGATCTCTATTTGTTCTTCTGTTTGTTCTTCAACGTTCAAATCGTTGGTATCTCCGTCAGATTCTTCATCGAATATATCGAGATCCATACCTAGGGAGTTTTTTGTTCGTAATGCCCCAATGCCAACGGCTAAGAACAAAGCTAGGACTGGTAAAATCAATATTGGGTAATCAAAAAAGATCCCTAATACAGTCATTGGCAGGGGTTTCTTTTCTTCGACTTCTGGTACCAATTGAAGGTCTAGGGCGCCATCCACATTCCACCACAATACCCAAGGTTCTTGCTCTGCGTTTTTGGCATTGATACTCATGGCTATTGGGTGCATCTCAGCAAGGTTTGCTAGGGAAGCATCTGTGGCAACAGTCTGTTCGGCAACTGAAACCAACATTGGATAGGAAGGTGGCGATGATAAATTGAATGTGATAATATATTCAAATCCAATATGGCTCTTGAAATCATTTAGCGCTGTCAAAGTCATACCGTTGTGAACATTGCAGGTTATGGCCCCGTTAGATAACTGACCCTCAGACAGCGTAATTGCATCAGACCATTGTTGGATCTTGAGATCATGTGCTGTGTTTGCGCAGGTTGAATGTGCGAAGAGATCAGTCTCATCTTGACTTAATTGTAAGTCATCCACAATGGAAATTCGTGAGAGATTTCGTAGTGCAGATGAAAGACTTATGTCGAGATAAATTCGGTCGGTTATTGTAAAATGTGTGGCATTGATGGTAAACTCAACATTGCGTATTCTGTCTTCTTGTGGTAGGCGCGCACATTCTTCTCCATTCTCTGTATTCTGGCAATAGTTGTCCCAAACATCGCTGATTGCATCGCCATCATCATCATCATCCAATGTGTCTGGAATCTGGTCTCCATCCAAATCCGCTCCTGCCACTCCATAACCATAAGGCAGGTCATGAAGGCCATAAATGGCAAGATGTTGTGTGTCAGTGGACATAAACGCCTTCTCTATCAAACCCACTTGATTTTCTTGGTATGTGAGATCCGTTGAAGCGTGGGCAATAAAAGTTGATTCAACCACCTCAAAACTAGATGCATCCAAACTATGAATCTTTGGAGATGTTCCTTGTTCTATAAAATGGATATATGCCCCGTTGGAAGACCAGCTCATCGAAGAGCCGCCCTCAAACATGGCATTTTGTAATGCACCGCCAGCAAAGGACATCGTGTTTAATTGCCCCTCAATGGTCAATGAAGCAACCCTTGTGTCAGTCGGGTCGAAGGAACACGAAGCGATTTCTGAATTCATTTCCCACTGTTTGTTCGTGGATGAACCATCTGCATTCCACATGACAATCCGGCCTGAGTTGTCACCAGTGAGGATGTGACCTCCATTCGAAGTAAAATCAATGCAGGATACATCTGTGTTGTGCCCACCCGTCAAACTCCTCTCAACCTCCATATCTGAAACCCTCAGAAGGTCAACACCGTTGTTTGGGTTTGGTACGGCAAGAAGATTATCATCTGGAGACCAAGCTATTTCTTTGGGAAATGCATTTGCAGAAGATTCTTTTTCCGTAAGAGTCATTGTGTGCAGGTCATAAATTTGTATGGTATCTATGTCCACTTGAGATCCGCTTAATGCAATGGCAAGGAATTGTCCGTTATGAGAAAATTCCAGCGTCTCAACTTTTCGATCGACATCAATGGTTGCAACGACCGATTGGTTTTCCAAATCCATTATGATGACATGGTCTTGATAGCCACTTGCAAGATACACTGAGTCACCGTCTATTGCAACAGTATTGGACCCGTCTACGTCGTAAACGGATGTCACCCCTGTAAACGAAATTTCGGAGGAACCAGCATGTGCTACGGGTGCAACGATCAGAAAAGCCAAAGCCAGTGCGGTTCCAATTGCTACCTTCATGTCTGCCCCCCTTACTCCGTGATGAGCGCAACTAGAATGAAAAGCAATCGGTCAAGAACAAAAACTCGCTATGTATGGCGAATCGAGGAAACTAAAGCGGTTGGTTCATCAAGGTCCCTTCGGTGGAAAGGTCATGGTGACCGAATTACCACTGGACGAAAATGGCAATAAAATTGTACGAATTGGTCATTCACCAGACCCTGATGATGCGTTCATGTTCCACGCCATGACAACTGGTGCATTCCCTACTCCGGGGTATAATTTCGTTCATGAATTACAAGACATTGAGACACTCAATCACCGAGCAATGAATTGTGATCTCGAGGTTTCAGCAGTCTCCATTCATGCGTTTCCAGAAATTTCAAACGATTACGCCTTGATGAATTGTGGAGCATCAATGGGTGAAGGTTACGGACCTATGGTAGTCTCAATGCAAGGGGCAACTGAAGAACAGGTTCGCAGCAATGTTATCGCTGTACCTGGCTTAAAGACAAGCGCATACATGGGCTTGAGATTAGCGTGGGGTGATTGCGAAGTTGCCGTCGTACCGTTTGATGAAATTATTCCAAGAATTCTCGATGGAACCTACATGAGTGGTCTCATCATTCACGAAGGACAACTCACCTATGTTGAGAACGACCTTCACGTACACATCGATTTAGGTATCTGGTGGAATGAACGCACGGGCGGCTGGCCAATGCCTCTTGGTGGGAATGTTGTCCGCCGAGATCTTGGGCAACAAGCAATGGAAGACATCACCAAATACACGAAGATGAGTATTGAATTCGCACTAAAGTCTCCAGATGAGGCTCTAGAATTCGCCAAGAAGTGGGGAAGAGGAATCGATGACGAAACCAACAAGGAGTTTGTCAGCATGTATGTGAACGATCGCACAATCGATTACAAAAAAGAAGGTCGGGCATCAATCCGCCGTTTCATCAGCGAAGGACAAGAAATTGGTTTAATCAGGACAGACTTCAATACTGAGGAAATGTCCTTTATCGGATCGAATGAGTGAAGATGGTGGAATCATGACAACTCGAGCACCAGGGGTGAGCCAGTATGGGTCAGTAGACCCAGCACCTCCCCAGCCAGATGGTACATTCATACAGTGGCAAACTACGCTGATGGATGAAGCAGCCCCCATGTTTCAACGAATGAGAACAGTTTTCTCCTTCCGCAACCACGGTAGCGACCAAGCATGTCTTGCTCTATGCGAGGCTTTTGTCACCACCAGCGCATTATTGAGACACGAGCTTGCCTACGTTCTAGGGCAAATGCAAAACCCCGTAGCATTACCTACATTGACAGAACGTCTGGCAGATCCACTCGAGCACATCATGGTGCGGCACGAAGCGGCAGAGGCTATGGGAGCGATTGGCGATCCTTCTGCAAAAGAAATTCTTGAGGCTCACCTGAATGACCCTCATCCGGAGGTTGCAGAATCATGTGAAGTCGCACTGGATTTGCTGAATTGGTGCGCCTCTCCACAATGGGAACAAACCTCATGGTAATCTGAACAAGGCTCAAGTTCAAAGACTCAATCACTTTCACAGGAACTACGGGGACCATAATGCCACACGATCACATCACTCTAGCCCAAGCACCAAACGGTGAAATTGGCCCTCGATGTCAAAAATGTGGCGTGAGACTCACATTCGGGAGTGCAATGGCTGTCGGCAAGCACTTCATGTGTTGGGAACATTATGTTGAAGCCACAGGGGCAGACACTGCCACCTCGATTGGAGAAGCAGAAGAGCGCTTCTGGATGACCAACGAATGACCATCCAAGGCATTCAATAACCCTCGGCCTACATTCGGAGTGGGGGCGTACTCATGGCAGCAGGATGGGCCCGATTTGCACACCGTTTTGGTGCGTATTACAGAAGTTCAGAGTTTTGGGCCCCACCGCGATTAAAAACAAGGGAATGGATGTTCATTCCCTTCGGTGGCGCCCCTCCGATACGACATAAAGGATTCAGTGATATGCAGAGCGTGCGGCAATTCCTATCTGAACGCGCAATGCACTCTTGTTTCTATTCAACTGCATATTGGGAGCGGCCATTCGAGATGAAAATGGCAGATAAGAATTGGTTAGGAGCTGATTTAATTTTTGATCTTGATGGAGATCACCTACCAGGGGTGACCGACCGTGACTTTCCCGGCATGTTAGAAGTCATTCACGAACAGGCATGGTCGTTATGGAATGATTTCTTACAACCTGAATTTGGATTTCAAGAAAAGTTTCTCCAGGTGACATTTTCAGGACATCGTGGTTTTCATCTCCATTACAGAGACCCAGCTCTTTTCCATTTGGATTCAGAAGCACGCAGAGAGATGGTCTCATACATTCGCGGCGAGGGCGTGGACGTTAAGGGTGGTCTTGCACGCTACCATGACCTTTCCAGTGAAGGTTGGACACGACGTCTTCGAGACGGGATGGGAGGTATGATCACAAAACTACAATCCATTGCCGACAAAAATGACGGTTATACGCGAGAATTGAAATCCTTACATGAGGGGTTAAAATCTCAATCTCAACGGGAGGGGCGTAAGTCAACTAAAGGGCAAGGTTCGATTGAACAACTGGCTTCAATCGTCAATCACCCAGACCGTGCGAAACGTCTACGAGAGGGGAATTTCGGCGTTCTTGAGAAACACCAATCGTTGTTCCTCGATTTACTAAAAACTGACACTTCTGTCGTTCTTGGTTCTGCTGGTGAAACCGATGAGGTTGTTACAATCGATGTTCGAAGACAAATTCGTTGGCCAACTTCTCTCCATGGTAAATCTGGGATGAGAGTGACCGAGTTTCCACTTTCCCGGCTCGACCCTGATGGTGCGAATCCATACTCTCCATTGAGCGAAGCTCTGGCCTTGAGTACCCAAGACATGCTTAACGTGGAAATGATTGTTGATGATTCAATAGCCCAATTTGGAGACCAGGTCTATGACAAACAAACTGGTGAACAATTCGAAATTCATGAAGCTGGTGCTACATTTTTGGTCCTCAAAGGCTGGGCAAAAGTCGTCAGTTAGCAGGACAATATTGCGGTAAAATTCAACAAATTGACTTATCTAAATAAGGTAAGGTTCAAGACCGCGCTACCATCCACCGGTTTAGGGGTGAACCTTATGGGTCTGAGGAAAGGCAAGAAAAACAAGGCTCCAGCAGCACCAGCACCAGGGCTACCATTGCCGCCGTTGCCCGGTATGCCCCCTCTTCCAGCTCCACCAGGTGCGCCTGCCCCAGAAGCCCCCCTCCCATTGCCTCCGGCGCCGGCGCCAGAAGCAGCCATGCCGCTACCAGAAGCACCAACACCTACTGCTGAATCCACAGTGTGGGCAACTGCAGGTCAAGAACAACCCGCTGTTGCCAAAGAAGACGACCGCTATGGTGACCTTTGGGCAAAGCGTTCAGAAAAGCCACTTCCCCAAATATACGGCCACATCGACAGAATCTCATCTGCAGATGCAGGTTCACTACTTGACCGCTATGCAGACCGATTCGGCCACTCCCTGGACCGAGACATTATTGTGCTACGCAAAAAAGAACACGATGACAAGGTCTCCGAAGTGAGAGACGCTCCCGTTGTTGAATTGATTGAAGAGGAAGAAGACGATCTTTCTTCCCAACTATTGGCTATTGAAAATGAGTTGCGATCCCTTCGCCCAGAATATCAAGAAGCAAAGGCATCTGGTGACAGCCAACTTCTAGCAGAACTTCGTCCGGTCCTGGAAAATCTTATGAAAGAACGTAAGAACCTACAAGCCTTGATTGCCGGAGATGAAGACAATGCCCCCACAACAGCTCAAGAAGTGACTGATGAGGAACAGGACGAAGATGATCTCTTTGTATCATTTGTCGCCATTGTCGATGATTTGCTTGGCTCCAATCTCCCCGCAGACGTCGTCAACGCCTTCTTGGCGAGTGAAGAGTTTGCAATCTATCAAGAAGTTGGGAGTGACCCCAGCAATGCTGATGATGAACTACGTGCAGCGTTTTTCGGAATCGTTGATGGGCAACTCGGAAACATGGCTGAGGAAGACATTGACGCCTTTGTAAACTCCGCAGAATTTTCGACCTACAGCGCCGTGGGCGCACAATACCAATGAGTGTGATTAAATGGGACTACTAGACAAGGCAAGCGATGCAGGCAACAAAGGTACTGAGGCTCCTAAGAAAGCAAAAGCAGTAGCAAAGGCGAAGGCACCGGTGGCCACCCCAGTAAAATCGGCAAAACCAGCGCGAGCCGCTAAGGCAAAAAAAGCACCAAAGGCAGCAAAACAACGAAAAGAGAGGCGCCCAATACTCAACACCGCTGGTTTACCTGATGGGTATGAGATAGCAACAAAAAATTCTCGGTTCCTCGCATGGTTGATGAATTTCATTTGGAACTTTGGTGTTCTGACTGGCGCACTTTTTCTCTCAATCATGGGTTCAACACCAACCATTCCTGCGGTCGCAGCCCTCATCATGATCATCACTAACGTGTTCGTCATTCCAATCATGACTGGCCGTACGCTAGGAAATTTCATTTCGAGAACACGCTACATCACGGCTTCAGAAACTAAGCCCAACCCGGTTCACGGATTCCTAGTGAATTCTGTTGGCCTCATGTCCCTTGTGGGATTGAGTCTTGTTATTGGTTTCATGGGCAACCTCACCAATGATGCTGGCGCGGTCGTCCCGCTCAATGTCACCTTCCTTGTCCTTGGTTTCATCCTCATGGGCATTCGAATTGTTGATGGTCGGTTCAAGAAGAACAGTGATCAGGATCAAGGTCTCTATGACATGCTCTTCGGCGCATACCTTGTCAAGTATGTTCCACAAGAAGGTGAAGAGATGTCTGGTATTGCCGCACGGCTCAACCGCATGGCATCTTACGGTGATTCGTTCACACAACGACGTGAAAGTTCATCCATGAAGAGAAAAGCAAAGAAAGAAGCAAAGGAATTAGAAGAGGCAGAAAGTAAAGCCGCCGCATCTGATGAGAAGGCGGATGACACTGAAAAGGCTGAATCTAAGTCTGAAGAAAAGACAGATGAAAAGAGCGAGTGAACACCAGACTCCTGTTTCATATGTTTGACCACCGGTTTTTTGTCCCTGCTGCATGGATTGTTTGTGCTATCCTCGCTGCGGTCTTGAGAATTTTAACTCCTCTAACACTTGTGTTCAGTATTGTCTTCATTTATGCTTTCTTCAACGCAATACTCGAATTCTTTGTTGGTATCTCTTTTCTTTTACCTGGGCGTAAAAAACCTAGTTTTCAACATCCGGGTTGGCTTAACTATACCTTTCAAACAAAAGAATGCTCGATAAATACAGTTTACAGGTTGCAGGATGAATCTTCGCCTCTGCTATTCATGGTTCATGGTTGGCGAAGTTCGTCACGGTCTGTTGCCGATCGCTCAATCTGGTTTTCCGAACGCGGGTGGCATGTTGTCATGGTGGAATTGCCAAACCATGGTTCATCAGGTTCCCTGGGACAGTGGTCGGCTTACCGTTCGTTGAAAGCTGTCGAGGATGTGTGTAGAAATTTGAACAGCATCGTGTCTAAGGATCTCATCACGTCTGTCACTTACTATGGCCATAGCATGGGAGGGTTCATTGGGTTGAGGCTAGGAACAACCCCTACAAATACAATCGGCAACCATCCTATAGAGCGGATGGTTCTTGAGTCGCCAATGACGATGTATGAGCCTATTTTAGATGAAATCGCAGTTAACTTTCGCGTACCGAAGGCTATACGACCAATGTATAGGCGACGCCTTATTCATCGGTTCAATCAATCCATTGGGCAACCTGGTCGGTTTTCAGATATTGATCAATTCAATATTCCAAAATGGGGAAAGCCACTGATTCCAATGCTTTGTATCCAAGCGAACCCTGATGAACGATTGGGCATGGTTCATTACGACCGCTTAATCGATGTCTATTCCGGAAGGGACACTCAAGGGTTGTTAAGCGCATTTCAACTCGACTCACTGACTCACGCAGGTGCTCGTAAGAATGAAGAGCGCAATCAGAAAATTGCAGAATGGCTAGGTGAAACGGATCACTCAGATTCTTGAGTTTCTGCTTGTTCACGAGCCAATTCACGCATATCATCGACTTCATCCAACTCATCGACGATTTCTTCACCAAGAAGCGTCTCAAGGACGTCTTCCATGGTGACAAGTCCAGCGGTGCCACCAAACTCATCTCGAACGATCGCAAATTGTTGACGTTGTTCAAGGAACATTTCCAAAGCTTTGTCGACGGTTGTATCAGTTGTCAGGAACATAACGTCCTTACGCAGTTCTGACATCTTAACCTCCCATTCGTCCCGACTGGCGGCCATTAACAGTTCAGATCGAATAACAATGCCTGAGATGTCATCGATTGAATCCTCATAGACAGGGATTCTAGAAACTCGAATGATTTTATGTTCCTCCAACACCTCCTTGATGGTCGCATTCAGGCCAAATGCTTTCATGACAACACGAGGCGTCATAATGTCTACAACATGCATTTCACGTAGCTTGAGCAAGTTGTGGATCACAGTCTCTTCGTCTTTTTCTATGATTCCCTCTTCTTCGCCCAAATCTGCTAGGGCAGCCACATCGTCTCTTGTCACAAGGGTGTGGTCTCCTTTTGGCAGGATTGATTTCAACATTTGAATCGGCACCACTAGGAAACTCAACAGAATGGTAAGTTTGTGCAATAACCATCCTGTTGATCGAGCAAGTGGTTTCCAGTACGCAGTACCTAAGGTCTTTGGAATAATTTCTGATAAAAATAGCACGAGGAGCGTCAATACAATCGAGGCAAAGGTAAGGGCGTCACTGCCCCAAATTTTTGCTACTTCAGAACCAACGCCTGCTGCTCCCATGGTATGTGCAATTGTATTCAGCGTGAGGATTGCTGTTAGAGGTTTTACAGCGTCATCAGATTTGAGCGATGCCCATACCGCACCGGTACCTTTCCCGTCTTTTTCCCACATTGCAATTTGAGTATGTGGAATGGAGAGAACAACAGCCTCTAAGATAGAACACAAAAAGGACACACCTAAAGCCAGAGTTGCGTAAAAAATGAGGAGAGTTAAATCTCCTTCGCCGGTGTTATCAATTGCGGTTCCAACCACTGCCATTGCGGAATATTCCATGGATTTTCGAGGGCTCCTGTCCGTTCGGTGTACCCCTACCCATGTGGATTGGGTTCTTCAAAATGACGCTTTATGATAATGAGTCTCCAGCGGTTGGCTAAATTTTAGATTTTGCCAATTTGGCATCTAAAGGGCATTCAACAATGATGAGTTTAAGGGTAAGTCGTGCGCCCAATGAATTGCTATGGCAGACGAGCATGTCTTGATTTGTGTCGCATGGCCATATGCCAATGGCCCCTTGCACTTGGGGCATGTTGCAGGTTGCTATCTACCACCAGACATTCAGGCCCGATTCGAACGTGCCCTCGGTAACCGTGTCCTCATGGTTTCAGGATCAGATGAACATGGCACACCCATTACTGTTACGGCAGAACAAAACAACATATCGCCTCAACAAGTCGTCGATCAATATCATGCTATGAATCAACAAGCGCTTCTTGATTTAGGCTGCAGTTGGGAGCCTCAAGTTGATCCCAGGGGCATTGAATACGGTGGCTCTTTGTTTAACAGAACAAGCGATGAACGTCACAAAAAGATGGTGCAGGAAAATTTCATGGCATTGCATAAAGCAGGCCTATTCGAAGCAAAAACGATGAAACAATACTATGAACAAAACGAAGATGGTTCTGGACGGTTTCTTCCTGATCGATATGTAGAAGGGACCTGTCCTAGTTGCGGTGAAGATGGTGCTAGAGGCGATCAGTGCGACACATGTGGCGCTACATATGAAGCCGAGGAATTACTCAATCCTATTTCCAAAATGAACCCCAGTGCAGCGATTGAAATTCGAGATACAGAACATCTATTTTACAGATTGGATCTCTTCCAAGACGCACTCATGGCCCATGCAGAAGGCCAAAAATCGTCATGGAAATCGAATGTTAGAGCAATGACAAAACAATGGTTGGATATGGGCTTGCGTCCAAGAGCTGTCACACGAGACCTTTCATGGGGAATACCACTCCCGCTCGATGGGATTCAATGGGGCGGAAAGTGTGTTTATGTCTGGTTTGAAGCTGTTCAAGGGTATTCAACATGCGCTAGAATCTGGGCCGAAAGTGTCGCTGATACAGCAGGTCATGCCAGTGGCAAAGACGCATGGAAGGACTGGTGGTGTGTTTCAGAAGATGGTACAACCCCTCGCCATCTTTACTTCCTCGGTAAAGACAATATTCCGTTTCACACAATCATATGGCCTGCCCTCATCATGGGCCTAAACCATGCCAAAAACGGCAAAACCCTCGAGGATCAAATCACCCTACCAGGACCCGGTGACTTCGCCCTTGAAACGAACGTACCTGCGATGGAATACCTCATGCTTGCAGGTGGCCAATTTTCTAAATCGCGCAAACATGCAGTGTGGCTTCCATCATTCCTCGAGCGATTCGACCCTGATACATTGCGATACTACCTGAGCATCAACATGCCAGAAAATCACGATACAGATTTCAATTGGCCTGATTTCGTTGAAAAAATCAACAGTGAATTGATTGCTGCATATGGGAATTTCGTTCATCGCGTACTCACTCTTGGGCACCGATTACCGATTGGCGACAGTGGACCACTAGCACAATTAGAAATGCCACAACTGACCCTAGTCCACCAGACTAAACTGGAAGAACTTCATGCATCGATCACCTCTTCATTGCAAAAACATCGCTACAAGGAGGCGTTGAGGTTTGTCATGAATGCAGCTCAATATGGCAATCAAATGCTCCAAGCAGCAACGCCATGGAAGTACCTCAAAGATGAGTCACCATCCGATGCGCGCACTCAATCGCTCTCAGATCTGGCTTTCGGATGGAGAATCGCTCGTTACTTGGCGATCACTACGCAGCCATTCATGCCTTTTAGCGCCCAAAAATTATGGCATTCATTGGGTCTAGATGGCGAAGTATCCGAAATTCTTTGGACGGAGGCGACCAATTGGAACGCTCCGATGACGTGGAATGCCGATCAGCCAACTCCGTTATTCAAACGACTCGAACTTGATGAAATTCTTGCTTCGGAACAAGCACTCGTTGATGCCAATGCGGACACTGAATCAAAATCAGGACACACCGTCAAAGGCGGGAAGAAAAAGAAAATAAAGCCCAAGGAGGAAATGAACATGCCAGAAGCACCAGAAGGAACAACATATCTAGAATTCGACACGTTCATGGAAGTGGATCTAAGGGTCGGAAAAATTACATCAGTTGAAGACCATCCAAACGCAGACAGACTGTATGTCGTTAAGATTGATGATGGTTCCGAAGAGGGGCGAACAATCTGTGCTGGGCTGAAGGCATACTACACTCCTGAAGAAATGACTGGAAAATCGGTTGTCTTCGTTGCTAATTTGAAACCAAGACCGCTACGTGGCGTGGTTTCCGAGGGGATGATGTTGGCGGCAGATGATGGAAATCAAAATGTACGACTGATCACCATCGATGGCGATATATCTACAGGTTCGCAAGTGCGATGAGACTTATTGTATTCTGTTGTGTACTGCATGCATGACTAATTTAGAAACTTCGCTGCAGGCACCACGCATGCCCGCACTCTGTTCTACAACAGATCTAGCCATTGCTTCTGGCAAGGAGGCTACATTAATTTCGACATTGAAAAGGGCCCCTTTAACAGCAGCGCTCGCTAGCAGGGATGCCACCCCCACGTCTGATGCAGCATTTGCATTACCATTCAACGCTAGAGATTCCAATTTTGCCAGTAATTCCATGCCCAATTTGGCAGTCTCCAAAGGAACTTCAGCAGCATGTAGGGTTGCCATCCTGATCGCACTTCTGCGCACTTCGAGCTCTTTCTCATTGGCTTTTGGAAGCCGGAAAGCAGCCATAACTTGATTGAAGGATTCACTGTCTTCTACTGCCAATTGACCTGCTCTTGTCCGAACTTTGGTGGTAGTCTCCTTTGCATCCAATGCACCTTCCCAACCATCCTTCCATTTTTCAGAACCAACAGTCAATTCACAGACCATTTCTGCAAGGGCGGCTGCTTGACCTAGTGCTACAGCAGCGGCAGTTCCTCCGCCAGGCGTGGCGTTCTTTGATGCTAATTCGCGTTCGAAATCCGAGAGTGACATCTCCATCCAATTCATTGATTTAACGCCCCTTTAAGTGCATATTCTATAACTCGTTCATTCGGATCAAACCTACTTAGTTGATCCAAACCAAGACCCTGAATGGCCGCTTCGACAATTGAATTTTCATTGCTTTCTGATTCATTTGCATACCATGCTCCTGATTCAAGCATTGCAGAAAGTGGAACGAGGCCAACCAGTTCGCTTCCTGGAACTTCAATACCGTGATCTCTTGCTATGCTCTTGCATGCTTCAAAGGCTACATGCATCGGGCATTGTTCAACATCTCGCAAATTCATCGAAACTTGACTAATTCCATGAGCCTCCAATGTGACGCCCATGCCTTGAACCATAGGCAACATTCCCGGTACCCTCATTCTTCTTCCATCTGGTTGCTTAATCAGCCGTCCCGTTGAGCGAATGAGAGATCCGGCTTTTTTGGCGACTGCTGCATCTTTCTCATCGAAATTTACGTTGTATGCTACAAGGATGCCGCGAGCACCAAAGGTTAGACCACCAGATTTTGCTACAGTCTCATTCCACGAACGAGGACCATAATCGGGATAGCGTGTATCCTCAGAATGTGGAGTTTCCCCCTTCGAAAGACGTGCTTCTAAACCCTCATATTCACCCTTACGGATGGTGGAAAGAAGGTGTTTTGCCTCGTTTTTTGCAGCATGGCCGTAAAGATATGTAGGAACGACGCACTCAGCGGCAACCCTTTCTGCAAGATGTGTAGCTAAATCAGCGCATTCGTCCATTGTGACACCTTTGAGTGGGACAAAAGGACATACGTCAACTGCACCGAGTCGAGGGTGTTCTCCCTTCTGTTGGCGCATGTCGATCTCTTCAATGGATTTTTTTACAAGTAAAAACGCAGCTTCCGCCACAAATTCTGGGTCACCCGCTATGGTGATGACCGTTCGATTGTAGTCTGAATCTGGTTCAACGCCAAGGACAGCACAATTGCTTACGTGGCGTACAGAATTGATGATCCTCTGAATTTTCTCTTGATCCCGACCTTCAGAAATGTTTGGGACGCATTCGACAATTCGCTCCATGCATCTGGTTCAGCGCACCCGGACCTTGAATGTTGACCGTATGAAAAATCAAATCAACTGTATAATCGGTCTGGTGTTGTTGACCTACCACCAGTTGTTTTCTTTTCATTTAGCCTTGTGACCGCCAGCATGAGATCATCGTTTGTCACAGAACTGCGTCCATCTCGAATGGCAATCATGCCTGCTTCAACACAAGTTGCCTTGAGTTCTGCTCCAGAATATCCCTCAGTTTTTTCAACAATTTTTTGAAGTCGTACCCGTTTTGTAGACATTTTCGAAGTGTGAAGGTCAAGAATTGCTTTTCGTGCATTTTCATCAGGTAGTGGAATGGTAATAATTCGATCAAACCTTCCTGGTCGTAATAGCGCATCGTCTAGAATATCTGGTCGATTTGTTGCAGCGATAATTTTGACATCCTCAAGAGCGTCAAATCCATCCAGCTCTGCTAAAAGTTGCATTAAGGTACGTTGAACTTCCCGATCTCCACTCGTTGAACCATCCAATCGCTTTGCTCCAATGGCATCGATTTCATCCAAGAAGATAATAGCAGGGGATTTGTCTTTAGCCAACGAAAAGAGTTCGCGCACCATTCTTCCACCTTCACCGATATACTTCTGAGCTAATTCGCTCCCGACCATTCGAATGAATGTAGCATCGGTTTGATTTGCCACAGCTTTTGCGAGCAATGTCTTACCGCAGCCGGGTGGGCCAACAAGAAGAATTCCCTTAGGCGGCGTGATGCCTACTTTTTGGAACAGTTCTGGCGATGTGAGCGGAAGTTCAATTGCTTCCCTGACTGTTTCAACTTGTTCGTCTAATCCTGCAACTGCATCATACGAAATGTCTGGCTTGGTCACCATCTCTGCACCGCTCACCATTGGATCCCATGCGTCGTGGAGGACTTCAATGACCGCAAGCGTGTCTTGATTCAATGCCACCCTTGTCCCAGGTTTGAGGGTTTTCGGTTCCAGACGTTGATTGAGTGAGACTTGAAACACAGTGCCATTCGATGATCGTACGATCGCTGTTCTATCATCGAGAACATCTTGCAAATGACCAATGATTAACGGTGGTGACTTAAGGAGACGAACTTCATCATCAAGCCGCTGTGCCCTTTTTTTGAGGTTGCGAATATCGCTTTCCATTTGGGAACGCTCATTGATCAAGCTTTGTGCTTGATCCTGCAAAGATGCGAATGCATTCTCAAGATTTTTGAGGTCATCTTCAGATGAAGAAATCATCGGAGGTGCGTTTTGTTCAACATCCGTGCCCATAGCGCTCAAAAGTTCTAAACGCCCAGCGTTTATGAACTAAGGGGCCCTATATGCTGCAACCTGTGTTAACGAAGCCTTCAAAGGTTGTCGGCATCACCCTGAGTCGCGGACTGATTTCTATGGCAGATTGTGAGTTATGTGGTGCTATGAAGGTCAGTGTTAAACGCGTCAAAATGGGAAAAACAGAGGTCACTGCTTGTGGTCGATGCATAGATAAAATGAACCTAGGGCCTAAGGAAACAGCACCAGGTCTAGCTAAAGCTCAATCGATGCATACGCGACCTACCCACTCTACGGCTTATGCTTCACGAGGTCGGAAGGGAAAGGACATCATGCTCAAGAATGAAAAGGAGTTGGCTTCCGATTTTGGTAAAAGGATTACAAATGCTCGCAAGGCAAAGGGTTGGAATCATGCTACTCTCGGAAAAAGGATGGCTGAAACAGTGAACATCATCAAGGCAACAGAATCTGGAAAGAGGCCAACGGATGGCGTGCTAAAGAAATTTGAAAGGGTTCTTGGAATTTCATTGTGGGTCGCAGCTTCTGAAGAAACCACGACTCAAATTGACCGAAGTTCGAGCAGAGGCATGACTCTTGGAGACTACTTCACCGATAACAAGTGATTGCTGTGGACCAAGTTTCTGTGCACGCGATATGGCTCGCTCAAGACGATCCAAAAAAGAACACAGCCGTTCTTGCTGCGAAACGTGGTAATCTGAAGCTCCATAAAAAAATTAATTCTATTCCTCGAAAAGGTGTGATTCTTGAACCGCTGTGTGGTAAGGTCTTTGGCCCTGAAGATCACGATTTAATCCTCATTCGTGGTGGGGCGATTGTGGGCCTTGATTGTAGTTGGGTCCATATTGAATCAAGCGTTGAACAAGTCATGAAGCGTACACGACTTCAACCACGAATGTTACCCCTTCTTCTTGCTGCAAATCCTGTGAACTGGGGGAAACCTGGTCGATTAACAACTGCAGAAGCCATAGCGACTGTTTTGTATCTTCTAGGACGAGTAGATCAGGCACATGAGGTCTTAGGGGCTTTTCGTTGGGGTCAGCGTTTTTTTGAACTGAACAAAGAGCCTCTCGAGGCATATGCCGCTGCTACAACAAGTGCAGAATTGATTCAATTGCAATTTGAATTCTTTGATCTAGAGCATCTCAGAGATGGAGAGGATGTCGATTGAAGGAGTTGTACCGTGCCACAGGGATTCAACGAATCCTAGCAACTAAAAGCGCCTTGGAAGCAGATAACTTAGCGGTTGAGACACTATTGAGACTTCATGATCAAAATGGGATATTTGCATCACTATTAGGGACACCAAGTGATCTGGAAGCTCTCTATGTCGGACATTGCATCACGGAAGGTTTTGGGCGTGCTGAACATGACGATTTTTTGATTAAATCCACACCCGAAAGTGGCTATGACGTAATATCTGAAACCACCGTTCTAACAAAAAATGATTCTCACGATCCTCAACGGATTGTGACTTCCTCTTGTGGCGCATGCAACGCACCAGGTCTCGAAGTATTGGTCGATGGTCTTCCGTCATATACCGGTGCTCACTCCATGATTGATTTGGCCATGCTGAACCACGGATTGGATGAAATGAAGAACCTCCAAATCGGCTTCCAAAAAACAGGTGGTATGCATGGTGCTGGAATTATGCATCCCACAGACGGCATCCTCGCAGTTAGTGAGGACATAGGGAGGCACAATGCTGTCGACAAGGTTGTTGGCACTGGTGTTCTGAACGGTGTTGATTTTGAACGCGCTATACTCTTACTTTCTGGCAGATGTGGCTGGGATATTGTCGCAAAAGCCGCACGATCTGGAATCGGCACTATTGTGTGTGTTGGTGCATGTTCTACTTTGGCTGCGGATGCTGCTCGCACCCTGCAAATGCGAATTTATGCCTTTGTGAAGCCCGACCGTTGTGTTGCAATTGGCGCTCATGCCACATCTTCCAATGGCAAGCCTTGAGAACCCAAGCCGTCACGATAGCGATGAGGCATAGGTATGAGGAGGGATTTTTCTGCGGAAACACCTGCTGATGCACTTAAATTAAAAATCTCAAAACCAAAAAAGTCAGCAGCAGGAATTCCTGCAGCCTTCTCCTCGATGAGGCACGGCGTCAAAAAAATGGGAATTGTCAAAACCGTCAAAACCCTAACGATGGTCAACCAAAAACAGGGATTTGATTGCCCCGGGTGTGCTTGGCCAGATCCAGAGCACCGCACATCATTCGAATTTTGCGAAAATGGCGCTAAAGCCGTTGCTGATGAGGCTATGAAGGCCAATGTCACACCCGAATTTTTTTCTAAACATAGCATAGAATCACTTGCTGAGCGTTCCGATTACTGGCTTAATAGTCAAGGACGAATTTCCCATCCAGTGATATTGAAACCAGGATCTAATCACTATGAGCGCATATCGTGGGATGATGCCTTTTCCACCATTGGAACTGCAATTAAGGAATTAGACTCACCAGATCGTGCGGTTTTCTATACCTCTGGAAGGACATCAAATGAGGCTGCATTTCTCTACCAAGCCTATGTTCGAGCCTTGGGGACTAACAACATGCCTGACTGTTCGAACATGTGTCACGAATCAAGTGGAAAGGGACTCGGCAAAACCATTGGTATCGGGAAAGGTACCGTCACGTTGGAGGATTTCAATCATGCCAAAGTCATTCTTGTCATCGGTCAAAATCCAGGAACTAATCACCCAAGAATGCTCACCGCACTGAGGGACGCCAAACACAGGGGATCCACAATTATTCATATTAACCCACTTCCAGAAAGTGGACTTCAGAGGTTCAAACACCCCCAAGATTACATGAAATTAAACCTCAAGACAACTCAACTTTCTGACCATCACCTTCAAGTCAAAATTGGAGGAGATGCAGCTCTTTTCAAGGGTTTCATCAAGGTTCACCTCAAACAAGGTGGTTTGGATAGGGTGTTTATTCAATCCTCCACTGATGGTTTCGAGGAGATGGCCGACATGGCTCGCCAAACCCCATGGGAGACTATTGTCCGAGACTCTGGCATCGATAAAACCACAATCGAAGAAATAGGAAACATACTCTCGTCCTCCCAAGGTACAATCGCATGTTGGGCCATGGGCCTGACGCAACAGCCAAATGGTGTCGCCGTGATTCAAGAAGTGGTCAATCTCCTCCTCATGGGTGGCCATATTGGTAAACAGGGAGCGGGTTTGTGCCCTGTCCGCGGCCATTCAAACGTACAAGGTGATCGTACTGTTGGTATTTGGGAGGCCCCAACGGATGCGTTCCTCGACCGAATGGAAGAAGGTCTTGGCTTCAAAATGCCACGCAGGCATGGCTACGACGTAGTGAATGCTATACGCGCCATGAGAGACGAGAAAGTGGGTGTCTTTTTCTGCATGGGTGGAAACTTCCTATCAGCGACACCTGATACAAAAGTCACAGCGGAAGGGCTAAGGAATGTTGGCCTGACAGTTCAAGTATCTACAAAATTGAATCGCTCGCATCTTGTCACGGGAGAAACTGCACTCATACTCCCATGCCTTGGGCGCACTGAACTCGATGTTCAAGCCAAAGGAAAGCAATTCGTTACCGTCGAGAATTCAATGGGTATTGTGCATCGTTCCACTGGCGGCCTTCCACCTGCATCGCCTGCATTACTGAGTGAACCTGCAATTGTTGCTCGACTCGCTGAGGCCAGTCTAAATGAAACGCCTTTAGATTGGTTAGATCTTGTAGAAGATTATGATGCAATACGTGATTTGATGGAACAATCCTTACATGGATTCGAGGACTATAATTCTAGAGTTCGGAATGAGAATGGATTTGCATTGCCAAATCCTCCTCGCGACTCGCGTTCGTTTACAACCAGCAACAATAAGGCACACTTTACAACCAACGAGCTACCAGATGTCGATATAGGTCTCAACCGCTATGTCATGATGACGATCCGATCACATGACCAATATAACACGACAATATATGACCTACATGACCGATATCGTGGCATCCATGGGAACCGAAGGGTTGTCATGATGAATGCACAAGATATGGCCGAACGTGGTTGGAAAACCCGACAAATGGTTGATTTAACAAGTCATTTCAAAGATGAAACAAGGATGTCTGCTGGATGGCAATTGGTTGCGTATGATATTCCGCGTGGCAATGTAGCAACATACTTTCCAGAATCGAACAGTCTTGTTCCGTTGGATTCAACAGCAGCAGACTCAAACACACCTACTTCAAAGTGGATCATTGTGACGATAAATGCACATGGACATCGTCCTTCGGAGTTCGAAGAAGAATGAGTCAGATTGGATACCTCGAATTGATTCGAACCAATGCTGCATTCCGCCGGCTTTGGTCTGCTTCAGTCATCTCGATGTTGGGTGAGTGGTTCAACACCATCGCACTTTTTCTGATCATCTATGACAGCACGCAATCAGAGTTCTTACTCGGTTTACTCTTCACGATGCGAATGGTTTGTTTTGCTCTCTTCCAACCATTTGGGGGGCTACTTGCCGATCGGATTAATCGAAAGAAAATTATGATTTGGACAAATATCATTCAAGTCTTTTTGGCTCTTTGCTTCCTTGTAGCACAGGATGCTGAACATATCGGATGGATCTATTTACTCACAGGCCTTATGATGATTCTGCACGGAATGTACGTCACTGCTGAGCGAGCGTCATTGCCCAATATTGTTCCCAAAGAGCACTTGGCAACAGCCAATGCTCTTGATGCAGCAAGTTGGTCGACCGCTCTATGCGTTGGCGCTATGCTAGGCGGAATTGTTGTCGAATTCTATGGGACTGATACTGCATTCATTATCGATGCTGTAACCTTTGCAGTGAGTGCAATTCTCCTACGCCACCTGGTGATCCCTCAAACCATTGACGAGGACATGAAAGGGCCATTATTTTCTACGGCAATTTCGAACATCAAGAATGGTTGGGCACGCATTGTTGGTGAAAAGCGATTATTGAGAATTGTCTTCGCAAAATCTTCATGGAATATAGCAGGTGGTGGCCTTGCGGGTGTTTTCCTTGTTGTTGCAGGTTCTGATATTGATGGATTTGGCATGGCTCTTGGTTTTGGCATCTTCTTCTTTGCACGGGGGATTGGAACTGGTATTGGTCCTATTGCAGCTCGAAAATATTTGGTGAATCAAGAGCGCTGGCCAGTCCTTGTTGGATTACTCGTATCAGTTTCTGGTTTCTTTTATTTCCTTGTAGGTTGGACCCTCGATCAGAGTCTCTATCTCACTGTAGTCTTGGTCATCTTAGCGCACGCTGCCTCCGGTGCAAACTGGGTCCTTTCAACCATACTCACTCAACACTGGGTGGAAGATGAAGTACGCGGCAGAGTCTTTTCAATGGACATGCTCATGATGTCAATTGCATTTTCAATTTCAAGTGCAACAGCAGGATATCTTTTGGACATCGAGTTCTATACGTTAAGGGAAGGATTTTTGATTTTTTCAACACTGATGATTGTGTCTGGTCTCTTCTTTACATTATGGCGCCCAGACGTTGTCAAAGCATGACAATATCGTGAATCAACAATACGAATGCTCAAGGAGAGGTTTGTTTTCGCATTATCATGGTCAGCAGCGCTGAAGGACTAAAGCTGCACATTGGAGAAGGTATTCCAGACGAGTTACCTGCACATCCAGGTCTTGATTCCACAGTTGATCATGCTCCAAAACGTCGCCAAATATTATCTCCTATTGAAAAAAAATTGGCTTTACGTAATGCGTTAAGATATTTTGACAAAAAGCACCATGAGATACTGGCCAAAGAATTCGCTAGCGAATTGCATACGTTTGGTCGCATCATCATGTGGCGGTTCCGTCCAACCGAATACGAGATGCGGGCACATTCTATCAGTGAATACCCAGCAAGAATTCCTGAAGCCGCAGCAATCATGCTGATGATTCAAAACAATCTCGATCCAGCCGTTGCTCAATTCCCGCACGAATTAATCACCTACGGTGGCAACGGTTCGGTGTTTCAAAATTGGGCTCAGTATCGGCTTACCATGCAATATTTAGCTCAAATGGAAAGCGACCAAACACTGGTTATGTACTCCGGACATCCAATGGGTCTTTTCCCATCTAATGAACAGGCGCCGAGGGTTGTTGTAACAAATGGAATGATGATCCCTAGCGAATCAACACCCGATAATTATGAACGCCTAAACGCACTTGGAGTCACGCAGTACGGTCAAATGACCGCCGGATCATACATGTACATCGGTCCTCAAGGAATTGTTCACGGCACAACCATCACATTGCTTAATGCTGCAAGGGCACACCTTGGCATCTCTGGCGACCAGGGATTGGAAGGTATTACCTTCGTGACATCAGGACTTGGTGGTATGTCAGGTGCTCAAGCCAAGGCTGCAGTGATTGCTGGAGCATCCTGTATTGTGGCTGAATCAAACGCGCATGCAGCTCACAAAAGACATGAACAAGGATGGCTGACAGAGGTAACGAAGGATATCGACGAAGCAATAGATCGAATGGTTGATTCAGCAGCGGCAAAAAAAGCGATTTCTATAGGCTTTATAGGCAATATTGTGGACTTGTGGGAACGAATTGTGGCAAGAGGTGTACACGTTGATCTAGGGTCCGACCAGACCAGCCTGCATAATCCATTCCAAGGAGGCTACTTCCCTGTTGGATATTCATACGAAGAGTCTGCATTGATGTTATCAAACGAACCTGAGCGGTTTGCTAATGAGGTCAGAAGCACATTAAGGAGGCATGCGGATGCAATCAATTCCCTTGCCTCGCAAGGTATGTACTTCTGGGATTACGGAAACGCATTCCTCCTCGAAGCCGGCCGGGCAGGCGCAGATGTACTCAACGATGATGGATCGTTTCGCTACCCAAGTTATGTCGAAGATATCATGGGACCAATGTGTTTCGATTATGGCTTTGGCCCTTACCGTTGGGTGTGTTGTTCAGGAGACCCATCCGATTTAGTGAAAACCGATCAAATTGCCAGCGAGGTCCTAGAATCGATGATGGAAGGTGCTCCGAGTGAAATCGTACAGCAGTTGAAGGACAATGTCCGGTGGATCAAGGAAGCTGGTTCCAATAACATGGTTGTCGGTTCACAAGCCCGAATCCTCTATGCTGATGACGAGGGCAGAAGGGAAATTGCTTCAGCAATGAACAAAGCCATCGCCTCTGGTGAACTTTCTGGCCCAGTGGTACTTGGCAGAGATCACCATGATGTCTCCGGTACTGATAGTCCATACCGTGAAACTGCTAATATCAGAGATGGTTCCATGTGGACTGCTGACATGGCTGTTCAGAATTTCGTGGGTGATGCATTCAGGGGTGCAACATGGGTCAGTTTACACAATGGCGGTGGCGTTGGATGGGGTCAAGTGATGAATGGAGGATTTGGAATGCTCCTCGATGGAAGTCAAGAATGTGAACAACGGCTACAATCAATGCTCCATTGGGACGTCAATAATGGCGTTGCTCGTAGAGCATGGGCACGTAATGACGGGGCACAATTCGCAATCAAAAGAGCCATGGAATCTGAGCCACGGCTTAGCGTTACCATCGCTCAGCATGCAGATGAGCATCTTCTTGATGAAGCATTGAATGGAGGGAATCAATGATGCGACCTTCTGTTCAATTTGATGGTTCTACATTATCACCGGCAGAAGTCGAAAGAATTGCAACTAACAATGCCGATGTAGCTATTTCTACGGATGCTTGGCACAAGGTAGAAATTGCAAGGTCTGTGGTTGATGGAATCCTCGAACGGGGAGAAACTGTCTATGGAATCAACACAGGATTTGGTGCACTTGTGGATCAAAGAATATCGCCTAGTGATTTAGCACAGCTACAAACCAACCTCATACGCTCTCATGCAACGGCTCTGGGAGATGCCATGTCGAGAACCTCAGTACGCGCGATGATGGCTGTGAGGATTAACTCACTTGTTAAGGGACATTCTGGAGTGCACCCTGATGTCCTCAAACAACTTATTGCATTCTTGAACAAGGACATCGTACCATACGTGCCACGAATTGGAAGTTTAGGCGCAAGTGGGGATCTAGCTCCCCTCTCACACATGGCATTGGCACTCATAGGTGAAGGCATGGTTCTTGATGAGAATGATTCCCCAGTACCCACCGACGGCGTCCTCAAAGAACACGGGTTGATCGGTATAGGGCTTCGTGCAAAAGACGGCTTAAGCCTGATCAATGGTACCAGCCAGATGTTAGCCTTCATGACACTAGCCGAGCGCAGGTTGAGTTCTCTTCTCCCTCTAGCAGACATGGTCTTGTGTACTTCGATGGAAGCGAGGAAAGCAAGCGTGCAACCATCCGACCATCGCGTCCATCAAGCCCGACCACATCCTGGGCAATCGCTTGTTGCAGAGCGCATTCGTGCGTTGATGAAAGATTCGCCAATTTTGGAATCGCATTCCGATTGTGAAAGGGTCCAAGACGCGTATTCATTCCGTTGCGCGCCACAAGTACACGGGGCCGTATTACAACGTTATACTGCAATGTCAGAAACACTCAACATCGAACTAAACAGCGCAACAGACAATCCGCTCATCTTCCCAGATCCAAAAAACCCCGGACCGCATGAAGTTATTTCCCAAGGGAATTTCCATGGGGAAGTGATTGCTTTAGCAGCTGATTCCATGTCAGCAGCACTGTTTGAACTTGGTTCAATTTCCGAGCGTAGGATCGATCAAATGCTCGACCCTGCGCGTAGTCAATTACCAGCGTTTTTGGCAAAGGATTCTGGTTTGGAATCCGGTTTGATGATCGTCCAATATGTTGCGGGAGCATCGTTAGCAGAGTTGCACGGTCATGCTACACCAAGAGCTGCGTTCTCGACGAGCACGTCTGCTGGTCAAGAAGACCATGTCAGCATGGGTGCAACTGCCGCATGGAACTTGTTAGAAGCGACACAGCGCCTTTCTGAAGTTCTAGCATGTGAATTATTTGTAGCATGTGAAGCGCTTGAGTTTGAATCCTTACCACCCTCACCCTATGTCTTTGCCCTCAAACAAAGGGTTCGAACTCTAGCCAAACCACTGGACGGCGATCGAACGACAAGCAGTGAGTTAATTCAAATCGCCGAAGCCTTATCCGATGGTGCTTGGCTCGCTAGAATTGAAGCTGAAGTTGGACGAATACCACGTTAAACCGATTGTAATTTACTTCGTATTTCTTCTAGCCCTGTCAGTTGACGGATTCTAAATTTCGACGTGGTTAATTCACTTGCCGAAAGTAGGTCTCTATTGGCTTCAATTGCCCGTTCGAGTTCTACCGCTGTTCTGACTTTTTCCTCAACTTTCGAATATAATTCATACGCATTGTCATCATTCATATGTAAAGCAGGCTCGACTTCGGACACATCCAATCCCATTCGTCTCCACTGTAAGATTCTCTTACGAAGAATAACCCTTGTAAAGCCAACATTCGGCAATTTATTCAGCATAACCAATTCTGGTAAACCCTCTTCATTGACTTGGGTTGGTAGTACGGGAATTTGAGTAACTTCCTCACTTTGTTCGTTCTGAACTATTTCCTGTTCTTTTGGCATGGCGAGTGCCGGTGCTTCGCGTTTAAACCGCGCTAGCCATATTGAACTGAAGGCCAATTCGTCGAGTGGCAAGAGGATACTCCACTGTGTTCGATGAACATCATCCCTAAGCGTGCGTATAAAATTCAGCAATGTCGTTTCGCCGTGTAAAGACACAAGCCACTCCAGTCCTTCGAGAACGATCATGCCACGGTGGTTGTGAATCCTCGATTGAATCATCGTATGAATTTGTTCTAAATCAGGAGATATGTGGGCTTGTCCTGCTCGGTGTGTCATCCAATACGTTTCTATTTTGGTCACATCGATTTCATTCAACAAACGTCGATGAGGTGTGCGAGATATGTAGACAATATGATCATCGTTTGTTTGGCTTTGTACATCGAGCCATTCAAGAAGGGTATTTTCTTCTGTAATCTCCTTACTAAAGAGGTGACCCTTTTCCAAGGTTATGGGTTCATCGACGGTCAACTTACCCCCTCCATTGGTACGGGTAACCGTTGAAAGACTATGAATCATTATATCCGTTGTTGTCATCGGTTGGTTAGGTGTGCATATGACAGAAGAGATGACCGAAGAAGTTGCCACGGGTGAATGTGGTGCTTGTCGAGCCGTAATTCCCTTGGATTCCGAACAATGCCCTGAATGTGGAGTTTCGTTCACCGGAGTTTCAGACGAAGCTCTTGGAGAGTGTGGTGCATGCCAAGCCCTCGTCCCTCTTGATTCGACGAAATGCCCACAATGTGGTGTGGTTTTCATCGCAGATGATGTTGTTGATGTCTTAAGAAACTGGCTTGTCACGACAGGGATCACAATACCAATGTTGTTCAAAAAATTCGATAGTGATGGCGATGGTCAAATCGATTCGGCTGAACTAAGAACAGGTCTCTTGAGTTTAAATTTGGCTGACCTTCCACCCTCACAAGTTGATCGGTTGATTGAGACAATTGATGCCGATGGCGATGGACGCCTTGACCTTCATGAACTGCATGCTACAATTACTGGCGAAGACTTGCCAGATACTGCATCAGAGGGTTCTGAGAATGAACAAGTTGACGCAGAGACGAGTTCAGGCGATGTCGAAGAGTCAGTTGAAGATGAAATTGAAGAAGAATCTGAAGAGGAATCGGAAGCTCATGAAGAAGAGACAACTGATGATGACGAATCCCTTACTGTTGAAAGCGATGACGATCTCGAGGCTGAGGAAGGTGAAGAATCACATGATCACGATGAGTCTGAAGACACATCAGAAGAAGCATCTGATGAGGAAGATTCCTCATCCGATGTGGTCGAGGACGAAACCGAGGATACCGAAGAACCACTCGATACCGAAGAAGACGAGGCTGAAGAAGAAGTTGAAGAGGACGAGAAAGAAGGCGAGGTAGTTCAAGAGAGCCTCATCCGAAGACTTGCTGACGCAATGGATGAATTAGAGATTTCACCTAATCGATTCTTTAACGATTTGGACAAGGATGGAAGTGGTTCTGTTGATGTCCTAGAATTGGTCAATGCTCTAGGAGAGCTCATCGAAGAAGATGTCTCCGCTGATGATATCGAAGAATTCCTAAGTGATGTTGACGATGATGGTGATCGCACCATAGACATGATCGAATTTATTGCTGCGCTTGAAGAACTTGAGGACGCAGATGAAGTTGTAGACGAAGAAGCAACCATTAGCAAGACAAAGGAAGCAAAACCGTTCCCAACAGACATGCAAAAGAAAATGATGGGTAAACAATGGAATGACGTTGTTTGGCCCCTCATTCATCTGGCATTCGGAATGTTCGTTGCTCTGATCGTGCTCAATGCTTTCGGCGGCATTGGCCCACTATCAGTTGATGGTACAGGCGGCCCAGTCGCACTTGACATGAGTGAAACATTGATTCATCCAGACGGCATCGTCAACGGTGACATTTACGATTGCGATCCTGAATATCAAATTGGGGATTGTAAGAATTCTCTAACACCTCTTGCGGGTGATTCATCGTCGATGCCAGCTGGTTGGTATTGGGATGGCATATTGTTTGCACTCCTTGGCACCAGTGGTCTTGTGGCATCGTTGTATGCTCACTTGATCCTCATGAAGTCTTGGAGAGCGCGTGCCAAGGCCATGAAGGAAGTTCAAGATGACAAATCTGATGCAGAAGATGTGACTACTGAATCCGAAGAAGAAACATCAGAGGATTCTGACGACTTGGAAGAAGAAATGCAAGAGGCTCTCGAGGAAGATTATGAAGACGAAGAGCTTGGCGATGACGAAGAGGATGATTCGGCAGAGGAAGAAGAAATCGAAGGTGATGAAGAGGCTGATGACGAAATAGACATTGGCTCACACATTGGTTTAACTCTCGAAGACGAAGAGGTGTTTGGCACCATTATCGAGTTCGATGATGATGATGAAACAGTGACCATAGAAGAAGACGAAACAGGTGATATTATCACAGGTTATCAGGAAGATATGTTCGTGGAGTGATTTGGTGGCTTCCGATCCACTTGATGTCTATTCAAATCTTGCTGCCTGCCCTAACTGCGGTTGTTTAGAACGCAAAGGGACCGTTCGCTGTGCCGAATGCGGAACGTTTCATTCTGGAATCCACATGGAAGAACGAATTGTTGACGAACACGCGCCACCAGTTGAACGCGCACCTATTGATCCGTCTGCTTATTCACTGTCTGGGAATCAAGAGGCCCCGAATGAAACTTTCGAAGAGACCGAAGACCTCGTATCCTGGGATGGGGGCTCATCTGATTTCACCATGGATGATCAAGAAGAACCACCCCTCTCCAGAGTCGATCCGGATGAACTCGAACTACCACTCCCGGAAGATCTCACTCACATTGATTCTTGAATAGAGTTCTTCTGTTCACCTCAAATAACAATTTCATACTGAAAAGGTATTATTGGCATTTCAATATGTGATAGTAGTGATGGTTGGTGGGCTCGGAGAGAATTGAACTCTCGATCTTCGCCATGTCAAGGCGACGTCATAACCCCTAGACCACGAGCCCCTAGGTATTTCGTCCTGCAAACAGGTGTATTAAATCACATCGGTTGAAACCGAACGATTCAGGATACGATCTTGGAAATTTTCCCGCTACACCCAGCTTGGGAACATAATCCAGCCATACGCGTTCGTCCGTTTTTCATTTTAATGAATTTGCCATCTTTAATTGGCCCGTAGGTTTTACACTTCAAACAAAATCCTTCGACATTCGCCATGTTATCGTCGGTTCCTATCCACGACATTTCTTAGATGCTTCGTCAGAACTATGTCCTGGATGCGTGAATAGAAAGTTTTGGTTAGTTTCGACCTCTTACCCCCTACTCAGAGGGGGAAATATGGATATTCTTGCCCATCATTAATTTTCTGATGAGTGAAAACAAGGTACTGCGAGGTGTTTTCTTTAATTGTAGTCATGAAATCTACAACCAAATATTCGCCATTGTCGTATAACATACATTATGCGACACAAAGGGGTGCGGGAAAACAAAGAAATCAACTTACGCTGGAATATCAAGGAGGTTTGGATCAATTTCAAACATACCTACGAGTGGTGGACCTGCTAAAACCGACTCCAAACCGCCATCCCTCGGATCTAAGACTTTGACAACTTCATCAGAAATTTGCTTCCATGCCTTATTGTCTTCAAAGACGGTTTGTACGAGAATCATTCCTGTCCCATCGATTGACGTTCCTGTCCATGCTGCGAGACATCCGTCCTGTCGTCGTTTGAATGTCTGCCGCGATTCAATCATTCTTAGAAAGCGAGCTTCTTTTCCTGGTGCGCCAGCACATACGACAGTTTCAACATAGACTTTGTTGATTTCCTTTTTCATTTTATTCACTCCGTCAATCCAATAAATACAATTCCCTAGGTAATTAAACTTCAATCAATGGTAGTATAATTCACCATTCAACATGGTGGCCATGAATGGTGACGTACCGGGTTGATTGCACCATGATTCCCATTGATGTCCGCCAAGGACGTTGATATTTGCAACAGCACCAACTTCAATTCTTCCGTGGACCCTGCCCGATGGATGTGGTGTGGTCTCGGAAGGATTGCGAGAAGAAGCAACAAGGGTAGCGAGGGGATTCACTTTGTTTCGATGAACCAAAAGAGATCCGATAAATGGAAGACTGAGGATATTGCAGTTTGGATTGAAATCTGTTGCAATTGACCAACGATAGTCATCGTCAATGGCGTTGTTGAACGAAGGCCATGGTTCCCCCATTGAATAAGGCGTACCCGGTAAGAAGCCAGTATTGACTCCAGAAGTTTCCATGGCCGATCGCACAGGACCAGGAGTATAGTGGGCGTGATCTGCAGTCACAACGCCTAGATCGGCTGCCAACTGTCCGCCACCTCCGTCCTTGAATTCATCAATGTGAATTCTCTGAGTTAGTCCACCCTTCTTGGCTGCTTGAAGGATGACTTCACTTTCTTCTGTGGTAAACCAACCTGGTTCACAAAACACATCCGCCGCCTTTGCGTACCCTTGATCTAAGACTGCTGGTAATTGGTCGGAGAGAATTTCTTCAACGTATTGACTTCGAGATAGACCCGTAGGCGTGTCATGGGCCCCTAACCATGTCAGTTCCATACTTGGGAGATGATCGATTTTGGACAAGCTCTGAGCCACATCGAGTAACTTCAATTCTGACTCTGTTGTAAGGCCATAACCGCTTTTGGATTCCATATGCGTCGTCCCATTCTGAAACGCCATGCGCATTCGTTGATATCCCAATTTCAGGAGTTCTTCATCAGTCGACAATGCTGTTTCGCGAACAGTATGTTGAATTCCACCTCCGGCTGCGGCAATTTCCTTGTAACTCATTCCCCGCTGTTTCAAAGAAATTTCATTCGAGCGGTCGCCAGCCCACAGAAGATGATTGTGTCCATCAACAAGACCTGGCACCACTGCATGCCCTCTCAATGAAATAATCTTGGAGTCTTCTGTAGACGCCTCTTCTGATCCGTATTCTTCTTCCAACTCTTCTGATTCTTGAATTGTATCGATTACACCATTTATTACCACAATGCCTTTTCCAGCAGGAGATGTTAACAAATCATAATCGCACATGTCTATCCCAGAAAGATGACCCTTTCCTGAGAGATGTGCCAGCGGCCCAATATCCAATAATATGGTCCGCATATTACCAACGAGGGGCTTAGGGTTGAAGAACAATGGCTCTGTGGGCTGACTATGGCAGAGGGTTGGACCTTGGGCATTGAATCGACTGCGCATACGCTTTCGTTTGGTTTGGTAGACCCATTAGGAGCACCAGTACCATCGAGTTCAGCAACAGTGCGACCTGATGAAGGTGGGATTCATCCTCGTGAGGCAGCAGATCACCACAAGGATGCTGCTGCGGAATTATTTACTAATTTGTTAAATAACAACCAGTTGAAACCTTCAGACATTTCCTCAGTAGCATACTCACAAGGCCCAGGTCTCGGGCCGTGTTTGCGGGTTGGTGCAGCGGTAGCACGTGGCATCTCAAGCAGGCTAGATGTCCCACTTATCGGCGTCAACCATTGCGTAGCCCATATTGAAATTGGGCGACAACAATGTGGTTGCCAGGATCCAATTTTGCTCTATGTTTCAGGAGGCAATACACAAGTAATTGCCCATTTGGATGGAAGATATCGCGTTCTTGGTGAAACACTCGACATCGGGATTGGCAATATGCTGGATAAATTCGCACGCGCCCAAGGAATACCCTTCCCTGGAGGGCCAGTGATCGAGAAAAAAGCAGCAGCATGGCTAGCAAACAATCCAAACGCAAGTCTCGATGGGCTTGAGTTGCCATTTGCTGTGCGGGGGATGGACCTTGCATTCTCCGGTGTCATGACTGCAGCACAACGACTCCTGGACAACGGAGCAGAACTAGGGGCCGTGTGTTGGTCGCTTCAAGAACATGCATTTGCAGCATGCGTGGAAATTGCAGAACGAGCTTTGGCCCATACTGGAAAGTCTGAACTGCTTCTCGGAGGTGGCGTTGCTTGCAACTCAAGGTTGAGAGAAATGTGCACTCTTATGACCATGGAGCGCGATGCAACATCTCACGCACCTCCTCGCATGTACTGTATCGATAATGGATCGATGATCGCCTTGCTAGGTCAGATTGAGTTGAACCATGGCCGCATCACACTGTTCGAATCGAGTGCTGTTGATCAGTATCTTCGCACTGATCAAACCCCAGTGACATGGGCCGTCTAAACAACGTTTACGACACTCATTGTTTTTATACGGTCACAAGCGCCATGATGCTGGGGGCCTTACACATTAGCGACAGGGGTGGAAGAAAAAAGCGAGACGAACCGTTCAATCCGTTCGCCCCTAATGCTTCCGCCCAACGCAACAAGCGCCAAACTGAACGCAAGAATATGGAGCGACGAGCCCCCCAAACACGTCCAAATCCATCCGAACCACAGTCGTCCAGTGGTATGTCAGAATTGGCTAAGAAACAGAAAGAAGCCATGGAGCGGATGAAGAAGCAACAAGGAGGGGCAGGTAAGCCACAGGCCAGTATCACCGCCCCTTCCAAGACAGCTCAAGCCCCAACAATGACCAATTCAGTTGCGAAGGCACCAGCCGCAGAACCACGAGTCTCCAACCAAGACAGATTGGCTGAACTGCGCAGAAAGTCTGAACTTTCGAAACTCAATGCCAAATCAAAAACCAAGCAAGGAATAGAGGCGACAGTAGAACCTGTGACGGCAGAACCTGTGACTGTCGAGTCTCCAGTAGCCGCACCAGTCAGCCAAGAAGTATCTCCGACATCTGTCAACCCAGAGTCGATTTCGCCGACCATTCCACAATCTAAGGATGTCTTCAAAACCGTAGAAGTGACTGTTGCAAAGACCAACACAGACCGCAGGCGAAAACGCCGGCGACAGGACAAAAAAGGTGGCGGACGGCAAAAGCAAGAGAAGAAACTCAATCGTCAGAAGTACCTCGAGTACAAGTATGCCGCCCGAGACCTCCTCGACAACCCATCGATACCTGAAGAACATCGTTCAAACGTGCTTGGACAAATCTGGGCAAAGGGTGAGAGAATTGGGGTTGCGGAATCTTTAGAATTTATTGATCAAAAGGTGTTAGAAGAAATTCTACCGGAAAGTGTCGCACAAAAATTGCGAGACTTAGTGAACAAAATGACAACACGAAGGTGATACTATGACTGAAGATACAGTAAAGGAAAATATGGTTGCGAGCGTACATTACAAGGGCACATTGCCGGAGAATGGTGAGGTGTTCGATAGCAGTGAAGGTCGAGATCCATTGACGTTCATTGTTGGACACAAGCAGATGATTCCAGGATTTGAAGAAGAAATCATGGGTGCAAAGAAAGGTGAAACTCGTGAGTTCACGCTAACGCCAGATCGAGCATATGGAAACAGGGACAATGATGCAGTCATGGAAATTCCTAGAGAGCAATTTGCTCAACTCGAACAACAAGCAAGCCTTGAGGCTGGTATGCAACTTGTTGCCCAAATGCCGCACGGTCCTGCACCCTTCACGATCACAGCCCTCACAGACGAAATGGTGACTGCAGATTTTAATCACGCATTAGCTGGCCAATCACTGACTTTTTCAGTGGAAATTGTAGAACTGCGCCCTGTCACCGAAGAAGAATTGGCGCATGGCCACGTACATGGGCCAGGCAGCGATAACGACCACTGACGGAAGCGAGTGTTGATGAAGTCCCTCGTCTTCGAAGGGTCATGGTCACTCTACGCAAAGACGAGTGGAACACACTAAGTGGGTTGGATTTACCCATCGAGAGCACACGTGATACGATAGAGCAATCAGGTGTTAACATCGACGCTATTGGGAGGGCTGGCTCACCTCCCTACACTCGTGGCATCCATTCCACAATGTATCGTTCAAGACTATGGACGATGCGACAATATGCAGGGTTTTCAAGTGCCTCAGAAACCAACAAACGATTCAAGCTGCTCCTAGAACGCGGCCAGAAAGGACTCTCAGTAGCGTTCGATCTCCCAACGCAATTAGGTCTTGATGCTGATGATGAGATGTCATACGGAGAGGTTGGGAAAGTTGGTGTATCAATATCACAACTCGATGACATGAGGGAATTGCTTGAAGGAATACCACTTGATAAAGTAAGTACTTCAATGACCATTAACGCACCTGCAATGGTCCTTTTGGCCATGTACATCGCAGTGGCTGAAGAACAAGGGATTGAATCTGATCAAATTTTGGGCACCATTCAGAATGACATACTCAAGGAATACATCGCCCGTGGAACCTATGTATTTCCACCACAGCAAAGCATGCGTTTGATTACAGACATTTTCGAATATTGTGCTGCTAAAGTGCCAAAATGGAACACGATATCGATTTCTGGCTATCATATCCGAGAAGCGGGGTCAACAGCGGTTCAGGAAGTGGCCTTTACGCTTGCTAACGCTCTTGAATACGTTGATGCAGCCATACAATCCGGTCTCGACATAGATACATTTGGCCCACGTTTGTCATTTTTCTTTAATTGCCACAACGATTTCTTCGAAGAAGCATCGAAATTTAGGGCGGCTCGACAATTGTGGTATGAACTGATCAGTGAACGCTACAATCCAACCAATCCAAAATCAGCAATGCTCCGATTCCATACACAAGTCGCCGGTGTGAGCCTTACAGCACAGCAGCCCCTCAATAACGTAGCACGCGTGACGATCCAAGCACTTGCAGCCGTATGCGGTGGCACACAAAGTTTGCATACAAACTCTTACGACGAGGCTCTTGGTCTTCCAACTGAAAAATCAGCAACTGTAGCATTACGCACCCAGCAAATCATCGCAGAAGAAAGCGGTGCTGCTGATGTGGTTGACCCATTAGGAGGCTCCTACCATGTCGAACAGTTAACGAAAAGAATTCATGATGAGGCGTTAGAACAAATACATACCATTGAGCGACTTGGTGGTGCCATGAAAGCGATAGAACAGGGATGGCAGCAACGTGAAATCCACAATGCAGCATATACTCATCTCAATGATGTGGAAGTGGGGAAGCGAAAAATCGTCGGTGTGAACCACGGTACTATGGACGAAGATTCTGCTCCCGAGGTACTCAAGTTAGACCCAAGTGTTGGGGAGGCACAAGAGAAAAAATTGGCAACGCTTAGAGACCGACGCGACCAACAACAATGCGAAGTACATCTCAATCGAATTCGAAAGGCCGCAGAAGGCAATGAAAATCTATTTCCGCATGTCATAGACGCGGTCAAGTCTGGCTGTACACTTGGAGAAATCATGCAAGCGATGAAGGATATCTTCGGTACGTGGATGGCACCGAGTGGGTTCTGAGGTGATTTGATGAAGTTCGGTCCAATACATATTGATCATATAGGGATTGCAACAGAGAGTTTAGACCAAGCATCACATTTCTGGAACCTCATTGGTCTTGAGATGGGCAAAGAGGATGAAACTGTGGAAGATCAAGGTGTCACAACACGTTTCTTTTCAACTTCAATGACCAGTGAAGATGACCATCCACCGTTGGTAGAACTTCTCCAACCAACGGGACCTGATACACCAATTGGCAAATTCCTCGCTCGACGGGGCCCTGGTGTTCAACAAGTGTGCTTCAGGGTTGGAAATTTAGAGGGCCTGATTGCTCACCTGATTGAACATGGAATCAAGATGATTGATACGACACCACGCACAGGTGCTGGAGGAAAAAGAATCGCTTTTGTCCATCCTAAATCAACCGGCGGTGTTCTCGTAGAATTGACTGAAACAACCCACTGAATCCGTTTTCAAGGGATGAAAGGGTAAGCATCATAATCGTCCTCGGCGAAGTACCATCCATGCGAACCTGTGTAGACACTTTGATCGCCCTCTCCCATGTCGATGGCCCAAGAGTGCGGAAAGAAGCTAAATTTATCGCAGACCAACTTGATATTCTTCGTTCGAAAGGTGAAATTTCTAATGATGCTTACCTCGATGCAGGTGCCATTCAAGGCGCTTTCAATATGATTGGGAATCTTGTGGAAATGGGCGTCCCGCAGCAGGAGATTTTTAGTCAATTAAAACAGCAACTCGTACGTGCATGTCGCCTTGAAGAAAAACATCCGGGCCTTGATTCAGCCGTTGAATCTGGTCGCGCATCGTAAGGTGGCACACCAATGAACTCATTGCTCACCATTTCGGATGTGTCAAAATCATTTGGCGATCTTGTGGCTCTTGAAGGAATCAATTTAGAGATACGTTCAGGTGAAGTGGTCGGGCTTGTTGGAAGCAATGGTGCGGGAAAAACTACCCTACTGCGATTAATGGCAGGAGTGTATTTGCCTACCACTGGCACCGTCTCGCTGCAGGATGGGCAACCTGTGGACACGATGCGACAGTCCCTCGGTGTTGTGCCCGAATCAACGGGCCTGTACTCTCGGTTGACCGCATGGGAAAACATTCGATACCATTCTCGCATGCATGGTGTTTCAGATGAAGATTCATGGGCGAGGACGTCCAAATTTGCACAACATCTCGAAATATTGGACAGTCTTGGGCGTCACACAAAGGGATTCAGTCGTGGCATGCGCCAGAAAACTGCACTCCTAAGGGCACTAGCCCATGGCCCCTCTATTCTCCTGTTGGATGAACCAACCGCTGGCTTGGATATTACGAGTGCACGTACAGTGCGCTACCTAGTTCAACAACTCAAAAAGGAAGGCGGGACCATTGTCTATTCAACACACCAATTATCAGAAGCGGAGCAAGTCTGTGATCGTATTGTTATCGTCCACAATGGAGAAATTCGTGCTGATGGTTCTCCAGAGGCTCTTCTCAATTCAACCGGTACAACATCATTGGAAGAAGCATATGTGACATTAACAAAAGATGCCGCACGTTCCCGCAAAGAAGATGACGAAAAGGAAGGTCGTTTCACTGGCTGGTGGCGGTCTTTTTTCACACCAAAGCCGCCTAAAGTGGAGCATAAGGAGGTGGGTGATGATGAGTAAAATTGCTTTCTTCAGGGTCCGTGCAATCGCTAAGAAGGAACTTGTTGAATTTGTACGTGATTGGCGAACAATCATGGCCATCATCATCATTCCGTTACTGATGTTCCCATTATTGTTCATTCTATTTCCTATTCTTCTCGAATCTGAGGCTGCGGAATTGGATGCACTGGAGCTGACCATCATCGTTCAATCGAACGATTTGAACCAATCGTTGGAACAGGCCATCAATGGCGTTGATATTGCGTTTGAACTCGAACCTCTTGGAAATCACACCGTACTGTCCGATCCGGGCCAAGATATGGAACGCGTGCGGAACTTGTCAGTAGATGCAGTCCTTAGAATCGAACATGTGAATTCGACATGGAATTATGCTATTCTTCATATTTCGACATCTGAAAGATCAAACGAGGCATGGAATCGACTCTTGGATGCCCTCAATCAATGGGAGGATGAGGAAGTTGAGCGGCGAATTAGCAATTCAGGCTTAGATGTCAACGCTACGTTAGATCCACTGCGATGGGATGGAGACGTGACACAAAGTGATGTTGCGACGAGCGGCGAACAAGCTGGCATGGTTCTGTCGCTTTTCATACCCCTGGTGTTAGCAATATGGACCTATTCAAGTGCACTACAGCCGTCGATTGATATGACGGCTGGAGAGCGTGAGCGTGGGACACTTGAAGCACTCCTCTGCTTACCTTGCACCCGTCTTGAATTACTGCTTGGAAAATGGGCTGCAGTTGCCACGATTACTGGGGTCGGTGTTGTCCTGCAAATTTGTGGACTCTTGTTTGCTATTGGTTACCTTGCATCATCAAATTTCATTGGCCTGCCAGAACTGTCAGTCATAGCGATATTATTGCTCATTGGAGCCATCCTACTGTTTGCAATCATGATTGTTGCACTTGAACTAGCACTAGCAATGCGATCTCACAGTGTCAAAGAAGCAGGATCAATCCTCGCTCCCATGTTGCTTCTCATCGTATTCCCAGCATTGTTTACACAAGTGATCAACCTAGATGGTATCGAATCTGTGTGGTTTGCAATTCCTATTGTCAATATTCTCTTAGCTCTACGAGAACTCCTAATGAACAGAATCATCGCAGAACACATTGTCATTTGGGCGGGAACCAGTCTACTTTACGCTGGTTTAGCTGCGTATTATGCCAGCCGTCAATTTGGACGAGAAGACATTGTGACAAGTCTGTCATGATTATTCTGAGAATGCAATGAGTGATGCTCGAACAACGTCGATGATCAAATCAATTTCTTCTGAAGTGATGTTGAAGTGCGGAGTGAATCGCAAAGCATTCACGCCACCATGAATGACGCCCAATCCATGTCGACGACACCAAGGTTCAACGGCGTCAAACCCTACAACAGGGAACCGAGATGGTTCTAATTCTGCGCTAAGGAGGAGGCCAGTACCCTGAACTTTCGTGATGATACCCGGGAGTTCTTCACCCAAGGCTTTGAGTTTGGCAACAAATTCCTCTCCGCGTTCTTTGATGTTGGTTCGCAATTCTGGAGTCATTGTGTCCAGAACCGCACACGCCGTTTCAAGGGCACGGGGGTTTGTAGTCATCGTGTTCCCGTAGATACCAACCACGTAGTTTTCTGCAGCGCGGTCGTTCATGCCAAGAACAGAAAGTGGGTACTGTCCAGCGTTGAGTGCTTTTGACCAAGTTTCGAGGTCGGGGACTTCTGCGTCCTGGAAGCCGTCGTAATCAATGATTGAGAGGCACCCTTGGCCACGTATACCGGCTTGAATAGAGTCGACCAAAAGCATAGACCCGTGTTCGAGTGTGAGTCTTCGAGCTGCATCGTAAAATTCTCTGTCAACACATGCGCCGGGATTTCCTTCACCTTGAACGGGTTCAATAGCCATTAATTCAATGAACCAGTTTTCATCGTTAGCCCTTTTGAACATCGCCTCTAAGGATTCAATATCATTTGCAGGAACGAGCAGAAGGTTATCTCTATCCCTAAATGTTGCAAGGTTCTTATCGTAAGATCCTTTGCATGAATGAGAAATTTGTGCAGGGCGATCGGTACGGCCGTGGAAGGCTTTTTCGATGGCTAGGAGTTTAATTTCCTTACCTTCATGGACGCCACCTGGCCCAGTGTGCTTGCGAGCATTGACGTCTGCTATTCTCAAACTCACTGTCACAGATTCAGAACCACTGTTCATGCAAATAAATTTGGTAAAGGGGCATGAACCTCTGGTGTGGCCAAGTTCCCTTTCAAGGCGTTCTGCCAATCGCTTCTGACTGAACGAGGGTGTCATGACGTTCGCCATCACCCAGTTGCCAGACATGGCGTTGATCACGCCTTCTGGACCATGCCCAGCACCAAGCATGCCGTAGCCACCGTTATCGTGGAGAACAGCACCATAGGCAGTCACAATCCAAGGACCTCGACCAGAAAGGGCAATGTAGGGATTGACGGTTGCAGGAGCATAGAAATTGACAAAATCACTTTGCAAATCTTCTACGATTGCCGCCTCGTCATGCTGGAGCATGCCTTCACCGAATTCACTTACGATCTCTTCGAACCTTTCTGTTGCTTCATGGATGGCCTGGGTTAATTTGGGATCAAAATCACAAAACTTGGCGATGACCTCATCAGATAGCCCCTTTGTGTCCATTTCTCCAGTTCGAGAACGAAGATTGTGGAGGTGCGCAAGGGCGTCTTGAGGGTGCATCATCACTGTCATCGATTCTCCGTCCTCTGCGGAATGCCTTGAACGTTCGCTTGGTGAAACATGAAAAATCACCACTTTCCAACAGATCGATTTCCCCCATCTAATCGCCCAGTATTACTATACGAATACTTATAACGGGGTTGTATTACGAGGATTCATGCCAAAAATTTCGCTGGACATGCCGGCTGAGTTGGTCGAGGACTTGAGAAAACACGTAGGTGATGAATACAAATTTGTCAGTCTTGCAGACGCTGTCCGTACAGCCTGTAGGAAATTACTTGATCAATTGGATGAAATTGACGCAAGACATGGAAGGCAGGTGTGAATATGGTGAGCAAAAATGATGCAGAACAAGCGGTGTATACTCTTCTCTCATACCTTGAGAATGACCCTGAACGTGAGGGATTAAAGAAAACCCCCCAACGAGTCATTGATTCATGGGAAGAAATTTTCGAAGGCTACACTATGGATGCAAGCGAAATATTGAGTTCCACATTTAATGGAGAAGGGTATGACGGTATTGTCCTGCTAAGAGATATTGAATTCCATTCAACATGTGAACACCATTTACAACCATTCAGTGGACGAGCACACATTGCTTACATTCCTGTTGATCGAATTGTTGGAATCAGTAAATTGGCGCGTATTGTCGATATGCATGCTCGTAAATTGCAGAATCAGGAACGAATTACCAAGGGCGTTGCTGACGACCTCGAAACTCACCTCGATCCGCTAGGAGCAGCGGTGATTATCGAAGCATCACATGGTTGCATGCGCTGCCGTGGTGTAAAAAAGCAAAATTCAATCATGACAACTTCAGCAATGCGTGGTGTTTTCTTCGAAAAGCCAGAGGCGCGACAAGAATTGATGCAATTGATTCAATCTAAACCGCTTTGAGGCCTTCAAATGAACGAATCTGAATCGTGCTTGATTGCGGGGGAAGATCCGGTGGAAAACCCTACTGATCTAGCTGTCACCTACCCAATCGTAGAAATCTTTCACTCGGTACAAGGCGAAGCATACCATGCTGGTGTACCACATGTTTTCATCCGTTTTGGAACATGTAACCTTCGTTGTGAATGGTGTGATACTGATTTCATGACCTTCACCTCAATGACGGCATTGGATATTCTTGCTGAGGTCTTGAAGTATGACTGTAAGCGAATTATATTCACGGGAGGAGAACCAATGCTCCATGATTTATGGCCGCTCCATCGTCTACTCAAGGCTCGCGGATACAATTTATCAGTCGAAACAAATGGGACAATTGAGGTTCCCGAAGGACTTCTCGATTGGATTTGTGTTTCTCCAAAGGATCAGATGTACCCAGATGTAAAAATTCGTCAACGCGATGGTGATGAACTCAAGTGTGTCTATGTTGGTCAGGACTTGACAATGTATGATGACCTTCGACAAGGGTTCAAACACGCATTCTTGCAACCTTGCTATATGGAAGCAGAATCTGTTGAATGGAATGGGAGAAACTTCGCTGAAACCGAGGAAGTAGTGAAGGGAAACAGTGGTTGGCGCCTAAGCCTTCAGACCCACAAATGGATGGGGGTCGATTAATGATTGAACGTGCAGTCATGGCCCTTTCGGGTGGCATGGATTCCACCTCCCTGCTGCTGCGATTACTTGCAGATGGTGCTCATGTCAGTTGTGTATCTTACCACTACGGCCAAAAGCATAGCATTGAGGTTCAAAGAGCCTCCAACAACATCGAATACCTTCAATCAAAAGGTTTGACGGTAGAGCACAAGATTGTCGACCTGACAGATGCCATGTCATTGTTTGATTCAGCCCTGATTAACGAAGATAAAACAATTCCAGAGGGGCACTATGAGGAAGAACAAATGAAAGCCACTGTGGTTCCCAATCGCAATGCTATTTTCGCATCTATTCTCTACGGATATGCACTCTCCATCTCTGAAAGGGAAAATGTAGACGTGGCCATAGCACTTGGTGTCCATTCCGGTGATCATGCAATTTATCCTGACTGCCGACCTGAATTTTATCAAGCCATCGATCACGCTTTTTCAACGGGCAATTGGGGCAGTGAACGTATCAATTTCTTCTTGCCCTATATTGAGGGTGACAAAGTGACCATTCTCAAAGACGCGCTGAAGGCCTCTGATAAAATGGGTTTAAATTTCGACAAGGTGTTTGAGAACACAATCACTTCATACAATCCGGATCAGGATGGACGTAGTTCAGGCCGCAGTGGATCTGACGTAGAACGAATCCTTGCCTTCAATGCTCTTGACCTAGTGGACCCTATCGAATATGTAGAGCCTTGGCACGTTGTCCTTGAAGCTGCTTTGGAAACTGAGCGGAAACACAAGGATGCATATTACAAAGAAAAATTAACTGAAATGCAATATTATGTCACGCGAGAAAGTGGTACTGAACGGGCGTTCACTGGCATCTACTGGAATGAGAAAAGACCTGGAAAGTACACGTGTATCTGCTGTGGCCACCTCCTGTTCACATCTGACATGAAGTTCGATTCGGGTTGTGGCTGGCCTTCATTCCACAGCGAACATGGCCGTGCGGCAATCGAACACATTGAAGATAGATCTCACGGTATGGTGAGGACTGAAGTTCGCTGTTCAAAGTGTCAAGCCCACCTTGGGCACATTTTCAATGATGGACCCCGTCAACATGGTGGCATGCGATATTGCATCAATTCTGCTTCAATCGATTTTCAGGAGGAAGAATCATGACAACGAGAATACGAAGATACGTAGAAACAGATACTGGACACCGAGTACCAAATCATAAGAGCAAATGCCGACATATGCACGGCCATAGATATCGGTTTGAAGCTGAAATCGAAGGTGATGTCGTGGAAGAGTCAGGTGTATCCGATGAAGGAATGCTGATGGATTTCTCCGATGTCAGTCATATTCTCACAGTCCACATCCATGATGTAGTTGATCATGCTTTTGTTGTCTACGAACATGATCAACAAGCAAGAAAAGCGTTGGAAGCAATGGAAGACGGGCACAGAACCGTAGTCGTACCGTTCATTCCAACAGCAGAAAACCTCGCAAAATGGGCTTTTGAGCAGGTTGCACCGCACATCACAACGGCCTATGGAAACAGATTGCGATTGGTTGCTATGCACGTTCGCGAAACGCCAAAAAGCACTGCTTCATGGTACGCATAAAGAAGATTATTCTTCTTCAGGAATGATTTTTCTACGCCTCTTGCTTCGCCATTCTTCATTGCTTTGAACATATTGAATGGCAGTCGTGGCATCTAGTAAACCACCAATCATACGATTAGCTTCGCCTTCAGTTGGCATTGAACGCATAATCGATCTTGAGAGCGATTGTCCGAAACTTTTCCTCCGCTCGTCATTGCCTGGAAGAGCATCTGCAAGTTCTCGAACAGTTTGTAGCAATATGTGTTTCAATTCTGGAGGAATACCTCGTTCCAGTGGAACTACATTTGGTAGACCCGGTTCCTTGCCCTGACGTGAAAGCACACGTGACCTGTGCAATTCATAGACACAGGCATTTACTGCATGGGAAAGATTAGCAATTGGATAACCTTCCCAAGTAGGTAATGTGACAAGAAAATCACACTTCGCTAAATCCTCTGTCGACATTCCTTTACCTTCTTCCCCGAAAACCAAGCATACATCGCCGACATATTGTTCCAATCGCTCGGCGAGTTCCCAAGGATACACAAAGTGTCGGAAATTCGTTTTTGAACCAATTTCTCTCTTACCAGAAGTGCCGATAATCAAAGAGGCATCATTTGTGGCTTGCTCTAGAGTATCATGAACTGTACAATGATCCAGGACTCGCCCTGCATGCTTCGCTCGGTTTCTGGCCTCGATATCATCGGGATCGCATTGAGGTTGAACGAGGCGAAGTTGCACAAAGCCATAATTGAGCATGGCTCGGCAAACTGCCCCTAAATTACCAGGATGCGTGACCCCAATGAGAACAACCGTAAGTGAATAGTTGGATTTGGGCAATGGTAGTTCACTGCGGTCCCCCATATTCATCACTCTTCCTCAAACACTTGCGTCAAATCGAAGTTTGCTATCCATCGCGGGTCGCATGCTTGGTACAAAAAAAACAGAAACCCGGATTCCTCCTCACGGTCCTCCATTACGATAGATCGTTTACGAACACCATGCTTGTTACGAAGATGAAGAATCAATCCTTCTAGCGTCGCTTTGGATTCATGATGTACCGATACCGGTGTGCGGTCCCAGTTGACCCGCAAAGCCACGTCGAAGCACCTGCTCAGTCGACTCGGCGTTGTCGGTATCGCGTGACGTATCCAGCGATCCAATTGCGGAGTTTCTTTGATTCAACATCTGTGAGTTGTTGGACCATCTGCTTGTTGTGTTCAAAGTCATCGGTGAATTTCTCACCGTGGTCTTCAACGAGGTGAATGGCTCGAATTTTGATAAAACTTGGTCGAATATTTCCCATAATTGATCACTCCGTGGATAGTTTGACTTCGATTGGAATATCAGGTTCGTCGTGACGAGTCACGTGGAGCCTAATCTTGCGAGGTGGATTTTCAATACCACGTGACCAAATGTGTTCGTTGACCGATGGGTCAATCCACACTTCTTCGTCTTCTCGGACGCTTAGGTGTTGAATCACATGCTCACGGATGATTTGCATTGCACGAGGTGCACGCTTGTATCGAGTAATGGCCCAGGCCTTTCGCAGAGGGACAATCAGTTCAGATTCATTAGGACGTACCATACTTCATCACCTCAGCGTTGGAGCTTACTACGGCGCCAGTGGTGTCGCTTTGGGTGCGACACAGTGTTTCGGTCGGTCTTGAGCATGACCCAAACTGGGACACGCCGATTCTGCTTGCCTGCCTTCATAAGGCGGATTTTTTTTGCTGCTGGTTTATTTCTTGACATATTCGAGCACCCTTTCAGATTCTTCGGATGGACGCACTACGGCGGCTCTTCGATTGGGACAAAAGCAACTGCTTGAGTTGCTCATCAGACATCGGGGGCGTAAACTTACCCTCGTTATGGAGTTGAACTATGGATTGCTTGATCGACGAAGCGCGGGCTGGAGTTGCCATTGCTACAGTAGCGAGACGGGATCGTGCGTCGTTGGATAACAGTGTGCGCATTGCAGTATCCAGCTGTGCTGCTGCCATTTGTGCTTGCTGGGCTTGAACCTCTGCTTCAGCCTGTTGTGTGGCTTGTGCTTCGAGTTGTTGTTGTAGTGCAGCGCGTCGCTGTTCCCTTAGTATGGCCAATTCTTCATCGTGTGATGTCGACATGCTGGCCACCCTTTCCACGTCCTCTTCAGTACTTTGCGAGTCCTGGGAATTGCTCTTCTGCTGCTGGTCGGCATTCGTGAGCGACTGAATCAATCATCTTGTGACCGGCTGCAGTGATGCGACGTCCAGCATAGAGTTGGACAGGTCCCTCTTCTGTATCCACAGTTCGGGTTGGGACTTTCTCCACAAGCCCAGAGGCTTCGAGTTGTTGAAGTGCGGTACGGATGATGTGGCGAGATGCTACGCCAGGGGTGTTTGGTGCGGCGCCGTTGTCCTTGCGTCCACCGAACGCCTGAGAGAGGTGAGTGACGCCAATTGGGCCTTCTCGAGCAATCTTGCGCATGAGAGCAGCAGATCGTAGGAACCACCAGTTTTCTTGGCTTGGTGGACGTTCCCTGGAGACTCCAGTCTTCACAAATTCTGCCCAATCCGGCGTTTCTACAGACTTTTCTGCGGCCAAGCGCGCAGCAAGTGCAGGGTTCAAGAGTTCTGCGGGGATATCATAGAGAGTCGTCATGACAATACACCAAGCATTTTGCCGACCTTACGCCCCTATATGAAGAGAGCGGGTCAGGAAGAAACCGAGAACACGAGGACAGCGTCCATTTCCAATGGTGTTCAAACCAATAGACAAGGGTTCATCAAGGGCTTAGTTGTCCGGGAAGTGATGAGGAAAGCCTTGGCTCAAAATCCAAACTTGCTTCGAACCCTTCTAGGCTTGTCCTTCACACTCATATTCATGCTTTCGTACGCCGTTTATGGCGCCACGGTATCGCCGTCGTATTATCTCTACGAGACTGAAGCTACCGTCACGGTTCACGATGACATCGAACCAGTTCGCATTTATCAGGAGGACCAAAACCAAACCACATGGACTTGGTCAATTCCTGCCGACGGTGTCAATCTAACATGGGTAAATTTGACGGCTGTCGAACTCTCCGACGGAGCTACAGTACGGCTCATCAACTCTGCTGGCTTGTTCAGCCATCCATTGTTAGGAGCAGCGAATGCCGACGGATTCAGTTGCAGTGAATCTTGTAACTACAACTCAACTCATACCCTCGTGGCAGAGGATGGCGGTGAAGTCACAATAAAATCGCTCACAAGCACCGACCCTGCACGACGATCAAATGGCACGGTGTACTCGAGTTCTGAGAGTGGCGCCGTCGAAAAAGCACGAGACGCTATTGAATACCTACACTCACCGTCCTTGATTCGAATTGAAATCATCGAAAATGGAAACAGGAGCACTGCACCTGCAACTTCGATAGTGACCGTCAACGAAGAATTTGCTTCTCTGGAGCCGTTCTCTGTCGATGCAGCAACCGAATTCTTGTGGGCCCTAGCGGCTGTTGTGGGCTGCTTTTCAATGGTCCTCATCCCCTCCTTCACCGTCTATTTTGCAGCAAATGCGAAAGAAAAGCGCGATGCAGTTCGATTGGCAGCCTCAGAAAAGGAAATCAAAGATGCGCTCGACTCGGATTCAAGTGAGTGATGAACCTACGCCAGTTTCCTCATATATGTTGAAGCAGTGTATCAGCGCGAGCGACATGAAGTTCAAGCCTGCATTTGCGTTAGTCGTGTTGTTTGTCACGGCTTCGCTTGCTCCAATGGCACAACCACTGGACATGGACACAGTGATGACAGCCCCAAGTGCAAGGGCTTCTGGTGTGGATTTGACAGTCACCAGTGTTGGCTTTTCTTACACCACGAGTATCGATGAAGGGCGCTACCGAATGTTCTCATCAAATCATCCCATACCAAACTTCGATCGCCCGGCAGAACTCTACGTGGTCGATGCAGTCATCGATATACCAATTTTTGTAGAACTAACCGTAGAAAACCTAGGAACAAACCCATCAGGAACCATTGATGTGACATTAAAAATGCTCCACAACGAGTACCAACAATTCGAAATGGTCAACACAACATTGCAAATGGCTTCACTCAACGGAGGGAGTTCAAACACCATCGGATTTACCATCACCCCAACCTATGCAGGAAACCATTCCATGGAAGCAATGGCAAGCGCTTCAGTTGTCGATGATGCACCCGGGAATAATCAATACAATAGGCATTTCACTGTTGCATCCCATTACTTCAACTGCGATGATTTGACACTCTGGACCACCACCAACGAATGGGGAACTAACAGTGATACGTTCCTTTCGCAGGGCAGCGCTTGTCACGTTGGAAACGGACAGACTTCATCATATTCTGCTTCATCAGTAAGCGTACTTGAAACTCCTGCATTTGACATGTCAGATGCAGTGGATAGTCCGTTGCGAACAAATGGAATCACGTTCTTTTACACCGGCAGTTCCCAGCCAGGAGATGAACTGAAAATGTACATTCAGGACGCTGGAGGCATCAACACGGAACTTGGGAGTATTACGGGTTTAGTGGACCAATCCTTCATTGATGGTGCATCTTGGCAAACTTTTTCAGCCTCAAATCAAGGCGCCACATCTCCGTTGATCCCAGCCCCTGTTAGTGAATTTACTTCTTCAACTAAATTCCGATTCACGTTCACGACGGATGCATTGAACGAAGATATTGGCTTTTGGATGGATGACATTGTCATTGTTTATGATCAAAAAGTCAAACCAATCGAATATGCAATTTCATCTGTAGGAGTATCGACCAATGGAGCACTCCCTGGTGAATGGGGCGGAGTTGGTATAGCACTTACCAACAACGGAAACATCTCTGACTTTGTCATCCCTTCTGTGGAAAACCTGCCTCAAGATTGGGACGTGTATTATGCACACGATTCGGGGGTTTCAATCAATGCTCAATCTGGCGTTTTACTAGCACCGGGAGAAACAAAAATAATTCACATGAATCTTATGCCAGACGAAAATGCAAGCACTGGCTTCAACCAACTCACATTCAAGGCTACTTCAAGCCAGTATCAAACCGTAAATACGACCCTACCCGTGCAGTTTCAGGTCCTACCTGACAGGGAACCATTCATCGTGATCCCAGAGCAACGACCATCATGCCCACCCGGGTATACATGTCCGTTTGAAATTGAGGTGCAGAACATTGGCGATGCCACTGATGTTTTCGATATAACGATCGACCAACAATCCCTGCCTCAGGGTTGGAATGTTCAATTTTCGTGGACTCAAGATACTTCAGTGCTGGTTCGGCCAGATCAGCCAGTCCTAGTCGCTATGACCATGACCGTGCCTGTGGACGCAACCCCTGACACAGTGGTCGCATTCAAACTGCATGCAACATCTCAAAACAATTCGATAAAACACCACACCGTTCAAATCGACGTGTCAGCATCGATGATTAGCGAAGCATATGTCGGCATGTCATCAATACAAGCGAATCAAGACTGGTCAATCAACGCAGGGGAGACCGTGGACGTTTCCTTCACAATATGGAACAATGCTTCTCGCCAAGATATTTTCACGATGGGCGTTGAATATCAGCCGGCTGGAATGTGGCAAATTGAACAGCCAAATAGGCCAGATGCGGTGATTAATCCAGGCGGAAGCACGACATTCACGGCCAAAATCACGGCGCCGGAAAATGCACAAGCTGGTGACCTAGCACCACCCATCACGCCGTCCATAACCTCACAACGAAGCGGCATGACAATCACTGGGGATGAGTTTAGCATGGTGAGTGTACGAACCATTAGCGACCTATCTCTTTCGCTGGTCGAATCACCGAACAAATTACGACCGGGCGCCATTAACAAAGTGATCTTCGACCTTGTCAACAATGGCAATGGTCCGGTTGACGCCCTTCTCACGGCAGAGGACATGCCACAGACATGGACAGTGAACTACCGTGTTCTTGGCGAGAACGTCACAGGCACCATTCCGTTGAGCGCACCATACGACGCAAAGAATAACGCCACTGTTGAAGCTTGGATTTTCCTACCAAGCGAAGAGGGTGCCAGCGAAATCCATACGCTTAGGTTCAGTGCATCCAACAGCCAAGGACTAGTCGACCAATCAGAGGAGGACAATACGGTAAGTTTCGATACAATCACCGCTTCAGTTCGAATTCCAATGCTCACGGGTTCAGGCACCTCGACCTTCGCAATGGTTGGCTCAACCGTTAGTGTGAATGCGACCCTGACCAACATAGGAAACGCAATCGACGATGGAATCATTGTGCGGGGGACATATTCAGCCTCACCACCTAACTCTAACATCGTCGCCTTCTTTTCTACGGGTATTGGTTCAACATCGAAATCTGCTGGTGAAGCTGTAGAAATTATGCTCGCTCCAAACGAGTCGACTGTCGTATCACTTGATCTCATTTTACCATCCGACCTTCTTCTTAACACACGTATTGTTGTATCGTTTGAGGTCATAGCGGGTATGAATGAGGAGATGCAGCCTTACGAATTAACGTACGATGCACTCATCATTGTGGACCAACAACGCATGATCGATGTGGAATTGAGCAATGCAAACGCTTTGGTAAACCCAACTGGGGTTGGTGTACCTCTCTTCGTCAACTTGACGAGCACCTCAAGTCAAACCGAGGAATTAGAACTTCGCGTCGCACTACCTGAAAATTGGCAAGCGGTTTGTAATGGCGTTCTTGTTGAGAGTATGGGGCAAAACATCACAATGCAAGCCGGTCACATCGACGCTCAAATTAACGATATACCATGTACATTGCACAGAATTTCAGGTCCTCTTGAAGGTAAATTAACGTTTAGCGTAGCAAGTAAAGATGGTGTTTTACAATGGGAAGACAGTCAGATTTTCTCGTTCTCAGAACGACCAAATGATGCCACATCAATCTCTGTCGAAACAGTTGCAGGCGGCCTAGCAATCTTCCTTGCATTTGTCCTCCTGCTGGCTATTTCCTTGCGAAAGCGGGGCGAATCTGAAATCCTAGAGCTGCAAGAGGAAGATGAACAACCTCGTGCAATGACGCAAGCTGGACCACCTGCATCAAATGGACCACCAATTCAACAATCAGCGGTAGCTCCTGAGACCGAACCAGCGCACCAGCCCACAATGATTGAACAAGGGCCGACGCTTCCAGTGGAAGGATTACCACAAGGCTGGACAATGGAGCAGTGGACCCACTACGGGCAGCAGTACCTTGACCGAATGAAAGGACAAGCATGATACATCACCCAAGGAAGCGTTGAACATGGCCACTTACCCTGGTGCTTGGTATGCGTTATGGGTCATGGTCATGGTCTTCGGCGTTTTGACATGGTTTTTGAGAAACTTCACGGAGCGCGTTGAAGCAACTCGGTTATCCGCATTGCTTGGTGTGATGTCCATGTTGACGTTGCTTTCTTGGACATTGTTGGAATTCTAGGTGATCATATGGAATTACCTGACAAAGACCGACACCAATATTCGGGCATGTATCCATGTCGAGTACCGGTATGGTGGGCGAGATATGGTGAACCGGAACGACATCCAACACTACCGGGCATAACCGGTCGCAAGGTGATCTTGCGAATCGAAAAACGGTTCGGCCGTTTGGAACGACTCCTTGCCAGAATGTTTCGTGCACCTCGTGAAGTCAGGCGACCACTTGATGCGATGAACAGCATGCTATGGGAATTATCGAACGGGCAACGAACCTTCGAAGAGATTTGTGAGCACATGAACGATACATTCCAGGAAGACATCGCACCAGTTGTTGATCGAACTGCCGCTGGAATTGATGCATTGAAGCGGAGAAACCTAATGACAATTCTAACCACTGAGTTTACTCACAAATGGCTGATTCATCCGGGGGAATGTCCACCACACCAAGATCTACCGCCTCTTGACAAATCACTCAACATTGATCCTCTTCCAGTTGAAGGTGATGGGATGCCTACAGATGAGGTGCAAGAAGTTCAACAGGCCGACCAATGACACTGATCACACCATTATCGTACAACGGCCGTTCCATTAGATGACCATGCAGGCTGAGAAATTCAACCACAGAATGCAGATTATCTGGATCTAACGATGTTGAATCAACCAATTTGAATTTCGGGTCTTTCATACGAATCGAAAATGAGAGTGGTTGTTCGAGGCGAGAAAGGACATCGAGCAGCTCACTTTTGTTGAGTGGGTCTGTCAAGTAAAGCCGAACAGCAACCGATTGGCTGGATGCTTCACAGAGTGCAACTGCTGATCGAGATTTCGAACAACGGGGGTTGTGATAGAGGACCGCCACGTTCTTGCCTCCTTAATTTGGTACATTGGCATTACGGGGCGCCCAGACCAAACGTAATCCAATGCCATCGGTTCTCTGGTCACTTGGCGCTGAAGCTCGAGCCCGACTTCGAGTTGAATCAGATTCGGTAAACCACGAGCCTCCACGATGACATTTTCGATGACTGTTCGGTGCGAGAAACGCTGTCTGTGTGTCAGTGTGTTGTTGATAATTCATCACGTAATCATCTTCACACCATTCACCAGTTTGTCCATACAGATCTAAAAATCCCCATGGGTTGGCTTTCTTTTGGCCAACTTCACGTGTTGTTGCACCTGAATTTCCTGCATGCCATCCATATTCATTCAATTCAGCATCCCTGTCGCCAAATGGCCAACGTGAATCGGTACCCGCACGTGCAGCATATTCCCATTCTGCTTCGGTTGGTAGTCTCCATTCTCCTATGAATCCTAACCTTACTTCTTCGGAATCACGCTCGTTGAGTCGTTCAATGAAATCCTGAGCATCCAACCATGAAATGGTTTCTACAGGTCTCAGGCCGGCAGACCATCCCTCTGTAAATTTCGAGGGATTCGACTCCATTATGCTCTGCCAGTGCGCTTGGGTCACCGGGCGTTCTCCCAAGAAAAAAGGCTCCGTAATTTCAACGGTGCGAGGAGGCCGTTCATTTTTTGAACCGCGTCCTAAAGAATCACCCATCACAAATGTTCCGGGCTCGACAAGGAGGTACTTGCCTCCGAAGTCATCATCAAAAAACGGGCGCTGATTGGACATAGTTCTCAGGAATTCAACATTGTAGCGGTGTTCAACACAGATGTGACGAGTGCTTGAAGACGATCTTTGGTGTCCTTTTGTGTGAGGTTGCCATCCTCATCAAATGCTTCTTTGACATGGCCAACAGCGAGTTGTTCAGGTACTGGCCAGGCATGCAACCAACGAAGCATAATGCGCATGTGATTGAGTGTGTTCGAATTCTGCATGCCACCTAGCGTACACATAAGACCGACGGCTTTTCCTCCTATGTGCTTATCATACAACCAATCAAATGTGTTTTTCATGACTCCTGACATTGTCCCATGGTATTCAGGAGAGCACACCAAATATGCATCACAAGAAGCTGCAAGTTCTTGGAATTCCTTGACGTGAGGATTGTTCCAACAGCCATCCTCGCCAACAAACGGCAAAGGCTTTTCATTGCAATCCCAGAAGAATATTTCAGCGCCTGTGTCTTTAGCGATTTCCAATGCGAGTGTCACCATCATTCCACTCTTTGAGGTTGGTCGATACTCACCTGAAAGTCCGAGGACACGTAATGGTTGTTCGCTCATAGACTCCCCTCGGCGCCGAGGCATTTCAATTTAGGGTACCAATATCGAACGCATCGAGAAGGAATACTTATGCGACACTGTTTTCCCCTTTGGACAGAGGACACACCTATGGACACCGAAAACAGTCAAAATGAGCCCTCTAAAGATAGTCAATCTGGAGACAATGTCTCAGATTCTGTGATAGATTCAATGGCTGCTGCACTTGAGTCAGCAGGCATTTCCATCACCCCTGATGGACCTCAATCGATTCCAGAAAAACGCTATTCTGACGAAGTCATGCGACAGGTGGTAAGCGAACAAGATATTGAGGACCAAGAAGGCTTCATCGAGTTTGCAAAATCCATGGATGGCGATGAAAATGGATACCTCAACAAACAAGAATTAATCGACGCTGCTGAAGCATGGTCCCACATTAACGAACCTGAGGAAGATGAATCAATGAAAATTGAGGATGAGGTTGCTGCTTTGCTCCAAGAAGGCGAAGATAAATCGCGCAACAATCAACCTAAGGAAGCACTTATCGCGTTCAACAAAGCGATTGCACTCGATCCGTCGTGCGATATGGCATGGTTTAATCGTGGGGTGCTTCTTGAGGCCCAACAAGACGCTCGAGGCGCACGACAAGCCTTCCAAATTTGTCTCGATCTCAATGAAGAGCATGCTCCAGCAACAGCCAACCTGGCCATCCTTTTGGAGCGAATTGGTGATGAGGTAGGCGCATATGAAATGGCAACAAAAGCTCTGTCATTTTTCCCCGGACACCCAACATTAAGAGAACTCAAAGAGAGATGTAAGGGCAGTATTGAATCGGTCGAAATTGAGGCTATGCCAGTTATCGAACCAACTCAAACCTTCAGCGAGGCTCAAGTAAAAAAAGCGATGGAAGAAACTGGTGCTACCGACAGAGAAGCGGTCTTGGCCGAAGCGGTTCACCACGATGATGGGAACGAAAACTTGGAATTTAGTGAATTAATGTCAGCAGCAGAGGTGGTCGCTGCCACCGAAGTGGTCGAAGTTACCCTGCAAGGTCAGCCAAGCTTGATTCATGACGAACCAGAGCCTATGGTCGAAGTCGAAGCAGCACCTTCCCCGGTGCCTGCTGCGGCACCCTTACCAAATCCAATACCAGAACCAGCACCATCAATTAATCTGGACCAACTGGTCGAAGAAGCAACACAACTGATTCGCGCTGGCTCACCAGCAGAAGCACTTAATCTCCTCAAACCACACCTGAAGACCATTGGTGCTCAGCATGCAGGTGCTTGGAGAATTGCAGGCGGCGCAATGGCTCGACTCGACCTTGACGACCACGCGATTGGTGCGCTGAATCACGCACAAACACTTGACCCAACACAAGCTAGTGGCTGGTTTAATCTAGGTTCAATCCACCAACGGAAAGGTGATTCAAGCATGGCTATTGAAGCCTATATCAGAGCAATTAGCACACAACCTGACTACCTAAAAGCGGCCTTAAAATGCAGCATGTTGTGTTACGAAGTGGGCGACATTGAACACTACCTCACAGCGTCTCGAGCAGTACTGAACAGTGATCCAACCAACGCAGTACGGCATCAGTTGGTCGAGGTCCTGATTGGACTTGCAGAGGGTGAAGCACATGTTCTGGAAACCGCTCAAGGCCTTCCACCGACATTGCCAGAAGGACCGCACATGGCTCAAGAAGCGCTCGAATTGCTCGGTCCAGGAACGACTGAACTTCATGCTAGGGCATATTCTGCCGCTCAGGACCACGTACAATCCGTCACTGTTTGGCGCACATTGATTCAAAGTGATGGGCAGAACGCTTCAAATTGGCGTGGCTTGGCTCGTGCTCTGGAACATGCAGGAGATTTAGAAACAGCACAGAAATGTCACAGTAAAGCGAATGCTTTGGAATCAAATACGCCTGATGGAACCACTCCAGAGGCCCAGCAAGAAGCAGTTGTCCAACCTCAAGTAGAACAAACTGTGGAGCCGTCGAATGAATTCATGGCGGCCCCTCCACAACCCGCACCCGCTCCGCCACACCCTGATGATGCTGCTGCAGATTTCTACATGGGTGCTCTTGGCCTCAATAATGAACCTCAAGCACCTGAGTTCAACACACAATCTGAAGCAATTCAACCAGATTATGATCCTGCAACTGATGTTTTGATGCAACCGATTCAAGCAACACCATTGCCAGTTCAAGAATCCAGTCAACCCGAAGTTGACCTAGCGAAAGCTGCCCTGGATGCAACAAGTCGTGCATCTACGATCGTCACCGGTGAAGTGAACTCGATGTCCATTGCGAACCAAGACATTGCATGGTACAACCAAGGTGTTCAACTAATTGACGATGGAAAATACGACAAAGCGTTATCCTCCTTTGATCGAGCACTGCCATCCTTTGCCAACGACGATGACATGTTGATTCGAATCCTCAACGGTAAAGGAAATGCTTACTATTACCTCGAAGATTATCCAAAATGTGTTGAGTCATACCATCAAGCAATGCTCATTCGCCCAGCAGAAGTTCGAGGAAAGACGCTGTACAACATGGGTAGCGCGTACGCAGAAATGGAACGTTATCCAGACGCAATCAAATGCTTTGAACAATCAATTCCTCGAGGTTTACAACCAGATGAAGTAGCACGAGCGAAAGACCAAATTCGTCGCTGCACCATCCTACAGAAAGAACGTGCCCGTAAAGCACGTCGTAATTGAGCAGTTGTGGTCCGATGAGTAATACTGTGAGTTTAGATATCATTGCGAGGTTGGTTGAATGCGGCATGGAAGAGAAGCATGCCCAAATCGTGATGGATTTGGCATCACACCCCCCATCGAAGGCATCAGATGTTGGAAAAAGGATAGGCATATCCAGAATGGATGCATACAATTCGCTACGAAAAATGCAAGATTTAGGATTGGTCAAAGCTACTTTGGATAAACCAATGAGGTTTTTGGGGATCAAAATCGAGGAGGTCTTTGGCCTGTTGATTCAAAAATCTGAGATGGATTTGCGACGTATGCAGGACCATTTGGATGCTATGAAATCAGAGGCTCACAGGGTGCTCCTGTCTCATGAAAATGAATATCACGAACCGAATTTCACCGTACTGAAAGATCGACATGCAATTATGGCTAACCTACAATCAATCCTAAGCGAAGCCGAACATTCTGTTTGGATGCTGTTAGGAGAATGGGGGATCTTTCATCTGCGGCGCTCGGGTGCTTTTGAAGCCCTAACAGATGCAGTTAACCGTGGCATTGAAGTCAAGATTTCCACATCATTGAACGAAAAAACCGTCAAATTTTTTGATGACCTCGACACGAGAATCGAAATACGTCACCATGAAGAATTCCGTATGCAAGGCGTTTATGTTGACGACGAAGTTGGACTGCAATTTATCAATGTTGAAAAGAACCCCACTGGTAGAGGGAAAACAGACAGCGCCCTCTTGATTGAATCAAAAGCTTTCATGGAAGCACAATCTCAGTTGATGGCTATTCAATGGGGTGCTGGAACATCATACCGGGCCGCAAAAGCTCGACTGGTTGAAGGTAAAATCATTGAACCATTGAACCTATCACTCGGTGATGGTTCCTACTATGAACGTCTTCGTTCAGCAATCAACGAGCAGCTTGCTCTGAACAATGAACCACCGAATACGGTCTTGAGGCGTCCAGGAGAGCCAATAAACATCGATGAACCCACCACAGCGGAGGCTCTACAAAAACTTGGTATCGATCTCGATGATGTCTTGTTAGGTGTCGGAATTCGAATAGGTGAAGAACTTGCAAGTAAATGGGACAACGTCCAAGACGACCAAGAGTTTTGGAAGCATTTGAGCAATGAGTGGAGTCAGTTGGGGATGGGTAAAATTGTGACAAACGGAATGCCACCTGAGAAACTGACCGTACAAAATGGCGGTGCTTGTGGTGGCAGACCAACATCAAACAGCATGTTATGCCATCTTGATGAGGGGGTTTTGAAAGGGATTCTAAGGATACGACATGACTTTGTGATATTATCAACACAACGGGTTTGTCCGACCGATGGTTCCAATTCCTGCCACTTTGAAATTGAATGTGAAAAAGAAACGATGGAACCATCGCTTTGACCGCAGGTTCTTAGGCGAGCCCCTCGTCGGGTTAACATGGACTGCGGAACATGCGAGACTGCTGGGCCAATTCAGGTCATGCAACCAGAGGTTGTTGATGTGGCACTGACCATCTCAGATAAAGCCCAAACAATGCTTGCGGATGCATTTGGTGATGACCGATCGATGGCCCTTCTCGTTGGGGTCCTCTCTGGTGGATGTTCAGGATACATGTATGACTTGCAAATTGTGGAAGAGACGGACCAATCCTGTCAGGAAATCACAATTAATGGATTCAGAGTTCTAGTACCAAACGCCTCAAGCCACCTGCTTGATGGCATCGAAATAGATTACGTCGATCGCCTAATGGGAGGCGGATTCAAGATTAACAACCCAAACGCAGAATCCTCTTGCGGCTGTGGCGAATCCTTCGCATGAGGGGCGAGGCATGTCAATTGCTTCTTACCCAGATGGTCACTTGAGCGTATGGCGTGGTCGAGATGTATTGTCGTTTATTGACGGTCTTTCAACCAATCTTTGTTTAGACCTTGTGGAAGGTCAATGCAAACATACGACATTCACCACAACCTCTGCTAAAGTCATTGATCGTGTTATGATTTTTCATATGGGCGGATTTGTAGCGTGCGTGAGTCATGGACCGCATTGGGAAGCCTTACTATCGCATATCACCCCTCGAATTCTAGGACAAGACGTGTCCATAACAGATGCAACCCTGAGCAACGATTTTTATGTTGGATTCAATAATGACAATGAATACAACTCTAGCTATTCTTCTGAGAATGGTGTCACCATTGGAAGAAGCATCGATGGTTTTGAGATGATAATAGCGTCAAAAGGAACGCCCATAAAAGCAGATTCAAATTGGAATGAGTTCGATGAGTGGAGGATTGCCGAATGTGTGCCATGGCCAGGTCGTGAAATTACCTCAAAGCACCATGCTCTAGCCAGCGGACTGCCACATGATGTCCATCCTGCGAAGGGATGCTATATTGGTCAGGAAGTCTTGACGCGAATGATCACTCGAGGGAAACAAGGCCGTAATCTTGTGACCGTGCCAAATAATGAAGCCAAGGATTCTGAAGTGACCACACGAGGATCAACACACTCGCTGGTGATCACGCGCTTGTAAATCAGTAGCCAAGCAATTCAGAAAGTTGAGATTTATAGAAATTACCGGATCCTTGAAGGGAAGAAAGTTCACCATCACTCAATTCAAGTTCTATAATTCGTTCAATCCCGCCTGCACCTAGGATGACTGGCACACCGATGTAAACATCATCAAGACCGTATTGTCCAGTGAGATGAGCTGATGCAGGAATCAAACGCTTTCGGTCATTAAGAACTGCTTCAGCCATGATTGCAGCAGCAGAACCTGGTGCATAGAAAGCAGATCCACGTTCGAGCAACTTGACAATTTCTCCGCCACCAGATGCTGTACGCTTGCATATGGCATCTATGGTCGCTTCATCTAAGAGATGAGTAATGGCAATGCCCCCGACCGTAGTAAATCTTGGAAGAGGCACCATAGTGTCGCCGTGACCGCCAAGAACCATGGCTTGGACATCCTCTTCTGAACAACCTACTTCTTTGGCTACGAAGTGGGTCATGCGTGCACTGTCCAAGACTCCAGCTTGGCCACAGACACGGTTTGCAGGGAAACCGGTGACTTTCTGCATGTGATAGGTCATCAAGTCCAATGGATTTGTCACCATGACGATCGTTGCGTCCGGGGCATGCTCACGGATGCCTTCACCGACTTGTTGGACAATTCCAGCATTCTTGGCAATGAGGTCTTCTCGAGTCATACCTGGCTGGCGTGGAAATCCTGAGGTGACGACAACAACTTCTGCACCAGCGATGTCCGCGTAGTTGGCGGTTCCAGTAATCGCACCATCGTAATTCAGGACCTGCCCATTTTGGGACATGTCCAATGCTTTACCTTTTGCAAATCCTTCGTATATGTCGAGCATCACAATATCGGCAATTTTCATTTGAGCGAGTACGAATGCGCAAGTCGCGCCAACATTTCCTGCTCCAATCACTGCAATTTTCTTTCGGTTATTCGCCATTATGCTCCCTTCGTTGGCTCTTCCAGTAAAAGGACCTCCATAAGGAACATGGTGCAATTCTTAGAGATTAATGAGGTGAAATCCAATGGAAATCCGATGATTCGTCAAGAAAATTCAACCCCTTGAAGCGAGTTGTCTAAAAACCCCCTATCATTGGGCAAAAACACCCAACACCTGCAGTCGCGGGAACTGGGCATGAGGCGACACCATGAAACTCGGCGTACCAATGGAACCAGAAGGCGAAACACGTGTTGGAATTGTCCCTTCAAGCATGAAAAAACTCGCCAAGGCTGGCTTTGAGGTCATCATTGAATCCGGAGCAGGTAAATCAGCGAATTATCACGACAGCGATTATGAATCCGCAGGTGCAACAATCGGTACACGAGAAGATGTATTGAGTTGCCCCAACATCGTTTGTATCCGATTCCCAGGTGTTGATGGTATCGCAAAAGGCACAAATCTCGCATGTGTCTCAGATCCCTTCCGACATCCAGAACATGTGCAATCGTGCATGGATGCTGGCATTACGTTGCTTTCGATGGACATGATACCTCGACGACTGTCGCGTGCCCAATCGATGGACGTGAACTCTTCTCAAGACAACCTCGCTGGCTACAAAGCCGTTCTATTGGGAGCCGCTCAGGTTCCAAAGGGCATCCCGATGATGACCACATCAGCCGGCACTATTCGGCCTGCGAAAGTCGTGATCATGGGTAGCGGTGTTGCTGGCCTTCAAGCCATTGCAACAGCAAAACGATTGGGCGCAATTGTCTATGCATCAGATGTTCGAAAAAGCGCTGCTGAACAAATCGAATCGGTGGGTGGACGATTTATCGAAGTCGATGGAATGGACGACTTTGAGGATGAATCGGGATACGCAAAACCCCTCACGCCAGAATTCATTCAGAAAGTCAATGATACGGTATGCGGTGTTGCTGCTGACGCAGACATCATCGTCACCACTGCACGTATATTCGGTCGCCCTGCGCCAATCACCGTTCCATCTTCAGCAGTTCAAAATTTCAAATCTGGAGCCGTAGTTGTCGATATGAACGCAGATGTAGGTGGTAACTGTGAAGACACAGTCAAGGGCGAAATCACGACCACGGACAATGGCGTCATCATCATCGGAACCTCCAACCTTCCCGGAACCCTTGCCACAACATCCAGCATGCTGTATTCCAACAATCTAACCACGTTCATGACTTCGCTTGTGAACGATGGCGAGGTTGTAATCTCTGATGAGGATGATATCCTAGTCGGCGCTCCAGAAGGCAGTGATTTCTATGTGAACGGCATGGGTGGCGTCCTCATATGCAAGGATGGAGAAATACATCCAAAACAAACTCGACTCGGAGGTGTTCTTTGATGGAACCTGAATTTTTAATTGCGAACATCACTTTGTTTCTTCTTGCCATCTTCCTAGGTTTTGAGCTTATCACGAAGGTTCCAGCAACGCTTCATACACCGCTGATGAGTGGTGCAAACGCCATTTCAGGTATCTCGATTATTGGAGCTCTAATTGGTGCTAATGTTGCATTTGATGGCGGCCAAACAACCCTTTCTGGGCTTCTAGCATTCGTCGCGGTGGTCCTCGCTATGATCAACGTCGTGGGTGGCTTCGCTGTCACGAATAGGATGTTGAACATGATTGCCGGTAAGAAACGAGGAGGTGCTTGATATGGAGGATTGGATTTCTATCGGATACCTCTTGTCCGCTGCTTTGTTCATATTTGGATTGAAAAAGCTGGGCCATCCAAAGACAGCTCCATTCGGTAATCAACTCGGTGCCATGGGTATGCTGGTTGCGGTCATCACAACGATTGTGCAAATGCAATTGACCGGTGACGGTGTTGTGGATTGGACGTTAATCGCAGGAGGACTTGTTCTCGGTTCCTTGATTGGTTATTGGATGGCTGTGAAGGTCGAAATGACTGGTATGCCCGAATTGGTTGCGCTATTCAATGGATTTGGTGGTGCGGCTTCAGCCCTTGTTGCTCTTTCCGAGATTCAAAAGTACATCATAACAGGCGACACTCCAGAGGGATTGGAACTCACAGTGACCATGGTCGCTGCTGGCCTTTCCGCCCTCGTTGGTTGGATGACGCTTACAGGATCACTTCTTGCCATGTACAAACTGAAAGGCGGGATTGAAGTCTTTGGTAAGTGGATACGAACACCGACATGGGGCCCAGTATGGCTTAACCCAGTGAAGGTCGTCCTGCTTCTGAGCGTTCTCGTGATGATTGTTATGAGCATAGAGGAGCCGACCAACGAAACCTATCTCTGGGGAATCATTGGCATTTCGTGTGTTCTTGGTATCGTTTTGGTGCTTCCAATCGGTGGCGCTGACATGCCTGTTGTGGTCTCCTTGCTGAATTCACTCTCAGGAATTGCTGCTGCATTTACCGGTTTCATTATCGGCAACTCAGTGCTTATTATCGCTGGGTCACTCGTTGGAGCATCTGGACTGATCCTCACATTCATCATGTGTAAAGCAATGAACAGGACACTCCTTGATGTACTCTTCAAGTCCTTTGGTGGCGATGGAGAAAAGCAAGACCTCACCCGTACGAAGGTTGGATCAGATGCAGATGAAGTCGCTATGATGCTCGACGGTGCTCAAAAAGTCATCATCGTTCCCGGCTATGGAATGGCTGTTTCACAGTGCCAGCATGCCGTCAAGGAATTTGCAAACATCATGGAAGAAAAGTTTGGCACAGAAATCAAGTATGCCATCCACCCAGTTGCTGGTCGTATGCCAGGACACATGAACGTCTTATTGGCGGAAGCAAATGTTCCGTATGAACAGTTGATTGAAATGGATGAAATCAACGGCGAATTCCCTGAATGTGATGTTGCACTTGTGATTGGTGCAAATGACACAACAAATCCCGCAGCTCGTAGTGGTGAAGGACCACTCGCAGGAATGCCAATCATCGATGCTGATCAAGCACGTACGGTTGTCATCATCAAGCGTTCCCTTTCCGTTGGCTATGCAGGCGTTGACAATGACTTGTTCTACATGGACAAAACAATGATGTTGTTCGGCGATGGAAAGGCTATGATGGCTGGATTAAACACCGCTGTTAAAGAAATTTGAGCGGTCCACACAAGCCCCATGAGTCAGCCTCCGGCTTATGCTTGTGAAGCAACGTTCAAAGGGCCCGACCAAGTGGCAACATCAAGGTGAGTTCATGCTATCTCGGAATACCCGTCTCCTCATGGTTGGTTTGATGGTCCTTTTGTTCGCAGCACCCGCTTTGGGTATGCCCGGTGGACCACCATGGAAGAACGGAGATTCTCTGGTCGTGGAAACCGGTTGTACATGCCACGGAGATGGGGTACCATCCACTGAAGTGGTTGTTTCAATCTCTGGCGTCCCACGTTCCTACACCCTTGAAGAAACCTACACATTCACTGTTTCACTGCAGCATGCATCAAACGCAGAAGGCGGATTCATGATATGGGATTACAACAAAGGAACGCTCACTCCAGGTGAAGGATCTGCTGTTGTCGATGATGAGCCAGGTGCAATTGGCCAGAGTGACGTTGGCAATAACTGGGTGTTCACATGGACCGCCCCGAGTGAAGACATTGGTGTGGTGCCGTTCCAACTTGTTGGAAATGCAGTCAACGGAAACGGCCAATTCGATGCGGGTGATGCATGGAATATTCTCTCCTTCTCCATTTCAGCACCTGATTCAACTACAAACGATGGCGAGGACCAACTTGCTGTCCGAACCATTAGCGTCGGGGACTATGACAGCCTATTCGTAGCAGACGTCGACCCGGAGGTTGCTGAAGCGGAAAGGCAAGAACAAATTGCAGACACCTTCTTCGATGAAGGTAACATCTACTACTTTGCGACCTTTTCAATCCTCCTTGTTGCTGCAGTCGTTCAAGGGGAATTCTACCAGCGCAAATTTGCCGGAGGCCCTGAGCACCTCGACAAGAGCCTTGCCATACCACAAGGACTTCGTCGTGGAGCATTGAGCGCAGGTTTGCTCCTGCTCTTCGCTTACGTCATGGACAACGATTCAGGATGGCAAGTGCGCCTTGCTGTTGGCATGTGCGCCTTGTGGGCCATGTATGGCGTTTACAGAACAATTGCTCAAGCACGAGCAGAACCTCAAGCGAAAGATCTCGTTTGATGAAAATCACACTCCCATGATGATGGAGGATTGAGGTCACTCCATGGCGTTGCAATTGGAACGGGACAAGAGGACTCATGTCCAGGCACATCTCGACGAACTCACCGGTCGAGTAACACTGCTTTTTGCAGTGATTGTGGGCCTTACTTTTGCTTTTTCCACACAAATTGATGGGTGGCTGGATGCCCTTCTCAAGCAAATCGATCCCTGCACAGATTCATGTCTAAACCTCTACGACCCTGCACGCTGGAGTGCTGTTCGATGGCTCAGTGCTACGCTTGCCGCTATTGGTGCCACATCGCCTCTTATTCTGCAACAAATCTGGGCGTTCAGCAACAAGGGATTACTTCCCAGTGAACGCAAGTGGATGGTGCGTTGGATGCTTGGAGGCACTTGCCTTGCCTTGGTAATCAGCGCTACAACACTCATCTATGGATTGCCGTTCTTATTCAGTTTCGGACATGATATTCAAACCGAAATGGGGCTTACAGCACGTTATGATGCTGTTTTGATGTTGTCGATTACATTGTCAGTGATATGGACACAGACCATCGTAAGTCTGTCGATCCTCGGCATGGCCATTGCTGGAATGCTGGGTGTGTTAAACAAAGAGACTGCGGATTGGTGGCGCATACGATGTTATGCGCTTGTTGTGATGCTTTTGTATGCTTCACTCCCAGAATTCGGTGGTCTTGCGTTTGTACTCATCTTAGCCTCAATCCTCACCATCGAATTTCTATGCAGTACATGGTTCAAACAAAACGCATTACAAACCATCGATGCAGTAGAATTAATGGATAAAGAAGGCGGTGTCCGCAGACCCGTTATTGTTGAATGTCAGTGCAACGGAGCTGCAGTCCCTCTCCCCCAACCATTGAATATCGCTGTTCCAGTTTTGAGGTACACGGGATTATGCACATCAGAACAAGAACGAGAGTTAGCCTATGGTGCATTCATAGGTTCCAAAACCACTGATGCTTTCATCACTGGCTGTTCTTCGATGCCACTCAGCAATCGGTTCAAGTCAAACTGTGCCTCAATTGGCGTTCGTCTGGATGGACTTAACCTACTCGAACGCCAATCATATCGCACCCGTCCTCAACAACGACCTGATATCGAGTTTGAATTGATGCTTGCACAGTTGTCAGATCCATGGCCAGAGGCATCCCGTCTCGATCGAGTGATTGCAGTCATGGAAAAAAATCTCGAACTAACCTATGTCTACATGACGGCAAAATCTGCACAGGTTTGGGGCCAACAATTGAAACCGGATGAAGTGCTTATTCGCATTGAAGAAGAGAACCATAGGGAATTCAGACGTAGAGCCCAAGACTTAGGTGTGCAACTACGTCAACTCTTAGCAACCACGTGAATGGATTTTCCTGAAATCACACCTTTTCACGAAACGTACATCACAAGGATTGAAACCAAAGGAACCTGAGGTCTATGCATGAACCCAAGAGTTGGTGTCCCGTTTTTAGTGGCGCTGCTCTTGGCAAGCAGTTGGGCGTTCACCAATCAATCTGTAATCGATGAGTGGGTTCGCGAAACACAATTTGAATCCAACAATGATGATGCTGCATTACTACCTATTCAATCCAATGAACACTGGCTTGTTCTTGTGGCAGATTTTCCTGAACAGCAGGCCTCTGAAACATGGGGCACCACTCAAGCAGAACTTATGCTCAACGACATCGCAAAGTCGTATATTGAACAACTCACAAACAATCAGACCAAATTAACGGTCGTCGTTCATGATGAAGTGACAAGAGCCTCAGCGGATGTTGCAGCATATGGAGCCGACTATAGTGGAGACAGAGATACAAATTCTAATGGAGATTTCTTACCAATGAACTTGGCCGAAGAAGTGGTCAGATATCGAGCGGATGATGTGAACTGGTCACAATTCGATCTTGACAACGACGGTTTAGTGGATCGTCTTTTAATCCTCCACACCACGAAGGGACAGGAAGAAAATCCCGGGCTAAGCAATAACATTTGGAGTCATTTCACACGTTTTGAAGAGCCAATCAAAGTATCAGCTGAACATTCTGTTGGCCATTACACAATGGCAAGCTTGCGAACAGGTTCCAGTGGCATGGGCACCGTCCTTCACGAGATGATGCACCAAATGGGTGCATTGGATCTTTATCCTGTTCATGATGTCAGTCCGAGTTCGGATTGGCATGGCGTTGGTAATTGGGACATTATGGCGAGCGGTAATTGGAACGGAGGCGGAGTATGGCCAGCACTCGGAACGTCACCTACAATGGAACTTATTGGACTGGAACGGTATGTCTCGCTTGATCTCACATGGCCAGCATCCAGTGTTCAACCATGCATTGGCCCGACCATACAGATGCACGGCATGACAGAAGGAGGTGAGGCTCTCAAAATACCGCTTGGTGAGGAGCAATATATCTGGATTGAACGGCACTCAGATGTTGGTTTTGATTCACATCTACCGGGTCACGGTATTCTTGTGATGCAGCAGGACCGAAGCATAGGTGATGAAGAGCGGAATGAACTCAATCGAGACCCTGAACAGCCGTGGCTCCGAGTCATAGAAGCAGATAACGGTGACCAAATGCTGCAAGGAATCAATGACGGGGAAGCGAGTGATGTGTTCAGAAACGGGACCACATTTGGCGCCCAAGGTGTTCTCATTCGAGACCATGATGGAATTCTTGTTCCATGGACGGCTCATATCGAAGGTGAAGCCAATATGACTATCCGTTTCACTGCAGAACATTGTTCACCCTTAATGACGGTCAACGGGCCTGATTTCGGGGCAGTTTTACTTCCATCGGATTCGCTAGAGTTGGAAATCGAATCCAAGGTTGAATGCTCGATAACCCACAACTTCACCCTTACGGATGGAAGGACAGTGACGCTTGAGCCAGCCAATCTAACCATTGGAATGAATAGCATTGATCTCACCTTTTCATCAAACGGAACTGGGAACTCAGAAAGCCGCATTGAGGGCGAACTGGTATGCGAGGACAGTGTTGTCGATCTCTCCACCCAAGTGCTTACCCTCTCAAGAATTCCGATTGAAACCCAAATAGAAGGTACCCTTCACGCCCAGCAAGCATCGACAATACTCATTTCCATCCCATCCAACGGACAAGGAACACAATCATTCACAATCGACCTCGATGGACCTATGTCTAGGGTTGGAACGATTGAAAACCGTTTCATCCTTGATGGTGATGACGAACTTGAGATTGCGATTAACCCGAATGGATTGCTTCTTGATGGAATGAAGGTCAAAGGCGATTTAATTCTCATTGACACCAATGGCCACCGCTGGACGTACACGCTGGACTTCACCGCCGAACTTGACGAGACCTCAACCTTTGATGCTTGGCGGACCCCCGGAAGAATCCTGTCAATCATCTGCCTTGTTGGTGCGGTTTGGGTCGCCATGGGTATGATGGAATGGAAGAAGAAGGAATCGAACAGTGTACAAAACCACGATACTGTAGTCGAACAACAGCCAGAGGTCCAACCGGTAGAATTCGATCCTTGGGGACGCCCAGTCGATGGAAATGAGTGAACTTACCGACCTGGAAGCCATCGTTGCATTTGGAGATAGCGCCAGGTATTTTGATGAGAAAAGGCACACACCCAAACCTTGTGGACACCCTCTGCAAGACGGACTGATAGGCATGCTTCATTCCAGTTACTCGGCGCACTTTCGGATGGAAGAAGCAGCCATGGTGCGTGCGCCTCACCAACCGCTGCATCATAGATTCGCCACTGACTGCCAAACTTGAAGCCAGGACGTAGGACAACACCACGGGACATGAGATCGTCATACAGAGCCAGATCATTGGGGGTTGTTCGACCTTCTAATTTTGAAGACAACCAGCGACCTTCCTCGCTTCGCAAGTGCCGCCCTGAAAGGTGTTCGACACCGATTGACGACCAAGGCCAATCTTGTTTTAATGGGATATACCAACCCTCTCCCCGTTTAATTTTACACCTCCATGCATCTTTGAGTTGCTCAATTTGTTCATCTTCTAATGAAGACCAAATTGGTTGGGTGCCGGAAATATTCGCATAACCAAGGCGATACATTGTCACATCAAGTTCCTCGTCAATAACAAATAATTCAGCCATGAGACCACGTTTGGTCACATCCGCAGTCCATGCCTCCAATTCAAGCCAATTGACTTGATCTGTTGTCCACACCCAACGTACATGGGCGACAGGTTCCTCTTTGGAGAAGTTTTGTTCCCTGTTCCAGCGAAGGGCCCAGGTGGTTTCACTAAAGGAAAATTCACGCTTTTCAGAGACATGTTCAACCGGCACAACAAGCTCTCCACCGCTTCGAGCGACATCGAATGCGACAGCACGTGCGACCAAATCTGGATCTTTTTTTAGGGAATGTGAAAACCATGATTCGGACGGAAGTGGAACATGGCGATGCCAATGGCAAAAAAGAACCTCTTCTGATGTGACATAGATTCCCCCATCGCTATCGGTTTGACCAATAGCACTTTTTTGATGAAGACGGGAGGCTAAAGGCGGTTCAATGTACCATCGTCCATTTTTTTCTGAAGGTGGATCAAGAGGGACACTAGGAGCTTGATTTGACGTGATTGGAACGTCAAGTGGGCGAGTGGTTCTCACCCGTGGGGTGAAGGTTCGCTTGTGTCGCCCCATGAGCCTGCGTTGTGAATGCTTCATTTGAGTTCGTTGGTCAACCGATTGTCCTATGTGCTACCGGTGACGACAACCAATCGGGGAGCACAGTGGTTGACGGTTATCTCGGCACCCTCACGACAGAAAAGCGTACCTTGTTGCATCTGCTCGACCATCGTCTTCCTGAGGGCGAATGGGAAGCCCCTCAAGCCGTAACTCAAGCAGGCATCTCTGCAGCCATTCATGTCCAAAGAAAGCACGTGCCGCGAACACTCAAACGATTGGAAACAAGAGGAGACCTTCAGAAATCGAAGAGGCACGTTCCGGGTGGAAAACAGCGAAAGCAAGTGTATGGATTGACTCAAACTGGTAGGACCACTGCGGAAACATTACGGACCGCAATCTTGGGTCAAAAGGTCAAAAAAAATGGGGAAATGATCACGTTACTGGACTTGCGAAAAGGGGGTCAGGCAACCCTCGAATTGCTCTCCCACGTCGATGAAGGCATGGAATACCATGAGCATCCGGTTGTATCTCCTGTGTCCAATCCAGAAGGTGTTGCGTCACTCGATGCGCAAGCTGGAGAAAACTTAGTTCGACGTTTATTTGCCCGTGCTTGGGAAGATGGAAAAATAACCAAAGACGAGCAATACCTGCTGCAAGAGGTCGTGGAATTCTTAGGTATGCATCCAGAACGAGTACGAAGATTGTCCAACGAAGCTCGTCGGGAGCAAAAAGCACCACCGCCAGAAGAAATTTATCTCGATATGTTGAGGCAAGCCTTGATCGATGGTGAATTGGTTGATGACGAAATCCGCCTATTAGAGACTGTACGAACCGCCTTTGGATTCGACCGACTTACGCATGACAAATTACTCGAGGAGGCTAAAATGTCACCTCACCGATCAGAAAACGTCGAAACGTATCGAAGATCACTCGAAACAGCACTTATGGACGGGGTAATCACTGGTGATGAAAACGCAATGCTGAATACATTACGTGAATCACTCAGTGTCACAGAAGCTCAACATGCAACTCTCTTAGCAGAGCTGAGGGACGGCGTCAACAAATGAGGAGGAAAAACCATGGGAATGTCAGATGAAGAAGTCGAAGTTCACGATCAACTTACCAACTTGAAAAGAGAACTAAAATCAATTGACGATGCTAAAATTGTTTTGATAGGTGATGTCATCATGGATTGTTACATTCATGGCTACGCAAACAACCTCAACTCCCGTGCACCTGTACCAGTCCTTCGTGAAACAATGCGAGAGGAGGATGTAGGAGCAGCAGCTCACGTGGCAAGAGGACTCAATTCAATGGGGTTGCAAAGTCATCTGTTCGGGGTTGTTGGTGATGACAGGGCTGGATTAAGCATCCTCGACGCATTGGATCATGAAGGGGTTAAAACCGATGGAATTGCTATTGTTGAGGGCCGAACAACAACCGTCAAAACCAGATTATTAGCGACACGTGAAAGTCTCGTTCAAGATGAACAATTACTGCTCCGCTGGGATATTGAAGAAGACGATCCGGTTCCTGATGAAGCGTCGGTTAGCCTCTATGACCAAGCAATTCATGAATTGGACAAGGCCAAAGCAGTCATCCTTTCTGACTACGGACAGGGGGTAGTGAATGATTCTGGTGCTGATCGTTTAATCAAACACGCCTTGGACAAAAAGGTCCCAATCATTGCCGATCCGAAACTCACAGGACTCCATCGAACACATGGCGTTGATTGGATATTATTCCAGGCACAAGGACTTGAATTGATGCGTCGAAGGTTGGGTAGTGCCACTGGGGCAGATGCTGCAGAACGTTTGATAGAACAGCATAGTTGGAAGCATTTGGTGGTGTTGTCAGGCGAAGCGGGCGTCACGATCTATTCAGCACAAGAAGAAACCGTCCATGCACCATGCACACTGGATGACTTGCGCCAAATGATTGGCCTCATCGATGCTGCCGCTGTGGCCATAGCCGTGGCTATTTCAAAATCTCTGTCTGTTCAAAATACTGCACTACTAGCCAATGCTGCTTGTGAATGTATTCTCGGTGCTGAACGCACCGAGGCCTTTTCTTTGAGCCGGAAAGATTTGGTTGATCGGATTGGTGAAATGACCTGGAACCTTCAGATTTCCAAGCGCTGAGGTGAGCGAGTGAGTGCTTGGCCACGCCCGACCACCGCCGATATTGGGTTGCGGGCGTTCGCACCTTCATTGCCACGACTCTTTGATGAGGTGACTTTAGGTATGCAAAATATTCTGATTTCGGATCAATCAGCTGTCGAAAGTGATCGCCTGATTCGGCATTCTGCTCAATGGAACGCAACCCTATCGATTGAAAAATACGATTCAGAAATGTTACTTGTCCATTGGCTCGAAGAAGTCCTTTACAGGGCAGAAGTTCATCGCCAATGGTGTGTATCATGCAACGTCATGATTCGAGAAAAAGATGGAACATTACAAGCAGAAGGCTCTGTGTCTTGGGTGAACGCCGATGACATTCTCCAAGAAGTGGAGATCAAAGCAGTGACTACGCACGAATTACAGGTGTTTGAAGTTGAGCAGGGAAAGACTGCAGTATCGCCTTGGGAAGAGGTACCTGACTTCGAAGGACCGGGTTGGGTTGCCGACGTTGTCTTTGACATTTAACAACAGTTCTTTGGTATCAGAACAATCCATTTAGGAGGTCTTTCAGATTCACAGGGGTGCTTTGGGTGGGTTCTGAAACAACCAGAGAATTGGTGCCAAACTGGCCATATAAAATCCATAACTGAGAAATGAGAATATACTTATTGATTCACTAAATACCTCGATCGTACCGAGCACGGTTGTCAGAACAAGAATCAAGAAGTATCCTAAGTGCAAAATTCCAATGGACATGGTTCTTCTTCCGGTTGCGAGAAGCACGATGCTGACGGCCATCGTAGCAAAATAAAACACCGGTGATAATGCAAACATGAACAGTGATATGAAAAGCATCAACTCTGAAAAGCCCCCACCAAAAAATTCACCAAAATCAAGAAATTCAAATGCCAGGAAGACCAAATCAAAGGCAGAGATAGTGTAACCAATAATATTGAGATAAGGAAGGAAAAATGAAATCATGAGGAGAATGGTGCCAATGATCGGAACAATCCTCAGTAATCCATTCTTTTGATCCAAGGATGATGGAAGATACGAGTGCATCGAATGATCTGGGCTAATTGTGCTTTGCAATGTGATTGAAACTGGTGAACTCGTTGTGTTGGGAACCCATTTTGTGCCATTCCACATCCACTGGCCATCTTCACTCGTGTGCATATCCTATATCAGAATCCAATAGAATATAACAATTCACACGGCAAATATCATTGGTAAAATATAGTCGAAACAGGATGGCTGCCGACGTTGTCCTTGATATTTAGAAAAGAAAGTGGGAGGGCCTAAGGTGGACGCTCGTTCCTTCTGGCCAAGCCCACACACTTCCTCCATCCCGTGACCCCACAGCACTCATGGCCCCAGGTAGGGCTGCTCCGTTCCCGGCCTGACCTGTTCCCCCGGTTATCCAATTGCTGTTCCCCTCCGGGAACAGTTCTCGGCACCCGAGTCATGTGGGGGCGAGACATCAATGTCCGCGTATGGAAACCAAAAGGCCGCTTTCGCCGCCCAAAGGCGTTCGGTCCACCATAAAGTCGATTTGTGGTACAGGGTACGTCTAGCTCCCCACCTATCCCGTGCAATCCTGCAACTGGCTCTATTTGAACAAAACCCCTCGAAAACACCGACGAATTATTCATTCAGCGTAGAGAACCGGCTACAAGGAGAAGCAAGAGTAACAAAGCAACAATGCCTACAAATATCGTCACAATGGAGGCCACTCCAACGCTTAGTCCCACAGCAGTTGCCTGTATCGCTTCGCCCAGTGGATTACCTTTTGCCTGTGGGTTGAGTTGCTGGTGCTGTACCATAACGGTTGATTCAGGAACGGATGTTGTAGGAACATTGTAGCTAACCACACCAGAGTGAACTTGGGGCGTGACCGCTGGGGTTTGAATCAAATTGTATCCATAAGTGGACAAAAAGAAACCAAAAGGCAGGAGCAGACAACACGCACTGAACATTGTTGGCAAGAATGTGCCTTGGCCGCATCCACGTGATACATAATCGTCTCCCGACATCAAAACCATCTCACAATTGAACCAGAGTTTCCACTCCCCGAGTGCAAGCCAGATACCAAACAGCATCACACCCACGCCGAGGATCATTATACCAATGGATAATTGTTGCTTGGTGAGTCCAAATGTGAGTTCTTCAGTAGGCTGATTGGTATTCGATTCAGTTTGAACAGTAGCTTCAAGAGTTCCGGAGCGCAACACACTTTGCTTAGTCGAGCATGATGGACAGGAGATCATCCCCTCGTAGTCTGCAGGTACACGAAGAATAGTTGGGCATTTGATGCACTGAATCTCGATGGTTTTTCTTTTCTGTACCGCATCACTGATGATCTGAGGTGGCGGTGTGAGTGATCTATCTGCCTCTTTGAGACGATTGATGAGAACTTTCTTTGTCCCCGAAACAGGTAGATTTCGCTCTTTGCACAAACCTTTCAATTTCAACACAGTGAAACTTTCATAATCGTCATGCATGCTTGTTCCAAAACAAAAGGAGCCATAAGCATTCTACCGACGAAGGAAACGACAAGATGAAAACATCGAGTCAATCACCGTTGGGTTCTTCTTCTTCATACTTTGAGGGGCATGAAGTTTTGATGATGTCTGCTTCAAGGACATATGCACCGTCTTCGATGCGAAGGGTACCTTGGGCATAGACGGTGCGATTATCTCCAAGTCCATTTGACACAGAAGCATCCGAATAATCAATGCTCAATTGATGTGTTTCACCATGGAGAATGAACACAAGGGTTGTGTTATCGATGCTTCCGTCAAGCACCTCCCCTCGAACGGCTATTTCTTTGCCCACAAATGCGTCAGGGTCGTCCATCAGGTCGTCCACCGCTCGTGTTGGTTCAGGGGCCTGTAGGAGAATCACCCCCAGCAGTCCAACAGTAATCACTGCCCCAAGGATGAGGAAGCGGGTTCGCCTTGCGTACATTCATACACCCCAATAGCCCGTTATTCATCAACCCGTGGGCTTTGCTGATGAGCAAATCCGACAGCTTCGTCAAATGATTTATATGGGCTTTCTTTCAATTTCTTGACAAGTCCATTGACCACCGATTTTGTCAGCGCAGGTCCTTCGAAAACAAAACCGCTGTAAGCCTGAAGCAGACAGGCCCCCGCTCCGATTTTCGCCCATGCATCTTCTGCGTTACTTATTCCCCCTACCCCAATAATGGGCCAATCACCCTTTGTCAATTGGTAGATGCGGTGAATCATTTCAGTCGAGCGTTGATTCACTGGGGCACCGCTCATGCCTCCAGTTTCAGCAAAAATACGTTCATCTTTCGGCGTGTTTGGGGTTGGTCGCTCAATGGTGGTGTTTGTCGCAACAATCCCGTCACACCCTGCAGAACGGGCGGTGTTGACCACGGCGACCAACTGATCATCGCTGAGATCTGGTGCAATCTTAACGAGCAATGGTTTTGGTTTGGATTGGTGATGATCAGCCATTTTAGAATTCACGTCGTTGCATGCTTGAACAATCGCTTCAAGTGCATTATCATGTTGTAATTCGCGAAGATTTGGAGTGTTGGGTGATGAGACATTGATGACAAACACATCGCAGTGCAGCCAAAGACGTTCCATTGTGGTCGCATAATCTGAAGCGGCTTCATCAAGTGGTGTGAGTTTAGATTTGCCAAGATTGGCCCAAAGAGGAACTTTGGGATGACCGTGTCGACTGATGTGGCGGGAAAGTTGAGCCGCAACTTTTTGTGAACCCGGATTATTGAAACCCATTCGGTTGACGAGTGCTTTTGATGTGCCCGAACGGAACATCCTCGGTTTAGGGTTACCTCCTTGTTCCATAGCGGTCACCCCACCTATTTCGATAAAACCAAGACCGAGAGATTCCCAACCTCGAATTGCTTCTGCGCGTTTGTCCATGCCAGCAGCGAGGCCGAACGGGTTTGGATACATTGTCCCAAATCGGGAAACGGGTAGGGATGCGGGAGCGTACAAGCCACGAAGCAACGTGCGTGTCACCGGATTGCTACTCATTAAACGAAGACCAAGAATCGCTCTTCCATGAGCTTTTTCTGAATCTTGAACCGCAAGGAATGGCCGACTGGCGAGCCTGTAGCCGATTCCCATGGTCATGGCCTTGGACCGACAAACTTCAACACTTCGGCCTCCTGGAGTCAAATGTGCGGATTGAAGACCCAATGTGGCCAGCGGTCAGAGAAGTGGCGCGTAGAATATTGCGCGAAGATTCCCTCGTCATTCAAGCCAGCGAATCGTACATGCAAGAACTCGATGAGCTCATCTTGGCCATGGGCGATGCCCAGCCTGCTCGACTGGACTTCCCCACCCTGGAAGTAATGCAGTCTTCCATCATCGATATTACGCAACGGACGACGACATCGAACCAATCTGTGCATCTAGCACGCCTCGGTAAACAAGAACCAGAGCCCGATGTATGCTGGATCCCATTAGCCACAGATGAGGCATGGAACAGCGTATTGGAAGCATGCCGCGAACTTTTGGAGGCGGGTTATCCAGGCTGTGTAGGATGTGGGGGGCCAAACAGTGAAGACGAATGGGATGAAGCTAAATCAAGGAAAAATTGGAGTTCCGCTTAGTCAGTAATCGCTGAAAAAATTCAATCAATTTTCATACAGATACTAAAGTATCTGTGAGCAAAGAGGGTCAGAGAGAGAGTTCAAGTAGCCTCGTCGATGCGGTGTAGAACGATGACGATTGTAATTCTGGCCGAGAAACCAAGCGTCGCCAACGATATTGCCAATGTCCTCGGAGTAAAAGGAAAACACGAAACTCACTGGCAAGGAGACGGTATTGTCGTGACATGGGCCGTCGGTCATTTGCTGCAACTGAAGTACATGGATGATTACGATGCAGCCTTCAAGGATTGGAGGAAAACCGTTGACCGTCTACCATATGTTCCTGAGACCTTTGAGTACAAGCCAATTGGAGGACGCGGAAAAAAACAACTCACTGCTGTTTCAAAATTGATCAAGGATAAATCCGTCACAGAAATAGTCAATGCATGTGACGCTGCTCGAGAAGGAGAATTGATTTTTCGAACCATTGTTCAGCATACGAAATCCAAAGTAAAAACATCTCGAATGTGGCTCCAATCAATGACCAAGGATGCCATTACAACTGCTTACGAAGGACGCAAAGACGGAATTGAATACAATGCGTTAAGGGATGCTGCATACGCTCGTTCAGAAGCCGATTGGATCATTGGCATGAATGGTTCAAGAATTGCCAACTCGTTCCTACCACGTAAGAGAAATGAACGTGCGGCGATTTCACTCGGTCGAGTTCAGACGGCTACCCTCGCAATGGTAGTCGACCACGAACTCGAGGTTCTGGGCCACAAACCACTGCCATTTTGGCAACTTAATGCAGATTTCAAGGCTGGAGAGGCAACCTGGAACGCACGATGGGAGCGCAAAAACCACGTAGACAACCCAGACGAACCAGATTACAAAGCACACAGAATTGTAGAACAAGCAGAGCACGATCGGCTCAAACAAATCGTGGAGTCTGGTGCCCAAGCAAACGTAGACGAAACTCGGCGGGACGCCAAGGAGAAGCCACCTCTCAATTTTGATTTGACTAGCCTGCAACGTGAAGCAAATAACCTCTGGTCGTGGTCAGCAAAACGAACACTTGGCATCGCCCAGAACCTCTATGCCGACCTCAAACTTACGACGTATCCTCGTACAGATTCTAGACACTTACCGACAGATATGAAGGAAGAAACCAACAAAATCATTCGGCAACTCGGCGCACAGAGCGATTACAATGACTACAGTTCAAAATTAATTTCTGATGGACTTCAAAACACGGGACGGAATTTCGATAACGCAAAGGTTAGCGACCACTTTGCTATTATCCCAACAGGGAAAATTCCTGATGGTTTCTCGAGCACAGATCACCAAAAATTGTACGATTTAATCGTCCGTACGTTTCTCGCTTCTTGGCACCCACCTGCCGTTTGGGATGTGCAAAAGCGTATTGCTACGATTGAAGGGGAACGCTTCCTGAAGGAAGTCAGAACGATTAAAACGCCTGGCTGGAGAGCCGTACGACCAAAGAAGCAAGATTTACCTGAGGGTTGGAATACGCTTCCAACAAACCCCTGTAAGGCAGACATCAGTGAATTTGAATTCAAAGAAGAACGATCGAAACCAAAGGGGCGACTCAAGGAAGCTGGATTATTGCGACTTATGGAGCACGCAGGAAAACACATCGAGGATGAAGATCTTGCTGCAGCACTGAAGGAAAAGGGGTTAGGGACGCCCGCTACCCGAGCGGATACCATAGAGAAATTGGTTGACCGAGGGTACATTCTTCGTGCCCGTGGTGGAAGTATTAGCGCTGCTGCACATGGGATTCGAATTATCGATGTGCTCCGCAGAATACCCGTGGAGTGGATAACATCTCCAGAACTCACGGGAGAAATGGAGGCATCGTTGCTTCGTGTACAACGAGGTGACGATCCCAAAGCGACCTACATGAACGCTATAGTAGAACAAACCACCTCACTGGTCGAGAGAATCAAGAACCACGACCGGGCGGAACTCTATCTCAAGGAGGAATCGGTTGGATGCTGCCCCTCATGCTCTGCTGATATCAAAGAGACAACTCTTTCTTATCAATGCGAAAAGAATGAAGGACGTGACAAAGGTTGTCCATTCGTATTTTGGAAGGACACCAGTGGTCGCTGGTTTGACAGGGTCACGGCAGCCCGCTTAATCGAAGAAAGAGAACTCAGTGATCTTCATGGATTTTTCAGCAGGTCTGGGGAAGCCTATGTTGCTAGCGTGAAGTTAACCGACGAAGGGCGCGTTGAATTTGTTGGGGGAGGGCAATCCTCAACCGATGAAAATGATGAAGAATTATGCCCTTGTCCAACATGCGATCATGGCACGATTCGTATTGGCCAAACCATGTATGCTTGTGACTATGCAGATTGTAAATTCCGCGGCTTGTCCAAAGAAATGTGTAAGCGGTTCATCACACCAGATGAAGCCAAGGTCATTATGACCAAAGGTAAATCAGATCTTCTGGAAGATTTCACTTCAAAACGTGGAAGGCCTTTCAAAGCCTTCCTAGTCATTGAGAACACCCGAGTAAAGTTTGATTTCCCACCACGAGAAGCGGCCGCTGATGCAAAGCGATTCCCAATCTCACCCGGCGTCGTTGCCGTCTGTCCGAACACGAAGGTGAACATCGTAGAAACCGAGACACACTACCAAGCTGAAGAAGGGTCAACAGGTTGTAAATTACAGATTGCAAGGGAGATTTCGAAGAGAGAAATCACTCGAGAAGAGGCAAAGGAATTAATTGAAAAGAGAACACTTGGCCCTTTCCATGATTGGAAGTCTAAGAAAACTGGTAAAGACTTCTCCGCATCTATTTACATCAAAAAGAACGAGAGCATTGGCTACAAGTTCGCTAAGCGCTGAACACTGTAAATTGGCCTGAATACAGGCCATTGTGGGCGAAGATTGATGGGTGGGACTTCCTAGATACATGCATGCTCGACCGGTCTTGGGACGTTATCATCGTCGGGGCGGGCCCAACAGGTGGGCGTGCTGCGACCCACCTTGCCTCACTTGGACACTCGGTATTGATGCTTGAAGAGCATAATGAAATCGGGCGACCATTCCAATGCGCAGGCCTGGTGACTCCAAAAGCGATGCATGAAGTGGGACTCTACGATTCTGTGCTTCAAGAGATTGATGGCGCCCGAATCCACGGGCCCGATGGGACATTGGTGCCAGTCGGGACTGAAGGTAAGTTGCGCACCTATGTGGTGTGTCGAAAGCAATTCGATCAAGGCGTGGTCCAACAAGCCATGCAAGCAGGCGCCACACTGTCATTGAATTCCACCCCTGTTGAAGCCACAGCGACAGATGATGGTGTGGACTTACAGATCAACATCGATGGTGAAGTTGTATCCATGAACACCAGATTGCTCATTGGTTGTGATGGTGCTCACAGCTGGACGCGCAGGAATTTTAAGATGGGGCGACCCAACGAAATGATGATTGGATTTCAAACTGAAGTTCAGGGTTATGAAGGTAAAAATCGCTGGCTTGAAATGTACAGTGGTTCGGCGATTGCTCCCGGATTTTTTGCTTGGGTGATTCCCTCCGGTTTTGGAAGCCATAGGATTGGAGTTTGGTCGACACCCGACCGCCTTGACGGAAAAAGTGTGGAACAGTGCTATGAAGACCTGTTGAATCACGAAATGTGGCACGATAGGTTCGAAAACATCACTGAAACAGCAAGGTATTGTGGACCTATTCCGAGTGGGATGGTGAAGAAAACCGTAAGCAACCGAGTCATCCTCCTTGGCGATGCTGCAGGGATGGCCAAACCTACAACAGGTGGGGGCATTGGCCCTGGGTTCCGTCAAATAAAGGGTATTCTAAAGCCGCTGTCTGAGGCAATTAAAGCGAATGAACTCAATGAAAAGCAACTCCACAAAATTACGAATAAGCACTTCATGGCGATGAAGAAAGATCAAGACAAAGCTCGTGCGTTGCGCAACTTACTTGTTTCAGATACTTCCGATAAGGAACTCAACAAACATTTCACCAATTTCGCGAGGGAAGATGTTCTGGAGTTAATCAACGAAATTGGTGACATTGAAAAACCAGTTCCGCTTGGCCTTGCCCTGATCAAAAAAGTTCCAGCATTCCGGCGTTTGGCACTTCGTGCAGGAACTCGATTGATGTTCCGCTAGGTGATCGTCCATGGGTATAATCAAACTTGAACAACGAGTAAGATACCCGCCTTTTGAACCTAAGCGGTTCTCACCAAAATCACTGCCAATTGCAACATCAAGTGAAACGATTGCCAGAAATGTGGATGCTGTTGACATTGCAGACACGTTGACAAAATTCCCACCAAGTTTCCACCTCGGGAGTGAAGAAGATTGGCTGGTCGAACATAGGTATGTGTATGATGGAGAGATTTACGACGATTCCAACATCAAGCGTGAACAATCATTCCTTGAGACAGGGCAAATACCTATCATCGTTAAGCGACAGCGCCGAGGATGGTACCTCACTCCAAATCCGGTGCATAGAGCAGTTCGACGGTTTTTGTCTTTTTCAGTCATGGTGCTGCTCTTGGCACTCGCATATCTGTTCATAGAGCCGTTATTGAGTTCGATGGGAATCAAGGGCATAGGGACTGGAACCGTTCGCATAGGTTTACTCGATTACCCCGCCTTAGCCATCATTGTAGTACCACTTCTCTTTGCACCATTGCTCATGAGGGTAGGCGCAAATTTTGTAGATCTTGTTTCTCAACGACGATTTTTGCAATCTGCACCAAACAACCCTGTGATTGAATGTATTCAGAGTCCACAAGCGGGGCAGCCATTGCACGTGAATGTTCAGTTTGAAGAGAAACCAGACAACTGGGGGAAGATCGAAGTAATGTGGCGAGTGGGTATCCTTCCACCAGCGAGGGAAGAGTTGTTCAGTCGATTGGGCCGCTCCCCCGAAGCACAGCCTCCACCAGGTCTCACGACGCCGCTACCACATCATTGGGAAATTGGACTCGATGACGGTACAGGTGGCGGCGAAGAATCACCAATGGAACATCATGAAGTGAAGGGTGGACTATTTCTCCGACCGATGAGGGTGATGGAATTTGGCGGTCGGGTGCCGTGGACTTCAGCAACAATGGAGTTGGATCCTCCACCAAATGAGTGGCCAGGGACCGTTTCTTCATCGTTAATTCGAATTCACTGGGAAATCATCATTCGCATCGAAAGAAAAAACGCTGGTTCCCTAATGTTCGTCGAGCCACTGGCCGTCGCTCATCCCGCAAAGCCATCATCCTTCACTAGGCTGCCAACCAATGATGGTCGAACCGAATCAGATCAATTGTGAACGCGACACATTGAAAGACGGCCAAGGCTAAGCCACATCATGAATCGACCGGCCTTGCCTGCACTGCTTCTCGTCGCGTTGCTCGGACTTGCTGGGTGTTTCGGTGCAGTCGAGCCTGAAGAGCCCGAAGTCATCGATCAACCCATCGTACTCGAAGAACCAACGGTCGAATGGATTTCTCCACCGGGTACAATCGAACTCGATGGTACTCCAATCATTCTTCAAATTAAATTCCAAAGTGAAGATTGGGCATTGACTCCATCAATTGTCACACCCGATTTCGATCAAGTATCAGCCTACGGTTGGTCACAAACTATGCAGGGTTTTTCTCTTGAGTTTCTACCATCCATGCTAGGCAACTATACCGTGAATGTGGGTATTGAACCTGTAGAACAGGACGCAATTGCCCCAATAGTCTCATCCCTTGTGCACACTATTGAGGTTGTAGAACCTGTTGCCCAAGCTCCGGTGTTAAACGCCCCAGTGCGAGAACTACTTGAGGAACCCAACCTGCTCTGGTTTGAAGGGTCTGTGGAGCATCAAGATTTGGATACATGTGCGATGGAATATTCGGTTTCTGATGGCAGCAGTGGTTCAATCACAATCAAGGAAGATGGCTCATGGAAGGTCCTCCTTGATTTCACAGAAATTGAAGATACGATGACGGTGACTACAATCGCCACATGCGGAAAGTTCACTCAACTTTCTGATACAACAGGGACATTAGTCATGCTGGAGGGGGGCGGTGCGGATGCTGATGGTGACGGAATCCAGGATACTACCGACCGTTGTCCAAATGGAATAGGTGAGGCTGAGGGATGGAAGTCAAATCAAAATACGGATAAGGACAATGATGGTTGTCGCGATGTTGACGAAGATGATGATGATGACAATGATGGCGTGTTAGACGTGCATGACCTTTGTCCAAATTCCCTCGGTTGGATTAGTTCTCCTGATGCAGATTTTGATTCTGATGGGTGTCATGATGCTGATGATGACGAAGACGATGACAATGATGGTGTTCTCGATGTTGACGATTCTTGTCAATATGGTCGGGTTGGTTGGAGTTCTACCTTGTACACCGATTGGGATGGGGATGGATGCCTCGACCTTGATGAGGACAATGATGACGATAACGATGGTGCACTTGACGAAGTGGACCTTTGTCCTAAAGGTTTCACATCATGGCTAAGAGACACAAATACTGATTTCGACAATGATGGTTGCGCAGATGCCTCAGAAGATGACGATGACGACAATGATAATGTCGAAGATGTCAATGCCACGGGTGCCCCCCTCGATCTTTGCCCTCGCACTCCCGCCAATGCCACAGACGTTGACGAATTTGGTTGTGCAGCCGTTCAAAGAGACAGTGATTCCGATGGCGTCAATGATGCCGAGGATGTTTGTGAAGGAACACCAGAAGGTTTGATTGTCAACGAAGTTGGCTGTGCTGACATTGATGGCGATGGAGTATCGGCGAACAACGATGTATGTCCAAATTCTCCAAACCGATGGACTATCGACGAAACTGGTTGTGCTGTCGTACAATTACCTGTGTCATGGCAAACAGCTTCAAGCCTCAATGGGCCGCTGCAAACCGTTCCACATTTCTCACTACCAACGTTAGATGGGACGTTTTATTTCCAACAACAGTGGACCGGCTACGACATCTACTTTTTCCTCTTCAAGTACACTGATGGTTCCGGAAACTCGAATGCTGGAACCTGGGGACAAAGCCCCGGCCCCTTCATCCGTGCTCTTCCCAACAATGTTCACCTGTTCTATGGTTCGTTCGATACCACATACCACAACGATGTGATCAATCAAAAAGCCGCTGTTGAAAATGCGTTAAACCCTGATGAAGAGCAATTGTGGGCAGACCGTATCCACTACATCGACCAAAGAGCCGGAACCCTTAGCGGAGGTATTGGTGATATGATTACGAGTTTCAACAATCCTCGATACATGGGAATTGATCGGTTCCAACAGGCACGAGAAACTGGCTCTCTCTATGCGTGGACGTCACAATCAAATGACCCTACGCACCTGATTCACGAACCACATCAATGGAACGCCGAGTTCCCTGTGGAAATACGAAGAAGTGATCCCGCCATCGAGGAGGTCACACTTTGGGACTTCGATCGACACTCTGGCGGATGGGGTGGAGGTTTCACATCTGCACAATCTGCTGAATTCCCATCGAATTTAACCACATATGACACGCTGGAAGTCTACCATGAACATGCATGTGATGAGCGTTCAAACAGATACCAAAAATCAGACGGGTCCTATGGTGGCTGTCATGAGTGGGATTACGAGGCAAATCTCAGAATTTGCGATCGTGATAACGCTTCATCGTGTGGCACAGAATTCATGCGATGGATTACAACGTACGGTCGAGAAGGGAAGTGGCTGACTGACATTTCACCATACCTCTTCATGCTTGAGAATGATGATAATAGGACGTTCAAGTATCGAGGTGCCAACAAAGGCGACCTTACCATTACCTTGTTGTTCAGTGATTGGGGTTCGAATGAACGAGGAGATGAAGCAACGTTTGCATTCACTGGGGGGCAATTCGATGGAACATACAACGACGAATCAATCTACACGAGACAGCTCAATTTCACCGTGCCATCTTGGGCAACACGAGTTGAGATTGTCGCAACAATTACCGGTCATGGCTTTGGACAGGATAATGCGAACTGTGCAGAATTTTGCGACCATGAACATCACTATTCTATGAATGGTTATTCGACATATGAGTGGCACCCAATTGTAAGTTCCAATGAAGGTTGTGAAAATGAAGTGTCGAATGGCGTTGTCGCCAACCAATTTGGTTCGTGGCCGTTTGGAAGAGCGGGATGGTGTGCAGGACAAGATGTCAAACAATGGACACACGATATCACATCGTGGGTTGATACTACTGGCGCTAATAACCACTTGACCTACCAAGGGTTGTTGAACGGACAAGAATATGTCCCATCAGACGGCATTGGAAACGGGCAAAGAAACATTCATGCAGAAATTTGGATTGTATTCTACAATTCGACCGACATTGAATGATCACGATTGTACTGGAACCGGTGAAGGTACATTCCCTTCAGCTTCATTCAGGATTGGGGTTTCTAGCAAGACGTAGTCACTGTCCCTACGTTGTGGAACAAAGCCTGCTCGTCGAATGACATGCTGAAGTTCTTTTTCACTCGCACTGAACTTCGTTGTTCCTGAAGCAGAAACGACATTTTCCTCCATCATTGTTGACCCGACATCATTGGCTCCACCAAATAAGGCCATTTGAGCGGTTTTAATTCCCATTGTAGGCCACGATGATTGGATGCTTGGAATTGAGTCTAAGAACAACCGGGAAACAGCGACATGCCGCAAGTATTCCGAAGATCCTGCTCCCAATGTGACACGGTTTGTACCCCGATTGCGCCGGCCGAAGCTGTTTGTCTCGAGTTGCACAGGCCACGCAATGAAGGATGTAAAGCCGATTCCAAAATCCCTAAGGGATGCATCTTGGAGTGTACGTAAGCGGTGCATGTGTTCAATCCGCTGTTCATTGGATTCTCCAAAGCCGATGACATTGGTGGCGCTTGTTGTCAGATGGAGACTCTGTGCTTCTTCCATCACACGCAGCCAATTTGCAGGAAGACCTTTCTTAGGCGATACATCTTTTCTCACATCATCAACCAGCATTTCTGCACCACCTCCTGGCAGACCATGCATACCTGCTGCCTTCAGGCGGGTTAAGACCTCGAGTGTGGATAATTCGCTGACTTCAGCGATGCCCTCAATTTCAATTGGGCTAAAGCAGTCAATAGCAATGCTCGGGTGATTGGAACGAATATGGGAGAGAAGTTCCTCATACCATTCGAACGGGAGTTCGGGGTTGACTCCACCCTGCATGAGAATTCGTACGCCACCGATTTCTTCTAAAGCCTCAATTCGGCCTGAAATTTCTTCGAAAGATTGAGTGTAGGTTTCATCATGACCAGGCGGACGGTAAAATGAACAAAATTGACAATTGATAGTACATACATTGGTGTAGTTGATGTTTCGATCTACAAGATAAGTGACTTTTGAAGGACCATGCATGGCAATTCGTCGCTGGTGGGCGGCTGTCATCAGTTGGTGTAGGGGTGCATCGTTGTAGAGGACAAGACCCTCCTCTGGAGTCAAGCGAAGTTCATCAGCGGTTTCCCTCGACCAAAACGACTGACGTCGCAAAATGTGGTTCCACTCCATGCGTTTCCCTCAGAATGGTGTGCCAGTAATCTGCTCAATTTCTTCAATCGTTTTTGGGCAGGATGCTGTGAGAACATCAGGGTCATTGGCTGTCACGAGAACGTCATCTTCAATTCGAATACCTAGATTTGCATATCGCTCTGGGCAATCCACATCTGGACGCCAGTCACCGAAATAGAGGCCGGGTTCGACAGTCAACACCATGCCTTCCTCGAGCAGGCGTGGTTCGCCATTTGGTTTGTAAACACCAACATCGTGGACGTCAAGACCGATCCAATGCCCAGTGTTGTGCATATACCACTTCTTGAGGTCCCCAGTTTCCATGTCCAATGCTTGTTCAAGGCTTTGCGTAATAACGCCCAGTTCAATGAGGCCTTCTGCTAAGACACGACGTGCTTCATCATGAGGTGCATTGTAAGGTAGACCAGGGCGGCACTTATCGATGGCAGCGAGTTGGGCATCGAGGACCAACTGATAGATTTCTCGTTGTGCTTCTGTGAATGTACCATTAATTGGCCACGATCGAGTGATATCTGCTGCATATCCACGGTATTCTGCGCCAGCGTCAATGAGGATGACTTCCCCGTCTTCGCACACATCGTTGTTTTGATGGTAATGTAAGACGGTAGCGTTGTCACCACATCCAACAATGGAAGGGTAAGCCCAGCCTGAGGCACCTGCATAAACGAAGAAGCCCTCAATCGTAGCTTGTAGTTGATATTCCATTCGACCGGGTTTTGTATTTCGCATTGCAGCAACATGAGCGACGCTGCTGACATCGGATGCAAATCGCATCTGTTCAATCTCAGCAGCGGATTTCCGAAGTCTCAGTTCTGCAATTCTTGCACTCGGGTCTTCAATGGTGACGGGGCCTGTTCCGAAGTGTTGGCGAGCACGGTCCCTTCGTTCCAACGAGCGAACAACAATTTGATCGACATCACTTCGGATTCCAGTTCGCAGCAAGACCCGTTTCGAATCAGAAAGCATTCCATTGAGTTGAACCTCGAGGTCGTCACACGAGTGGGCAGCATCGACAGCCCATCCATTCAACGCTCCTTCAATCCCAGGTCGACGTCCTTCCCAGATTTCCTTTAATGTGTCCTTTGGTTGTACGAAAAGGGTGCGAATCCAAGTTCCATCGACATTCTGAACAGTCAGCAGGGCATCTGGTTCATCCCAACCAACCAAGTACAGCAAATCGCTTTGTGTGCGGTATGGATAATGGACATCATTCGAGTGAACAGCAGCTTGTGAAGCTGGTATAATTAACAAATCATCAGGGCGCAGTTGGGCGGTTAAACGGTCTACGCGTCGACTGTATTCTTCATTGGATATTGGTTGAGGTTCTGCCCCAATGAGTTCCAACGCAGCATCGTACATGGTTCTTCCAAACGGCCCACCATCTTCAATCGTTGCCCTCGGCGTGGATACAAAGGAGGGAAAATCGTATCAAACGACTGTACTCAATCCTTTTTTCGTTGCCACTTTGGCAATGAAGTTTCTTGCTCTGTTGCACCCATCCTGGCCATCAAAAAGCCAGCAATTGCAATAATAGAAACAAGCGCTATTGTGAATAGGTTGCCACCAAGCATATCTTCTGAACCTGAAACAACGTCTTGGGGCACTGTCATTGAGAACGCAATTGTGCTGTTCGCTCCATCATCATCCAAAACAATGAGCATCATCTCATAGGTTCCTGAAGCATTTATTTTTGAGGATTCGAACGTTGTGCCTCCAGTTTGAACCATCACTCCGTCAACATACCATCGGTAGAGCAGTCCATTTTGATCGTTCAGTGTATCGATTGTTTTACTTGCGTTGAGGAGCCAAGTTTCAGTGTTTGGAACAACGATGGTATCTTGGTGTTGTATCTCGAGACCGTCAAGAGCAAGATGAGCGCTGGGTGGTGAATTCTCAACCATAAAGGTGGAAGTGGTTCGAATGAGGTGTCCTGCAGAATCCCTAACGAGAAGAACAACTGTCCATTCTCCTGCCTCATCTGGCAAAAGTGAAACGCTAGATTCTGTAATGAATGATTCAGATGCAAATGCAGATTGTTGACCACTTGGATTGATCTTCGACCATGTGAGCACCTCAGATCCACCTTGATATCCATCACTCACTTCTGCAGTAAAAAGCACTTCTTCGTGTTCATAGACTGTTCCTTCGGCGACGAGGTTCAGATCATCAGTCATTGAATGTGACTCGTCAGTAATCGAATTGCTAAGCATAACAGATGGTGCTTGTCGATCGATTTGAACAATGAAGAAAACCTCATTCGATGCTGTAAGGGTTCTGTCCTCAAGAAGAATGGAAAACATCCAAAACCCATCGTCTAGAGGGAACGTAGTTGCGTTGAAAAGCAACTGGAGGTGATTTGAGATACTGGAATTCAGTTTTATTGGCTGTGCTTCTTTCAAGCACACCGAATTGGGGGCTTCACAGACACGAACATTGAGCACAGAATCATCGAGCGTACCCAAGGGGGATATCGCATCAATATCTACAACAAGATTGCCGGTAGTGAGAAGGAAGGTGGGTTCGCTGAGAGTTTCGCGATGATGAAGGACTGGATAGTGATTTGAATGACCAAGATACAAAACAATCGTTGCGATTGGTGTGCTACCATCCGATTCTGAAAGATACACCTCTAGCACACATGTGCAATTCATTCCACTCACATCGACAACCAGTGTCCAACTCCAGTGCTGTTCGCCTGATGGAGTCACGCTCGTAAGATAGTCACCACTCTTTAGTCCGCTCTCATTCAACCCATTACCAAAATCAACGATTTGCCACTCGACCTGTTGAAGGGCTATATTCGCAGTACCATTGAGCGATAATATTTCACTGGCATTATGACCGTTATTTTGGTAGAATTCAAATTCCGTGACACTATTCCCAGACTCAGAGGCAGATGTGATTGAGGGTGTTATGGCCACAGTGATTAGAAGGAACACGACGGAGACAAGCGATGCACGTGATGCAAAAAGCCTGCTCATGGTAGACTCTCGGCTCCCTTCAGTCATGAATCTTAGGCCGATATGTTCGTCCTGATTCTTGCTCATTGAGCGAATGGATCGCACAATTCACCTTGGCCAGGGAAGCTGGTTGGGTCACGTGGGTTCGTATCCCACTTGTATTCACAGTAGTTCACGTGCCCATCACCATCTTGATCAACCATACGGTCCGCTGCATCGAACGGATCGAACTTGAAGTGGAATTCCCATCCAGTGGCCATACCGTCATTGTCATGGTCTTGGTAGTAGACTTCTGGACCGTCATTCCAATCATCTCCATCAGTATCGTTGCTGATTGGGTTGGTTCCGTTTTGGAATTCTTCAAAGTTGGTGTAATTCTCAAGGTTGTCGTAAAATTTCTGTCCGTCTGGAGAATCTGGGTCGATGTTGCACTCTGAATTCGTTGTGTCATTGTATCCAGGGCAGTATTTCTTAACCAGTCCAGTGCGATTCAAACCATCGTCGTCAGGGTCTTCTAACCCGTCAAGAATACCATCTAAGTCACTGTCTGGCATCGATGGATCAAGGACCCCACGCGCACCATAAGCACTCACAGAGGCGTTGTCAACCAGTCCTGCTTCAAGAGCAAGACCTGAGTAGTAAACCTCCCAGCCATCAGGCAGCATATCGGAATCTGTATCATCGTCCACCGGGTTTGTGTTCCACTTGTCTGGCGCTTCTGCTCCGTTTGCCAAGGAATCATTGTCGATGTCGTACGTGTCATCTTTCAGTGAATCGAGGGATGGATCTAATGCCCAGCGACCATTACATGAACAGAATGAATTTTCTGGCATGGAAAAGCCTGTGAGGTTCATTTCAGAAACTTGGTACTTCGGCTCAATCACGAAACCACCAAGGTTGTTTTGCCAGACATATCCGCCAGGATTCATGGTGCAATCACTGGTTTGTGATGGCACACAACCGGGTCGTTCCCATGTTGATGTGGCCACCCAAAGGCTGTGAGAATTGGTGTTATCTTCAGTGGATTTGACCTGCATCTCCCAACCGTCAAGCATCCCGTCTGCATCAGTGTCGTTGATGAGTGGGTTGGTCGGATTTTGGAACGGACGTGGCACGAAGAGAACTTCATTACCATCGATGAGGCTATCGTTGTCTGTGTCAGAATTGTTAGCATGTGTGAGGAAATTATCCTTGCCAGCGATGACCTCTTCTCCATCTTCTAGTCCATCGTTATCGGTATCAAACATGCATGGGCTTGTGAAGTAAGCAACTCCTTCCCAAGAGAAACCTGCGAGCGCTTCTGTTTGGTCACCAAGACCGTCACCATCGGTGTCGGGGTTTGACGCATTTGAGCCGCCAGTACAGACGGTTGCGAATTCTGTGTAATCGGAAAGTCCGTCTTCATCCGTGTCAAAGAGTCCGGGATCTGATGTGACCCACGTTCGTACAACACCGTTGTTCACAACAAGAATTTCCCAACCCATGACCTCAATACCGTCAATGAGTCCATCACCATCTGTGTCAGGATTCAGGGGGTCTGTGGAACGGCCGTCAATGATGCCGTCTCCATCCCTATCACGGGCATTGTATTCCATCAAGTTGGTGAATTGTTCCTCGGGTTCGACAATTTCCATCCATGTGAAAAGTCGTGATTCAACAGCCATTCCGAGCGAAACGTGAATCTCATAGACATAGCCAGAAACTGGAGCTACCATAGGAATGGTCTGCTTGTTTCCACCTGCAAGAGTAATTTGTGCTCTTGCCACTGTTGAATTTGCGTCAACCCATTGGTCTTCCACAACATCGATACCAATGACAACAGCTGTGAATTCAAGAGTTTCATATCGCACAGCGCCATCGCCATCTGCATCCCAGCCATCGTGATCTGGGTCGAGGTCTCCGTTTGCACCATCCCTTGGATGAAGGCCATTCGTTGATTCCCAGCCATCAGGCATGCCATCAAGGTCGGTATCCATACGCCATGGGGAAGTGAAGTTCGTGGGGCCAAAGATGTTCGCCACTTGGTATTCTTCGTAGTTGTTCATTCCATCTTCGTCCCAATCGCCGTAGCCATCAGAGGCGTTTGCTGGATTCAGGGTTTCGAGAGCGTTATTGTTCGGTTGATCGAGAACATTCGAATAGCAGAATTCGAATCCATCTGGCATTCCATCACCATCGGTATCCCAGTCAGAAGGTCCGTTGAGAAGCCCATCACCGTCCATGTCCATCATGAACCAAGACCGGTCTTGGTCTTGGAATGGCGCTGTTCGAGTGACTGATTCAAGCAGTGGGATGTTGCAGTTTTCACCAACACCAACAAAGAGTCCCACGGATACGTTTGACACTTCAATAATGTCGTCGATCAAGTCCATGTCCGAATCACGTGCAGTTGGGTTTGTTCCGAATGTTTCTTCCTCGAAGTTTGCAAGTCCATCGTCATCTGTGTCGAGGACCATGTCACAGGAATGTGCTCCAAGTGAATTGGCAAGATCATCCCAATCTGCAACATCACCTTCGCCATTGAATCGTGTCGAAAGGGTGTCCTCCATAGCCTGATCGAGGAGCAAGCAATCCCAGTTTCCGTTGAGTGGGTCGAAGAGGGTCACATCGCCGCCAGGAGTTTGAACGGTCATGGTGTAAAGTGACTCCCAGCGGTCGTTGAGCCCATCATTATCAGTGTCAGAGCGTTGAGGGTCAGTACCAAGTTCTTCCTCAATTTTGTTGATCAAACCATCACGGTCAGGATCTCCATTTGGCCCTTGGCTTGGGTCTGGCCAGGAATCTGTTTCGTTGGCGATGTTGGCGTCTTCGGTGTCAGCTTCGCCCGGATCTTGGAGTAAGTCCTCAGATTCGCCATTGTCCAGAGGATTCAGGCCGTGGTCTACTTCCCAACCATCACTCATGCCATCTTTATCGGTGTCCGGATCTTCTGGATCTGTTCCATATTGAGTGTTTTCAAGAACGTCTGACAGACCATCGCCATCAGTATCGATTGCGGTTCCTAACGCAGTGCCGCTACCAAACAAGTCGTCTTCTGCAGCGCTCTCATAACCACCGATGCCCTCACTGGTTTGGAAGTATCCAGAAAGACCAACGAAAATGGAACCGAAAATCAAAGTCGAAACAATAGCAGCGTAGGCCATTTGGTTGTGATTTAGCGACATGAAGAACACCCAGCACATCTGTGCAAGTTTCTCGACTCCATGTCGTGGTTATAGTCCTTAACCATAAATGGGCAGAATTGTGCTATGAACCTGTCGAGATTCGTACCACTAATCTTCAATGTAGTCCAGCCTAGAATCAACTTCCAATACCCATGAATCAGTTGGTTTTGTTAAATTGAATTTGGACGTCCGGCCGTGACCTCGCTCCCACATTGCAACAAGCCATCCGGTTAGAAAGGGAAGAACTGGGGAATCTTCGAGTTCAAAGCGAACCCCATGCTCTGAGTCTAGAGAATCAATTGAGATTGGTGTGCCCCAGCCAGATGGTTTGAGGTAATGATTGGCAAGTGATGACCAGCTGGCCGTATTTTCGATGTAGATTGGTTGTTCGCTCCCGTTAACGAGATGCGACATCGACGCCGATATCATGAGAAACACCGTTCGATCACCCGAAGTGAAATCAGGAGTTGACCACGCGGCAACCCTCTCGGATGTCAATGAATGCTGATAAGCACGGCAGGTGTGAAAAAGCCTCGAGAAGGCATCCATCGGTAGCAAACATACGGATTCTCCAGAAATCGTCCAACCTTCATTTGACCATGTGAAGTCGGAAAATAAGTCGACTTGGTCTAATGCCAGTGTGTGTGTTGACCCCCAGGGCAGGGAAGGAACCTCGGGTGCCGGTGGTAATGTTGAAGCATCTTCAGTCCAATCGAACTGGATTAGACGTTGGCCAGTTTGTCTCCATTCCATCTTATACCGCTGACCGCTGATTTGCTCCTTTGTTGCAAGAGCAAATCCGGATATAATCGGGGCAAACACCAAGGAATTCGCAGTTTGTAATTTCAAATCAACAACGCCCCAGCCATATCGTTTCCAACGGCCATCAATCACGCCTTTTTGCCGTCTTTTCTTCAGAAACCGTCCACGTGAAAGCGCACCAGAGAGGCGCAAAAGATATTCTTCATGATCAGCACAAGCATTCATTAATTTTCTTCCTAATGGAGTTTGACAAGTTGATTCAAAAGCGTGCCACCATGCATAAAGATCGGTCGTTTTCCACACAACCCACGATCTGCCGTAGGCATCGAGAATCCGGCCATTGACCATATGAAATTCATCTTTGAGATCAGTGACCAGTGCATTATCGCTTTGGTTTGACCCAGTATCCATTGGACTCACTCAAAACGGGTATCCAGTGTTCTCATCTTCGTTGAAACAATAACGAATAACTTGATGATTGGATTTGAGTGTTTTCACATCAGCCTTCACTAATTGAGGGTCCTCGTTCTTGATGAGAACACGAGCATACAGCTGTGCCACTTCTTCCATTTCTCTTGGACCCATTCCGACTCGAGTTAACTCTTGAACACCAAGACGTAATCCAGAAGGTGTCATAGCTTTGGTGTCACCAGGTAGCATATTCATATTCGTGATAATACCAGCATCTTCAAGCAGTCTCGCAGCCTTAGCACCAGCACCGGAATCAGTTGATCCATGTCGTGTCAAAACTTGGTGTGAGGCGGTGTAACCACGGCTTTCCGCAAGCACATCGAATCCTTCTGCGGCGAGGGCACTTGCAAAATGTTTGGCGTTTGTTACGATGTCTTTCGCATAAGCAGCCCCATATTCTTCGAACTCAGCCAATGCGATGACTTTTCCAGCAACGTGGTGCAAGTGGTACGAAGAGCAAACACCTGGGAAAATTGCGTTGTTGAGACGCTTTTGGAAGGCTGGGTCTTCACTGCTGGAGAGCAGGAATCCTCCTTGAGGGCCAGGGAAAGTTTTGTGTGATGAACCGGTCATGACATCTGCACCTTCTCGCAAAGGGTCTTGAAACATACCACCTGCAATCAGACCAAGAACATGCGCTCCATCGTACATCACCTTCGCCTCAACTTCATGAGCAGCGTCAGCAATTTCTTTCAAAGGCGTAGGGAACAAAAAGACAGATTGACCGATAAGGGCGACCTTGGGTTCCAGTTCACGAATGAGAGCACAAGCACCATCAATGTCGGGTTCCATCCGGTCTTCATTCCATGGATACGTCGATAAATTGAGATCACGAAGTCCAACTGCCCCCATTCGAGCGTGCGAAATGTGTCCACCATCTGCCGTTGAAACAGCCGTTATGGCATCGCCAGGCTTTGCTAAAACTTTGAGCGCAGCAATGTTAGAAACGGTACCTGATGTGGATTGTATATTTGCAAATGGGGCGTTGAAAACAGATTTTGCAAGGTCAATTCCGATGCTTTCGATGGTATCAAAATCATCGCACCCTTGGTAGTATCGCTTACCAGGTAATCCTTCTGCGTATCGTCCATGAAGATCGCTTGCAACAATTTTCTGCACCATGGGGGATACAATATTTTCAGAAGCGATCATACCAAGCCCATGACGATACAGTTCACCACTGTCTGCGGTTGCTTGCATGACTGCATTCGCCTTTGAAAGGGTAGACTCACCGGGGGACCACGAACCACGTGCGTTGCTCATGAGGAGTTCTTTCATTGGCCGGTCTTTGAACCCATTGCCGTGATAGGTTTGTCCTTCACTCAGCTAAAATCAACGGAATCGTCAGATTTTGTAGGCTCAGGGCGAACATTTGGCCCCGTTCTTTTGCTACCCACCACGACGTTACTTGTCGAAGGCCGAGATTGAACTCGTTCAGAGACACGAGTGTTTGTTGGAATACCTCGGTTGCCGAGATTAACATCAGTCACTGTACGAGGATTTTGGCGTGAGGAACCGACGCGTTTTGGAGCGGTTGAAGAACTCTTCTTAGCACGTTTTTGTTGCCTTCCTCGGTATGCTGGTTGTCCGATGAGGCGCTCGAGAGCGGGTGTGTCTGCACCTTCTTCTTTTGGTCGCTTGAGCCACCAGCCCTCACCAAGGGGTTGAAGACGCGGAGGGCGTGACTTCTGAATGGATTTCGATTGGCGCTTGAGGCGGGCTTTCACTGCCTTGTCTGTGTCTTTAGGTAAGCGAACGGTGAGCCAGGCAGGAAGGCCAAGGTCCAATACTACACCGTTCACTGTAACGAGCATTCCCGATAATAAAAGGTGGGTGCCAACTGGAATATTACCACGCTCGGGTTTCACCTTGAATCGCTTCATCCGCTTGGCATAAGCAACCATCCCTTTCTGATCACGGTGCCTGATCATTCGACGTTGCTGACGAGCAAAGCGTCGTGAAGCAATATGCAAAAGGAAGAGAGTGACCAAAACTAAGATTCCAGATAGTTGTCCTTGCTGGCCGTAAACAAATATGGCAAGTACAATCCAAGATGGAATCAGTACCAAGAAATTGAACACCAAGTTGAGCCAACCAAAACTGAATTTGGGAGGCATGCCTCGACGTGTAGCTTCATGGGCAGCAATCAACACATTGGCGTTGATGGCTTCATCCATGCCACCCTTGACCACGAGACCTGCAACTGGATTGACCGGTGCATCGTTGATCCATTGACGGGCTTTCTTGCCTCCCCCGACAGCCAAAGCCACTTCCATATCTTGAGTATCAACTGTTTGACCGAGGATTGCAGCAAGAGCAAGGACACGAGGGTCGTGACCATCACTAGCCTTGAGTTCTGATAGAATCGAGCGGGCACTGTGCCAATCACCTTTGTCGATTAAACACAGTGCAGCTGCAATCCGGGGACGAACGCCAAGCGGTTCTGCACGGATAAGTTGCAGCGAAAGATCGAGAGCATCGTCGTGCTTACGCTGTGCCCGCATCAGGCTGATCATAGAAAGTTGAGCGACGCGAGTCAGTCGATCGGTGTGAATGGTTTGGTCAGTGGGTGAGGGTTGCCACCCACGAAGCATTCGCATTAGGACTTGAAGATGGTCGATGCAAGAGTTGTTTTCCCAATCCCAGAAATCATCTTCCTGTGCATTTCCCTGCCAAGGGTCCAGCCATTCACAAACGAAGGCGAGTAATTCTGGTTCATCGTAGCCTTCCGGTTGTTGTAGTCCGTGGAGAGCTTCTCTTGCAGCATCCAAACGCCTCGAAGCCATATGACCCACGGCGACAATCATGCGGCAGATATCATCGTCTCCCCCAGATTGAGCAAGCACCTTCTTCGCTTCTTCAATCGCACTGGGCCAAAGTCCACGAATCGCCATCTCCCACATTCGGGCCCTTGCTTTCTCGTGACGAACGAGAGATGGATCTCCATCTATTGAGCGCCTTTGGAATTGAATCAGTGCATCAAGGTCTTCAGCGATGGCTGCGTCTTCAACGAGATTTCGCATCCAGTCCCCTTGCGCAAAAGTCACTGCGCCTTCACGACGTTCATCTGGATTCAGATCGAAACGCAATGATCGTAATGATTTGAATCGGATGATAGAAAGGGCCCAGGTGAACAGGAAAACTGCTTGCCCTAAAGCAATGAACATCCATGTTGCTTCGAGCCTTGCTCGCTCATCGAAACCAAATCGATCTGCTTCTAGGATATCTGTAAAAGGCATCAAAGCTCCGAATTCTTTGTAGCAAACCAAGATAAGGAGAAGAACTGTATACCCTGAAAAACCTGCAAACGCAAACATCAATTGGCGGGATTGCGCCTCGACCTCAGTTCTTATTTCTCGAGGCGTGTCCAGAGTCACCCCAAACAATCCACCGAAAGTTTGTCCACCAAGCACCAAGTTTCGAGTCAACTCAAAGATGAACGCCAAACCGACAATGGCGATGTTCATTGAAAGGTACAATGAGAGGAATTGTGGTAGTTCTTTGATAAATTGCCATTCAAATAAAATCTGGGCGATAATATCAACTCGCTCAAAGACCATGTAGCCTAGAACGCCACCGTAATTGAGGATATCAAAAGCCCGTTGTTCTGGTACATCGTTGAATAAGATGTGATAGACAGTAATGATTCCATTCAGGGCAGTGATGGGCATCGTTAACAAGAAAACAACCAACAGAAGCGAGAATAGCCGGTTGACAAATTTCGGCTTATCTGGGTCAATTGGATTTGGCTTTCCGTTTGCAGTACGCCATTTGTTGATGAGAATCATGTTCCAAGATGCACCCATGATTCGACCGTATGCAAAAATGGTCGGTGCCATAAATGTCAGCATTGCCGCTGCCACCCATATTGGACGAATTGCGGCAGCCCCATCACTTTGTGAACTTCCGTATAGAACAACTGCAAACGTTGCTCCCGACAAGATAAGCAATGTCGTTAACCTGCGTACGAATTTGACGTACCCCTTTGATTTTCCACTCGAAGATCGGGTTCCAACAAGTTGGGCATTCAACGTCTCCCAAGGGGATATGAATACAGGTATTAAGATCAAAACACCAATCAAAAAGAGATTCGGAAGGAAATACACCTCAGGGTTAAACAAAAGTTCAGTGATCAGCAGAAGCACACCAGTCATCCCCATGACATAGAGACCAACGCCGAAAGCTGTCCCCCCTTCCTTCAACAACGCCCTTGCATCATCCACATTGCGGGTGATGCGGTGAACTTCATACAGGTCGTCATCGATCTCAAAAGCAACTTGAAGATTAGCAAGTTGCTTGGGGATGAACCATCGCCAGACGGGGATGGCAATAGCAAAAGCCACGATAGCGGGGTAAAAATATTCTAATTTGAAGTCACTGACATCTGTGACTGTTGCTGCTGATGCCTGGGGAAGCAATTGAAGCAGGAGAAGGGAGCCAAGTAAGGCCAGCCTTACCCTCCCTACCCTCGCTTTCATGACATGGCCTCACAACAATCCACCATCAATACATCGGCGACGTGACATCAGCGATGTCGAATTAAGAACCTCTCGATGCGGTCGAACGCTTCGTGGAGCACTGAAACTTCTGGAAGATAGACAATACGGAAATGCCCCCGTCCTAATTCGGGTGAAAAACCACTGCCGTGAACCACCAATACGTGTTCTTCATGAAGCAGATCGAGTACAAATTGTTTGTCATCTTCGGCCCATTTAGGATCAGTGAGTTTGACGAACATGTAGAAGGCACCTCCCGAAGATTGTACCTCCAAACCTTCGATGTCGCTGATCCGACTCACACAAACATCCCGTTGTGCTACAACTTTCTGTGAATATACATCCATCCAGGCTCGATCGGATTCCAATCCGGCTAAGTATCCAAGTTGTGCTGGCGTGGAGGCACAAAGGCGGGACCGGAGCATGCGTTCAATTCCATCCCGAACCAAATGCATCCGTTGTGTCGGGTCGTGAATAGCCATGTAGCCGATTCGCCAACCTGGAGCATAGTAAACTTTGGAAACACCATTAAGGGAGATGACAGGGACATCCTTCGAACATTTAGCGACACTAACTTGTTCTCCTGTGAAGTCTAACCCGTCGTATATTTCATCCGCCACCACGATGCAATTAGGGTATGCTTTTGCGATGCTTAGGACCTCTTCGATTTCAGCTGCATTAGCAACACTGCCACAAGGATTGTTAGGATTAATGAGGACAAGCAGTCGCACTGAATCATCCATTTTGGCCTTGATGTCATCAAGATCGAGACGCCATCCATCATCCGGCTTGAGCATGTATTCGACTGTTGTTGCACCATACATTTGGGGGTAAGCCATGTAAGGAGGGTAGTGGGGTCCAGGTGCGAGCACCTTATCCCCATCACAAAGCACAGATGCGAACAAAATCTGCAACGCTTCAGTCACGCCGTGGCAGACATAGACGTCCTCAGCTTGTGCGTTCCAGCCTTTTTGTCGCTCATCTTTTGCAATCGCTTCTCGTAGCGCTGGTAAACCATAGGATGGCGAATAACCATTATGCCCTTGTTGAAGTGCTTCTGAATATGCATCCACCATATGTTGAGGCGTTGGAAGGCCAGGATATGCGATGGGATCACCGATGTTGAGTTTGAGAATGGTGTGACCTTCTTGCTCAAGTTGTGTGGCAGGAACAACGACGTCCCGAATCGCATACTCAATGTTCGATGCTCGAGGAGCGACAGGAATCTGTTCTGTTGACATTGCCTCACCGTTTCTTCCTCGCTTAATACACTCATGAAGGTTGAGTTAGAGGTCCTTCCTTGTTATTCCGCTCATTGAGAGGATTGTGTCAAAATCAGTGTTTTCAACCGGTTGAATAGAAAGCCGTTGGCCTCTTCGAATCAGCAACATATTTTCGCAAGCGGGGTTGTCACGCACCGATTGAAGTGGCACGGTGTTTGGCAATTCAATCACGGGTTCGATATCAACCATGAACCATCGAGGTGATTCTGGTGTGGACTTTGGATCATGGTAATTGCTTGTCGCATCCCAACTGGTGTGGTCAGGATATCCCTCCTTGCAGACCCGTGCCACACCCGCGACGTGAGGAGGTTTGCAGTTGGAATGATAGAACAGGACGAGGTCGCCAATTTTCATTACGTCACGCATCATATTGCGGGCTTGGTAATTACGAACCCCGTCCCAGTGAGTCGAGCCATCTGCGACAAGTTGTGCGTAGGGGTAAACATCAAGTTCAGATTTCATCAACCAACAGTTGACCATGCTTCACCCAGCAGTCGGGCTTCTATGAACTGTTCCTCACCAGGCGTCGACAACTTCGTCGACCAATGCGGCATCAAGAACATCGATATCGACTGGTTTCGCCCCGCCAAGACCAAGGCGTTTCGCCATGGAAGAGCGACCACCAACAGCCCCAAGACCTGCTTTTTCGAGGGTGACGAAGATGGCTGGTAAAAGAATCAACGCACTTGCGGCCGCAACCCATAACAAAATTAGAATGACAGTTACGAACGGCTTTATTTCTGGAATTGGAATTTGATAGGCTGTAAGCATACCGAGGGTCGTTACGACGGCTGCTTCGAACAAAGACATTCCAGTACCAATGGCTGCGCTTCTAATAGCATCGATGCCACCACCCAATTCACGAATACGATTGGCAATGTGGATCGAAAAGTCGACTCCAACACCGACCAAAATGGATCCAATCATGACCGTTACAAGTGACAGAGGGACATCCATTTGCCACATGACAAGCCATTGCATTGCCACTGTCGCAATAACAGGAGATGTTGTCCACATTGAGTACTTGACATCCCTAAACACCACAGCGAGGGTAATCAACGTCAATATGACAGCAAAGCCAAGTGAAGTCCATTGGGATCCGACAATCATTTCATTGACTTCTATTGCTGTTGAAGCAACGCCCGCAAGGTCGTTTGCCTTGTCACCTTGGTAGGGAGTGGAGAAGCCTTGGGCAAAGCCATTCACGTCGTCTACCATTGCGCTTGTCGCAGCGACTGGAAGGTAAGGCATATCCACATAAATCAAATTCCGACTGAAATCCTTACTGATGAAAATTTCACGTGTTTCGTCTGTAATCGATGCGTAAAACACGTTGAGGAGGAAAATTTCACTCTCAGGGCCACCAGGGAGGCCAAAGTCGTCAGGGGCCATCAACAGGTCCCAAAACGAAGCGTCTTGTGTCACAGAATTATCCAAGAGAACCGCTGCGGTTTCTTTGACGTCAGGAGGTATGAGTGGATTTGCTTGGACTATTTCGTTCAAACCAGTTCCCGAAACAGTTGGTGCAATACCCGTAGATTTCATCAAAAAGACAATTGAAACAGCAGTCGTGTCATCGACAGTATTGAGCAATCCTTCCAGTTCATCGATCGCTTGGAGATTCGCCGCGGGATCGTCATTGGACTGATCATTGTCATTGGTGTTGCCCGAAATATTAGATTCAATAAGGACCATTCCAATTTGACCTGAACTGAATTCTTTACTGTACTGCTTCATCTTGACAACCGGCAATTCTCCTTCAGGTGCCATACCGAGCAGATCGATGTTCTCTTCCACATTGGCTTGTCCGACAGTGGCTGAAAACAGAATTAACAAAACAAACACTGCAATGACGCCAACGTTTCGTTTGACAGGGACTTCGACCAACACTTCGAATGCCCGAAGCGGAGGATGTTTTGGTTTTCGAAGATCGAGAAGCAGCGTAAGATTGGGTACCATGAACATGGTGAGCACGTAAACAACAACAATACCCCCTGAGAGAGCGATTCCCACAGTTTGAATCGGTGCCATCGGCGTAAACACAAGTGAAATGAAACCAATGACTGTCGTCACTGCGGACAAAAAGACAGCCTTACCCGTGGAAGACAATGACGCCTTCATTTTCTCAGATTTTGTCCCGCCTTCTTCGGCATATCGATTGGTGATGTGCAATCCATACGATACCCCAAGCGCAAGTAAAATTGGTCCAACAATGATGACCGTCATCGTCACCTCATAACCTGTCCACCCAATAATTCCAAGCGTCCAGAAAACGGCACATAGGGTTGGCAGGCCTGAGATGATGACGACTTTGATTCCCTGTATCGGTCGTATTCCCGTGATGCCAGCTTGAAGTAAATCTGAGTGGAATACAAACAAACCAATGGCGACAAGGACGACCGCAGATGGGAAAATTTGCCAGAAGAGTTTGAATGAAAATTCTGTCACTGAATTTGTGATTGGAACTGGGCCAGTAAGCGTCATGGTCAAACCTAAATCGTCCCACGTGCATTCGCCTCCGGGTGCAGCAGTGCCATCGGCGTTGAATTCACAGGGTCTTGGGGTGACGCTGATATTATCGAGAAGAGTCTGTGTGTTTTCGATGATCTCTTTCGCTGGTTTATTTTCAGTGACTGCAATCGCCATGATGGCCCGGTCCAGTGTACCATCAGGTTCGTCAACAGCACCATCGCTAATATCCCGTGCCAGTTTATCCAGCCCTGGTGTCGGAGTTCCATCATCTTCATACATTTCCCCTATCACCAAGTCAATGGTTTGCTGAGATGGAATTTCGTAGCCACCCTCGAGTTGTGAAGTCGTGTCGTCAAGAACGCTGTTTAGTGCATCTGTAAAGCTCGAAGACGCACAATCATTGTCATCATTATTTTGAGCACTGCAACCCAGTTGTCCGATTTGATCGATAAACGCCTTCCTCACACGGGGTGCACTGGAATTGACTTCCTTCAAGACGGTCGAAATGGATAGGATGTAGATGACGTCATCGCTTGGATCAGAGAGTTCTGGATTAAGTTTATTTTCGACATAACTGATCTCTTGAAGAACACGCTGGTCAGTGATGTTCCGAGTCTCACTTTCGATGTAAACGACCATTACATTGGTGGTCCAATCTTCTTCGACTTTACTCAATAATTCTGCAATTTTAGAACCATCAGGCAGGTACACCTCTAAATCGCCGTTCACATTGAGGGCTGGATTATCAGGGTCGTCATCGAAACGAGTGTTATCGAGAAAACCCGATTGGGTGACGAAAAAGGCTGTCATCATCAAGAACACAATCACAGTAGCAAGAGGAAAGCGAGTAATGGCACCTGTTGCTCCATTTTTCTGCCACTCCCGTTTGAAACGGTCTGGTGCTTCCAAAACAGCATCCAGAGCATCTTTCGGTTTGAATTCCTTGACTCGAGCACTCAAATCCACGGCACCAGATTGGAGACGTGAGCGACTGTAGTCAGCAAGGTTGGACATTCGCTCAACAACGCTTTCCGACGACTTATTGGGGGATTTTGATGCTTCATCATCTACCATAGCGAACCCCCTTGTATGTAGTGTGGAGAGACACACTTCAAAGCCCTACCTACGAATTGACCTTTCAAATTTGAATTCTAAAGAGACCACATCAAGACCATTCACCGTACCCGTTGGTTTGAAAGGTGAGTCCTGTCAGCGTCAAACGGACCCGCACCATTGATGCGTGTGGGGCCAGGTGAGGCACATGCCAGCCCCGACGCTAAGTGACAAAAGATGGTCGATTGACCTTGAAAAGCGAATTCAAGAAGCACATGCGGAAGACCCACAAGTCTATGCTCGCCGTTATGCATTTAATCCAGACAGCGGAAAAGAGATGTTTGTCATCGACACTCCACCGCCTTACCCATCAGGAACATGGCACATCGGAGCTGTCGCCCAATACTCAATGATCGATGTCATTGCTCGTTCTCAGAGATTGCTTGGAAAAGAAGTATACTTTCCATGGGGCGTTGACAGGAATGGAATCAACATTGAATTCACTGTGGAAAAGAATACCAAGCGTAAAATGAAAACCTACGACCGAGCCGAATTTTTGGAACTGTGCAAAACCACGATTGAAGAATTCACTCAAGCTATGCGAAAGACGGCCCGCCGTGTTGGGCTATCATGTGACTTCGACCGTGAGTACCTTACAGATTCCCCAGAATACAGAACAGTGACACAGTCGATTTTCATTGAATTGTTCAAAAGTGGTGCGATTATCGAAGATTTGCGGCCCAACATCTACGACCCAGTTGAGGGTACAACAATTGCCGATGCCGAAGTTGAGAGATTACCGCGTCGAACCAAACTTGTTGATGTTGAATGGACATGTGAAGACGGTACAAATATCGTCATTTCCACCACTCGTCCTGAATTGATTTGTGCTTGTGGTGTCGTCGTCGTGCATCCAGACGATGATCGGTACACTCATCTGGTCGGTCAACGAATTAAGCTACCAATGCCAGTTAATGGTAGAGAAACAAGCGTTGAGATTCAAACTCATTCGTCCGTAAAGTCGGACTTTGGTAGTGGTGTCCTCATGGTCTGTTCCTTTGGTGACCAGAACGACGTGGCCGTGTTCCGAGAACTCGGGCTCACCCCGTTCCAAGCCATTAATCTTGAAGGGCGAATGACAGAACTTGCAGGACCATTCGCTGGACAAACTGTTCTTGAAGCACGAAAGGCTGCAATTGAACACCTTGAGGAGCAAGGAAAACTCGTCCAAGTTGTCGAACGTGAACAGGAAATTCCAGTCTCTGAGCGAGGTAAAAACCCGGTTGAAATCATTCTGCTGAAGGAATGGTATGTGCGCCAAACTCATGCTCAAGAGAGGATTAGAGAACATGCAGCATCTATTGAATTCCATCCTAAGAGGAATAAGCAATTTCTCCTCGATTGGATGGACAACATCAGCATTGACTGGCCAATCTCAAGACGCCGTTGGTACCATACCGAAATACCCATTTGGTACTGCGATGACGAAGAAAAAATCATTGTTCCACCTACCGGTGTGTATGTTCAACCATGGTGCCAATCACCACCAGATGGCAGTGAGGTTCTTGACCGAAATACTCGCCAATCTCTCGGCTCGTTCAGCGAGATGAAGGAAACTCTCGGCACCATTACCGGAGAGCAAAAAGTGTTTGATACCTGGATGGATTCTTCAAATTCTAATCTCTTTGTGAGCGGTTATCTCAACCAACCAGAAGTCTTCGAAAAGGCATTCCCGACCGCCCTGAGACCACAAGGCAAGGAAATTGTTCGAACGTGGTTATACTATACCCTTCTCAAATCCACTCTTCTGCTTGATCAACCCGGGTTTAAACATGTCTGGATTGATGGACTTGGAATGGATCCTTGGGGTCGTAAAATGAGCAAATCCCTGGGCAATGGAATCGACGCTGATTCCGTGTTAGAATGTGGTGCAGGCGGCCGAACAGGTTCATGGAAAGTCAAGGGACCGGACAAAACCGTAAGCCTGCGTGCCAACAAAATTGGTAGTGAATGTTTTCGCCTTTGGAAAGCATGCGATGCACAGGTAGGTGATGATTTTCATATCAATCCTGAAGAAATTGAAAAGAAATACTTTGGTGTATTGACCAAGTTGTTCAATGTGGCAAGATTTGCCTCCCAATTCGAAGTCCCTGTGGACCTTGATACCCGACCAGATGGACTCGCTATCGAAGACGAATGGATCTTGGCAGAATTCCAAACAACAATGAATACTGTAGAACAAGCATGGTCTAATCTTGATATTTACACTGCAACTCAAGCGCTCAAAACATTTGGAACCGGTGTCTTACCGAGCCACTACCTAGAAATGGTCAAATCACGCCTCTATGATGAAGACAAACAAGCAGCATGGACCCTCCACCGTGTGGTGCGTGACTTCATGTCTGCGTTCACACCAGTCTGTCCGTTCTTTACTCACCATGTGTCGTCAACAATCTATGGCCAATCCTCAGTGGATGTCGATGCGTTTCCTGAAGCACCCCATCCAGAAACTGGCGTTGGTACTGAACATGGTGATGCTTTGCGTGCCATTTCATCCAGTTTACAGACGTTTAACAGCGACACTTGGGGGTACAAGAAGGAACAAGGCATCTCCTTGAACCAACCAGTGAGTGGCGTGGTTATTCCTGAGGAATTGAAAGCGTTCACCGCCATACTGACCCGCATGCATTCACTTGAATGAGGTTCATTCCTCTTCGAGCAGCAGTTTAGCTTGCCGTGTCGTAGGCATTGCAAGTTGGCCAAGCCTGAAACCAATCAAACGTACGGAACGCTTGTGATCAACGTTCAGCGCGAAGAGGCGCTCTGCAAGTCTTGCAAACACATCCACATCATCCATAGCAACCGGAATCGAGCGGCCGTGGGTATGAGTTTCAAACCCGGTGTATCTCACTTTAACCTCACACAGGCGTCCCGCAACACCGATCGATTTCGCCTTCGTCATTACCCGTTCGACGAGTGAATGAAGATGCTTGAGGACCTTCTCCTTATCCGATTGGTCTGTCCTAAAAGTTTGTTCTTTACCGATTGATTTACGACTTCTCAAAGGACTTACTTCCTTGCTGGTAGCACCGTCAACCACTCGAATTAACCATGAGGCAAAGCGTTCGCCTGCAATTCGACCGAGGGCCAACTCGCCGAGTTCATATGCTTCGTCTACGGTGTTGAAGCCCCATTCGGCCAGCTGAGTCGCCCTTTTTGGTCCAATACCAGGCACGTCCCGCAGAGAACGGCCGACAAAGAAATCTAATGTTTCATCCGGAAGCATTCGAAAGATACCGTTTGGCTTGTTGATTTCACTCGACATCTTTGCGAGGATTCGGGTAGGTGCTATGCCAAATGAGGCGGTTAAACCGAGTTCCTCTACGATTTGACGTTGCAAATCCCTGCACATTGCATAAGCCGCATCCCAGTCGCCATTCACTGCTTGTGTAATGTCAAGGTAGGCCTCATCGATGCCTGCTTTCTCAAAATGCTCAGCTGGCTCTTTCAAGATGGCCATAACCTTGCGTGAAGCACGACTGTACAATCCACGCGTCCCTCCAATGTAATGACCGGGACCAAAGGGGGAGCCTGGACATCGCCTCCAAGCCTCTCCGATCGGCATCGCAGAGCGAATTCCGTAAGCCCTCGCTGCGTAATTACAAGTCGAAACAATACCCCGTCCTCTGCCCCCTTGGGGGTCAGAACCGATGATTAACGGACGCTCAGGATCTAAGTCGCGATGTAGAATTTCGACCGCAGCAAAAAAAGCGTCCAGATCACAGTGAACGAGAATACGTTCGCTCTCTTGCAAGGACTCTGCCGAATCCTCCCTCATACCACGTGTCCAGTGTCCACGGTGTTTCAAGTTGATGACAAGATCCACACGACTACATTCACTTTTTTCGCAAGGGTGGGGGGAAGGAAAGAGAGCCCCCTTCACAACCTTCCGAGGTATGGCAACAAATGCATCAATTCAACGGTTTGAACGGCCCCTTGACTTCTCAGTCATTGCCCCGAAAAGAGGGCACATCTACCAACTTCGCGGGCACGGGCATGCTGGGCGTACGATGCGAAAATACGCTGAAACATGGGCGGCTTCTGCACTCTTGCGAGGGGAATGTGTGCATTGGATTGATGGTGCATCGCGAATGAACCCTACTCGTATCCTTCGTCGGTTCCCCAGAAGCGAAGCCTCAGCTCGAGATCATCTGCATCGATTGTATGTTGGGCGTGGATTCACAGTCCACCAACTGGCAACACTGATTCAACGCTTGGAATGTGAAGTGTCGATTACGGCGGCACCACTGGTCATTATTGATGCGCCACTTGCCATGCACCTTGACCGACAGGTTGGTGACCATGAGGCGCGTTGCCTGATGCGCCAACTCATCCAACACTTGCAGTCTGTTGCCGTGCTCAACAACGTTGCTGTTCTCATCATCACAGAGCATATGCCAACGTCGAAACGACACCAACACTTACTCACGATGGTCGAACGAAATTCATCTCATCAGCTGATTGAGCATGTAAGGGGTCGAGGACGAAATACCCGGCGATGGCTATCACATGAGCCAAGTGGAAGCACTGGTCAGTGGCCACAAAACCAGAATGTATTGAGGCGGTACATCGAGCCAAACCAGTAAAGTGAACCTCAATTCGCTGGACTTAATGATGATTCATCTTGACCTTTGAACGATTCAAGAGTAATGCGTTTTTGCCCCATAGAAACCTCTTCCTCATCCCATCCAAATGGAGCAAGAATTGCCCAAATAGCACGAATGGCAAGAGCAGTATAATGCCCAATATCTGGCCGACCAGAAGGAGGATTGGGCCCGGTCAGTTCTTCGACCAAGAGAACGCGTTCGTGCTGGACGGTTCCCTTCGAAGCAATCACTGCAAATCGAACCTTTCCACCGGGAGGCACTGTGACGCCCTGAAGTCGTCCTCGAAGCAAAGCAGCGTGCGCCAATGTAGCCACATCAAAATCTCCAAGTTCACGATTAATTCGGCGGGCAACCACGAGATCGAGTAAGCTGACATCATCCTTCTCAAGGGCATTCAGATGCTGTCGTAACAATCGAGCTACAGCCACCTGACCATCGAATGTGGGGATACCCTGTTGGTCATCAGAATGTTCGATCAACAACTGGAGTGCTTGGCGTTGCAAATGCGCAACCCATCCACAGGTGGAATGTTGACGCTCTTCGATCCCCCGGACCTTGAGTCCGTGCTGTCCATAGGCCCAGTACTTGGTCAAGGAACCAGCACCATGAACACGACTTGGAACAAAGCCGATGAAACGGTAAAGGTCTTCATATTCAAGCGGGATACCAACGCGCTGTGAAACTCGCTGTGCAAAAGCGTGGGCATCATGAACTCGTTGCTCCGGAGTTCGTTGTCCTCGGTCTTGAATCCAAACACAGTCAACGATGGCATGAAGCACTACCCAACCATCTTCCTCAGCCATCTGAATGGTTTCCAGAAGAATGTCCCTCGCCCATGCGCAAATCGCTTCATGCGCTTCAATGCGTCCAAAGCGGGCGTTTTTGTAGCCAGTGTAGCCAAAGCAGGTGACAAGCAACCATTTGAGGGCGTTTTGTTGTTGATCGAAACAATCCCCTTTGGATTTCACCTTCGTTTTCAAAAACCTACGGCGTTCGATAAGAGGCGCTACAATACGTCCAAGGAATCCATGAACTCGGGCACATGTGTGTGAGGATAAACCCGGCACTGGGAGAGCTTGTGCTGAGCGAACTGGAAACAAACCTGCGCCCAGGTGCCTTCGAGTATGGCGTTCGCTGAACGTTCGTTCTGCTTCATCAGGATGAAGGGGTACAAAGGCGGCTGCAGATGGTGCTTTATCGGCTTGACAACAGGGGCAGTTGAGCGTTTCAGTGGATATGTTTCGCGTGGCGATAATGCTTGGAAAAAGGCTCGCAAAATCAAGTTCGATGACGTGCTCGTAGACACCAGGTTGGCTATCGAGGTAAAGACCTCCTCGATCTGCATGCAGCAACGACCAAGCAGTTTTGGTATCTTCGGGACGGTTCTTTTTCCAAGGCACGAGAACGCCGTCTTCCATGGCTGTACGCATTTGTATGGCACTGATAACAGAACCAGGTGAGAGCCGGGAGATGTCTTGAGGCGATTGTTGGGAGTGTCTGGCAAGTTCAAACAAACCTTGGAGCCCACCCTCTCGAACGATGAAGCTGCCAACTCGGTCAATGTGCAAGCGTCCATACAATGGGATGTAGCCGTCCTTATGCATGGTTTGACCGTACGAATGAATCGTACGTGCAGAAGTTCTGGCCTCCAGAGGTCGTCCATCTCGACTTAGCGAAAAGGGCATTGCGCACTTCGCAGCCATACGGATCAGAGCCGGGAGGTGTAAACCATCGCCTCCATGCGTAACAACAACGTCTGGATCGAGTTTTTCCATGGTCTGTTCAAGACGTTGTAAAAAATGCGATGCGCAAGTGTTGTGATCCCGAACCAAAGTGACGGAGGGTGTGCTCGAGGTATCGCATGTACCGTCTGGTGAACAAGTGCGGAATTCAATTCGTTCTATTTCGGCTTCATCACTATGAAATCCATTCGCTGTCTGGTAGGCAAACCCCAAGTGAACGATGGTCAGATTGGGGAAGAGATCTTCGTCATGGGGTTCTGAATGAAACACATGACCATCCCAACGAACTTTTTGAAAGGGCTTGATACGATGTTCAAGGAGGAATCGTTGAGCGAGGTGTGCATCGACAGAATAGAGGGTATAATGCTTATACTGACCTCTCGATTCAATATGCGTTGCCACTTTTTTTAACTGCCAGCAGTTGTGAACATCTATTTCGAGGACCTCATCGACTTCAGATGCATCAAGGGACAACCGGGAGCGATGCATACGCATGAGGCCGAGACCAAAACGGTCTCGAATTTCGGGTTGTTCCAGCCACGACCAGAGGTGTTGCAGGCGTTGACGATTGGCATGAACGTGAAGTGAAGGGCACCACGGAATATTGAGTTTCATCGACCCGTTAGTCTCTCCAACTAACCACACATCCAAGGAAGTCCCATTCGGCGCTGCTTGGACATCAAGAATTGTTCCGATCATCCGTCTCCATCCTCGCTGCTTCCAGCCGTTCCACACGTTGCTGCAATCGCATGTTTTGTGATGTCAATTCGAGCATCATGGACAACAGCATTGGCTTCCAAACCTCATGCGAAGGAAGCATACCACCAGCTGTTCTTCGCTGACGAACGCCGTTGAGGAGTTCGTCGAACATTTGTTTTTCGGCAAATGGAAGCGCACGGCGAAACGGCTCCAATGTACCGAGTTCATCTTCAATTCGCATCCGCCATGTTGGTACTGTTCGACCCATACCTTGCACAACGACTCGATGAGGACCATCTTTGGCATGACCCTCGCTGATGCAAGTGAAAGTGAATCATCCAAGCAGATGGCTATTGACCGTCGTTTCACAGACGCCTCCATCAAGCACCTTCATGATGGCAAGAGCGATATCTCGGCCGACACGCGCTTGAGCTTCCATTGTTGCGGCTCCGATATGGGGGGTACCATGGAAGTGTGGATGCTGCAAAAGGGGTGCACTGGCAGGCACCGGCTCGATTTCGAAGACATCGAGTGCTGCGGAGGAAAGAGTCCCCTTCTCGAGTGCCGCAAGCATAGCATCTTCATCGATGATTCCACCTCGGGCACAATTCACGATGTGATTCCCACAGGCAATACCATCATTTGAGCGCCCAGGCATAAGTTTGAGGCGCTCTGCATTCACTAAATGGTGGGTTTCATCATTCAGGTTGCAGTGAATGGATATGTGCGTGCAGTTTCCAAAAAGTGTGTCGACATTTTTGTGAAGTGTTGTGTTTTGGGCTTTTGCCACCTTCGGAGGGAGGTAGGGATCATAGGTATGAACGATCATTCCAAGTGCTTGGGCAATAGCTCCAACACCTTGAGCAATTCTTCCAAACCCAATCAAGCCGAGGTTTTTCCCAGACAATTCTGTCCCTTTCATTGCCTTCTTTTCCCAACGACCATCCCGTAAACTACGGTCAGAACGTGGAATGTGTCGCAGGGATGCCAGAAGATGTCCAATGGTCAATTCGACGACTGATTGAGTCGAGGCACGAGGCGCATTGACAACAGGAATGCCTGCTTTAGCAGCAGCAATAATGTCAATATTGTCAACACCAACACCCGCTCGTCCAATTACGGAAAGACGGTCACCGGAGGCTGCAATCACCTCGGCCGGAAGTTTTGTGGCACTGCGAACAACTATCGCATCGAATTCTGAAAGAGCGCCTTGAACTAAATCGCCTTTAGAAATCGTACCGAGGACGACTTCATGACCTGATTGCTCGAGGAGGGATACCGCGTCTTTAGCCATACCATCTGTCACAGCGATCCTCGCCATGTTGGCCGTCCAACCGAGAAGGGTCATGAATCTTAGGCCATGTTGGAACAAAGCCCCAATGTTTGAAACGGTCATTCGCATGCGGTAAGGTGAGGGGTCCTATGGCAGAAGTCGATGTCAATGCGTTGTTGTGGGCCCTTGGTTTGCTTTCAATACCACTCTTTCTTGCCCTTCCAATGAGAATTGCATGGCAATTGTTTACCGGCAGAGGTCATGAAGAATCCCAATATCGAAACACTGTTCTTCAAATCATTGACGCCGGAAGGCAGGTCGCTCCATTTCGGGCAACGCTTGATGATGTTGCACGAAGCCTCCACATACAGCCAAGCAAACAGCGTTTGATTGAAGCAGATTTGTTTCACCCACTGACCCTGTCACATTTTCTCCTTCTTCCTACCATTATCATTTTCCCTCTTGCAGCAGTGATGGCGCTCCCGGTCATCATCCTAGGTTTGCCAATGCTGATCTTGATTGAAACATTGTTGATTCGACAACGATTGCTGGTGAAAGGGCTCACGGCAATTGAGAAATTAATGCACTGGCAAATTATTCACATTCCTAAACCACACCGTGGCATCACTGAAACCAGCACTAAAATGAATGAATTTTCACACCACGTCACTCACTTTAACCACGTCCCTCAAGGAGCTTTTTTGGGGCTGTTTGCATGGTTGATTATCCACTGGACATTCAACCTCGACAATTGGGCTATTGAGTTGGCGGTGGCCACAGGTCTGTACATTGTCTTGCTTGGGGCGTTAAGCGTCATGAACACTGCGTTTGAATCAGACTTGGTGTTTGTCGACCCAGCAAAGGGACGGTTGGTTCCTGTCGACCAGTGGCTCGAGAGTATTTTGAAACCGCTTGTCGGTATTGGATTGGTCTTCCTCATAGGGCGAAACCTTCTCGATGAATCAAGGTCAGGGAATGCTGTATTGTTTGCAACGTCGATCCTGATGCTTCTTTATGGTGCGGCTGTTGTAGGTATTGCCTTCCGCTGGGGATACTCGCTATGGCGAGGGACACGAGTCAAGGATGATTTTGAACAGCAAATTATTGAAGCGGTCAACCCGCTTTCTTACGACCTTACAAGAACCAAAGGGCGAATTGAATTCCACGTTCGAATGGAGATGAAAGAACGCTTAACAACACTGAATGAAGCACCGCCTGATCAGCTCACATTTGCTGATCTTCAGGCACTACCTGCTTCTGAATTCAAGGGTACAATTCCGGATAATCCGTTGTGATTCAATCTTCAAGGTCAGCATCAATCGCATCGTCAATGACGAGCACCAGTGGTGTATCTTCACGTGAATTACGAAGTGTATATCCAACGCCAAGTGCGACCAGTAATGCGAACACTCCGAACACCATTGATGCCCCAGTAAATTCTGCAAAGACCTCACCAAGAGCGCTAAAGAAGCTCCGTTCTTCTTCCTCAATCATGACCTTTGGCTGAATCATTTGCATGAGTGCTGATTGATTGTAGACTGGGCGTGTGAAGGTTAACTGTCCTTCATAGGAGTCATCCCAGTTGTCGGAACGAGTTGTTGGGTCGAGATCTGAATAGAAATCTGGGCGCTGGGGGATCGAGATATCTACTGGTGTGGCGAGATCGAGTGTGAGGACGACATCGACAGTGTAAGGAATACTAGCTTCGAAGAATTCTGCATCTTCAAACAGACCGAGGAAGGCCATTGCTTGGCCAGTCACGTCAAATTCTGCCCATGCACCCCAATGAGATGAGTCGACATCCAAGTCATAAATCCAAGTGTCAGAAACACGGGTACCTTGACCTTGTGCATCATTGGAACCGTCTTCACCGAGATCAATTTCCATTTGCAAATTACCAATTTGCGCCGTTTCAACATCGACCTCTGTAGGAGTGAATTGCACCATCATGTTGTAGGTTCCATTGGGGATCCAAACATAGTGGGCATCTTCGGTGTAATAGACCAATCCATCTTGACCATTGTTGAAATTATTCCAATCACCCTTCCAAGCATGACGAACCCGATCGGTGTCAACGTTGAGCGATTCCTCAGTACGAAGAGCATCGTAAATTTCGAAAGCATCCCAGACCGTGTATTCTGGGTTGTCAACAATTCCGTCGTCGTTTTGATCCCGCATGAGTTGTAGCGTGCGAGCAAGTGCTACCGCAGCATCAACATCGGTAAGACCATGTCCAACACGCCAGTCATGACAGCGTCCTGTGGCGGAGAGATAACAATCTGCAGGAATGTCACTACAAGCATCATCGGCATTGCCATCTTCACAAGAATTCGCCATGCCATCATACTTAGCAGTCAATTCCAAGATCAATTCAAGTTCATGAACTCGAGAATAATTGGCAGTATCCCAATCATCGAATTGTCCGTAAGCGGCAGTGCCTTCGCCACCGACAAGAGAATCGCCCTCATCGTGATCTTCACGATGGTAATCTGCGACGGTAAGCGATGGTGCTACGTTGAGCATTAGACCTGCCATTCCACCGACGTGTGGTGTCGCCATACTGGTTCCTGAAATGGACATGTAGTACAGATCACCTTGAGTCTTGGTCGAGGCGTCAATAGCTGTACCGCGAGGAGCTGTTGCCCAAATATCTCGACCTGGAGCTCCGACATCTGGCCATGTATGCATTTGGTTCATGCACCCTCGACTGGAAAAAGAAGTAACGGCTGTGCCATCGTGAGTAAGGGCTGCAACTGAGATTGCTGAAGGCGTATTTGCATAGACATTGGTCTTCAATCCACCACCACACTCACCACCGTTGCCGCCTGAGTTCGACGCAGCGAAGATGACGGCAACACCATTCTCGTAGGTGAGCATGTCAGTGAGTTGAGCGATGACTCCGTTTGGATCATAATCACCATCTGTGCCCCAGGAATTCGAAACGACCCTGATATGGTACTCATTTTGGCCTGGCATCGAATGCTGATACGTCCATTCTAATCCTTGTTCAGCAGCAAATATCGAAGCACCATCACCGGTACCAAGTGCTACCAACTGGCCACCTTTGGCGACACCAGCACGACGACCGGCGCTTGCATCACCATTTCCAGCGATGGTACCACCAACGTGAGTCCCGTGGCCAGAAGATGTATCTGAGTTGCGTGTTTCAGTCCATACACCATCCCACTTTGCTGAGTACAATGTTTTCTCACCTGTCCACGGGCCGAGATAATCATAATCTGGGTGCCCGGCATCGACTCCTGTGTCGAGATCGACGATTGCGGTTCCATCTCCATCCCATTCGCTAAAGGCCATGTCTGTGTCGAAGGCCATCGTTCCGTCGGTGTTGATAATGGCACGATGCCACGAGGTTGTTGCATTGACCACATGAGTTGTCTCATGCATCATGACACCCGGGAGAGGTTCCCCTCCCCATTCTGAAGGGAGGTAGAAAAATTCCAATTCTCGGTTGAGTTCGAGATATTCCGTTCTCGACCATTCTGATATGACACGGACATTGGTGGCTGAAGCTTCCAACAAACCGCCATCGACCAGTGGAGCCTCGCCAAGAAGTTCTGCTCCGTGGTCTTCAAGCCACTCTCGATCTTCAGAAGTCACTTCGCTGTTCAGTTGGTACACAACTGATAATGTCGCATCAAATGGGGAAGTTTCCAATGCTTCTTCCAAAGCTTCATCCATTCGCTCAAAATCACCGGCTGGATTCATTGAGGACATGAGTGGTGCTGCTGAGGCACCGACCATGAGCAATTGAAGGCCCAAAACAATCAAGATGCATCGTGCAGAAGAGGAGCGCATGATTCTGCGCCACAGTGACCCTTGAAAGGGATTCGCATCCGATGTTCATCAATTTTAGTCGAGCCAAGGAATATTTTCTGGAATTTCGGCAAACAAATTTGCAGGAACTGCCGTTTTGATTTTTGATACGGACCCTAAACCAGCACTGACCTCGATTTGCCATGCCTCATATTCATTGTATGAATTCATGTTCAGTACTGGATTATGTTCACGATTCCAGTCCAAAGTTTGCATTTCTGTACCGGGGGGGTCATGGCCTGTGCAGACAAGAAGATGACCTTCCAATCGATCAAGAACGTCCAATGCGTCCCAATGAACACGTATACGGCCACTGGGCAAGTCGTCACGACCTACGCCTCCAGAGCCAGTGAATAGGAAATCACCCGTCATGACATAATCACCCGTTTCAATCAGCATACTGTCGTTGGTATGACCGGGAGCGTGATGGAATTTGAAAACTGTTTCACCCATCTTGATGGTTTCACCATCATTAACGTATTTTGATACACCAAGGCAGGCTGTCGAATGCCACATAACATATTCGCAATCAAATTGCTCTCGTAAGGAAAAGCATGCAGTGATGTGGTCGGCATGAGTGTGGGTTGCCATTGCAAACGCCAAAGTAAGGTTCATCTCATCGAGAACGCCAACATAGTGGTCCATGAAGTCGTACACCGGATCAATCAGAGTGGCCTGATTTGTTGAATCATCCCAAACGAGGTAGGTCATTGCCCAGCCTGTTGAATTAAGTTGCTTGAATCCCATGGTTGTCCCGAAATCACACCGGTACTTGAATGATGAGTCGAGTGGAACGAATCAAAAGCCTAAGCGTCAGGATACGAGCATTCATTTGTCACGGTGGCAGCCTAGGCTCATGCACCCGACGGAAGTGGTCCACCTTGAGCACGATGGGAGGGTGCTCTTGGTCGATGAGTCGGGTCATGGTCCAATGCTTCCTACACCTGGACGAACTCGACTGGATACGACCTTACGCCTGCCCACAAAAGGTGAAATCGATGCTATGGAAATTCCGTGGCTGGAATTTAGACCGACTCGCATAAGATTCGGCGACCAAGTGTGCATGGTGATCAAAGGTTATCCAAAAATAGATTGGCCAAGCCACTGGGCATTGAAGGATGACCTCATCAGCGATAATGCGGTTCACCCAATCGCTCGCGAGGCAATTTACAGATCGCTGCATCGACTTGTTTCCAAGGTCATGATATCCAACGATAGGGGCCAAGTATTACTGGGTCGTGTTGAACGTGGACACTTTCGTGGATTCTGGACCCTACCAGGAGGGTACATGGATCACGATGAGCATCCAGCAGAAGGTTGTGTTCGAGAAACAAAGGAAGAATTAGGTCTTGAAATCACCTTGCTCAATGATGAACCAGTGGTGACACAAAACATATTTTCCGACGAGGGGATATCATTCGTCTCCTTCACATACAGAGCCGTATGGAATGGTGACCCAAGCACCCTTCAAGTCCAGACTGAAGAAATCGCTGAGGTCAAGTGGTTTGATTTTGCAGAGGCCCAACAAATTGCAGTGTCACACTTCGATCGTGAAGCACTTCGGTCTCTTTAGGATTAGAGACCGACTGAGGTTCGGGCTGCAGCTAATGCCTCATCGAGTCCTTCAGCATGAGAACCTCCACCCTGTGCTAGCGTGGGGCGACCGCCGCCGCCACCTCGAATATGAGGGGCGATTTCTCGAAGCAGGGCAACAGCATCGTAACGCTCCGCTGCGACTGTGTTCTCGGTCACTGCAATCATGAGTTTACCACCGCCCTCCTTTGAACCGAGGACTGCAAGTGTTGGTTGGTCTGCATCGAGGGTCAGTTCCTTGAGCATCTTCGTCATCTTCTTTAGATTACCATGAGCTTCCATGATGACAATCCGTACACCGTCGAGTTCCTGTGAATCCGACCCACCACCTGAGGTTCGAAGGCGCACAATTTCAGCTTCGAGTGATTCTATTCGCTTGCGTTGTTCTTTCCATTCATGGTAAAATCGTTCGGAAGTGCGTGGTAAATCGGCGTTTGGAACACCATACATTTCGCTAATTTGACGAAGAATTTGATCTTGATCACTTGCGTACTTCAGGGCAGCTTGGCCGGCGACAATGTGCAATCGTTCGACACCGTCTTGAACGGCCGAAGAGCGAACAATCCGGATTGAACCAATTTGCCCTGGCTCGTCGTGGTGGGTGCCTCCACATGCTTGAATGTCATGGTCTGCGATCCTCAAGATTCGAATTGAACTGCCTTTAGGAGCCCCCCCTTGATACAAATCAAAGCCATATTTTTTGTCAGCATCCTTTCGATTCAATTCTGTCTTCTCCGTACGTTGTACCTGTACCAAGACATCATTAGCAAGGGCTTCAATTGCATCCAAATCAACTCGTGTAAGTCGATTGTAATGGGTAATATCCAATCGTGCCATCTCTGTTGATTTGTTAGCACCAGCCTGATAGATATGAGGACCGAGAACTTGACGTGCCGCCCCACCAACGATGTGGACTGCCGTATGGTGATCCATCAATTGTTTACGACGCTTCCAATCAATGCTACCATGGACCAAATCGCCGGTTTCAAAGGTACCATCAACAAGATGCAAAACGTGATCACCGACTTTACGCGTATCGATCACATTGCACTGATTTGAATCAGTCTTCAGGGCACCATGGTCCCCTTCTTGGCCACCACCTTCAGGGTAAAAGCATGATTTGTCGAGGATAATTCCGTGCGTTGCTCCTTCTGGAAGGTCATCGCCAATCAATGGCATGCATGCAAGAACTGAAGCATCAAACTCTTGCTGCTGAACGTCATCGTAATAGAGGAGTTGAGTTGATGGCAACGAAGGTACATGTTCAACGAGGGGCTTTACTTCTACAGATTGGGCTGCTTTTTTTGCCATCTTGGCATGGCGTTCTGCCATTTCGGCTGCAAACCCTGTTCGAACAGATACCGACGACCAGCCCGCCTCTCGAGCCAAATTTACCGCCATGTCTGGTGCCAATCCGTGTGAATCATTCATGTTGAATAATATTTCATCAGGGATTCGCTCGGCGTTCTTATCCAGTTGTTTGAGCTGCGTATTGATGACATTGCCACCTTTTCTAAGCATCTCACCGTATCGGGATTCTTCTAACTCAAGAATTCCAAGCAAACCATCGTGGGTCTGCTTCATCATTGCACCACCGAGGTTCACTTCGATGTGGTGACGTGCCAACTCAGCAAGGGAGACTGAAAGGTTGAGTTCATCCCTCAAGCGTAAGGTCCTGCGGGCAAGCATTCGAGCGAGGTATCCAGCCTTTGCGTTTGAAGGAACTAAACCATCACCTAACATATTGCATAGGGCGTGCAGGTGATCTGGAATGGCGTATATTTTGGCCAATGGCTCTGTAACAGCCGAAAATTGTTGAGCAGAAACCTCGACCCCACGTTCGGATAGTCGACGTAGGAAGGTTGCTCGAAGTTCATCGGCATCGACGCCCGGTTCAATGTTCATGATGCCGTTAAGTCGACTCATTTCTCCTAGAAGTGCATCGAGGTCAAGATTGGGCCATTGCTTCGTAATGTTGGAAAATTCTGCGAGATCTTTCAACCACGCTGTTGTTTCGGGGTAAATTGATTCATAGATGGTTGGCGTGCCTGCAGCAGCCCAACAAAATCGCTCCAATCCATATCCGGTATCGATGATTTGCAATGGCATCTCCCGGTATGTATCGCCCTTGAGTTCAACATCCCCATCAGGATGCTCTTCCATATTCATGAATACGAGGGTGGCAAGTTCTAACCCACCAACGATCACTTCAACCGCAGCGCCAGCATTTCCCCCACCGCACCAAGGATTTTCGACATAGGTAATCTCCTTAGCATCAATACCAAGTGCCTCTGTCATCAATTCATGGCAATATCGAACACATTCCTCCATCCAGTAAAACATTCTCCCTTCATCCGGACGATTGAAGACATGGTGTGCCATCATCTCAAACGTGGTCAAGTGTCGCCCAGAGCGGCCGACAGCATCAACATCTGTTAAGCGAATACAGGGTTGGGAAATTGTCAATGGGTTTGCAGGTGGCTCGACCTCACCAGAGGTGACATGAGGTTGGAAATCTGCTATCGAAGCAATCGTCAGGTGAATGTCATCTCGCCAACGAGCCAGCACCGGATAGGGTTCTACGCGGGTGTGCTGTTTTTTCTCAAAGAAATTCAGGAACGTTTCCCTCATGGCATCTTTGAGGGCTTTACCGCGCATTGGATAGCCTTGAATCAATGGAGCGCCAATGAAAGAATATTCGTCTTCTGTCGTGTCGCCACATGTTTCTCGTGCTTCATCAGTGGTCCAAAACCACAACCCAGTGATGGTGCACTGTTTGCGAAGAAAACCGTTCTCATGGAAGACGGCTAAATCGATTGGTGGCAAACTCATAGCATCACGCCCTTGGAGGAACGCCTCTCCCAGCAAAGCCTCCCCCTTGAAACCTGTGCTGTGTATTGTCCAATTTGCTTTGAACAACCCTCAAAGAGGATTTACCCGTGGCAAGACCATGGCCGAAGATTGGCGCAACTATCTCACCGACGAAGGTGATGGTACAATGCGGATTAAGGCTCATGGAAACATGAATGTTGATGCGAGGCTTGTCACCAATGCCCAGCACTTACAGGACCATGCGGATGATCGCGGGCCTGAACAGCTAGTAAATGCAGCATCCCTTCCCGGCATCGTAGGAGAAGCGTGGGCCATGGCTGACTGGCATTTCGGATATGGCTTGCCAATCGGAGGCGTCGTTGCTACAGACACCGAAGCTGGAGAGCAAGGGGGCGCAATATCACCGGGAGGGGTCGGTTTTGACATCAATTGTGGCGTGCGAATGCTTGCACTCGATGCCACTGAAGACGACATTCCTAACTTGAAGAAACTAGCAGGAAGGCTTGCAGGAAGAATCCCCGCTGGTGCGTCTGGGAAAGGTGGCCTTGAGATCAACCCTCGGCAGTTGGACAATTTGATTCAAGGCGGAGCCGCTGCAGCTGTTGAGCTCGGCTTTGGTTACGACGAAGATCTTGCTCATATCGAATCTAATGGCGTCCTTCATACCGAAGAGGCTTCGATTTCCAACCGTGCACGGGAACGTGGCCTCCGAGCGCTAGGTACCTTGGGAAGCGGAAATCATTTCTTAGAATTGCAGACTGTTGGAAAGACTGTTGATCACGAAACAGCAGAAAAATGGGGTCTTTTCGAAGGACAACTCGTTGCCATGATTCATTCCGGATCCCGGGGCCTTGGCCACCAAGTATGCAGTGACCATGTTCGTGCTCTCGAAGCGCGATATACCTCTCGTGACGGCATGTGGGTTGATGATGAATGGGATTATGTCTTACCAGATCGTCAATTGGCGGCAGCACCGTTCCACAGCAAAGAGGGGCAATCCTACTTTGATGCAATGAACGCTGCGGCGAATTTTGCCTTTGCCAACCGAAGCGCCTTGGCTCATCGTCTTCGCGAGGTCCTCAAATTGGAATTAGGTGTCGATGGTGATGCTCGATTGTTGTATGACGTAGCCCACAACATTGCAAAGGTAGAGAAGCATCACATCGATGGTGTCGAATGCACTTGCTGCGTGCACAGAAAGGGAGCAACACGAGCTTTTGCTGGAAATCATAGCGAAATTTCGCAGGGTTATGCTGATAGCGGCCAACCAGTGTTGGTCCCCGGGGATATGGGGACCGGTTCATGGCTGTTGTCGGGACCCAAACAGGGCACAAATCAGGCGTTTGGTTCATCTTGCCACGGAGCAGGTCGAGCCCTGTCGAGAACAAAGGCGAAAAAGACAATCGATGGAAAGGCGCTCAAACTCGAATTAGAAGCGAGAGGTATTCGCATACATGCATCAACGCCAAACGTTCTCGCAGAGGAAGCACCAGATGCATACAAGGACGTCGATGAGGTCATTGCCTTAACCGACCAGGCCAACCTGGCTCGGCCTGTTGCACGCCTGAATCCACTGGCAGTGATCAAAGGCTGATGTCACATGCAGTAGTTATTTGCTGGCTGGCCGGGAATGGTCGGTGCTGCTCCACTATGCACCCCATCCGGCTCCTCACAAATCACACTCAAGAGTGTGTTCACAAGGTCTTTTAGTTCATCTACCTGGCTCTGAAGATCACGCACGCGTTGGCGCATCTCCGTTTTTGTTTCAAGCTCTCGCTCCATTCTCAATCCCATCCAGAGAAGTTGCCTTCTCCAAGAAAACATTCGTTAAAATCACCTTATAGCCTTTGAGGACTTCACCTGGCTAACCACTTCGATTTGGAGAGGTTCAGATGGACGCGAAGCGGTTATATTGGTCCGGTAAGTCGCCACGACTACTGCCACCGTGGCTTAGCGGTATAGCACCTCATTGGTAATGAGGAGGTCGCGAGTTCAATTCTCGCCGGTGGCTCCAATGAATGACTGTACAATCGAGCAGCAATTCAAATTCTGATCTAGAATCTGAACGAGGCGTTGTGCCAAATACGCAACATTCACGCACATTGAGTACTAATGTGGCGCCGAGAGAGAGATTTGAACTCCCGAGGGACGGGCCCACGCGATTTCCAGTCGCGCGCACTACCAGGCTATGCGATCTCGGCTTGTAACCCGGCCACTTAGCATCTCCGTTTAATGCTCACGGAATAAATTTCAAGAAAAAATGGAGAAGAGCAGTGCGAAAGAACTCATATGTTGACCCCTTGGCCAATGCATGAGCGAGGAAGCCGGCCCGGACTCTGTCGTTCTCTCACAAGCGAGTGAGGACGCTGAAATCGAACACGGTGACATGCCATTTCGACTGCGAGATTTTTCACCACTGTTCTCTTTTTCGCAACTTCATGAACTCCTTGGCCCGATTGACCGAATTCAGTGTGAAATCCAGTTTCAAAGCAAACTCGCGATTTACGAATGGGATAGGAAGCACTGGATTACCATGGCACTAGGCGCCGTAGCCTTCCTGCTCGGGGCCCTCTCTGCAGAAGTTATGAGCGGTGGGGATCCGATGAAGATCGGTGCCGAAGGCATCCAGTCTGTTTCTAGTGCTGTGTTCTTACAAATGATGCTTTCAATCATCCTCTGGTTTTGGTTTGCTGTACAAATCTGGACCATGTTCCCCATTATGAGAACACACGCTATCTCTTTGCTTGTGTTTTGGAACCTATTTGTGATTGCCCAAATCCTCTATCATGAACAAAACCCAACGTTCCCAACTGGGTTCAGCCCATCAGAAATGATGATGGGGACATTGATTGTCCTTGTCGTTCTCTTCTTCATCTACTTCTTCTGGAAAGCAGTCACTGAAACTCGAGACCTCCACATAGAAGAATATCACCTTCACGAAGATGTGCGTTTGATGGAAATGGAAATGGCAGAACATTCTCTGGCTGGTTGGGGGCTCATGTTGGCCACATGGAGTGGAACAACCATGCTCTCAGCATGGGCTGGTGCTCATTTCATTGCAGACCAAGTTGTAGGCAGCATGGCCACGCTAAGCGTCCATGTCCTTTTTGGACTTGCTTCGATTCCCGTGTTCATGATGGTCATATGGTATCCACAGCGTATGCTCGGTCAAGGAGCAATTGTCAAAACCAGGGCAGCTATTGCCGCTGACGCAGAACTCTCGGATCAGGAACCATCTCAGAGCCAAAACAAGAGCGTATCTGTTTGTCCAGAGTGCGACGCTGAAGTGAACATATCTCGAAACAAGCAAGGGGGCATTGAACTGCCTTGCCCCTCACAAGGCTGTGCAACGATGGTTGTCATCGGCAGTACGTGCTCAAGTTGTAAAGCCGTCGCACCCACGCGATATGACTGCCCATCCTGCGGAATCAATGCACCTGTCCTTGATTTCTTATCTGATGTGGAGGCCTGGTGATGAATTTCAAAAAACTAAGAGAAGATTTCCCTACACTTCGTGCTGATCCTGATTTGGCCTATCTTGACAACGCTTGTGTCACACTCAAGCCTGATTCAGTCGTTGATGCAATTCATGATTACTACACCACAAGTCCTGGTTGCGGTGGTCGATCTGTGCACAGGTATGGAACAAAAATCTCCCAACACACAGCAGCAGCCCGAGCGAAGTTAACGCGGTTCATCAATGCCGGCGATAAGAACGAAGTTGTATTCACACGCAATGCTACACAGTCCCTCAATCAGGTCGCTCATGGTATGCAGTGGAATGAAGGCGATGTTGTCTTAACCACCGACCGAGAACACAACTCCAACCTTGTACCTTGGTTGCAACTCGAACGGGAACAAGGAATTGACCACCGGGTTGTCGCCTCGAATGCAGACAACACGTTTGACATCGAGGCATTTGAGGCAGCTTGCGCTGATGCTGGTTCAAAGCTCAAATTGGTCTCAGTGAGTCATGTCGGTAATTTAGACGGTGTCAGCCTTCCAGTCAAAGAGATTGCAAAAATAGTTCACGATCATGATGCCCTAATTTGCGTTGATGGAGCGCAATCTACACCTCATATGAACGTCGATGTCCAAGATTTGGATATTGATTTCCTCGCCTTCTCGATTCACAAAATGTGCGGACCATCGGGGATGGGTGGATTGTGGGGTCGCTACGAACTCTTAGACAACCTCCGAACGATTCAAGCAGGCGGGCAAACCGTACAGACCTCGACCTACGATTCAATTGAGTGGGCAGCTCCACCTGCACGGTTCGAGGGTGGTCTCGGGCATTTCTCAGGGATGGTTGCAACAGGAGCGGCAATCGATTATCTCTCTGGTTTGGACATGACTGCTGTGAAGGAGCATGAAATCAAATTGAACCGGATCATGAGCACCACCGTGAGTGGTCTCTCAGGTGTCGATATTATTGGCCCTGCTGATCCGTCCTTGCGAGGTGGTATTTGCTCTATCCTCATGCACGACTTACCCGCACATGACATCGCTCTACTGCTTGATGAAGCAGCGGGTGTCATGGTGCGAAGCGGCCAACACTGCGTGCATTCATGGTTCAACAGCAAAGGGCATGAAAATGGTTCGCTGAGGGCTTCAGCATATTTCTACAACACCGAAGAGGAAGCAAAATTGTTTGCTGATACCCTAGAAGAAGCAGTTCAAGCATTTAGTTGATTACAATGGATAAAACAGATTTTTGGGAAGATGCTGAACATCAGCATCAACCGCTAAGTGAGGTTGTTCCACAACCATTGCCTCCAATCCCACCACTCAATCAAGGCCAGGTGCAAGAAGCAAACCTCCATCCAAACACTATGCAACCTCAACTCGATGAGGACATTCAAACGGCCAAGAAAATTGTGAGCTTCTCAATTACATTGATTATGATTGTCAGCCTTGCATACACTGGTTTCATTCTTTTTGACGGTGATGCCCTTACTGGCTACCGGCCTGGAGATGCGGCTTTAGATTCACAAGAGGTCTACCGTGATTTGATTCAAGCCGATGAGGTTAACCTTGATGGTACAGGTGTCACCGTGTGCATCGTTGACTCAGGACTCAACCCCGACCACCAAGATTTGGATGGACTGACGATTTCCAAGTGGCAAGATTTTGTTGGCGGAGCGAACAACCCGTACGACGATCATGGTCACGGTACAAGCATGGCTGGCATCCTCGTTGCAGACGGGTGGATGAAGGGAATTGCACCGAAAGTCGAATTACTCGTCGCTAAAGCGCTTGCAGAAAACGGTACAGGTGACGATACGGTTGTCGCTGAAGCCATTGACTGGTGTGCTGATAATGGAGCACATATCATCTCCTTGTCGCTTGGCGGGGCACCAGGAATCTTACCTTTCAATTTTGGAACTGGCAGGTCATCTGCACAAGCAGCAGAAGACGCAATGGAATCTGGAATCTTTGTAATCGCTGCAGCCGGAAATGACGGAGGTGCTGATGATGACGGTGATGTTGCTACGCCTTGCAGTGAAACGGCTGTCATTTGTGTCGGTGGTGTGACTCAATCAGGTTCGCACTGGGAAGGGTCCTCCATTGGTGATAATAATGGCCGAATCTGGCCGCTTCCAATCATTACGCCTCGTTCCGACCCGCACAAAAAACCAGAACTTGTCGCACCGGCGGAATCCGTGGCAGTGATCAACAAAGAAGGAACATGGTCGCTGAGCGATGGAACAAGTGCTGCAACAGTGTACGTCACAGGCGCCATTGCATTGTTATTGCAAAACAATCCCGAGCTTGCGGCAAATGGGACTCAGGACAACATTGCCAACATCAATCAAGTCAAGGAATGGATTGAACAAACAGCCCTTCCAAGGCCAACTCAAGAAGGTCATGATGACGAGTATGGTTATGGGCTCTTGCAAATCAAAGCACTCATTGATGCGGCGAACCCTGAGGAATCATGATCACTTTTTCACCATCGCCACAAGGGTGCCACCAAAGAGAGGCATGAAACCAATGTGATGTGTTTCATTGCACGATTGAATTAACTCAATCCATGCATTGAATCCCTCGACTAAAGCCATTCCATCTTCATCCTCTTCCTCAACATCACCAACGGGCATATCCGGTTCGAGCGTGAACAGAACCCCACCGTTGGCCAAGAATGGGAGCATCAACTCGACATTCTTTGCCCGTAATGGAGAAATTCCGTCAACAATGATGGCATCAGCCTCTGGTTGAATCGGCGCATTTCCCACCTCTAAACCGGTCGATGAAGCCGCCTTCCAAGCGAGTGTTTCACCAACAAGAGCATCGAGAACGCCGACGACAATCTTGGTGTATGATTCTGCTTCATAACGGGTCATAAGTCGATGAAGAATGACAGCAAACTTAGCACCGTTTTCTATAATGTCATACCGCTCTGGAGTGAATCCATCAACAGTGAATAAGTCGTAAATCCATGCTGAACGGTGACCGATTCCGCCGCCAACTTCAATCAATCGGTTTGGCTTGAGCCGACCAAGTGCATCCCTAAGTCTTCGCTGAATAGAGATCGGCCATGTGGACAGTCCCATGTGTTGGAGTTGTGAACCAATATTGGCAGCAATTTCAGGTTCGTCTTTGCTTCGCTCTGCGTCAGCACTAAGCAATTGAGCAAGTGCTTCTGTCTTGTCGACCTTCACACCCACTTCGCCGCCACTGGACATGAATTGGCCTCATGAGGCACCCCCTTGAAGCCTCGCATTCGCACATATCATTGGCCGGTGACTTCAAACGAGAGGGATTCCGCGCTCTGCATGGGGAGTCACAGTGGAGGAAACCGAACCTATGGATGATTTTTTTGAGGAGGAGGAGGTCTTTCTCGAAAACGCCGTCCATTGCCCAATGTGTGATGAACTAACAGGCCATGAAATTCTCAAAGAGAAAGCAAAAGGGACCGGAAGGGATTATCTCCTGAAATGTATTGATTGCAGCAAGGTTCACACAATCCATCTGCGCCCACCACCCGTTGTTGAGATTCCTTTCATTTTGACCGAAGGACCGACCTCGAGCACCTCAGTTATTGAAATCGATGCGGATGAAATAATCGAACTTGAAGATGTCTTCAAAGAAGGAGAAAAGCTCTGGAGGATTAACCAGATCGAACTTAAAACTGGTAAATTTGCCAAGCGTGCGGAAGCCAGCCTCATTGTACGTGCATCAGCACTACGCTCTGACATGGTCAGGGTGAAGCTCACAATGACGCGAGGAGAAGACTCTGAAGCAGATGTCTTGGTTGTCCCTGAAGAGACGAAATACACGGCGGGTCACCTTATCGATATCGAAGGAAAGACGTGGAGAATCCGTGCTATTCACACCGGAAGAGGAAGGACACTGCGTGGAACTGTTGATGCACCTGACATCAAGCGGATGTATTTGCATGAGCCTCCAAATCCAGAACACTTTGCACCAAGGACACCAAGGGAGCGTCGACAGGCTTGGAAGGAAGGACGCCTCGGATACAATCCCAATCCTGTGCTTCCAAAAGAAATTATCAAGAAAGGTGTCAAACCTAACAATCGAAGGAAAAAACAACCTCGGCGATGATTACGGCCTGTTGGTCCAAGGCATCAAGAAGGCTTTTGCGACTTGAGCTCCAACGGTAGGGTTTTCTTTCAACCTGCGAATGCTGTATTCATACCACTTTTCTCCGTACGGGATGTAGACGCGAGTTCGATGCCCGGCGGCTGCCAACTTACGTCGCAAGGGCCCCCTCACACCGAGCAGCATTTGAAATTCATACCCAGGGCCCTTGAACTCTCTTTTTGGGCCTGCATTTTCACGCGGGTCTTCAATTCCAGGTCCCATTCCGTATGCAGCCAGTGCAGATTTTGCATGCTCAATCACAGGAAGATCATGACTCGCAATGGAGCAATATGCTCCTGCTTCCAACATGCGATCAATTGAGGCATTGGTTGCATCCACAATGTCTTGGTACTTCGTGTAGGATATTTCTTCAGGTTCGAGATAGATCCCCTTACAGATCCTGTAATCTGCAGCAGGCCCAAGTTCTGTCTCGAGATGATGGATGTCGTCAAGTGTTCGAAACAACCGACCTTGGAGAACTGTCCCTACATTGGTTAATCCCCTGCTATGGAGGTCGAGAACAACTTGTATGGTGTCGGTGGTCACGCGGTGGTCTTCCATATCTAGGCGAACAAACATGTCGTTTTCATCTGCCATCTTGACGAGTTTTTCGATGTTCTCCATTCCTTTCTCTTTATCAATAAGTAGACCAAAGGCTGTTGGTTTGATCGATAAATTCGCATCAAGGCCCGAAGTGCGAATCGCTTCGAGGACTCGAACATATTCATCAAGAAAGAATTGTGCTTCATCCATTGTTGAAATCTCTTCACCGAGGACATCAACAGTAAAACAAGCGCCTTCCTTACTGAGGCGTTTCATGATTCGCACCGCATCATCAACGGTTGAGCCAGCGACATAGCGACGAGAAACCCAACCTACGAACCATTTCGGCATCCGGACAGTGGCGGCGACCACGGTTCGAGAAAACAGACCGACCATGAGTTCACCTATACCTCTGTCAGTGTAGGAGATTCTTGAGGCTTGTTGCTGTGAGGCTTGAAACAAACAGTTCATTCAATCAAGTCAAGAACGCCTTGACGTTTCAGGAGGGGGGCACCCAAAGCCTCCAAATGAGCTCGTATGGCTTGCCTTTGCCAGCCCTTGAATGCTTTCTTATCCATCGAGAATACAATATTTCCACCTGGAAAGGCTTTCTTTGTGGAGGTAAAGGCTGCATCGATTGATTGTCGCCAAAGACCTTCGGCGATTTCTCCCGTTTCCGGAGGTTCCCCAAACGGTAAGGCATAGGTTGCCAGCATGTGCCCCAACCAAATCCCCTCTGTTGAGGCGGTCATGTTCCCTCGTGGTGCATAGTGGCCACCACCAAGAGTAATCAAAACAGGTTCTCCTTGATTCGTGGATTCATCCCAGGAACCAATCCCAGTGCTGCCGTCGAGACCAAGCCCTTGATGAATCAATGTCCCAAGAAGTTTGGCGGCTCCTTCATGACCCCATGTATCAGAAGTTGAACCAACTTCAATGAATAAACAAGGGACATCGAGCCAAGGGCCATGGTGAGTCACTTCCAATGAAACATCAAAGTGTTCACCCAAATCCGCACCCTCAGCTCGTTCAAGCAAGGAACGCCACCAAGCGGCTAAGCGTGGTGAAGGAGGGGGGGCGTCTCCGGCTTTGCCACCATACGGGGGCACACTTTGTGGATCCAATTGCATCACACCAATGGGATGGAGAGTCAAGCATGCACGGCCGCTTTCAGCCACGTGCCTTGAGGGAAAGATGACCTCAGTAACAACCTCGCCGGTGACCGACTCCCATCGATGATTGATGTTGTCTTCGCGAAGTACACCATTCGGGAAAACCCACATTCGAATGTTTCCACACTCATATGATGGTTGGCCTTCAACGTCCGAACGTTGGGTCCAAGGGCCAAGGTTGCGCACAACATCGGCCTGGTTTGTTGAAGCAACATCGCTCCCGCTCACCGCAATGAGAACCACACTGAGCGCTTCCATGGCCTTACCATACTTGGGCTCTCTTTTCATTGTGTTGCGTGGTAGCATTGACAAACCTTGCCGCTGAGCACACACCATGACGGGTGGACTCCCTCCAGTGATCCCGTTCCACGCTCAATCTATTGTTCCACACTCAGAAGGCTATCTTGCCGTAGGGATTGATGGGGAGTTTCAACAACTGGACGGCCACCTTGCTCCAACAGATGAGGTGCGAAAGCCATTCCCAATGGGCGTACGGCACACATGCATGACCAATGATGTCATGGTGGCAACTTGGATTGATCACGAATTGCTGATGGCAAGAATGGCAGCATATGATTGTAGTCAACCTGTCAAGGACGGACCAGAGCGTGGTGATTTGCGCACGCGCAGAAACATAGACGCCGCACTTCACCCCGTCGGATCACTTTGGTCACATGTGCTTGACGCCGAACCCCTTGCCTTGTGTGGGCATGAAAATGGGTTTGCATTTGTCCTCTACAACAAAGGAATCTATGCAATGGGCAAAGATGCTGGTGAGCATTGGCGTGTTGAATTACCAACGTGGGCGGAACTAAAAAAACTACCACGAGCAAACGACATCGTCTCAATCACTCACCGGAAAGGGCAGTTGAAAGTGTGGTCACGAGGAGGTGGCACACAATCCTATGATTATTCGTCGGGTGATTTGATTGCCACGAATGTGTTTCAGTATGATGGCGTTCTGCAGCAAGTCTACGCCGATGGTTCACATGAACTGCTCGTTTACGATGATGGTTCCATTGTTTGGCTTGACGATGGCACAACAATCGTTGAAGGAAAATTAGGAGGACCCGTACAACATGCATTCTGGAATGTCGGTGAAAATGCATGGCGAGTAGCTGGATGGAGAGAAGAATTGCTTCTTTCTACTCGAGGAGTAGAACGAATTTCAATGGAAGAAATTCCTGTTCACATTATGTGGAAAGAGCAACGTGCAATTCTCCTGCTCAATAACGGAAAGTGGATTGAATCTGCATTTGATCCCCTTACAAGCGAATAGTGCGGGCGCCGCCCAACAGAAACTCACTCGTTTTTTACAGTGTATCCACATCGACCACAAGACTTGCGATCTTTGTGAATGGCCAGGAATATTCCAGGGCCGCATGTAGGATCCGGGCAGAACTCCGCATTTCGTGTCAAAGTTCCGTCTTCGTTGACGGTGTACTTGGACCACTTTGCGCCGGGTTTTGGACCGTCGCCCATCACTCGTCACCTCCTTCAGAGGATTCTTCAGTTGCTTCTTCTGCGACTTCTTCTGTTGAAGCTTTTGAACTCCAGAATTGTTCATGTCGCTTGTGAATGTATTCTGGTTCAACATTCATTGAAGATTCGTCGTTGTAGATGAAGGCCATGCCTGTGGTCAAAGGTTGTCCAAATCTTGTGTTGCAGTCTTTGACGACAATACAATCAGGGTTGGACCCCGGTTCTAGGGTGCGAACCAAGTCCATGACTTCTTTTCGGGATGGTGTAGCCATACCAAGGTGTTGCCAGCGGAAACTGATCTCCACACGGTTGAGTAGTTTGTTTTCGATTCTGTTTACGATTTGCATACTGTTCATCTCCTTATCGGTTGCTTACTTTGAGTGCGTATTTTCCGGGTAGTTCAACACCAAGTCGCTTTGCAATTTCTGAGCGAGCAGGGTTCATGATAATCACATAGCCTTGGTGATCTGTGGAAACTTGTGCTGATGGGTTGCGGGGGCATTGGTCAACACCGTCCTCGAGAACAAGGTGGCATTCTGCGCATGCAAAAGGAATCTTAGCCATACATAATCACCTCATTCATTATCCTCGTCGAGCCATTCGTGGCAGCCAAGTCCTGGCTGCTTGCTAGTGAGACCAATCTTTGAGCGTCGAGGGTCAGATGTGTCAGGAGAGAGCGAAACAATTCGAGCTCGAACTGAGTTTCCGACACCAATGCGTCGACCGGTTTGGCGTCCTTCAATCCAGCCCATGCCAACGTTGGCATCGACCATGTCTTCCATGATTTGTGACTTGTGGAGAAGTGCTTCCATTGGACCAATTCGTACAAACGCCCCGAATTCGTTGACTTCGGAAACTGCGCCCTCAACCACTTCATAGTCTTCCATGCAGAAGAGAACGGCGTCAAAACGAACACGCTGGTAGATGGCGCCGTCACCGTGAATGATTCTTCCACGACCGAGAGGTTCGTGGTTTGTCGTAAGCAGGATAAATCGGTTTTCTTCATCGAAACGACCTTCAAAGGCTGTCATCGAAAGACGGTCGATGTGATCGTTGAGGGATGCCCCTTTACGCATATACTCTGCAGGAATGCGGATTGTGTCTTCCCTTGATACAATTTTGTACATTTTTTCACCTCTGCGGAGGACCGCTCAGAGATGCGATGTGAAGAGGAGTGGGGAACCCATTCCGTCCTTCACCGGCACTCGCCTCTGGAGAGAAGTCGACCGTAGTCATTCTCGCCACCGACGGCCTCTATTTAATCCACACGCCTCTTTCTAAGGAAGTCACGGTGTCAAAAACCCATTTCATCACCTTGTTTTGGTTGTGATTTGGGGGTCTGATAATCATCAATTTTGGAGGCATACCGCCATAACCCATAACAACCCCCGGAACCTGCTGTATATTCATGACCGGCAAAATGCAGGACAGCGGGCGAAAATTCGCTCCAGCACTGCTCCCGGTTTTGATGTTCATTCTAGCATCGTTTTCACCCATGCTGATAGGGGCCCAAAATGGGAATATCGAATTAGAAGAACCATCCCCGGTCATGCCAACAAATTCTGGGGAACCATGGACTGGACTCGATCAACCGTGGGGACAATTTGCACGGACTCCAACACACAACGCCACCATGCCCGCACATGGTCCGAATGGCGGACCTGGCACTGGTTCGGTCGAGAATCTCAGCGTCCTTGGAACCATTGAGAAGCCAGGCGTGAACTGGGAGGCCTTGGACGATGGCAGTGACCTCTATGGGTCGATTATTGCCGACTTTTCAAACAGCATCACTGCGACTGAAGCTGCTATTGAACGATGTGCAGAGGGAGATCTATTTGCTGTCCTTGTGCACGGAGATGCATCAAGCACATACCTGAGCCTGGCGGCGGGAGATGACGCAAAAATTGCATGGGAAGTCGACATTGGCCAAACTCGTGATGTTCGATCAACTCCTATTGTGGTGGATGTGGACCAAGACGGGAAGCCTGAGATTCTCCTCGTGTACGATACCGATAACGCGTTGAATATTGAATTGTGGTCTCCAGAGTTGGAATGTAGTGAATCCGGATGGCAAAAATCAGGACATGAAAATGAGCAGGTTTGGAGTTATACCGATGTCGACTACAAGATTGGAATCCAAAGCCCACACACGCCCACTTCTCAAAGCAACCACCGCTCTGTGACTCAACCTCTGGTCGCTGACCTTGCTTTGGATGGTTTGCCTGAATTGGTTTTAGCGGTGGTCGATGAATCAACCAACGATCCCACTGTACTCTCATTTGATTTGACGACAAGTGTTCCAACCGAAGCGGAGTGGGAAGTAACACTCGACAGAGGGACGCACCCCTCCTCTCCAGCCTGGGCTGCTCTAGATTCAACCACTACCGCAATTGTCCTGACAACAATCGATTCGAATGGAGGCTCTATGTGGATTTGGCGAATCGATGGGGCTTCCGGTTCTTTGGATTGGGAACGGGTCGCAATCCAAGGTACTGATTCGGATTCTGATGCGCCACGTCTGAGGCTTCCCGGCCCAGTCATAGCTCAACTCGACAACGACGATGCACCAGAAATGATCCTGACAGTCCCAACTGATGCCAATGGGCGAACATCTGGCCTTGGCGCAAGATACATTGGGATGGAAATGACATCAACTACCGAGATCTTCAATTTCCGAGCCCCAAATGGTTACGCTGATGCAGAACCATTGGTCGTTGACACCACTGGAGATGGACTCCATGATCGCTTGTGCTGGGTTACTTGGTACTCTGAATCACAGTTTTCATTCAATCGCCAAGGTTTGGCTGGATGCCATGACATCAGTGATGATACACCACTCAAGGAATGGTCAAGAGATTTGCAACGAGGCGCAGGAAACGACAACGATGAGATTGCAGTCGCCTCCCCTATGTGGTTGGACATCGATGGCAATGGAGCACCAGAGGTGGTTGTTCCATTCGGCATGAGGCTCTATGGATTTGACGGTGACACTGGTGCCTCAGCGGACATCAACGATGCTTGGTCATCTCCACTTGCCATGCCTCATCGCGTCTGGGCAAGTCCTGCAGCGGCAGATGTTGATGGTGATGGGACAATTGATATTCTCGTTGGCGATACCTTGGTCTCTCAATTGGCCACAGATTTAGCACCCTTAGCGGATGGACGTGGGATTAGTTTCAATCCTGCAAGCCCAGACCCAGGGGACCTCGTGACGGTGACGGGCTCGTTTTCCAATGTAGGGACATTGGACAATCAAGAAAATGTCGACGCTGTTCTGAGAATGAATGGAAATGAAATCGCACGGGAACGTTTTGCTGATGTCGAGCCCGTATCGCCGAGTGGTGAAGGTGGACCACTCACTTTTAGTGCGACCTTCACAGCAGAACTTGGGGAACATGAATTCACGCTTCTGCTCGATGTGAATAACAACCTCACTGAATCAAGAAAAGACAACAACAACGCTACAGTTGACTTGACCATTGTCGACCCATATGTTGCCCGCATCGACCCCCCACTTGATCCAATTCGAATATCTCCAGGGGCTACTGAATCAATTCAAATCGCCCTAACTGCAACTGGTTCTAGAACATCGGCGTGGACCCTCTCTATCGATGACGCTTCACTTCCTGATGATTGGTCATTCACAGCTGCGGTCGGTGCAAACCTCAACCCAACCCTAGCCCCAAATTCCCCTATGAACGTCATATTTGACGCCACAATACCCTCGAGCGCTCTGGGTGATGAGAACTCCTTCGTGGACTTGCTTCTCACATTGGATGATGACCAAAGCGTGAGCTCGACACTGCGACTTCCCATCGAAGTCCTGCGCACACGCGGACTTTCTGTGGTTGGCCCAGATGGATTAGGAGAAACAAATGGCATAGGTCGGCCCAACCATGATGCAAAAGCTTGGCTTGTAGTTGAGAATCTTGGCAACGCTCAAGAAAGCACGACTTCAATCGATTGGACTGCTCCATCATGGGGTGGAACTCCTGCCCTCTACACTGCTGATGGAACTGAAGTTTTCTCCCTTACTCTAGAACCTAATGAGGACATTGAGTTGTTTGCCACCCTACCCGTACCAGCAAGTGTTGCTCTTGGATCCTCAAGCAACAGCATGCTCACAGTTTGTATTGGCAGTGGTGAAACGACCTTTTGCCAGGATTTGGATGTGACATTCCATGCGAGTGAACTGTCGATTTCACCTGCGCACATTCGCTCCTTGCCAAACGCTACGCTTACGTGGACGCTCGAATCAACCCTTCCTTCCGATGGTCATCTTGAGTGGAACATGGCAGAAGCACAAATGATTCACACCGGATGGATATGGAGCGCAAGTGCAGGTGCAACCGTCAACGGGACCATGCTTGAACTCCAAGGAACACCAAACTCCGCTGTTTCTGCAATTCTTCAACTCGAATTGCCCGTCAATGCTGTTCCACAGCGTCATAGTTTCATTGCTGAAGAGTCGAGTGAAGCAAATTACGACCTCAATATCACATTGCATGTGCTCCAAGTCTTCCGATCTGCAGCGACTGTTCTCGACCCCGCATCGAGCGGGGCCAATTCCCCAGTGAATTTCAAAGTCAACGAAACACAATCTGTACTTTTGAGGCTTGAAAACCCAGGAAATGGAGAAGACTCATTTGTACTCACTGGTCATGTGGAAGCCGACCAGAGCATGACGCCGCAGCCTGATGTTTCTTTTACAATTTACAACGCAGAACGAACCCTCGGCCCGCTTGCGACAACTATTGCCACGGTCGATGTGATGCTGGCTGAAGACATTCCAGCACTGAACCCATTCGAATTGCACTTTACATGGACCTCCCAAGGTGAAGGAAATATTGCCTCGACTGCAGTGCTTCATGTCCAAGCAGAGCCGGATTACAGATGGCGGGTTGACAACCTTGTCTACGGTTCAAGTGACGTTTCACCGGGTGAAGATGTCACTGTAGAATTTGAAGCAACCAACATTGGAAATACACCAGACACCCTCACTGTCTCCCCATCATTCCAAGTGGATTATGCGGGCAATGACTCATCGACATGGGGTATTGCTGCCAACACAAGCAATGAAATTCCAGTCAATGGAACACAGATGATGAGTGTTGAGTTCACAGTTCCTCATGATGCATGGTTCATGACAGCGACCATACTCACTCTAAATCTCTATTCGGGAAGCACCTACGTAAGCAATACCACTCTTGAATTCTCAGTGATTCATGCTTCGGCGTGGCGGTTCAATTTGTCAGATACATCGTTAACAATTGCACCAGGAGGGGAAAATCTCACGCTGAAAGTAGATCAACTTGGAAACCATCCAGAGGCCCCTTGGTTTACAAAAGCAGGTCAAGGATGGGCCATCTCTCTTCCGGAAAATGGTGATGTCGTCAATCCGGGTGAATCAACCACCATGACCGTGCTTGTCACCCCACCAGAAGACGCCTATGCCGGAGAGGTCGGTGTGTTGAGAATACGAATCTCAGATGCGAGTGGAGCGGGGCAAATCGTTCAAGAAATTCCAGTCCGCGTCGGACAGGAAGCAAATGTAACCGTCGATCATCGAGGCACATGGAAGGTCAATGCTGAGGGTGGCCTACCAACAGCATGGATTGAAAACCACGGAAATGATGTGGCAGTTATGCAAGTCTCTGTCGATGGCTTACCCCAAGGCTGGATGTTGAATGGTACGGGTCAGGTCGTTGTAGCACCCGGCCAACTTCTCGGCATACCGCTGATGCTTACCCCTGACGAGGCTTGGAATCAACAGAGGTTCTTGGTGACCATCAATGTTCAACACCCCACTTTGGGAACGATTGAGCACGACTTGGAAATTGAGCATGGTACACATACTTTCCACTCCACACCAGTTCACCTCGCTCGACAAGGAACAGAAGTCGAAATCGAATTTGGGCAAATCCTTGACGGCGGCTTGACAAGTTCGGATGCTGTTGTATTTGGCACACGGTCAATGACATTCATCATGGGAGGCGATGAAAATGAATTGCTATTGGAATCCACAAGTGATAGTACGGACAGGATGTCGATTTACACCTCGGGTTACACGCTCCCCAGCGTCGATGTCGACTGTGATCTGGAAGCTCTTTCATTCACCAGCCTAGGACGGATTGAGTTGACTGGAGATGTAGGGGAATGTGAAGTAAATGCATCTTTAGAAGAAGGGGTACGGGCGACGATTCTTCTGATCTCAAACACAGGAGAAACGGTTTCATTGTTGAGTGATTCTGTGATTTTGGGGGCTGGAGAAAATGCCACTTATGAACTCAATGTGACTGGATGGAAGCCCGATGCAGGACAGATGACTGTTACCGTCAGGGTCATCGATTCCTATGGTAGAATCTTGGAAGAAGACAGTATTTCTGCTATATCAAGAGCATCAGGATGGAACGTTGGAATCTTCTCATTCACTGCTGAAGATGAACTCAAAGTCAGCATCCAAAGAACCTCGTACCAGGTTCTTCAAGGCGTAAATTGTCATGTGGAAATCGACTCGATGACCAACAACTGGGCCACCCCATTGGTTCGTGTGATCGATATCGCAGAAGGTGACTTTCCACCAGTTGTGGTCATTCCGGCTCCAGCCGAATTGAGTGATAATGAACAACTCAAGGCCACGCTCCAATGTGATGCGCCATACGATATCGATGATGATTCATCTGATGATACGGCGACGGCTTTGTACACGAAATCAAGTCAACCAATCGTGGAGAGCAGTGAGATTATCATTTCTCTTCTTGTTGCAGCGCTGTTGCTGGTTGTCGCATATCTTGGAGGCATCCTTACCTCAACCCCGTCAGGCAAGAAGAAAAGCGTACCTCAAGTCAAAAATAAGCCGATACCTGAGGAAACAACAGAACCTGTCACTCAAGACGCAGAGGATGAGGAAGATGATTTCTCGTTTGAGATGACCGAAGAGACCACTCCAGATTCAGAAACCGCTGTGGAGGAACAACTTCCAGTAGAGACAGTGGAAGTGATCGAAGTTCCAGACGAGGAGGATGTTACTCCATCTGGGCGACTTGCTTCCCTCCGGGATGAAATGACTGGTGAGTCGCCATCCTCAGAGGGAAGGCAAGATCGAATGGCACGCTTCTTTGAAGATCAGTGAAGAAGTTGGGTGCAAGCCCTTATGATGCATAGGCGGAAGCCGAGGGCATGGACCTCGAAGGTTTAGACAGTGGAACAAGCCCCTTCATCACCCTCGATGCGTGTGATGGCGATGTTGTGTCTTCACTGATTCCAGCCTTAGAATCTGCGGCAGAAGGGGACAATGGGCCTTGGGCTCAAGTTCTATCACAACACCCTAGCGTGGTGAAGCGACTGCACGGTCAGGGCATCGAGGATCCAACTGATCGCTCCAGCATCAGTTGGGATGACCCTACACTTTTGTTCACTGCAAGCATTGTGCTCAACACAGAAGGTAAAGCGCTCCCACTTGGGGATGGTAAAGCAAGGGAACGAATTGGACGTTTCCCCCATGGGGATGGCTCTCCAATCACGTACATGACTGAATATATGCGCCCAAACAGCCAGAGGGCAGCATTGACCCAACGCATTGACATGGACCAAATTCAAGATTTACTTAGTCGACTTAACCATGCATTAAGCGACAAATATCTTGGTCACACGAGGTATAACAGTGGAAAAGCAGGACTCGATATTCGCGGTTATCTTACTGCCCAACAAGTTCGTACGCTACGGCTTGGATTGGCTGGCAGGGGTTGGAGTGTCACGGCAGATGAACCAATCGACGGTGGCATGCGTGATGCAAGCAAAAACCTAATCGCAGTGCTACGCGCTGCTGAAAGGAGAGATGTTGGCGTGTTTTTACGCTCGCATTCTTGATTAAAAGGTCAAGGACGTTAATCTCTCATACATCGAAGCGTAAAGGGCAGCGGTCGTGTCGATCACTTCCTGCGGAAGTGCAGGAATATCCGGATCTTCTGCTCCACTGTCTCGGGCGGCTTTGAGATTGGCTTGATGACCTGTCTCTATGTAGTGGGTACGAACCGATTCTTTCGACAGTTCAATGCATTCTCCATTGGCGTAGGCTTCAGCGTCCCACCAGCGATCTTCATCAAGCGTTCCAAATGTATCTACAAGCACCACTTTCCGATTAGGCCCGAGAGCAAACTCCTTCTTACCATCAACATGGATGAGTCCATTTTTTGCCGCTTCTCGTTCGATCATTTCGTCAATTCGTAGGACTGCCTCAAAGATGGTTTGAAGTTCGTCTTCAGTTATGTTAGAAATCTCAAGTGCTTCCTCGTTCGTAATGTTTCGGTCATACGCCTCAAACTTGGTAGTGACTTCTAGGAAAGGCTTCTCCAACTTCGCCCCGTATTCGCAATCTGCAGCGACACCGAGTTGTTCAGGTGTGAGTTCGCCACGTTGGAACCTGCGCCAAGCAGATCCGGAAAGGTAGTGTCGGCAGATGATTTCGAGAGGAACAAAAACCCACTCCATATCACGTGGAATCATTCCTGGTTCCTTGATGACTTCCACCTTGCGAACAAGACATCGGTCAGGTGCATTGACCTCAACAAGGTGAGTGCCGCAAATACCTTCTTCCTCGATGAGTTTGAACCAGTGAGCTGTGGTTCTGTTTAGCGATTCACCCTTTCTGGGAATAAGTGACGGGATGATTTGATCGAATACCGAAATTTGATTGGTGAACCTAAATTCGAGAATATCGGGATCGTCAGTTGACCAAACTTGCTTCACTTTACCTTGATAGAGCATCTCTGCCATAGATACTGACCGTCAAGATAGGCCTTTGAACATTTCAGTCGACTCGAGTTGCTCAAATTAACCCAAGTGCATCTTCCATACGGTTCAATTCAGGCCCAGTTGTTTCGGTTCCAGCAATGATTCCATTGTTCGATGCACATGCACCAGCACCGACGTATGGTGAACCAAAAGCAACGGTTCCGACCATCGGTGGAACGCCAAGAACCTCTTCGATCAAGAGAACTTCATCCGGCGTTACATCTGGATGAAGAAGAACCCCCTGGTCGTTGGTAAGGCCAACACTACCGACAACATCTTGTCCAGCTATTGTCGTCGCTGCGACTTGAACACCCATGACTTCTGCCATTATCTCCAAACCATCACTAGGAATGCTTGGAGAGGCAATGACACCGTGTTCATTGACCAAAAGTAAGTTCCCAGCCGTGTTGACACCACCTTCCATGACAATAACGTCTCCGAAGGCTGTAAGGGCATCTATGTCGTTCTCTGTTGCGATATCAGCAACTGCCATCCCACGGCTGTTTCCTGCAACAAGGGCACCAATTAGATTTGAACCTCCAATGGATATCGGGTGCATTTCTAGTTGAAGGGATGTCTCGATTTTTTCAAGCACATGAACCGGTAATTCTGCCGGGTGAAGAAGAACATCGCCCACAGCAGCCAGGTGAATACCAACCTGGTCGCTACCAAAAATGTCCGCTGTTTCGATTGGCATAGGAGTGTCCTCTTTTGGGGTGCTGTCGGGTATGTGTTATCATTCTATTGAACGCAAAAAAGGCCGGCACTCCAAATGGAGTAACCGGCCAAGCGCCCACCGAAGTGAGAATTGAGGATGACCCGAAGGTGAAAGAAGAGGGGCACAGTGACTTCCTTTCCCGTGGACTCTCGTACCACAGTAATGGGAGAGACGCAGGCAGGCTTGACTTCTGGGTTCGGAATGAGACCAGGTAAACACTACCGCTGTGACCGTGCACCCATCTTCCTTCGAATCGGATCTGAGTGCGACGATGTACGTCGCAATGAAATATGAATTGGCATGAACTATTAGACGAAGAGCACTCGAGGTGCGGATACATACGAAAAAAGATGCTCGAACGTTAGTGATGCTGGACTGAATACGTCGCCGAAGCTTCGTACTTACATCCGCATTCTATTAATCTCGTCTTTTACGAGTGTTCTGAGGTGTCTCGTCTTTGGGGTGGCTTCGAGCTTAGATGCTTTCAGCTCTTATCCTTCAGGGCGTGGCTACCCAGCATTGCCTTGTCAGACAACTGGTAAACTAGTGGCCCCGAGCCCTCGTTCCTCTCGTACTAAAGGACCCCTTCCATCAAACACCTTATGCGATTCTACCACCAAGCAACAAACCTGTCTCACGACGGTCTAAACCCATCTCACGATCCCTTTTAATGGGCGAACAACCCCACCCTTGGGTCCTGCTGCAGACCCAGGATAGGAAGAGACGACATCGAAGTAGCAAGCCACCAGGTCGATGTGAGCTCTTGCTGGTGACAACTCAATTATCCCCGAGGTAACTTTTCTGTTATCTACCGGCCTCAAATATAAGCCTGGTAGGTTCGTTAGGCCCTGCTTTCGCATCGTCGATCGTTATTGTGCCGATCCACGTCAAGCCAGCTTTTCCCCTTACAGTTAACAGTGGAGTGCTGAACCACTTAAGCTGACCATTGGGCACGCTTGTTAGGTTTTCGAGCGCGTGGCGCCCCACCCAAACTGCCCACCAATCGGTGTTCTGATTAACAGTTAGCATAGTTACTCTCCAAGGGTGGTGTCTCTATTTTCGACTACTTCCAGGACTGACGTCCCAGAGATCAACGTCTCCCACCTACACAGTACATGGAAAGCGACTATGCAACGACAGGCTGCAGTAAAGCTCTACGGGGTCTTCGCTTGCGGGTAGAATGTACTGGACTGTGCGCCAGTAAAGTCAATTTCGCCGGACGTATCGCGGGGACAGTGGAGCCCTCGTTGGACCATTCATGCAAGTCGCCAATTAAGCGACAAGGTATTACGCTACCTTAAGAGGGTCATAGTTACCCCCGCTGTTTACTGGTCCTTCGTCAGGTTGAAACCCGATTTAAGATACCAGCACTGAGCAGGATTCAGGGACTATACACAACCTTTCGATCTGGCAGTCCCCTATGTTTTTATTAAACAGTCGGAGCTCCCTAGTCACTGCGACCAGATTGTTCCCAATCTGGCACTCCTTCTCCCGAAGTTACGGAGCTATTTTGCCGAGTTCCCTCGCGATACTTGTATCCGATACGCCTTAGGCTACTCACCCTAAAACACCTGTTTCAGTTCTCGGTACGGTCTCTATGCGGCTTTTCATGGGACCTGGGACTTCATCTTCTTCTCACTGTGACAGTTCTCCAAAGATTTGGTGCAAGTGGACCTGACATATGATCCACAAGTTTTGCCCAAGCCGTCACCATTATTGCATAGGAGGCATACGAATATTAACGCATTTCCCTTTCGATCATTTCGGTTAAGAATGACCTTAGGACCGGCTAACCCTCGGCTGATAAACAGTGCCGAGGAACCCTGGTTTATAAGGCGGTGCGGATTCTCACCACACTGTGCTGCTACTCTTCCCAAGACTCTCATTAGTATACGGTCCAGTAGACCTCACAGCCTACCTTCCGTCCATACACTACGCCGCGTTACCACATCATCTTTCGATGGTCTGAAGTATCGGTAATCAATTTGAGCCCCGTCCCTTTTCCCGGCCCGCAAGCTAGACCAGTGATCTGTTACGAACTCTTTCAAGGATGGCTGCTTCTAAGCCCACCTTCTGGTTGTTTTCGACCACGGACACGGTTTGTCTGTGACACTTAATTGATATTTAGGGACCTTAACTTCAGGCTGGTTTGTTCACCTTACGTAATGGTAGCTTACCCACCATCACTCACTGCTAGTATCTACAACGATT
>CAXHEV010000003.1:0-118600 GCA_964015875.1 uncultured Candidatus Poseidoniales archaeon
TCCGAATCATTTGGTATTGGTACCCGCTGTACTGCCTTGGGGGCATTTCCTTCCTTTCGTTCATCATCCTAGTCATCACGGGTACTGTTCTCGGCATCTACTATGTTCCAGGTGGTGAAGGTGATCCATCGCCTGCCTACGCCAGTATGCAATTCATCATGACCGAACTACCGTTCGGCTACATCATCCGTGCTGTGCACCATTGGGCGACTCACTTCATGGTCGCAAGCGTGTTCTTACACATGTGTCGAGTTTACTTTACCGGCGCATACCGAAACCCACGTGAACTCAACTGGTTGATTGGCGTAGCATTGATGGCGCTTACGATTGTCTTTGGCTACTCTGGCTACCTCCTTCCGTGGGATTCCCTTGCCTACGGCGCTGCTGTTATTGGAATCAACTTGGCAAATTCAAGCCCGTTGGTTGGAAAGTACATTGCAACTTTGCTGTTCAGTGGCTCTTCCCTCACTCCACGAACCGTGACTCGAATGTACTTCATTCACGTGTTTATTCTCCCTGTGATTGTGACAACCTTGATCATTATTCACTTGTTTATTGTATGGGTACAAGGCATTGCGGAGCCACATTGATCTTTGGAGGAATGAATTATGGGACTTATTGAGAACCTAGGACGTGTTGCTTCTTCCTATATGGAAGAAAAAGAACAACTTCAGATTGCTGGAGAAAAGCGTGTACGCACGCGAACAGGGCATGGCTTCTGGCCACAGGAAGTGCTCCGTGACTCGATTATTTTCGGGTTCATGGGTGCGGTCTTGCTGTTCTATGCTTGGCTGATTCCACCACCACTTCACGGTGCTGCAGACCCCTACGCACAAGCTGGTTTCGTGTTCCCAGATTGGTACGTGTTGTTTTCTTACGGATACCTACGATGGGGCGAGTACCTGCCTCAATTCACGGTGCCAACCGGTTTCGTCGGCGAAATTGTTGGTCAACCTGTGTTCCCTTGGAACGCTGCATGGTGGGGCGCTGCCCTAACCGGCATTCCAGTCAGCATCCTTGCTCTACCACCGTTCTTGGGAGGACGAGAGAAGCGACCTGTTGAAGACCCGTGGTTTGCAACTGCAGGTGCAGTTTACCTTGCCCATATTTGGTTCATTTCGGTGTTCTCGATCAACATCTTCCTCGAACTCTACGGAAAGAATCGATCTGATTACTGTAAGTTAGACAGTCATGGTGATCTGTTATGTGGAACGAGAGCCCCGTGGCTGGCGGATGCCTTCAATTCAATTCCGTGGATGATGACGGGTGTGCTTGCGTGGATTTGTATTTACTTCATTGCAAGAGCACTGCTTGTCAAGGCATGGGGTGCAGGATTTACGCCAGGCCATGCTAAGCAGATTTTGATTGGCTCTCTGTTAATCTCGACCGCTGGAACCGTCGCTACATGGGACACCTATGATGACGGGTTCTGGGACCAAGGCGGATTGCTGACCATCAAGGGACTGACCCACGATCTCTATCCTGAACTTGAAGCAATGCGAGGACAACCAGCAGATGTGCATGTTCACGATGTCAATGAATTCACAGATGACCGTGGGTGGAGCGACGACGGTGTTGTTCCAACCACAGCGTGGCTAGACTGGAGCATCTACCAGCCTGCCCGGTATATCATCACTGACTTCAGTGATTCAAACGGCCACCAAAATGCGGAGTATGGCATCAATGCTGCAGCAGATTCAACTTCGTTCAATGGCGGCGATGGATGGACAACTGCGGGCACCTTCACAATCACCGAAGACCTCAACCATTTCCCAGAAGGCCACCACGAGAGCATTGAAACCTTGACCACGGACCTAGCGTGTGAATATCGAGCCTCTGAACGAAAAATCAACGACATCAACACCGTCACCATGATTTCTTCCACATTGACTCTTTCTGACAGCAATGGTAAGACCGTGACAAGTTTCAATGATTGCGCTGGTGCAACACTCGAACTCGCCGTCGGAGAATACACCTACGATTACACGGTCACCGTCAGCGGAGCTTTGGCTTACAACGACAGCATCGTCACTGAAACCTCATTCGCAATCGCCAGTTTCCAACCCCTACTTGTTTGGACTGAAGACGCTCCTAAGGCACTCGCTGGACGAACTGTTGATCTGACCAACGACAGTCAGATGGCACTTGGCGGAACTGCGTTTGCTTCGATTGAAAACCCGACCTACCACACCAACCCTAAGGCGCTTGACGCAAAACTCACCTATGCAATGTTCATTCCTTGCTTGACCTTTGGTGCGGTTGTGTTCGTGCTCCTGCGCTCAATGGCGCGTGGATATGAATTCGAGATGAACAAGTGTTACGGGTGTGACCTTTGTGACGATGCGTGCCCTGTACGACTGTTCAATGGTGGTGACAAGCTCAACATCATCTACAACTCGTGGAACAATGAAGACGACGGCGTACCGCTGTACTCATGCCTGACATGTACTGCATGTACCAATGCGTGCCCGCAACTGGTGAACTACGACTCCTATGTCGACATCCGCCGGTCGCTCATCGTTGGCGGACCGCAAGCTGAGATCCCACACACCGTCCTCCAGGCTGTGCTCGCTGCAGAAGCAGAAGAATCCGCAGACGACGACTTCATCGCAACTGAGGATTACCCAATCACCTCCAACATCGGCTACTATCCAGGATGCGTCGACTACTTGGACCAAGAGATGGTCTTCTCTCACGTCAACGAAGGCGAAATGAACCTCGGCGATGCAACCACATCAGCGTTCACTCTGTTTGACGACATGAACGTCGACGTCAACTACCTCGGCCGTGATTTCCTCAAGTGCTGTGGTCACGACCAAAAGTGGCAAGGCCTCGATGAAGTGTTTGAGAAACTCAAGGCGTACAACCAAAAGAAGATCGAGCAGTCCGGTATCGACACACTTGTCTCCTCATGTGCAGAATGTTTCCGAACCTTTGCTCGTGATTACGAACTCGAAGGCGTCAAGGTCATGCACACCACTGAATTCCTTGTTGAGAATGGCTTCGACATGAACCTCAAGGCAGAAGAAGAAACAACGGTCACCTACCACGACCCTTGTCGACTTGGACGCCAAATGGGCGTCTATGAAGAGCCTCGTGAACTCATCGCTGGTGTTGAAGGCGTAGAAATCGTTGAGATGGAACACAGTGGCGAAGACGCCATGTGCTGTGGTGTCTCGAGCATGATGTCCTGCAACGAAAACGCTCGTGCACTCCGTGTCACACGAATGGAAGAAATTCGAGCAACCGGTGCTGATACCATGCTCACTTCTTGCCCGAAGTGTGTCTCTCACTTTGAGTGCTTGAAGTTCGAAGGTGATGAGCGCTACGCTGACATCGAGATCCTCGACGTTGTGTCCTTCCTTGCCCGCCAAGTCGAAGCAAAGAAGGCTCAAGCAGCAGCAGCCGTGCAGCCTAGCACCACCGTTGAAGCTTGAAAACTGAATTGATTTGAGCGCCATTCCAAATCAGACAGCGCGCTGCCATTTGGAAGAGATAAAAAACGACCGTTTACAGGCCAGTGTCATGGTTCGACCGGAAACAATTGGTAGCCTCATCATCGGATTGGCATGTCTAGGCTACGCTGCTTACTGTATGGTCCACGGTGGGACACACACCCGAAACTCCACTTGGTTCACTCGCGAAGAAGCCCCCAAGACATTCTGGAGTTGCATGGTTTTGTACCTGTTAATTGGTGTTGGATCCTTGTTCAATTTTGCCTACATCAACTTCCTAAAGTGACTTGAGTTCGTGCAAAAGCAAAACCAAATTCATTGATCCCATACTGAAGAGAGGGGGTTGTCAGTAGTCACTGCATCTTTGACCGATGTATCCCAAACACTCGACGGTGCTGGATGGGAAGGTGCATCTTTTGCAGGCAGGTCCCACACGCTTGTCGAACTTGGGACCGGTTGTGATTGGACTTTGTCATTCAATGGCACTGAAATCTCTCCCGGGGATTCACTCGCTTTTCCATTGCCTTGGGTCCTTTTTGCGAGGAATTCGTTGATTTGATCTCTGTACACATCCGAAGGACCGTAACTAAGGGACCATGTATGCGTTGCTCTATCTTTGAAGTGGAAATCAATCCAGCTGTTCAATGGTTCTCCACCATCACCATCACTGTTCGGTTCTCGTCTTTCGATGGAGTAAATTTGAGAAAGTGGGCCAATTGTGGTCCACTCCGTTGATCGAAGAAAGTAAAGTCTACGTTTCTTGAGCACGTCTGCCGGCCCATCAAGAACATACTGTTGGCCACAGGTAAGCAAGATAGAGAGGGGCAATGAAATCCAGAAAAGTATCCACGGAGCAGGGATGTAGAGCAAAGAAAGAATGGGCACAGCAAGCACTAGGCCACTAGCTATCTTGCCTGCAATGACTCGCTGCTCACCTGGATTCAATCCGACAATCAGGGTAGAATCGTTCGTCTGGTTTGTTTCCACAGAACATCAATCCTTGCAGCATTTATTGCTGGTAAACAAGCCAAGATTCTGAGGCTTCGTCGTAGTACGAGAGCGTCCCATCGGCTGCTTTCGACCAGTTGACCCCACCTTCTTCCCATTGTTGAGCTTCGGCGATCTCCGGCAAGGCCTTCGAAGAGTCCATGTGTTGTTCAGTCATTTCATCAGCATGGTTTGCTTTTGCAAAGACAGAGCCAGCTTCATCTGCTCCCTCATTCCGCTTGACGACAAGTAAGGCAGCTAATCCACACAGGACAAGGAGGGCTAGAATTGCATAGGCCAGTCCTCCACCACCGCCTTCTTCTGCGATTGCTTCAGAGCGGGAGGCATCGAATGGTGCGTCATCATAACGATCAGCGACCCCATCGCCATCTGAATCGAGTGTTTCATTCGCATCAAAGATGAAATCATCCAGTTCATCATTGACACCATCGCCGTCCGTATCCAGTTGGTTAATGGCACAACCTTCGTCGTTAATCACCGTTTGATTTGCATCGGTACCCTTGCAGCGGTCTGCATAATTGAAAACACCGTCATTGTCGTCATCTTTCTGATATTCTGAGCAACCATCCAAATCTGCACCTTGGCCTAAAGCCGTGTCACGGCAGAGATCATATTCGTCCTTGATGCCGTCAGCGTCTTGGTCGGTCTGAGTGGTTGAACAACCCTCAGAATTCACTTGTTCTCCAGCAGGGGTAGCCGGACAAACATCGATGGTGTTGTCAATCATGTCGTTATCATCATCGTACTGGTCTTCTGAACAGCCAACAGTATCTGGAGTGGCGTCAAGATCGGTGTTTGGACAGAGGTCGACATCGTTGGTCAAGCCATCATTATCATCATCCCTTTGAGAGTTCGAACAGCCAGTTTGATCAGCTTCTTCACCAGCAGGCGTCATCGGGCAGAAATCGGATGCATCCATGACACCGTCAAGGTCTGTGTCTCGTTCGTCTGCTGCACAGCCGTCACCGTCGACTGGAACGTCGCGTGTGCTTGTGGGGCATTGGTCAAGATCGTTGTTAATACCATCTTCATCGGAATCCAATTGTGAGTCGGCACAGCCTGCTGCATCGATGCTTGCTCCGAGTGGCGTGTTTGGGCAGAGGTCGAATGCATCCATGACGCCATCGTTGTCTGCGTCTTCTTGGGAGCCTGAGCAACCTGAAGCGTCCACTGCTTCGCCAGCAGGAGTTTGTGGGCAAGCATCCTGAGCATTGTTGACACCGTCAAGATCGTCGTCCTTTTGTGAAGCGCTGCATCCGGTTTCATCGACGGCTTGACCAGGTGGCGTATTCAAGCACTGATCGCCACTGTTGCCCATGGCGTTGTCGCCATAACCGTCATTGTCAGCGTCCGTCCATTGTGTAGCATCCGAAGGGAACGCATCTGGAGCGTTACCGGTTGGGTTGTCACCCCAACCATCTCCATCAGCATCAGACCATTGTGTACCATCTGATGGGAACGCATCTGGGGCAGTACCTGCTTGATTGTCACCATAGCCATCGCCGTCTTGGTCTGACCATTGGGACGCATCACTCGGGAAGGCATCGCCGTTGTTACCAGCGGTGTTGTCACCATAGCCATCGCCGTCAGTATCTCTCCATTGAGTTGAATCTGTTGGGAAAGCATCGGGTTGGTTTCCAGCTGGGTTGTCGCCCCAACCATCGCCATCTGCATCTGCCCATTGTGTCGCATCGTTCGGGAATGCATCGCCATTTGTGCCGGTTGCATTGTCGCCATAGCCATCACCATCTGAGTCAATCCACTGCGAGGCATCTGTTGGGTATTGGTCTGGGTTGTTGCCAGTCGCATTGTCGCCATAGCCATCGCCATCAGCATCTGACCACTGTGATTGGTCGTAAGGGAAGGCATCAGAATTGTTTCCAAGTGGGTTGTCGCCGTAACCGTCGCCATCATAGTCGCTCCATTGTGAACTATCGGTTGGGAAGGCATCTGGGGAGTTGCCGTTCGGGTTGTCGCCAAATCCGTCGCCGTCCATGTCTGAGTATTGTGTAGAATCGGTTGGGAAGGCGTCAACTGAATCGTTGTAGCCGTCGTTGTCCGAGTCTTTCTGAGCCAAAGCACAGCCATCCTGGTCAACGAACGCTCCAGCAACCGTATTCGGGCAAAGATCATACTCATTTGCGACACCATCGTTGTCATCATCGAGAACGATATTGAAGCAAGCGCTGTCACCGATTAGTTGCACATAGGCATTTGAGTAAAGCAACACCTCTGCACAGTAAATACCTGACATGTTTGGTGTTGAATAGGTAAAGGTTGGTTGACTCATATTTTGAGCGGTGGCAGTGAAGTTAAGCAGGCCGCTCGAAGCCATATTGGCGCCAGCGGCGTCTGTGACTTGCACCGTGTAGTAGTAATCATCGCCAACCACGAGGTCGGCTCCCTTAACCGCCACATTATTCGTTGCAGAAGTGCTACTTGATGAGAAGGAGTCAATCACCATTGCTGGCAACTGAGGAATAAACGAGTCGTCATGAATTCCAATGTAGCCTTCACCCGAAGTGAAGTTCAATGTCGAAGTAGGGAGGTACAGTACGCTCACCAAAACGTGGTTGTTCATGGTGGTGATCCCAGACCAGTTAATCATCCACGACTGAGAGGTGGAAGTGGAGGTGAAGTTCACCATGTCTTCATCGACAAGGGATGCCTGAAGTGCAAGGTCGATGTCATTACTAACAGAGATATTGTTGTTGAATTCAACTTCATCAAGCACAAACCACCACAGCGTGTAAGCTGTATTGATTGTCAGATTTGTCGCAGAATGGCTGCCTGTTGTTGTTGACAAAACGCTTGACTCGAGCATTTCTATGTAGGTGCAATCTGAATCAAAAGACAGAGAGCCACTGGGGTCAAACAACTCCACAGTGACGCAATAGTCCGATTCGACCATGGTTGGGGAAGGAACTGTTGCAGTCATGTTGTAAGTTGTTGCATTTGCAGTGAAGTTCGTCGCTGTTGCAACTCCTGAAAGGGAAGTGCCGTTCATGAAGAATTGAGTGGTTGTTGTTCGTATTGTATAATTGGTACCAGATGTGATGCCATCAACCTCAACCATGGAGCTTGTCAAAGTGCTCGCCTCCACAGAGATTGACTCAAATGACTGACCACCGCCAGGTAAGTCAGTTGAAATCTCAATGTCATAGACATTCGTTGCGCTTGACCAACCATACACATCAACGTAAGTTGTTTGATTGCTCGAGGAGAAATAGGTCATTGACTCAAGACTGCTGGTACTTGTTGAGCTGTCAATAAAGCTGCCTGTTGCTGAATCCCAGCCAACATCAATATCTCCATTGGCAGAGTTGAACGAGACGTTGACATAATAGGTGACGCCAGAGATGAGAACCAATTCAAAGTAATCGACGTCGATTGTGGAATCGATGGAAAGACCTGTGCATGAGAGTGGAAGTGCGGATGCCATGGTTGCTGTAGCCGTGGAATCGTTCGGTTCGAGTATGTCTGAATTCAGGGTGCCGTTTCCAGCGCAATTGCTTGGCGGGGAGGTCCCATTACCTCCACCAGTTCCGTTACCACCAGTCGATCCGGTTGTGAACATCCAAAAGTCAAGGGTATAACTTCCATATCCAGAATATCGGACAATTTGGAAGTAGACCGTGCCACCATGTGGGCCTGTTGAGGCGTTTGTTGAAACAACCTCTGGATTGTTGTTGATGGAATATTCGATCATGTTCATTGAAGAATCATAGATCCACAATTCGAAATCGTTAACGTACGATGAACCATTGGATGAAGTGTAAGTGGTGTTGTATGCGATTTGTAGCGTCACGCCTTCATTGGCATTAAGTGTCATTGAGAACCAATCCTCATCATCACCAACATCCAATTCACCGTAGAGCGCACCTGAAGCCATTGGTGCGTATCCGTTCATACTCATCACAGCTTGACTGCTGTTGATCGATGTCGAATTGTCTGGTAAGTCCATGTTCGAACCCAAATCGTTCTGATTAGCTCCAACCGCAGAAACTGTAGGTGCTGCGAGCGTCACTGAAACTAAAGCCAAAAGAAGCGCTAAAAATCCAGCCGAAAACTTCGTTTTGAGTGGTTCCTTCACGTTGTTCATATCCAACCGACAACGTGACCGCTTATCAGTCTCTCGCCCACAAGCCTTAGATTGCAGTTGGCGCAACGTGGCCGTCCTGCTTGTCATCTGGTTTGCGAACTCTCGACCAAACACCATTCATCAATTTGTCATGGCAGCCTGCGCAATAGTGAAAACGACGGTAAGCTTCACGAAAAGAGTATGCTTTCTTGCCTGTTGCGACAAGATATCCTTCTGGCGAAAGTCGAGATACGATTGTCCCTGCTTCCCCACAACCAAGAAAGTCACACACCGTTGTTCCGCCCATGGACAAGGACAAACACTGACACCTCTTTAATGGTCGTACACTATGGGTGATGATCGAGGGTGTTGAAGCCTTGCAATGTGTCATTCTTCAGCAGGTTCTGCCACCGGCTCAATCACGACAAGTGGAATGTTGGCTTCGATGGCTTGGCCCTCTTCACACTGAACTGAGACCACTGTTCCAGTGACCGGTGCTTGAATTTCGTTCTGCATCTTCATGGCTTCAAGAATCAGGATCACTTGACCCTCTACAACTTCATCGCCTTCGCTCACTTCAACAGTGACGACTTTTCCTGGAATATTAGCAGAAACTGTTCCAGATTTTTTCTTCTTTCCACCACCTGAGCGTTTCTTCTTCGACACTGGTGCTGCATCTGGAATTTCGATATTGAAGGTCGTCCCTTCAACGGTAGCAGACCATGAGGTCCCTTCGCCTTCGAGTTTAACTTCGAATTCAACGCCATCGACAACAACTTTTCTCGTTTCAGACATACAATCACTTCCATGGTGAGCGGCTCGCTCGTTGGTGCATGAGGCCCGATTGGCCTGTGTTCATTCTACGGTGGTCTTGAGACCATGCAAGTCCTGGTTGGCGCGCCACAAGTGACACATCTTCACCTTGTTGTTCCAATTCAGCAAGCACGGCAGCAATCGCCGCCATTCGCAGAATTGTTCGATCTGTACCCGCCATAGTGAAGCCTCATAGAGGAATGTTGCCGTGTTTTCGCGCAGGTCGTAGTTCTTCCTTGTCCAGAAGCATTTCTAGGGCGCGTGCGAGGCGTCGTCGAGTCTCATTCGGCTCGATGACGTCGTCGAGGTAGCCAAGAGCAGCAGCTTTGTAGGGATTAGCGAACTTTTCGTTGAAATCTTCGGTCAGTCGAGCACGTTCCTGCTCAGCGTTTCGAGCATGAGCTATGCGCCTTTTATGGATAATTTCGACTGCACCATCTGCACCCATAACCGCCAATTCTCCTGTAGGCCAAGCGACGTTGTAGTCACCACGGATGTGCTTTGAAGACATCACGTCGTAAGCGCCGCCGTAAGCCTTGCGAAGGATGACCGTCAACTTAGGGACCGTTGCTTCTGCAAAGGCGTAGAGTAACTTTGCACCGTGACGGATGATACCACCCCACTCTTGGTTCGTGCCCGGTAAGAATCCAGGAACGTCCTCGAGGGTGATGATTGGAATGTTGAAGGCATCACAGAACCGCACAAAACGAGCGGCTTTGTCACTAGCGTCAATGTCGAGGCACCCTGCGAGCACCTTGGGTTGGTTTGCGACAACACCCACAGTATGGCTGCCAAGGTGTCCAAATCCAATCACGATATTTTGTGCCCAATCGGCTTGAACTTCTAAGAAAGCACCATCATCAAGGATCTCGCTAATGACATCGAGCACATCGTAAGGCTTGGTTGCAACGTCCGGTATGATGCTATCAAGTGCATCACACGAACGGTCAATTGGATCGGAGGTTTTCTTGTCAGGAGGTCGTTCAAGGTTGTTTTGAGGTAATAGGTCCGTGAGTTCTCGAGCAAGTAAGATGGCCCCTTCATCATCATTTGCAGTGAAATGGGATACACCCGATTTGCTTCCGTGAGTCATGGCCCCTCCAAGGTCTTCGAAGGTCACGACTTCATTCGTGACCGTTTTGATGACCTCAGGACCAGTGATGAACATGTGAGCGGTTTGGTCGACCATGATGACAAAGTCTGTGATGGCAGGCGAATACACCGCACCACCCGCACATGGGCCCATGATGACGGAAATTTGCGGAACAACACCTGATGCTCTTACGTTTCTAAAGAAGATCTCAGCATAACTGCCAAGCGATGCAACGCCCTCTTGGATTCGTGCGCCTCCTGAATCGTTCATGCCGATGACAGGGCGCCCTGTTTTGAGTGCCATGTCAAGCACTTTGCAGATTTTCAAGCCGTGCATTTCTCCAAGCGAACCACCATAGACGGTGAAATCCTGTGCGAAGGCAAACACTTCACGACCGTTAATTGTACCGTGACCTGTGACGACGCCATCGCCGGGGATAATGTTGGCATCCATGTTGAAATCACGGCAGCGGTGCTCAACCAGCGCATCAATCTCTTGGAAGGAACCGTCATCAAGTAACATTTCCATGCGTTCTCTTGCGGTCATTTTCCCGCGGTTATGCTGTGCATCAACCCTTGCTTGTCCACCGCCAGCCTCACTGCGCGCCTTTCGATTTCGCAGGTCTTGGAGTCGTTGCTCTGTCGATGACATAGGCTTCCCTAACCCTCGGACAGAAAACCCGCCCTTATGCGTTGCCACTCAAAGACTGTCCTGAATGCCGACTCTTCACCCTATCTTGGCCAAATCAGATCTTACCCTATATCGTCGCCTTTGCCGAGGGGGTGTGTTGATAGGGAAGCGTTCCGTCCTCCGTTCATGGGCGAACCGTTGCGTGTTGTCGTGGCAAAACCCGGACTCGATGGCCACGATCGTGGTGCTAAAGTTGTAGCCCGGGCGTTGAGGGATGCTGGACATGAGGTGATTTACACAGGTCTACGACGAAGCGCTCAACAAATCGTTGATACTGTTCGGGATGAAGATGCAAGGTTCCTCGGCCTCTCTTCACTCTCTGGTGCTCACGGTCATTTATTCCCGAAGGTGTGTGAATTGTTGCGCACTGAAGGTTTGAACGATGTCATCGTATTTGGAGGGGGTATCATCCCCGAAGATGATCGAAACGCCCTCTTTGAGTGTAATATCCGTGCGATTTTTGGACCTGGCACGCCGACCTCAGAAATTCTAGAATTTATTCAGACATCCAACGCCATGGACGATGCTGGAGTTGGTCAACCAAGCACCTGGCACTGGTCCTCTGAAGCGTGAGGTGAGAGCAGTGCAAGCAATGATTGAGGCTGCGATGCAAGGCGACCGACGGTCGTTAGCAAGAACCCTGACCGCCCTCGAGAATAGAAGCATCACTCTTGCAGAAATCAATGCCATCGTTGGTGAAAGGAAATCAGAATCCGACCACTGGCAATCCTTGGCCATCACCGGCGCCCCCGGCGTTGGTAAGTCTTGTCTTTTGGATGGTCTTTTGACGTCATGGGCCACGGCTGGTCTGAGGGTTGCCTTGCTTGCAGTGGACCCATCATCACCACGTTCAGGAGGTGCATTGCTTGGCGACAGGGTACGTATGACCGTTGTTGATGACCCCGAACTCAAGGAGAAAATTTACCTTCGTTCAATCGCCACGCGCAAAGCATCTGGCAGTGTGCCACTGATCGTCGCTGACATGACAGAATTTTTGCTTTCCTTGGGATGGGACAGGGTCCTGATTGAAACAGTTGGAGCCGGACAGGCAGAGGTTCGATGCGCTGCCATTGCAGATCGAATTTTGGTCGTTGAAGGCCCTGCGAGAGGTGACGGCGTGCAAGCAGAAAAGGCAGGATTGCTCGAATTAGCAGACGCCGTCATCGTCAACAAATGTGACTTGCCTGGTGCTGAGCTGCATGCTGATGAATTGAGGGAATCCTATGAACTTGGAACGGGAACCTCTCCTCCAGTCATGTTGACCTCTGCCCTGCATGGCACGGGCATCAAAGAGGCATCGAAGGTGCTTTTGACGCTCCCGTCTTCTGGACGTTCACAACGAGCACGGTGGCGAGAACGTCTCCTTGCCCACCATGAACGGAAAATCCTCGAAGCACCGGAACTCGATGATTTACTCGAAAAATTAGCGTCAGGTTATATGTCGCTTGACGATGTGATCAATTTCATCGGGGCCAAAAGGAATGAGTGAACACGTCGAGTTAACCAATCCAGTGGACCTATCAGTTGGCGGAATGAGCGGACATATCTTCCGCCGAGGTATCCATGTTGGGATGGCAGTTCTTCCATTCGTGTTCTTTGAATGGGGCCAAACAATTGCGGACAAGATTGGTGTCGAAGTCCCGCAATTTGTCTCGATCATCATCTTAGCAATCCTTGCAGCAGAAGGGATACGACTCAAATTAGGTATTACCATCTTTGGGCAAAGGGAATACGAAGCAAAGCAAGTCTCTGCCCTCGCATGGGGTGCATTTGGCGTGGGTGTTGTGTTTCTTCTCGCTCCAGCCGAAGCCTATGCGTGGCCGTTAATCTTGTCACTTGCCTTTGGAGATCCTTTCATGGGTGAATTGCGCAGAAGAGGAACTGAAACAAGAAACGTTGTCGTCTACTCATGCCTCTTTATCAGTGCAATTTGGATTGCATGTTGGCATTTTTTTGCAACGCCACTTTGGCTTGCGGTGATTTTTGGCCCACTATGTGTTGCATCTGAATGGCCGAGATTGCGTTATATCGATGACAATGCCACAATGACGTTGATTCCGCTTGGGCTTATCCTCGTGCTTGAACCGTTCTTACTCATTATGAGTTGAAACGAACCACGGCACTCAATATGTTCAAATGATGGCGTCATTTGGAAAGGTTTGGTGACGTCAATGAGCGACGAGACGAACTCTTCAGAACCCCCACAAATCACCTACTTCGTTGGTTTTTCGATAGCGATTATCCTCATGGCTGTTGTCATGGTCCGATATCCCGTTTGGTGAACGTATTCTTCGGCATGGGTTGAAGAAGGGCGAACCTGGCATTGCGAACCATGTGCGGAATCTCGGGCATGTTTGGGCGACCAGACATCAACGTAATTCACACTATGAACAGGTTACAGATTCATCGTGGTCCAGATGGCCAAGATGCATGGGCAGACGAACATTTGGCCCTTGGACATACACGCTTAGCCATTGTAGATCGTGCAGGGGGCGACCAACCAATCTTCGGTCCAGAAGGTGAAGTGTTGATTGCCAATGGCGAAATTTACAATCACACCTCGCTAAGAGGGAAAAATCAATCCTATCCTTGGTCAAGCAGCGTTGATTCTGAGGCGATTATGGCCCTCCATTTCCAAGCTAAATCGCACCAATCAATCATGCCGCTTTCAGCTCGACAACATGCAGAATGGATTGGCCAACTGGATGGCATGTATGCTTTTTGCCTGTGGGACCCAACAACACAACATCTTCTTTTGGCACGAGACCCGCTCGGTATCAAGCCCTTGGTCAGAACATTTGCCGATGGTAGTTTGTTGTTCGCAAGCGAAGCAAAAGCCCTTCGTGCACATGAAGGTCATATTCCTGAGTTTGATGAAACGGCTCTGATTGCAAGGCTTGCTTGGGAATACCCGCTCGATGGCACAACCCTGCTCAAAGGTGTACATCAGGTTCGGCCAGGAACTGTAGAGGTATGGGCACTTGAGGACGGAAGACCTGTTATGATCGATAGGGCGGATGTGGAACGACAACACCTAACTCCGAAAACAAATTGGGACCCATCATCCCAAGCGAGTGACCTCTTGGAATCCTTCGTCGACGGTGTGAGCCAGAGATTGATGGGGGAGGTCCCGATGGGCATCGTCTTATCCGGTGGACTTGACTCTTCGCTTGTCGCTGCTGTTGCCCACGAAGCTGCTCAACGAGCGGGCCAACCAGTCCCAGCATGTTGGACTGTGGCAGAAAGCGAAGACAACCCCGATTGGATGGCTGCTGAACATGTGGCATCTTCGCTTGATCTCGAACACCATCAGTACATTCTCGAACCCGATTCATTCGATAAGCGGCTCCCTGACTTGACATGGCATGGCGAGGACTTTGACGTTACAGTCTTATTTTTCCAACCATTGTTCGATAAGATGTCTGAACAAGTCACTGTGGGCTTGTGTGGACAGGGTGCGGATGAATTACACGCTGGATATCCGAGGTATCGAAACCTAACACAGCATGCTCAACTTATCGACGCAAGGCTTGCTGCAATGGACCACCCCATGGCGAGAATGATTGAGCAAGGTAAGCTCCCCGTTGGTGATGCGTGGTATACAGAGGATCACAGCGGTACTGCTCACACAGATTCATTAGAATCGTTCCTCAATTTCGAATTGGAACATGGTCAATTGAGTAATTTCCAGTTACGACTCGTCGACCGTCACTCGATGGCGCATTCACTTGAAGTGCGAGTTCCATTCCTTGGCAGCGCCCATCGAGCCGCTTCAATGGAATTACCGATGGAATGGCGTCTGCCTTCTTCATTCGAGGAGAAAGCAGCACTGAGAGCCGCTGCTGATTTGACCAAATTACCCGCAGAGATTGTTCGGCGCCCTAAATTACCTGCTGGGAGAGCCACCTCACCTGGTTTAATCACATCCCTCATCGACGAACTTAAGCCAAGAGGAGATGAAGTCCTAAGCCGTTATCCTCGACTCTCTAAGGCGTTCAAAGGTCAACCAGAATTGGCCATTGGCATTGGTTTGTTTGAAGCAATTCATATACTGGACCGAGGCGATAAACCACCACAACGAAGTGCAATAGCACTTCTCGACGAGGTGATTGGGTGAGTTCATTACACGATTTAAGCGCCCATTTGGAAGCGCATCGTGACGTCATTTCACAATGGATGGACCAGAAGCGGGCCGAAGTGCCGATTCCGTTCTATGGAAGCGTAGATGTCAGAGACGCTGATTGGAAAATAGCCGTCGTCGATGCGAATCACTTTCCTGCTGGGTTCAACAACATCGCCGAACAGGACATGGATGATATTTCAGCCTTGATGGGCACACATATCAAGCGAAATTACGGTGATTGCGGATGGATTCATCTCTATCCAGAAGCGCACACTCGAAACAAAGGGTATGTGGAAAACATCGCAACAATCCAGCGTCTGTTGAAGATGGCAGGCTACCGCTGCACTGTTGGATCGCCTATGTTTGAGGACCGAGGTTGGCTCGACGGGTTATCTGGTCCAGTCGAACTTTCCCCTGTCGAGGTGGCTGTAAATGAGGGTGAGGAATACCTGCTCGTCAATGGTGAATCTCCAGATCTCACCCTGCTCAATAACGATCTCACAGAGGGCGTTCTGCCCGGCCTTGGAGCCCAGGTGTTCCCTCCGAAGGAAATGGGATGGCACCGAAGGCGCAAATCCGAGCATTATATCCAATTGCAAGGTTATGTTGAAGAGATTGCTGAACTGCTCGAAATCGATCCATGGCATTTGATGAGTGAATGGTTTGTTTCTGAAAACAAGTGCTTAGAAAAGGAAACCTGTAGAATCCGCTTGGCCCAAGAAATCGATGAATTCCTTGATGGACTTGCTGAAAAGTACGCTGCCCATGGCATCGAGAGGCAACCTGTGGCGTTCATCAAAAACGACCGTGGCACCTATGGATTGGGAATTATGGTCGTGACCAAGGGTGAGCAAATTCTTGGACTTTCCAATCGAAAGATGAACAGGCTGATGTACGCAAAAGGGGGCGTCGATGTTGAAAACTTCCTGATTCAAGAAGGCGTTCCAACCTGCTTGAAAACAGAAGAAGGTGCACCAGTAGAGCCTGTTGTCTACCTTGTCGATGGTCAAGCAGCATCATGGTTTTACAGAATTAATCCAAAGAAAGGAGACAATGATAACCTCAATTCTCCGAGCGCCATTTTCCAATCCATCCACGATGTTGGTGAAGCCTATGGAGAACACGCCCGGGGTTGGCATGCCCTTGTAGCAGAATTGTCAATGCTCGCCATGGGCAAGGAACTTCTTGCCTACCAGGAAGATAAAAACGCCGTTGTTCCTTAAGTGAATGAGCCTTCTCGCTGACTCATGCACAGGGCATGGGTGTACGTCCTCACCATTGTCATTGGGCTTTGGGTATCCGCCACTGCAGCTGGTGGACTGCTGACATCTACCATTTCTCCCGAATGGCCAGTCAATGTCTGGTGTTGGGGACTTTTTTCTTACATCTATGCCAAAGAAACGAGAAAGGTGCGCATTGAGATGATCACCGTGGTCGCTTTCGCCACCCCTATGGAACTGTTTTTCAGTGAAGTTTGGGGGATTTATGAATATCAAAGAGGATTGATGCCCTTATTTGTTCCAGCAGGCCATTATTTTTTGTTCGATCTTGGCCGAATGATGGCTGAGAAAATGAAGGAATCATGGGCGCTTCCATCCCTGATGCCGTTTGTCCCAGTGGTCGCTTATGGCGCATACACTGGAGGTGACACGTCAGCTGTAGTTCTGCTTGTACTCGTTTTGGTGTTCACAAAATATGGTCCACAGCCAAGGTTGTATGCAGCAATGGCCTGGGCTGCATTGGGCATGGAAATCATTGGTACTCAATTGCAAAATTGGACATGGGCCAGCGAAGTTCCTTGGACCGGACTTACTGCATGGAACCCGCCTCTCTTGGTTGGTGCATTCTACTGCTTTGGCGATCTTTTGGTCAACATGGCGGTCGTCAAGTTTGAAGAGCATGACCTCTTGGAGCATTCCGTATGACATCCTCGGATGACCTGAAAAAGCGCAGAGAAGCTGAGGCTTTGCGCATTCGCAGTTCACTCAACCGTCAACGAGGAGAGCAACATGCGGCATCAAAAGGCGGAGAGACAGCAGTGGCGTTTGTCGAAGAACGCCTCTGTATTGGTTGCGACCAGTGCACCATCGTTTGCGATGATGATGCCATCGACCTGTACAAAGTCGCAATGGCAAGCCCGCTCATCAATGTAGAATCAAATCGTAAGGCCAGAATTATTCGAGATGCTTGTACGGGTTGTAGGTTGTGCGTGTTGGCTTGCCCAACCGACGCCATCACCATGATTGATCGTTAAGGAGGAATCAAAATGTCGAAAAAAGGAAAACAAGATACTGCGCAGCGATTCGGTGGCGAGTTCGGCCCCTTCAGAAAAGAAGGCACTCCCGGCGTCACCCTTTCCACATTCAAGACCCTGGTTTGGACTTCCAACATTGGCGGCATGCTTCTGGTGGTCCTCGCTCTGGAAATGCTGTTTGTACGCCAAATGTTTGGTTGGGGCCTGATGTGTCTTCTCCTTGGTGTGGCGGTCGCTTTGTTTCCCTCCAATTACGAAATTGTTGGAATGGAAGAAACCGAGGAAAACGCCTCGCAATCTTGAACAAGCAACACTGCATTGAACCACAAGATTGGACTCTTTTCAATTCTAACTCAATTCATAGATCATGAACATACTTTGACGAGCGCATCGGATGAGTTCGTCCATTTTTTTTACTGGCTAGGATGATATATTTATAAGTCGAATTAATACACTGGAAAATATGCAACTTAGTGATGATGGTCAATGGATGTGGGATGGAACACAGTGGGTACCTGCACAACAACAACCGGTTCAACCGGTTCAACCGGTCCAACCAGTAGCGCAACAACCGGTTCAGCCTGTAGCACAAGTATTCAACCAAACTGGATATATGCAACAGGAGACGGATCTAAAACCTGATCGGAAAATGGTCCCTTGGATTGGAGTTGGGTTGATCGTATTATCTCTGTTCTTACCTTACATTAGCGTCCTTGGCTTCGGTGTTTCTGGATTTGAGATGATCGGATTTATAGGAGAGGTTTCCGAAGGCAGTGATGCGTTCTCGGATGATGGAGGTAGTGAAGATATTGGTTTGACTTTTGGAGAATCGATGTTCGTTCTCTCAGCAATACTGATGGTATTTTCACCAATCGTTTACCTTCTCTCTGCCCTCATAGGTGGGATATTAATCGCTACGAAGAGAAGTTTGAAAATTCCCGCCATTATCCATTTGGGATACTTTGGATTGTTGCTCATATCGGCAACTCTTGGGACAATCGATATCTTTGAAGAGGATTTGAGTGTCATTGGATTTGTCGGAATTGGCTTTTACATGGGGAGTTTGGGGCCGATATTGTGGTTCGTTGACAAATGAACCATCAGGTATTGATTAATCAGGTACCAATGGTGAATACATGCCAAGGACAGCCTTGGATTCGCAGTGTTCAACTCTTCGCTTTACGGTCCTTGCTCAGTACGTAGATCCATAGGAGCAGCAAAACGCCTACGTTGGTAAAAAGAACGATTGGGGTTGACCAACGGGTGCCGTCGACACCAAAGTCAGAAATCGGATAGAAGATTGGTGTCGGGAAAAACTGCAGCGTATGAGACGGTATATCCAGCAGGATGTTGAGGTACCATGGCACCCAAAGCAGGAAGGCCATCATGAGCGGTTTGGAGCGGTGTTGCTCACCAAAGTTCGATTTGAAACGATCGATTTTGAAACGGGAGAAGAACCACCATGTCAGCAAAACCGCGAAGGTGACAACCACTCCACTGTGAGTGTACTGGTAGACCTCCCAAGTGATGGCAGGAAAGTCAGATGTCACGGTAGTGTCGTCGACGCTTGGCCGCTCAATGCCGTAGGCGAGGGAGTACACGAAGGAGGGGAGAAAGGCGATCAGGTCCGGTAGGACGGCCATCGGCCCTGCAACCTTCCAGTTGACGTGTTTACGGGTGGCGAGCACGCCCCAGAACCAATGAGAAACGACGTCCATGTTCCAATTTTTATGCTTCTCCTTCTTCAAGTCGATGATGCATTCCAATCCATTTGGTGGGTAAACTACTCAATTTGAGGCGTTGTGAGTAACAATGAGCCCGTGCTAAAAAGCGTCGATTCAACCAATGATGCCGACCCCAATCACCAGTGTGAGCAGCGTGATGATCATCACAACGGCGAGGGCGTGAGAGAACACTGCAAAGGCCATGCGGTAGTTTCGATTCTGCATTTGATTATAGGGATAGATCTTAGCGACTTCTTCATGCCCGCCTTTGATGCCAAAGACAGCCCGAAAGTACCTTGCACGCCTTGCGATTTCAAAACAAATCATGACGCCAACCATCACTAAGACGGTACCAATGGTAAGCCCAACATAATAGCCAATACCCATCAGTCCGAAAAGAACAATTGGGACGAAGGTCAGGTGCATGTGGACGATGTAGGTTGGGTAGACCGCCTCGTTGAGGTAGGCCAACCATGTGTTCGGTTTGTTGAGCAATTTGGATGCCCAGCTGAAAATCAAAAGGCACCAAAACCATGCGTGCAATGACTGAACAACACTCGCTAAAGTCGCATCAATTGAGAATGCGGCGACACCCTCCTCCACCCATCCACCCTCCATCACGTGAGGTATGGCGGGATCAATTTGCAATACATACCACAAAATGGCCAGAATCGGTGTGATGACCGTAACTGGTATGCGAACCCTATCGATGGCGTTGAAGTAGTGTTCTTGAGCAGAAATCAAGAGATAGCCGAATATGAAATACAGCATATACCTAGGAAATTCCCACCACATGCCAACTTCGCCAAATGCCCATGGTTTGAACAGAATTCCATTGATGGCAAGCAGCATAGGCGGAAACAGTAGAAGGCCCAAGCCATAACGAATGTTGAGCATCCTGCGAACAAAATTCACAATCTTTCCTTCTGGATTATTGCGAACATGAGCAAATAATGGTGTGAGTAAAATCGAATAAATCAGTAAATTGTAGATGAACCAAAGATGCCCATAGGGCATGTCCTCTGATCCTGGGAATAGAGTCAGCAAACGACCCGTGGTCTCGATTGGAGCGAAGATCCCAAACCACAAGATGTAGGTGCCAAACAGCAGTGGCAGCCCAAGTCGAGTCCCTCGTTCTTTCACATACGTCAGCCACGTTCGCCGACGAAAAGCGAAGGCAGTGCCCATCCCAGAAATCACAAACAGGGCAGCAAGGCGCCATTGATGCATGACGCCAATGACGATGAAGAGTGGGAGGTTGAACAGTTCCATACTGGTGCCTTCACCCTCAAGTTGGTCCAGTGAAAAAACAGCGTAATGGAACCAGATGAGCAATCCGAAAAGAATGACTCGAAGCCAATCAACATCGTAGCGTCGAATTCGCTGCGTATCCGAACTCATTGCTAACGATTAGCCCACGCTTAGTTAGATGAAGATGTTTCCGAGTCAACTATCAGTTACCCTGAGCAAAGGAGATCATCTTCTCAATCGGCATGTGATCAACAGTATCCTTGCAATAATGAGCTTCGACAATTTTTCCCTCTTCATCGATTAAGATATCCACCGGCAGGGTAGAGAGTTTAGCGACCGAAAGGGTCATTGGCAAATAACCACGGAACACCGTCTCTAGGAATGTGATAGGAGCCTTCAGAGGAGCGAGCATGATTCTGAAAAAGGACTTTTGAACACCATTGTTGAGGAAAGTTTCGTATGTTTCATCAGCCACAAGATGGAATGGGACTTTATGCTTCTTCATTCGCTTTTGAAGTGCACCGATTTTGGCGTCAAATATGCCAACCATGACAGTATCTTCAGGGAATTCATTCCAGCGCTTGACCAGTCGGTGAATTCGAAGGTTGCAGAAAGGGCATGAATCGAATCTGAAAAAGGTCAGAATCACTCGCTTACCCTTGAACGAGGCGAGGTCGAGTGAAGATCCGTCGAGGCTTGGTAGATTGAACTTTGGCGCAGCATCACCAGCTTTGAGTTGAGTCATGGGCCTACCTCGAAGATTTGTCATATAGAGCCTCGCTCACGCGATTTATTCAATCGCTGGTAGAACGTAAATTAAACATCAAACAACGCCTTGTGCTTGCATGGCTTCAGCAATCTTGAGGAAACCTGCAACGTTGGCGCCAAATACATAATCGCCGGGTCGACCATACTTTTCAGCGGTCTCAGCAGCGTTCTTGTGAATGTTGACCATGATGTTGTCGAGTTTTGCATCAACTTCTTCACGCGTCCAGCCGTAGCGGAGAGAGTTTTGCGACATTTCCAGACCAGATGTTGCAACGCCACCTGCGTTGCTTGCCTTTCCTGGAGCGAACATGATTCCGTTCTTCTGGAAGACTTCAACTGCCTCAGGAGTGCATGGCATGTTTGCACCCTCTGCAACGGCCATGACATTGTTATCAACGAGCATTTGTGCTTCAGCGCCGTTGACTTCATTCTGTGTTGCGCATGGAAGAGCTACGTCGACATTCACGCCCCAAAGTCCGTTCGAGGATGGTTCTGGAGCAGATGGAGTAAAGGTAGCACTGCTGTATTCTGCAGCGTATTCCGAGATTCGACCACGTCGGTTGTTCTTCAGGTCCATAATCCAAGCAAGTTTTGCTCGGTCAATACCCTCTGGGTCGTGAATGAACCCACTTGAGTCGGACATGGTCACAGGCTTACCGCCAAGATCGAGGACCTTTTCACAAGCAAATTGTGCCACGTTTCCGGAGCCTGAGATGGAAACACTAGCGCCCTCGAAGGACTTGCCTTGAGCGGCCAACATCTCACGTGCGAAGTAAACAAGACCGTAGCCAGTTGCTTCAGGTCGGATCAAAGAACCACCATAGGAGAGGCCCTTACCGGTGAGGACACCGGCTTGGAATTCATTTCGGAGTTTCTTGTACATTCCGAACATGTATCCAATTTCACGACCTCCAACGCCTATGTCACCTGCAGGAACGTCACAGTTGTGACCGATGTGTCGCCATAGTTCCATCATAAACGATTGACAGAAGCGCATGACTTCATCATCAGACTTGCCCTTCGGGTTGAAATCAGATCCGCCCTTTCCGCCACCCATCGGCAGACCTGTGAGGGAATTCTTGAAAATTTGCTCAAATGCAAGGAACTTGAGGATGGAAGCGTTGACACTTGGGTGGAATCGAAGACCGCCCTTGTAAGGACCAATTGCACCGTTGAATTGAATTCGGAAACCGCGATTAACTTGTACATTTCCAGCGTCGTCAACCCAAGGCACACGGAAGTGAATCAAGCGGTCAGGCTCAACAACTCGCTCAACAATGCTACGGTATTCAGGATGTTGTTCTATCACTGGTTCGAGTGATTCCAAGACTTCCCATACAGCTTGGTGAAATTCTGGTTGGTTAGGGTCACGAGCGACCACTGCTTCATAGATTTCTTTTGTTGCACTCATAAAATCACATATACATTGGATGTATTGATGCTGGCGAATTGTAGACCCTTTCTAAGCATTCCCACGCCGCGGGCTTGACTGACCTCCTTTCGAGAGGTGATTTGCCAGGGTTCAGTAAGGGCACACAGTATTGAAACGATTCAATCGTTCTATTCGACGGTTGCCATCTTTGTCGACTTCCGCCATGGAACGAATCGCTTCTTCAATCATCGTGTGCTGATCGGGCTGTATACCGATAATGGTTCGTAGTGAATTGAGCATCGACCATTCATCCTCGGTAATGACCTCGTCGTCCAAGGCTGCAATCAGGGCGGTTTGGTAGGTTGTAACATCCCCCATTCTGTGACCGGAGTAATCTTCCTCTAGAGCGTCAAATGGATTTCGAACCTCGCCCCTAGCGACAGAAAGGCATTCGGCGGTATCGCTCGGACGAACACCAAGAGCGTCTGCTAGAACCCTCAAGATCTGAGCTTCGTCATCAGTAATGATTTCATCACCCAACGCTTCATTCAGTGTTCGCAGGTAGAGGTAGAGTCCACGAGATGGTTCGAGTGCCATGAGCGGACCAGTCGGTTGCGGTATTTAGAGACATATTGACGAATCTTGCGAGAATCTACAGTGTATACAAAAACCCCGGCCCGGGCCTTGTTCATCAAGACCTAGTAATCGCCTCTCCTCTGGAAAGGCAACACTGCGAGCCTTTTTGCCATATTACCTGTGTAATCGTTTGTATTACAAATTGTCATCAAAAAGAATATCTTTATGTACCCACCGTGAGTAGGGCAGTATACAGGAGCCACCAACGATGACCGCACCAAGCAACCTCGTCTCACTCAGAATCACTGAGGAAGACATGATGCTGCTCGATGCCCGAATCGGCTTGGATGGTGCTCGAAACCGATCGGACGTCATTCGTCAGGCGATTCAACAATTCCTCAATGGCCAACCCCTCGTTCAAGGCATGGATTCCGTTAGAATTCCACTCGGCCATGGCGACAAGCGAGCCCTAGGCCTGCTTTACGAGCTTCAAGGGACTACGCCAGAGATCGCAGCCCAAGAAGGGCTTTCACTTTACATTGCAAACGCTGTCAAAGCGAATGCAGAACAGAACAAGCAACTCGAGGATTTGTTGGCAACTGCCAAGGAATCCACGATGCGACACGAAGAATACCACGAGTGAGTGGGTGAGAGTGCTGGAGGGGATGGAATGAATTGGCAAAACGAAACGGATGAAACTCGTGGCGCCACCTTCAATGCTGTACAGGAAAAGTCCAACCTGTATGGATTAGCCGCTTTGTGTCTGCGTGCCCGTCTTGCACGCGCTGGACAAAACAACCCAACACACCTCCCCCCGAAAGACGGGCGGGGGGACTTTGATTCCACACGACCAGCAAGCTGAGTCCGTGGTTCCCCCGTGCCCAGGCCCCCCACGATCCTGGGCACAATGACGCTCATCAGTGCAGCCGCTGGCTGTTGCACCTCCCCAATCCTTTAGAGGGGTCGACTGTGAAGGGTGATTATGACAACGGGGGCAGAACTCAGTTCTGGTGATGACTTCCCCTACTTGGCCCATCCAAAACCTCGACCGGGCCAAATCGAAATGATTCATGAGTCAAGAGAAGCCCTTCGAAATGGAGGCTATCACCTTGCTGCTGCACCGACTGGTATTGGTAAAACTGCTGCTGCATTGGCGGCTGCATTAGAGATTGCAGAGAAAACCCCCGGTCAGAAAACCATCTTTTTCCTTACTTCACGTCAATCACAGCATCGCATTGTCGTAGATACTGTTCGCAGGATTAACCAGCGGAGAGTCGACCACGATCCGGTAACGCTGGTCGATATGATTGGCCAATCAGGCATGTGCGTTCAGCCGTTTGCCAAAGAGTCATCACATGTGTTTTCGATGATGTGCAGCACTGCCCGTCGTGAGAAAACGTGCAAACCATGGATCACCAAAGCACCTGGTTTGACAAAGCGAATCTTAGCCAGTCCGTTGCATGTTGATGAGTTGGTAGATCTAGCGAAGATTCACAGAGTGGACGGCGAAATCACCCAAACCTGCCCGTGGAAGGCGGCTCGTGAGGCGGCAAACCATGCCGATGTTTTTGTTGGCGATTACAACCACCTTTTCGATGAGGGCGTGCGAACATCGAGTCTTGAAGCGATGGGTATCTCCATGGAGGACATCATCCTCGTGGTTGATGAAGCTCACAATCTACCCGATCGAATACGCATGACGATGGAACGTGTCATCACCCCAACCATAGCAAGAAACGCCACATTGGAACTGGAAGAATATGTTGGAACATTGACCAACCTCTACCAGCAAAATGGGGCCGATTCGACAGCAATCGAACTCGACATGGCCACGTGGGCCCTCGAAGTGATGAAAATTGCAAGGATAAAAACAGCGGACTTATTTCGTCGCTTGCACAATGAATTAACTGGAGACCAGAATGAGAGCCATGTTGAGGTCTCCACCTTCACAGAAATTTTCCATCGTGCATGCGATGAGTATGAAGGGATTTCAGGTCAGAGAACACTCACGGATAGTGAAGAAGAACCCCCTTTTGAGAAGCATGGAGTCAAGCGTGAACATCGCCTTCCACTGCTCGCAGATTTGTTGAGCCGGTGCGACATCGATCTTGATGCTGGAGAGGGTGAAGACCCTATGGAGCCTGACTCTCACCGCTTAGGTCATATCTTGAGTTGCGTCAATGAATTTGGTTCAACAACTGCTCTTTGTTTGGTGTTCAGCGCCAAAGGTAAGGAAGGTAAAATCACCTCACACCTCCTTGACCCTGGTTTAGTTTCAGGGCCAGTCTTTTCATCCACCTCTGGAGCAATTCTGATGTCGGGTACGCTTTATCCACCACAAATGTATGCAGACATGTTGGCCCTACCGAAGGAGAACACCACGAAAACAGCCTATGCCTCGCCGTTCGCTGGTGAACGCCGGCCAGTCCTTGTCGCAGGAGATGTTTCGACCAAATACACTCAACGCTCACCTGCAATGTGGGATAAGATTCGAGCTCATATTCAAGCCCTTATCGATGGGACTCCGGGTCACATTGCCGTTTTCGCTCCCTCGTACAAAATGATGCAGGAAATTGTCGAAAACACTCATTTCAAAGGCGTACGCAAGGTGATTGAAAGCAGGGATTGGAGTAAGAGTGACATTGATGCACTCGTTGAACAACTACGTGGTGAGCGTGATGCTGGTCAGCGAATCTTGCTCTGTGGAGTCTACGGTGCTCGCTTGTCCGAGGGGATTGATTACAACGGAGGTATCTTGGATGCTGTGGCATGTATCGGCATCCCGAATGCACCACCATCGGTTCGTTCCAACGCTTTGAAAAAATACGCTGGTGATCGATTTGGAGCCAACAATGCATGGCGATATACGGTCACCCAACCAGCCATCAACGCTATTCTTCAGGCTATGGGCCGACCGATTCGATCAATTGGTGACCGAGCACTGATCCTCTTGCTCGACCAACGGCACACAGATCGGACCTATGCCACCTGTTATCCTAAAGACTTGAGAATGAATTCAACTAATGCACCAACCACCACTGCAAGTTTTGCTCGACGCTTCTTTTCACGAGTTCACACCATTGATGAAGTGTAGACATTGTTCATCACGAGGAGGACGAAGGTTCATGGAGGCCGCACATTACCCACACCGCATGGCAACATGGGAATCCCTACCAGTCGGCACTGACCACACGCAGGTAACTCCCGGTGAAATCGACGCACAGGGCGTGATTGGATTGACCGCAGAGGTCGAGCAGCTTCATGCAGAATTCCATCAACAAGCTAACCATCTCAACGAAGTTCAATCAATGCACGAAGAGGTATTGGTTTCCGCTGGCATGCTCCCAGAAACTCACATGGCAGAAGTTCACCCTGATCGACAACTCAAGTGGATGGTTGAAGCGCTTCATGGCAAAGTCAATCCAGATGGATTGACCATTCCTTTGCTTGGAGTCTCGGCCGAAGATGTCGCTCTGTTTACAAAAAAAGACGGCGAGCGGACCATGCTCAAACTTGTCGTTCAAGATGGAGACAATGAACCACTTGAGCGTGAAATGCCTCTTCCTGAGGCTGACACAGAAGTCAGTGCCAACTACATCAACGGGCGGTTGCACCTTCGCTGGTGAGCCCTTCCGGCAATGCGTTGTTCATCAACGGACAGGGACCTTGGTAAGTCCTGAAATCTCCTGACCCATTCGCTCCAATGCTTGCTGTGCAGCGGCTTGGTGTTGGGTTCCAAGTTCTTCTCGACTGTACCGTGCTTGCTCAAACATATTGTCGAGGGCGACCAGCGCATCTTCTGAAATCTGCGGCATTGCTTGACGAATAGCCATTTCGAATTCTCGAACCGTCTCGAAATCACGGCGTAGGAATCCGTGCTGTTGGAAGGCAGTGCAAAGGTTCTGGTAGCAAGTGAAGATGGCTTCACGAACTGAATCACCTGCTGCAAGCAACTCTGCAGTGTAGGCAAAGATTTCTGCGGCTTCTTCCATCAGTTCCTGAGTCTTACGGCGACGGTAGAGCACTGTTCCAGCTGCAGCGGCAGCGGCGATCAAGAGCGCTAAGACATACACCCATGTTGGAACTGGCTCGGACACCTCTTCGTAATTGTACAATGGCGCCCATGGCGATTCTTCTGCCCTCGCATTGAATGCGGTTTTGCTTTGTTCGGAAAGACGTGGATCGTCAACGATGATTTCGAGGTAGACTTCACCCCATGTGCTCGCTTCCCCGTAAGGGGGGTCCGAGTTGAATTCGAATGATGCGACACCGTTTTCATCGGTGAGAGGTTGTTTTGGCGTCGATAGCTGAACACCACTTGCGTTGTAGAGGTAAATAGTGACCTTAACATCGGAGACACCTAGATTAGTATCCAAAGCAGTGATGACAACATTGCCAGCAATGTCTTCTTGTTCCCCTTCGATGACGGTATTGATTGAAGGTACAATATCTGCATTCACTTTGACATAGATCAAGTGACTTTCAGAAGCACCATTGAGGTACAAGACATCGTTTCTAGGTGAATCAATATGGAGGTATTGACCTCCTGCATTCATCCACGCCGGGGCGATGCCATTCATCGAGAAGTTGCCGTTATTCCAAGCAATCTGAATGTTCTCAAGGCACCGGGCCCCTTCGCGCTTTGACACACAATCGGAACCGTTTCCAAGATAGAGTGTGAGGTTGTTGAAGACTTCACCTTGGCCTCCAATTTCAGAGACAGACCCTGTCAGGACAATTGGTGAAAAGACGTCATCGCTACGAATCACAATGTTTTCTGATGTTCCATCGATGGTGATCTTGGTGTTGGACCAAACGAGTGCTGTTGCACTTGTCGATGCTTCGAGGTGGGCGCTTGTCCCAGCAAAGGCTACGGTGAAGGTATGCTCGCCTCGAGTGAGTTCCATGGTCGCTGGTACAATTGCAGACCATGTTCCATCAGCAAGAGTGACTGATGTTGCAACTTCCACATCATCCAAACGGATGCTGACCAGCATCGATGGCAAACCATCGTTGTTCACGGTATCAATATCGAAAAGTCGCCCGGACAGCGACCATGTGTCGCCACGTGTAGCGTCCCTGCCATCGTCGAAAATCAGCGTGATGTCTGAGCGATGGGCGAGGAAGAAGGTGGTGTTTCCTGCGTTTGAGCGATAGAAACCTTGTGCATCCGCACGCGCTTCTAAGGTATGGTTTCCGAACGAGAAAATGTCTGGGACGTACCAATCGAAGGTGAAATCTCCGTTGGCGTCTGTAAGAACGCTCGCCAGCAACACACCTTCAACCGATAGGTCCACTGTGTGGCCTTCAATTCCCAACAATTGGTTATCGACAACCGACCCTGAGATGGTGATGTTCTCTGCCACAGCGACTGGACTTTCCATGCTTACAGTCACCTGAACAGGGCTATAAATTGTCCATGTCCCACTTGCCTCACTTGGCAGGTAGAAGGTGGTGCCCGTGAACCGAGTTTCTAGAAGCAGCGGTCCGAGTGTAGCATCAGATGGTACCGGATAAATGGCAGTGAACGTACCGTTCGCATCGGTGGTGACATTGGTCATCCATTCGCCACCTAGCCAGACCTCAATCGTGAGACCTGGCAATGGCTCGTCAACCAAATCAAGGAGACGCCCCTGAATGGTCATCGTTGCTTCTCGATTCACTTCGCCACCTGGGGTGAGAAGCAGAATCTTGGTTGGAACACTAACGTTGAAGTTTACTTGGTCGCTGCTTGGTAGGTAGTAATCTGGATTGATCAAATCACCTACACCGATTGGGTCGACCCAATCTCGACCTCCGAGGAAGCGGACTTCGATCAGGTGAGCACCTGCTGTAGTATCTTCAGGCAAGGTCCACCCGAGAGTGAATGCCCCTGTTTGTGCATCGGTTTCAATGCTCGAGACTGGCACACCATCAACGAGCAAGTGCACAACTGCCAACGACGGCACGCCGTTGATGAACAGTGGTTGACCAAGGTCGTCCATTAGCGTTCCATTGACCACAAACGCATCGCCTGCTGTGAGCGTTGTTGGTGCTTCTGTGATGCTGAGGTTTGTTTGACCGAGCACAACGAATTGTGTGGTTTCATTCGATCCAACCAGACCAGTTGTACCAGGTGTTCCTGCAAATTCCACATAGAGGTCTGTGGGTCCTACGCTGAGGTTTTCTGGAACCGAGATGCTGCCAATGGCCGTACCGTTAGCAAAGGTCGTGAACGACGAGAGAGCCAAACCTGGCAAACCGACCAAGACTTGTTGGTTTCCAACTGCTGTATCGGTGTTGTCCCTCAGTAGAATCTGGAATGAGACATTGTTGCCTCGTTCTGTTCGATCGTTCAGAGATGGATCTCCGATGCCGTCCAGGGCTGGTTTGATGAACAGCAGGGTAGTGAATCCTCGGCTGTCGAATGTCGTATTGGCTTCAGAACCAATGTAATAATTGACGCCTGGGATAAATGAGGCTTCGATTCTGTTGGTGCCTGCTGGGAAAGCCGCACCAAGAGTGATTGTTGCGCTCCACAAACCACCTGTTTGGACAGTACCACCGCTAACGGTGAATCCTACTGGTTGATCGTTAACTGCGAACAGAATGTTCGCTGGGAGTAGACTTCCGTCACGTAGTTCGAGTCCGGATCCGTTGTCGCTCTGTACCGTACCTGTGACGTTAAACGAAGTTCCCGCTACGGGGTTGGCCGTAATCGTATCGACGACCAAGATTGTTGTCGAGCGGATGGTAATCGAAGAGAGATTCACGTTGGTAGCAAGAAGATCGACGCTACCGTTGAAGACCATGGTTACGGTGATCAACCCGAGAGGGTGGGTCGTCGGCACCAAATAACTGAAGTTGGCAAAGCCCTCACCATCAGTTTGTGTTCCTGGTAGCCAACTTTCGTGGAACTCAATGTCCACGTCGTAGCCTCCAAGAGGCAAGAACAAGTTAGACGATTCAACCAATCGGGCGCTGATGTTGACTTCATCGCCACGGTTGACAAGGATTGGGTTCAGTGGTTGAATGTTCTCAAAGCGTGAGACACCCATGACCAACATACCGTTTTGTGTGCTTGCTGTAAGATAGAATGGTGATGATCCCTCAATCACTGATATTACCAATACTTTGTTTCCACGTAGGGTTCCGTTTCCAGAGGTGTCTGTCGGGATGCTCATGTTGAATGTACCATTGACTGCCGTCTGGTAGCTGCCGACGAGCAGTTCATCCGGATTGCTGAGCCAGAATGCGCTTAGTTCAACAGGTGCGATCAATGGACGTGTTGCATCATCTCCATCCAGAACTTGACCGAGAACATTGAAGTTGAGCCCAGCAGTCACAGTCGTTGGTATGCTATCAATTCTGAAATTGCTCGGCACTTGTACGGTCAAGTTCACCAAGGTTGAGTTACCGGTGCGTCGAGTATTACCAACAGCAAGTGGATCGCTGAGGTCGTCATAGACAATCATCAGTACGTCATAGTAGCCAGGCGCGATTCCCGAAGCAGTCCAACCGGTGCTGGCGAATCCTGCTTCGTCTGAAATTGCAGTTCCAACAGATACATTCGTTCTGCCATAGTCAAAGATGAATTCAACCGTTGCATCACTAATGTTCGAATCATCTGCAACATCGGTCACAGTGACATTGAAATCAAGCGAACCGTTGACTTCGACGAGCAGATTTCGTTGACCAGTATCAACCACGAACTCTGATTCAAAGCCGACCAAAGTCGATGGAAGCGTTGGCGTTGCGGGTGGAACTGTGGTGTCGACAAATCGGTAGTATGGTCCGCCGACAGGCGCCTGATTTTCGAAATCCATGTTGAGAATGAACTCATATGCGTTTGATGGGCTTGTGGTTGGTACGGTGAAACTGAGGTTGTATTCACTCGTTGTGTTGTTGAGTAGGCCTTGTGCCAAATCAATAGGTTGACCTTCAATGGTCGTCATGATCAGCGAAAGCATGGTGATGTTATCGCCAAGCACCTTTCGATTGGTGTGAACTGCATCGAAGATGTCACCAAAGATGTAGGTAGAATTGCCCAAATGGGTCCAATCCTGAGCCAGCGTAATGTTCCAACCGACTTCTGCAGCCACACGTACCGAGGTCACACCAACCGATGGTTGGTACAAGTCTGAACCATTGTAAGAGATGTCGAGTTGGTAATCACCAGCGTACATGTCAGAATCGAGCAACCAATTCAACGTGATGGTTTCACTTTCAGGGTCGACTGTCGTGTTGACCCATGAACCATTGAAGGAGAAATCAAAGTTTCCGGAGGCGAGCAAATCGGTGTCCACGCCTCGGTGATCGACCATCGAAACGAGAACAACTGCTTCTGTATTCCTGAGTTGTGAAACCGATTGAGAGGTGAATTGCAACCAACCTCGCAAGAGGTAAGGTGCACCAGCGGACATGTTTGCATCGTCGGTAGCTTCAATCGAATCTGGATAGAAGCGAACTTGAAGTTCAATTTCACCGGCCGCAATCTGTGCAACACCCGCAGTCAAGAAGTGTTGAACCGAGAAGGTCCCGTTGACGGTCTGGTTGAACACTTCAATCCAATCAGTACCGCTACCAACTGAGCGCATTGAGAAGGAAAGGTTGCCGAGCATGGCAACTGGGTTCGCCCCAGATGTCAATGCAGACCCGTTCACCCAAATATTGTCGTCGATTTGAATGATGCTCTTGTTGGCAAGTGGACCCTCAAGCGTTGCAGTAAGGGTTGGCGCATCGCGAATATCCAAGAGAATCGATTTGGTTGTTGGTCGCAAGTGGAACTGGACGGGTGTGATGCTTGGTTCCGAGGCATCTTGCCAACCTGAGAAACCAAGGGTAGCAGAGAGGTTTGTTTGCGTTTCCAGTGGGTCAAGTTCAACTTCAATGCTCCACGAACCATCGAAGCCAACGGCTGATGTGAGGTTGACTGAACCATTGATTGAGGAAGTGAAGCTTAGCCAGACTTCCGGAACAGAATCACTGCTTGCTATGGATGAGAACACATTGGCCGGGGTGTTCTCGAGGGAGAGTTGTCCGGTCACGATGGTGGTTGCACCAGCACCAACAATTGGTGCGTTAATGGCGTTTGGTCCGGTGTGATTGATGAGTGCATCATCGGTTACATTGACATAGCCATCGTAGATGATACCGTCTTCAGAAACATATCCTGATTGAATGTGTTTAATGACAACCCTGTGAATGCCCGGCGCACCAGGTTCAAGTGGAGCACCAATGAATTCGAATGTACCGTTTTGATCGGTGATGAGGGCACCAATTTCGTAGTTAGGGATGGCAGCAGGTCCTGGCACGCCACCAACTTCTGCAAGCGGAACGAGATAGCCAACCATCGGCAGATCCGTAATAGGGGTGGAATTGGTTGCAAAGCGCAACTGACCTGTCACATTGATGGAAGATGCACCTTCTCGGTCCCAAACCAACGTAGAGATGGTTTGATTGACAATTTCAATTTCCTCGGCAGCAGGGCACGCATCAAAAGCAATCCAGCCGAGGTCAGTGTTTCCATTGGCGCTGTTTTGTTGGAGGCGGACTTCACCCCATGTTGTGCGATCTTGTGGGAACACGGCATAGCCGTCTCCATTCCAGGTTCCTCCGGCAAATCCACTCACATAGCGTGCTGGCAATCCAGCAAGCCTTGCCATGGTGACGAAAACGGTATTGAATTCATTACAGGTGCCTTCCTTAACAGCCTCGACAAGAACCACGCTCAAGTCTTCGGTGTTCGGAATGCCTGAGCCGTTGTAGTTGCGCTTGAATTCAGTTGTTGCGTTTCCTTCAGCAAGGAACGACTGAATGGCTGCTGCAGTGTCATAAGCATTGGTTGCTCCAGCCTCGTTGACGATGGTTGTCGTGGTGTTCAACAACGAGGATTGTGGGCTGCTCAAGTTGGTGAGACCATCCGGCAACTCAAGTTCGTATGCAAAGCCTTGTCCGGGAACGGTTGTTGATGCGATCGTTGCCCAATCGAAGTAAAATTCTGGTTGTTGAATGAAGACTTCTTGAATCGGACCTGCAACGACGTTGACGTTATGAGAGTCGTTTGAACGTTCCAGTTCTGCTCCAGAATCCACATAAAATGACATATTTGACCATGAAACAGGTAGAGGTAAGCCCCCGGTTATGGGTGGATTGTTAAATGTCATCAGCCATTCAACGGTGTCGTTAGCAAAAGCCATGTCTGCCAAATGTGTAAAGTTGGAAGATGGAAGGATAATAGTTTCAGATGGATGCACTTCGGCAATGTGTGCATAAGCTGTGCCGGTGTAGAAGTCGTTGGTGTATTGCCTCCAGCGTTGAGTTGCATCGATATCGACCACGCCGCTGGAGTTGTTCGCCCAGAAGACCACTTCTGACGCCACGAGGTCATCGGTGGGGTCAAATGGGTCAAACGGTGATCCTAAGCAATTGAGAATCCAGAATTCTTGAGTGCATTCCAAACCGTCAATCATACCACCACCATCGGTATCCGGGTTGGTCCAGTCGGTACCGGTTTGGTTTTCGATGGCATCGGGAATCAAATCGCCGTCAAAATCTGAAGGCAACAAATCATCCGTAGGGTTGTTTTCCGGGTTTGTTCCATCGAAGTATTCGTCGCGGTCACTCACACCGCCTGAATCTGTGTCAATGCTGGCGTCATCGGTGACCCACACATCGGTCGAGCCGTTGGTGATGCCTATGTAGATGAGATCACAGCCAGTGCTGGTTTCGAAGTAATTGTTGAGACCGTCTTGATCGTCGTCGAGTAAGTTCGTACACGGCTCATTTGGATCCGTATTTGCAAAGACTTCTTCGAAATCACTTGCCCCGTCACCATCAGAATCAACAAGAGTTGGATTGGAGAACCAACCAAAGGTACCAAGCAATTCTTGCCAATCGGCTAAGCCATCACCATCGCTGTCAGAATAGTCATCATCGCAGTAATTTCGAGTTGTTGTGATCGTTCCGTCAGTGGTTGCATCGGTATGGCAGAAGGAACCGTTGCGGTTGGCAACTTGCGTGGCGGTACCAGGGGCGGATGAAACACCCTGAATCAAATCATTGACTACCGTTGCATAGGCAAACGGCGTCCATGTTCCAGATATGTTGAACCAACCGACACCCCCTGCAGGGTTGAAACCACTTCCATCAGCGACTTCGAGTCGCCCATTTCCGTTATTCCATGTGACAATGGTGGTTTCAAAGTTCACCAGCGAGTCACAAGGATCTGTGCCGTGAGAAACATTTTGCTCATCGCCATCATTAATGCCACCAAAATCAGTGTCCGCAACATCCCATAGGGTGCATGAGAGGTTTTCTTCCCAATTTTGTATACCGTCGTTATCCTCATCACCTGAGTCTTCTCGACGGGTTGGGTCGGTTTCACCCGCATCGACCACGCCGTTTCCGTTGATATCTTCTTCACCATCATCGAAGGCGTCGCCATCGGTGTTGTTGTTTCGTGGATCGCTTGCTTGAGCAGGGCTTCCATATTGTCCAGCAACTTCAATGCCGTCGCTGATTCCATCACCATCTGTATCAGATGATGTCGGGTCAGTTAGCAACGTCAGAGCTTCTCGTGAATCATTGAGCCCGTCACCATCTGTGTCAGCTCGTTGAGGGTTGGTCGAAGTGATACCGTCAACTTCTGCCGTGAAGGTTGCACAGCCACCCGGACCAACGCCGCTCACCGGATCACAAGGCGAAGTGGTTTCCGTCACAAGACCAGTCGGTCCGTTACGGAAACATGGGGAGGCGCCACACATTGTTGTCCATGTCGGGTTGATGTATTCGAGCAAGTTGTTCAAGCCGTCACCGTCTGGGTCACCGTTCGGACCGTTGTCATTGGTTGGGTCTGTTGCGTTCAATCCGTTGGCTGCTTCCCAACCATCGTCCATTCCGTCACCATCAGTGTCCCAACCTGCAACGTCTTCGTCCTCGATACCGTCACCGTCATCATCGTTGGATGAGCAGTCTGCATCACCGTCGTTATCCGAATCGGCAGAGTCGACGAAACCGTCTTTGTCGTCATCGAACCCGTTGGTACAGATGTTTCCGACCGGATCTTCGTCGCAAAGGATGATTGTGCCAGTGCCGTCTGAACCCGAGTCTCCACAACCTGGACGGTTGTATTGGAGAGCATTTTCTTCATCCCAGTTGTTGACTGGCACGGTTCCATTCCACCAGACACCATTGTCAAGCACACCGCTGGTGCTCGATAGATCCCAGTTCGTAGGTTGGAGATAGTTGTATTCTTGCAGATTTGACATGCCGTCGCCGTCAGGATCGCCGACAGCACCGTCGCCACCCGTGCTGGATAGCGGGTCAAGTCCATACTGCCACTCCCAACCATCTGGCAAACCATCGTTGTCAGAATCTGGGTCGTTGGGTGCCGTGTTCATGAGATACTCAAGCCCGTAAGTCAAACCGTCGCCATCCTGGTCTGTTGCTGCAAGTGCATCGAAGGAAACATACTGAATTGAGGCAAATGTGGAGAGCACCATCAACGCAACAAGAGCGACGGATTTGACCGTGTCTCGGTGCTGAAGGATTTGCCACTGAAAGCGCGGCTTCGAGGGGGAAGAAGGCGTACGCATGGTTGTCACAAGAACTCGGCTGTTTTGATGCCTCATAAGGCAAATGGTACGATGTTCATACAATGCTCAGTTTAAGGGTTTGAAAACAAAAATCATCAAGCCTCAAAAATAAGACTCAGTCTATCGTTTTTCTCAAGACTTAGCACGTGGTCTGCTCAAAGAGCTTCAAGTTCATCCAAAAGTTCGAGATCGTCATCGTCGTCTTCTTCTAGCACGGGTTCTGGAAGGTCGCTTTCCAATGGTTCGAGTTCCTTCTCATCTTCGTATTCGAATGTTTCTTCTTCAAAAATTGTACCTGAAGCCTGACCGCGCCTGTAAACTGCAAAGATGAATGCAGCACACAATCCAAGTCCCAAAACAAGCGTTTGTGGTTCGGGGTTGACCAGTTCGTTAACAAAACAACTGGGGCCTTCGCAGGAGGTTTGGTAAGTCTGTTTGCTGGTTTGTGTAAAATCGCTATCGTATGGGACCTCTTCATCCATAGGCGTCACCTTGAGGTCGAATTGCACCGTTTCGCCGTTCTTCAGATTATTTGGCGGGGTGATGGCTAATGAGAAATCTTTGCTTGAATAAGCAGGGAGGGTCAGCAGCAAGAAACTACCACCTGTCTGGTCGGACGATGCTCGCACGAGAACATCCCAACCTTGTGGCTCATTTTCAAGTGTGATTACAACATCCAGTGGGATGTTGTTTTGATTATCAATGCTGTATTCGACCGTCTGGAATTCACCCGAGGTGAAACGGACAACTGAGCTGCTTGTGTCAGTGATTTCGAGACGACCAGGTTGGACATCTTCTCTGACTTGAACAGTCACTGGCAAATCGAAGTATCGGGCATCTTGGGCATCAACACCCTCTTCAACAACCCGAACGTAAACAGTGTGGTTTCCTGCTTCCACCTTGTCACCAATGGTCACATCGAGTTTGAGGTCTGCATATTGGTCGGATTCAAGATAAACGACGACGATATCGGACTGAGAGCCATTCGAAATGTCGTAGTTCCACGAGCCGTAAGGTGAATCGTCCTCGTTATTTCTGTCGAGGTCTTCTGGATTGATGATTCGCCATGTGGTTTGGCCAATTGTATCGCTTGAATCAGTGATACGCATCTGATACCACAACGAGGATCCCGGGCTCACTGGACCAACGGTGCCCAGTGTTCCACTGTCGGAATCGGCTGTGACCTCGACAAGAACACCAAACGTGCGATGCACTGTGAAGGCAACCGAGGTACTGAGTTCAGAATCACCTTGACTGGCAATACTGATGGAAACAAGCCCGATGTCTTGAGCGTCTCGTTCCGATGGTGGGAAGACTTCCATACGAACGGTTAGAATCTGGTGGGAGCCGATATCAGGCGTCACTGAGTGGATGCCTTCCTCGACCAACTCAAGTCCTGTTTCGTTGTCATAGAACTTGTATTGCCACGCATCCGGTAGTTCGGTCACGCGCAACTTGAATGCGTCTGTAATGAATCCAGAATTGAAGACGTCAATGAAGAAATCACCGCTGACATCACCTGAATCCACATAGTGTGATAACAGTTCATCGTAGGCTTCTGGGCGTGTCGAGTCTGCAATCTGCTTCTGATGTTCATCATCCTCAAACACAGCGATCCTCGGAGGTGAAAGGACGTCGGATTCCTCGACATCGAGGACAATGGTTTCCACAGCAACTTCCACTGTTTGACCTTCGGTGTTTTCAGCGTAGGCACGCGCCTCGATTTCAAGGGTGTTTGGAGCCGAAGTAAGGTCATCATCTGGCACTTCAATGCTCAAAATTGGACGAGCAAAAGTACCGCCACCTGAGAGGCTGTAGCCTCCAGGCTGATCCCAAACAGGATCTGACCAGGTTGAGGGCAGCGAGCGTGAAAGAGAAAACACGACGTCCAATTGAGAGGAACTCGCCCCGGTGTGTTCAATCAAGAATTCAACACTGGAAGTCTGACCGGGTGCAATCAAAATGACATCAGGTTGACTTTCAGGGAGCGTCAGGTAGACGTCATGCTCAACGAACTCGATACCGCTGTGTTCAAACACCAAGGTGTGACCTTGAACGTCACTGATTTCAAGGCGGAGTGGGTATTCTCCAGCAGCGATTCCGGTTTCGTATTGGAAGGTGTAGTTTCCAACTAGGCCGTTGTTGTCGAGCTTCAAATCGTCATCATCGAAGGACTTCGAAAAGACCGTCCCGGCTTCGTTCGGTGTTGTCATCACAAGGTCCACGCCTTGGATGTCGTCCCTGCCAAAGGCGTCTCTGACATCGACCGAAAACTGCATGTTTCGGAACTCAGGTCGATGTGCAGGCGACCATTCAGTCACCTCTGGTTCTAGGAAACCGCCGCCGGGGCGGTGAACCTTGACCACGGAATTTGCAAGTGCGTTTGCTTTCATTTCAAGTTTTGAATACCCGTTGGTTTGTTCAACATCACCGAAAGCAACGTTGACTTCACAATTGCCACCACCCAATCCGCCACCGCCACTGCTTTCGCAGGTTGCTTGTGCATCGACGTTGAGCCGGAGTTGTTTCCCGTTGGCCACGGTGAAGCCATCAGAGGGAACGTCGAAGTCGACAATGGAAGAGGTCCAAGAGCACGAACTCGTACCGAATGTACCACCAGTACACGGATCATCAAGTGTTTCAGAAACGGAATCTACTTCCGAATCACCGGACTTGAGTGAGTAGGTAATGTCTGCCGTCGAGCCTTGTGATCCCCTGAATTGAAGGAACAGGGTGAGTGTGACCTTGTCGGTGTTATCTCGACCATAGACAAGTAAATCGGAGATCATTTCAGCACTTCTGAATTCAACGCCACCAAAAGCACTGGCTTCTTGGTGGGCACCCGTTGGCTCGAGGGTCGTAATCGATCCTTCTCCGCCGCTTTCGCTGTTTGCCTCATCAAGGTAGAGATTGTATGACTGACATGTTGAACATGAAGAAGCTGAGTTCATCTGAACGGTTGACTCCTCCAATGTTTCTGCTTCGACAGATTCAACATTTACGCTGGTCTGAAGAGGTGCAACACCGCCCAGCATGATCAAAACGAGCAGGACTGCCAAAAATCGGCCATTGGGGGATGAAATTGAAGTCATCAAGGTGTTCACCGTACCGTCCTGTTCAACCGACTGTTAAACGGTTTTGCATTGTTTGTTCGGACAAACCCCCTCTACGAGGGGGAGGAAGGGGTTGGAATGTAATGCAGGGGGTGGGATACGAACCCACGAACCCATACGGGACCGGATCTTAAGCCCGGCGCCTTTGACCACCTCAGCCACCCCTGCAGTCGGTCCACAGGACCACATGATTTGAAGAAAACCCCTGCTCAAGTTGCTCAAGGCGCAACTGACCAACCGCCATCAACTTCGATGACTTGGCCTGAAAGATAGGTCGAACGAACCAAAAATGACACGGCGTTTGCAACATCTTCGGGCGCACCACCTCGGCCGAGTGGAACCTTTTCGATCACTGATGCAAAGTGTTCAGCCTCCCAAGGGGCCGCCATAATTGCGCCCGGTGCAACACAATTGACCCGGACTTCTGGTGCTAAGTCGCCAGCGAGGTTCATCATTAACTGACGCAGTCCTGCTTTCGAAGTTGTGTAGTGGGCAAGATCTTTCCAAGCGCGATGAAGCGAGGTATCAATCATACCAATCACACATCCGGAAGCAGCCTTGAGCGATTGTGTGAATGCTTGTGTAAGGACGAAGGGAACCTCGATATGGATTCTGTTGTTGAGGCGGAGTTCTTCAAGGGAAACCGATTGGTAGTCCTTTGAATTATAGATTGAAGCGTTGTGAATCAAGACACCCAAACCAACGGCATTTTGAGCCTCGAGAACCTCACGGGTTTGGTCGATGAGAGATTGAAGACCTTCGTCGGTAGAAAGATCAGCAATGACGACTTCGCCACACGCTTCTCCGTTTTTCTGTTGAGAAGCATCAGCAAGCAAGCGTTGAGCGTCTTCCACCGAGGAGCGAACATGGACAATAACATACCATCCCTCTTCGATGAGTGTTGAACAAATCTGTGCCCCAATTCGGCGCCCCCCTCCAGTCACAAGAGCAACGCCTTTCGCCATGGTTCGTCGTGAGGTTCATTGCTCATCAATGCTCGTTCAGCCCCAAATGCCAATCGTTAGAGTTTGTTTCACCCCTGAATGGGCGATACAAACCCTACGGCGCACCTTTTTGAGAGGCAAGCCGTGGGGGAACCATAGGGGGGAGAATCTATGCCGGGCAAACCACTACCTATGGCGAAGCAACTCCCACCTGCATTGAGGCCTAAACCAAAGCGTGAACGACTCCCACCATGGTTCAAAACAGCACTTCCATCTGGCGAACAACAGGCTATTTTTAACAGCACGAAGGCAGCGGTAAAAGACAACACATTGCACACCGTCTGTCAAGAGGCACGCTGCCCGAATATTCACGACTGTTGGGCCAGTGGCGATGCCACCTTCATGATTGCAGGACAAGAATGCACCAGAGGGTGCCGATTCTGTGCTGTTGGCACGATCAAGACACCTCCTCCCTTGGATTCTGATGAACCAACCAACCTTGCCAATGCTGTCGAATCGATGAACTTGCGACACGCAGTCATTACAGTTGTCAACCGAGATGACCTTCCTGACAGCGGAGCCGACCATTACAAGCAATGCATTCAAGCCGTCCACGACCGCCAACCACATGTCTCTCTCGAACTGCTCTGCTCGGATTTGGCAGGTGATCATGATGCACTCGCCCATCTCCTCGATGGCAGTCCACTTTCCGTCTTCGCTCACAATGTCGAATGTGTCCCCAGGCTCGATGCAACCGTGCGCGACCATCGTGCATCTTTTTCACAATCACTTGAAATCCTAAGAACAGCTAAACAACTGCGCCCAGACATCCTCACAAAATCATCGGTCATGGTCGGTGTCGGAGAGACCGATGAAGAAATCACCGAGGTGCTTGGCATGCTCAGAGAAGCGGGTGTCGATTTGGTAACCATTGGTCAGTACCTTGCACCATCATCCAAACATCTCGCTGTCGACCGCTTTCCGGAACCAGACATGTACGATCAATGGGCACAACATGCCATTGCCATTGGATTCTCTGGGATAGCGAGTGGCCCACTGGTTCGGTCCTCGTTCAAGGCTGGACTTTTGCTTAGGAAAACACAAGACCCGAACAACTCAGAATCAATGCCAGGAGCATACGTCTATGTGGCCCACCAAGGAAACGAGGCACCGGTACACCTTAAGAGCGGGATGGAATGAGGGGATTCAATGACCGAGAGAGTGACAGCCACGACAACGCCGTACACCATCGGCCGTCCACCCTTTCGGCCCGGTGATAAGGCTGACTTTGGTGGTAAATTCAAGGAACAACCCGGTGATTTGAACCGCCCAGACCCTCTCTCGTGCTCCGCACAAGATACCGTTGACCATGCTGTTGGCTTGGTACGTGTCCTCAATGACGATGGACAAGCCAAGGGCGAATGGGATCCAAAGTTGGATGCTGAGACAATGATTCAGGGCCTTGAATACATGATGCGATTACGTATTTTTGATGATCGAATGATCAAAATGCAGCGCACTGGAAAACTTTCATTCTACATGCGATCTTTTGGAGAAGAAGCCATCGCTATTGCCCAAACAATGGCCCTTGAAACTCAGGATTGGATTTTTCCATCCTACCGACAACCCGGTGCACAATTCGTGCGTGGACGGGACATGGTCAGCATGATTTGCCACTGCATCGGTAATACTGAAGACAACGTCAAGGGACGTCAGATGCCAGTTCACTACACTTGGAAAGAAGGGCGGTTTATCTCCATATCCTCACCTGTTGGCACCCAATTCTCCCAAGCTGTTGGTGTGGCCATGGCAAGCGCCTACAAAGGTGATGACGAAGTGTGTATTTCGTGGCTTGGCGACGGTACTTCCGCTCAGGGCGACTATCACTATGCTCTCAATTTCGCCTCCACCTTCAAGCCTCCAGTCATCCTCAATGTCGTCAACAACCAGTGGGCTATTTCCACTCACGCTAACCTAGCAACTGGCGGACGAACCTTCGCTGAACGCGGGCTGGCTTACGACATTCCTTCAATTCGAGTGGATGGCAACGATTTCCTCGCACTTTACAGTGTAACAAAGTGGGCTCGAGACCGCGGCGCTGCTGGATTAGGTGCCACTCACATCGAGGTCTACACGTACCGTGCAGGTGCCCACTCTTCTTCTGATGACCCATCGGCCTACCGGCCAAATGATGAATTTGAATGCTGGCCGGGTGGCGACCCGATTGAACGTCTCAAGGATTATTTGATCAAGAACGATATGTGGGATGAAGAACGCAACGCAGCACTCGCTCAGAAAATCGATGACGAGGTGATGACATCCTACAAGGCTGCATGCGAATTTGGTGATTTAGCAAGTGGTCCCTATCCGCCCGCATCGACTATTTTCACTGAAGTGTACGAAACTGTACCATGGCATGTTCAAGAACAACGAGAGGAACTTGGTAAGTGAGGTGGCGATGATGGCAGACATGAACATGATCAAAGCACTGAACTCCGCCCTTGAAGTTCAACTAGAGAAGGACCCAAACATCGTCATTTTTGGTGAAGACGTCGGTTTCTTTGGTGGTGTTTTCCGCGTCACTGATGGATTACAGAAAAAATTCGGTGAACACCGTGTGTTTGACTCCCCTCTTGCCGAAGGTGGCATTGCTGCAATCGCCATGGGTATGGGTTTGAACGGACTTCGTCCTGTTGCAGAAATTCAATTTGCCGACTACATCTTCCCGGCGTATGACCAAATTGTCAATGAAATTGCCAAAGTTCGTCACCGCTCTGGTGGCGAATTTACGGCCCCACTCACCTTCCGCACCCCGGCTGGTGGAGGCATCAAGGGCGGTCATCATCACTCGCAATCACCTGAAGCACAATTCACTCACACACCTGGTTTGAAAGTCGTCTATTGTTCAAACCCCTACAACGCGAAGGGCTTGTTGACTGCGGCGATTGAATGCAATGACCCAGTCATCTTCTTTGAACCAAAGCGATGCTACCGCGGCCCATTTTACGGCGACCCACACAACGTACCAACATGGTCCGGACACCCAGATGCTGAAGTGCCAGAAGGTCACTTCATCGTCCCACTTGAAGAGGCTCGTGTTGTTCGAGAAGGTGAAGCTTGCACGGTGATTGCTTGGGGTACAATGGTCCACGTCTGCGAGCAAGCGATCAAGGATTCTGGTGTTGACTGTGAACTGATTGACTTGCAAACGCTGGTTCCTTGGGACCGTGATACTGTGGTCAACTCCATCAAGAAGACCGGACGATGTGTTATTGTCCATGAAGCTCCAAAGACAAGTGGGTTTGGCGCCGAGATGAGCGCTTCGATTCAAGAGCGCTGCTTCTACCATCTTGAAGCACCAATCACTCGCGTGACAGGTTGGGACACACCCTTCCCTCACACAACGGAATGGGATTATCTTCCTAGTCCAGAACGAATTGCAGAAGCAATAAAGAAAACACAGGAGGAATGAATATGGGAACATTTGCATTTAAAATGCCAGATATCGGAGAAGGCGTCGTCGAAGGCGAAGTTGTAGAATGGATGGTCGCCGTTGGAGACACCGTCAAAGAAGATGATCCAATTCTCTCAGTGATGACCGACAAAGCAACCGTAGAAATCCCATCACCAGTTGATGGTACTGTCACCAAAGTTGTCGGTGAAGCCGGTGATATCCTCCCTGTTGGTGTCGTGTGCATTGAATTCGAGGTCGATGGTGCTGGAAACGCATCCGCTTCTGAAGAAGCACCTGCGAAGAAAGCCGCTCCAGAACCAAAGGAAGAACCAACACCTGCTCCAGCAGAACCCGCACCTGCACCTGCCCCAGCACCTGCTCCAGCCGAGGCACCTGCTGCTGCCCCAGTGGCCCGTGCACCTGGGACTAAGGCGCTTGCCAGCCCTGCAGTACGACAGCGAGCGCGAGAAGCAAACATCAGCCTCGACCATGTTGCCGGATCCGGTCCTGGCGGTCGAATCAGTCATGCTGATTTAGACGCCCACATCGCTGGAGGTGCCTCTGGAGCAAGTCGAGCACGTCCGATGGGTGGTCGTGCACGAACTGAACTCAATGGGACCGAGACCATGAAGGTCATTGGACTGCGCCGCAAGATTGCAGATTCTATGATTGCATCCTACTCAACCATACCTCACTTCTCGTACTTCGAGGAAGTGGATGTGACTGCACTTGAAGAACTCCGCCAACACCTCAACGCAACTCGACCGGAAGGTGCTCCAAAACTTACCTACTTGCCTTTCATTATGCAAGCGCTTGTCAAGGCACTTGCTGAGCGCCCAGAGTGCAACGCACTCTACGATGACGAAGCAAATGTGGTTACTCGACACGAAGCGATTAACCTCGGCATCGCTACGCAAACTGACCGTGGATTGTTCGTCCCAGTTGTCAAGCACGTTGAAGCGATGGACATCTGGCAATCTGCCACAGAAATGGTTCGCGTCACTGGCGCAACCCGTGAAGGCAAGGCCGGAGTGGAAGACCTCAGTGGTTCCACCTTCACAATCACCAGCCTTGGACGACTCGGGGGACTTGGTGCGACACCAATAATCAACAAGCCTGAAGTTGGCATCCTTGGAGTCCACAACGCCACGGATCGAGCTGTGGTTCGAAACGGCTCAGTCGTCATTCGCCGAATGATGAACCTCTCATCCTCATGGGACCATCGCGTTGTCGACGGTCACGACGGAGCAAGCTTGGTTCAATTGGTCAAAACATACCTAGAGAATCCAGCTACAATTTTCATGTGAGGTTTGATTGATATGGAGACAAAAAAGTGTCAAGTTCTCGTCATCGGCGCCGGCCCTGGCGGCTACGTGGCCGCTATTCGTGCAGGTCAACTCGGCCTCAAAACCATCATTGTTGAAGGGGAAAAAGCAGGAGGTACGTGCCTCATTCGTGGATGCATTCCATCAAAAGCCCTCATCCATGCAGCCCACAAGTTCCATGATTTGGCAAAGCATGCTGCAAAGGATGGTCACATGGGCATCTCGATACCAGGTCCTGCAGAACTCAACATGGCAGACCTCATTGGATGGAAAGAAAACATCGTTAATCGCCTTAACAAAGGAGTCGAACATCTTCTCAAGAATGCAGGAGCGGAATTGATTACCGGATGGGCAGAATTTCAGGACGCAAAAACTGTCAAAATTGGTGAAGGAAAAGATGCGATAATCGTCCAAGCCGATCATGTCATCCTAGCGAATGGTTCAGTTCCAATTGAATTGCCATTCATGCCTTACGATGAGCATGTTATTTCCTCTCGAGAGGCACTTTCTCTCGAAAACCTACCCGATCATGTAGCGATTGTTGGCGGCGGCTACATTGGGCTCGAACTTGGCATCACCTTCCGCATGCTCGGTTCAGAGGTCACTGTTGTTGAAGCAATGGACAGTGTCTTGCCAATCTTCGATAAGGAACTTCGTCGACCACTTGAAATCGCTATCAAGAAGCAGAAAATCAAGACCCACCTCGGCGTGTTTGCAAAGGGAACTGAAGCAACAAAGGACGGACGTGTTCAACTCAACTTCATCGATAAAAACGAAAAAGATGACAAAAAAATGCAACATGTCGTTGTCGACAAAGTGCTTGTGACCGTCGGACGAAAACCAAACTCTGCGTCGCTTGCACCAACTGGCGTTGCGCTCGATGAACGAGGTTTCGTCAAGGTCAACGACCGTTGTGAAACCAACATGAAGGGTGTCTATGCCATTGGTGACGTGTGCAACTCTGGCGAAATGCTTGCCCACGTTGCATCCTTCCAAGGAGAGATGGTTGCTGAAATCATTGCAGGTAAGAAGCGCGCTTACGACCCTGTAGCCGTTCCAGCGATTGTCTTTACTGAACCCGAAATTGTCTCTGTAGGATTATCACCTGAAGAAGCAAAGGCTGCTGGCCATCCGGTCATCATCGGTAAGTTCCCTCTTGGTGCAAACGGTCGAGCTCTTACTCAAGAAGCTGAGAAATCTGCAGGATTCATTCGGGTCTGCGCTCGTGAGGACGATCATCGAATCTTAGGCATTCAAGGCGTTGGAACTCATATCAGTGAGTTGGTAGGCGAATGGACACTCGCCCTCGAAATGGGTGCGTTGCTCGAAGATATCGCAGGCACCATCCACGCCCACCCCACCATGACTGAAATGACCCACGAAGCCGTCTTGGCGACCTTGGGTCATGCTATCCACTCAGCATGATACTCTGATACAGGGCAAAGAAGTCGAAGGGCTGATCTTTGTCACTGCTGAAGCTGTCAGCACATGGTATGGTAGCCTACCTGTTCGTTGGAAGGCTCACGAACCGCAACTCAAGCAGTCATCAGGTGAGTCAAGTGAGCATGCAATCGCTTCAAGGCTGGAGATTTCTTCAGCCCTGTCAGCCAAACCACCAACGGTTTGATCCTGACCTTTCTTGGCTTCCACTGTGAATTGAATCGCATCTGCGGCTGCCTTGGTTCGCAAGTAGTACATGCCGGTCTTGAGACCCTGCTTCCATCCGTAAAAGTGCATCGAAGTGACCTTTGCCGGGTTTGCGTCCACCATGTGGATATTCATCGATTGGCTTTGATCGACGTAGGCGCCACGGTCTGCAGCCATATCGAGAACGTGGCGTTGCTTGATTTCCCATGTGGTCTTGTAGAGTGCCTTGATGTGGTCAGGGATTCCTTCAATGGCCTGAATGGAACCCTTGTGTCGAAGGATTTCGTCCTTGATGCCAATGCTCCAGAGATCAAGCGCAATCAAATCTCGGACAAGGTGCTTGTTGAGGACAATGAATTCACCTGAAAGGGTTCGTCGAACATAGAGGTTGGAAGTGAAGGCTTCGAAGCATTCGTTATTTCCGAGAATTTGCGACGTTGAAGCAGTCGGCATTGGTGCCAAGAGCAATGAGTTTCGCATACCGTGTTCGATAATTTCGCCCTTGAGCGTATCCCAATCCCAGCGGCCGCTGTGATCATTCATACCCCAAAGGTCGAACTGGAGTTCACCTCTACTTGCAGGCGAGCCTTTGAACGTCGAATATGCACCTTCTGCAATGGCTGCGTCCTTCGAGGCTGTGCAGGCTGCGAAGTAAATCGTCTCGAAAATTTCCTTGTTCAACTTTCGTGCTTCTGGGCTTTCGAATGGAAGCTGTAGCAGAGCAAAGGTGTCAGCCAATCCTTGAACTCCAAGCCCAATCGGGCGGTGACGCATGTTCGAATTCCGCGCTTCTTCAACAGGGTAGAAATTGACATCAATGACTCGGTTGAGGTTGCCTGTGGCATGATAAGTCACATCATAGAGCAACTCGTGATTGAACGTCTTGCTCTCTGAATCAACATACTTGTTGAGTGCAATTGAGGCGAGGTTGCAGACTGCGACTTCGTCTTTTGCAGTATACTCCATGATCTCGGTACAAAGGTTCGATGAACGGATGGTTCCGAGGTTCTTTTGATTCGACTTTTCGTTCGCTGCGTCCTTGTAGAGCATGTATGGGGTGCCGGTTTCAATTTGAGATTCGACAACCTTGTCCCACACGGTTCGAGCAGGCAGTGTTTCGCGAGCAAGGCCAGCCGCCTCGTACTTCTCAAAGAGGGCTTTGAATTCTGCACCATAGGCATCTTGAAGCCCAGGGCATTCGTTTGGACAGAAGAACGACCAATCGGCGTTCTGTTCGACACGCTCCATGAACAAGTCAGGTGTCCAGAGTGCGTAGAACAGATCACGAGCTCGAAGTTCTTCCTTACCGTGATTCTTCTTGAGATCGAGGAAGGCGAGGATATCTGGGTGCCATGGTTCGAGGTAAATGGCGATTGAACCCTTTCGCTTGCCGCCACCTTGGTCAACGTACCGTGCCGTGTCATTAAACACTCGAAGCATTGGGACAATTCCGTTGCTTTCCCCGTTGGTACCCTTGATGTAAGAGCCCTTCGAACGAATGTGGTGGATCGACAAACCAATGCCACCGGCGGACTTGGAAATCAAGGCACATTGTTTGAGTGTATCATAAATGCCGTCAAGCGAATCGTCTTGCATGGTCAAGAGGAAACATGAGGACATCTGTGGGGTCGGTGTACCCGAGTTGAACAGTGTTGGCGTAGCGTGTGTGAAGTATCCCTGGCTCATTAAATCATAAGTTTCGAGAGCCTTCGTGATGTTTCCATGGTGGATACCAACAGAAACGCGGAGCAACATGTGTTGTGGGCGTTCTGCAATTTCTCCATTCAAGCGGAGCAAATAAGAGCGCTCTAGCGTCTTGAAGCCGAAGTAGTCGTAGTTGTGATCTCGGCTGTAATCGATGTGGTTGTTGAGTACTTCTGCATTAGCCATGATGATGTCATAGACTTCTTCTGAAATGAGAGGTGCGTGCTTATTTGACTCAGGGTCGATGTATTCTCGAAGGTCAGTGATGACATCGGTGAACGTGTCTTTTGTCGAGCGGTGAAGATCATCAACGCAAATACGTGCTGCCAATCGACTGTAATCAGGGTGTTGGGATGCGAGTGAGGCTGCGGTCTCTGCTGCAAGTTGGTCGAGTTCCCGAGTGGTCACGCCATCGTACAATCCTTCGATCGTCAACTTTGTGACATGACCTGGGTCGACCCATACAGGATCGAGCCCGTGGGAAAGAGAACGCAACTTTTCATGAATCGCATCAAACCGAACATCTTCTCGTTCTCCTTTCCTGTTTACTACTTGCATTGTCATGTGTTTTCCTCCAGTTCATCCATTGAGTGTGATTGCGCAGTATCTTTCTATGTTCGCGTACGGTTCAAAAGTCTTCGTCCACTGAGAAGCGTTGTTGGACGCTTCCGAGGGATGAATTGTCCATAACACCAGCCTTTTGGTATTCCGCCACCCGCTTCTCGAAGAAGTTGGTTTTGCCTTGCATGGAAATCATTTCCATCCATGGGAATGGATTGACTACGTTGTAGAGCTTGCTTGCCCCAAGCGCAACTAAGAGGCGATCTGCAACGAATTGGATGTACTGTTCCATCAAGATGGAGTTCATACCAATCAAGGACACAGGAAGTGCGCTTGTGACAAACTCGATTTCGATTTCAACAGCTTCTGCGATGATTCGAGTGATCTTTGCAGCACCCGCACCACGAAGCAGCTTGTTGTGGAGGAGACAAGCGAAGTCACAGTGAAGGCCCTCGTCTCGTGAAATCAATTCATTCGAGAACGTGAGTCCTGGCATCAATCCTCGCTTCTTGAGCCAGAAGATGGCACAGAAGGAACCTGAGAAGAAAATACCTTCAACGGCTGCGAATGCAACCAGTCGCTCGGCGAATGAGCCCTTCTTACGAGAGAGCCAACGCATGGCCCAGTCACCCTTACGCTTGACCGATGGTACGGTTTCAAGGGCCTTGAACAGGTGATCTTTTTCCTTTTCATCCTTGATGTACGTGTCAATGAGAAGAGAGTATGTCTCTGCGTGAATGTTTTCCATCATAATTTGGAAACCATAGAAGCATCGTGCCTCTGGCCAACATACTTCGTTGGAGAAGTTTACACCCAGGTTCTCGTTAACGATACCATCGCTTGCCGCAAAGAAGGCAAGGATATGCTTGAGGAAATGTTGCTCGTCGTTGTTGAGCTCTTTCCAATCTTTGAGATCCTCTGCAAGATCAATCTCTTCTGCAGTCCAGAAGCAAGCCATTTGCTGCTTGTACATTTCCCAGATATCAGAGTGTTGAATCGGGAAGAGAACAAACCGATCGAGATTCTCTTGGAGCATAGGTTCAAGATGTTCTTGACTCAAATCAACTTCGAATCCATCTGCAGGCGCGTTTGTATTACTATGTTCGATGACCATTTTTGTATCCCCCTCGTTTCTTTCACGCGCTGGATTTTATTGGCCTTCCGATAGAGTGTATAATATATCCCCTTGTCGAGCATTGGAAATGGTCAATTCCAGCAGTTATTTTCCGTGTCAGATAAGTGGCGCAGTGTCCCATTGCGTTTCGTTTTCCGCCGGATACTATAAAGGCCGGTTTTTGAATGTAAATTCCACACTTGAGCAGGGTCCGTTTCCACTCGAATGTTACTCTAATTTTTCGATGGTTGATCGGAAACGGAGACAAAACTGCCAACCCATTCATAATAGGGAGGTTGTGAATCGGCAGCCCAGTGTAAAATTTGAGGAACTTCGTAAGGATGATTCGCGCTTAATTGATCTAAAACTGATGCGAGCGCATCAGCACCCACGGTAAACTGAACTGACCATTCTTGGGAGGATTGAACCGCTCCTTCCCAACCATACATGGAAGTCACCCGTTGGTGTTCGGCACATGCGGCACCTGCGAGAAGCGCTTTATGTTTGAACTCACCAACAAATGCTTCAATCCAATCGCCTGGTAATGTTGTCTTGACCAAGAACACCTGACCCATGCGCTGAGGAGGGAGCATTCAGCCTAAGAGTTGAGTGCTCCATCATAATTGAAAACGGAATTGATTAGATGATTCACGCCATGATAGACTACGTTCCTCAGACGCCTTTGCTTAAGACAATCAACCTTGATGGCAACCACGCCTCCCGAACGGCTAAGAAGGCCACTTCACAGCATCTCACGAGGGGAACTATGAAACTCAGGTTACATCAATTTCTTTCAAAGACGGGGGTCTTTTCCTCAAAGGCCGAAGTAAAACAAGCCATTTGGGACGGAGATATTTCTGTCAATGGTTCAGTGGTCAAGAACATGACCTTCCAGTTTAATGTCAATACGAAGCTAGTAACATACAAGGGAAGGGTGCTTGAACTTCATGATGAAGAAGTCCATTTCCTCTTGCACAAACCCCTCGGATGCATTTGCTCGAGATTAAATTCACATGAACGCTCCCTTGGAAAAGAATCAGTGTATGAAGTGTTCAGAGATCATGTAGAACCCACAACCTTTGAGCGATTGGTTACTGTAGGGCGCCTTGATGAAAACACCACGGGTTTCTTACTTGTAACTACAGATGGAAAAATTGTTCATCGAATCACTTCACCAGAGCACACTGTGAAGAAAACGTACGAGGTTCACACAACACATGACATCAACGATGATCATTTGGATGCGATTCGAAATGGAGTGCGTATTGTTGTTGATGACGGCGAGGCAAGCGCAGCGTATTGGACAAAGCCTGGAGAGGTTGAACGAACAAGCAAGCGCAGTGTTCTTCTCACCATAGGCGAGGGTAAAAAAAGGCAAATCCGAAGGATGTTCGTTGCTTTAAACAACCCAGTCACAACCTTGCATCGCCATTCAACCGAATCGATGAATCTTGAAGACTACAATCTACGACCGGGAGAATTCATCGGTATTTCGCGCCGAGAAATTGTAGATTTGATTTTGAACCCGAGCGTCTAGTTCGAGGTTGTTGATGAATCTGAACCAAGTCGCTTGAGTCCACGGAACAACAGGCGTGAGAACACCATGGATCCGAGTAAAAACAACACAGAAACCCATATTGGAGCTTCTGTTTCACTTGCAAGAAACCAGGTTACGACCAGAATGCCAGCGCCGTAGAAGGCACGAAAAATAGCAAACAACATGAACGAGCGAAGAAGAGGATGCTGAAGCATGCGCTGGACAAAACCAGAATCTGTCAAATCCTCTTCTGCCACAGATGGTGCTCATGCTCAAGGTTGAAAATCATGACATACGAAATTCCTGCTCACAAGGACCCACAACGGTCAAGTGCTGTCCTCAAAAGGGACGTGCATGAGTCGAATTGAACTTTCCGTCGACTTCGCAAAATTGCATCCAGATGCTCGCCTGCCAACACAAGGCTCAGCAGATGCAGCTGGCTGGGACCTCTATGCATTGGAGGAAACAACCGTGGTAAGGCACAAAAGTTCGCTTATTCGCACCGGTCTTGCAACTGCGATTCCTTCGGGCTGGGAAGGCCAGATTCGCTGCCGTTCCTCATTGGGCAAAAAAGGTATGATTATGCCCAATGGCTTAGGAACAATCGATTCAGATTATCGAGGCGAACTGATGGTCTTGGCGACTTGGATTGGTGAAGGTGACGCCTTTGTTGTCGCCAAAGGCGAACGGGTTGCACAACTTCTCTTTGCACCAGTGCCAAAGGTAACCATTGTCGAAACAACGGTGGAATCCCTGGGCACAACGACGAGGGGCCAGGGTGGCTTTGGTTCAACAGGCAAGTTCTAATGAGTCCGACAAAGCAACTCAACAGTCTAATATACGAGCCAAAGGAAGGGCTAACAGGGGCATGAGAATGGGTTTGGAATCTTCTGCAATTGCTACCGCCATACAGGCGGTACGAGCCCTGGTCACTGTGTATGACGGCTATGAGAAAGGTCGATTCATGAAATCTGATGAAGCGGTTCGATCTGAAATTCAGCGGCGTTGTGAGATGCTTATTCGCCACGCTGAGAAACTTGAGCAAGATGCTCACCGGCGAAATCATCGAAATTCAAGAATGGCCTGCGCTCAAGTCATTGAGAATCTTGAATCATACAACAGAGAAGCGCAATTTTCGACTTCTGCAAACCATATTTCAAAACATAAAGGAATTGGTAAACTCAAATCTTCATCTGTTCGTAAATTAGTCGACCACGACAGCAAGAGCTTGCAATCACTGGTCGAGGCCACACGCAAAGCCAACGAGGTGGCAGAGTCATTGTCCGACCTGCCTGAACAAGAGGGGTTGGCACTCATATCTCAGTTTGAACAAAAAATCAACAGAGCAAGAAACCATTTCCTTGAACGAAACATGTTCATTGACGGACTCACAACGAGATGATACCATGAGATTTAGATGGCGAGAACACCCAACAGTCGTAGCGCAATACCTCCTCGATACTAAAATTCCTGAACAAGCAGAAGTCACCCTCAAACCAAATGAGATCTGCGTAGTTCTCGAAAATGGTAAGGTCGTAGGTTCTGTCTCGCAACAACACATGGAAGTCAACCCTCAACTTGGTTTGTTCAGTAAATTCATCGGAAAGAAAAATCCAAATCGAGCATTTATGTTCTGTTTTACCGGCCCACACCAAGCAATGGTACAGGTTCGTGGACAGTCAGACGCACAGGAAGAGATCAACTGCCTTGTCACCCTCAAGGTCGAAATCACACGTGAATCTGCACCTCGACTCGTCACGTTCCCTGCAAAGGGGACGCTCATGGTAACAGGTGGCCATATTGCAGAGACGATTCGTTCAGAGGTCCAAGCCGCAGTCATGACATTTGTCAAAGCAATGCCTGCGCCCCAGATGAAAAGTGTAACAACCCATGAGGACTTGGTTTTCCACCTTAAATCAGCACTGAAGGGAACACTCGATGCCCATGGACTCCACTTCCGAGGGGCACACATCACTTGGAGCGCAACTGTTGTCGAGCAACAACTTCAGCAACAGCAAGCTTTGGACCGATTAAGACTGGAGAAGCAAGATGTTTCTGAACGCCAGGAAATCGAAATGGAAGCTATGCTTGAATACGAACAGAAAAAGCATGAAATTCAAGCCAGAATGGCGCTCGTCGGCATCAATGGAACTGAAAAAGCCAATCTGGAACTTGAACTACAACGGATTCAAAATGACGCAACGCTTTCCTTCGAGCAGTGGAAGAGTCAGAATCAAATTCGCTTGGCTGAATCACAAACCCAACGGGATGAACAGATCAGAGACGCCCAAACTGGCCTTGAAGTATCCAAACTTGAGGCAGAGCAACAGCGCATCCGCCAAAGCGTAGATCGTGAAGCTCACGAGCACAAAACAAAGACAGCGATGGATATGTTTGAACAAGTTCAAGCTCGAAAGAAAGAGCGAATGCAACTCCAACGAGATCAGGAACAAGATCGCCTCGACCAACACAACAAGGCATCACAATCCACAATTTCGGTTCTTGAGAATATTGCAGCATCCTCAGATGATCCACAAGTTCAGATGGAGGCGTTGAGGCAGTTGGCAGAAATACGCAAAGCTGACGTTCAAGGTCAAAAAGACGCCCATAAAGACGATTCGTGAACAAGTGGCTCAAAACTTGAGCACTCATCGAAAGGATGAATCCATCAAAAGTTCATTGAGTCGAACCATCTGGCAAGAGCATGGTCCAACTGAGGCATGTCGAGGTTTCTCACCTCGGGACCACCCCTTACCTTGAAGCCATGGAATTGATGAAAACCTTACAAGCCAAGCGAATCAATGATGAAATACCTGACACATTGCTCATCCTAGAACATCCAGAAATTGTTACGGTTGGTCCTAGAGCCCGCAACGATGGTATAGCCCCGCCTGAGGACTACGCGTCCCAAGCGGTGGATCGCGGAGGTGGACTTACCTGGCATGGACCGGGCCAAATTGTGGCCTATCCAATTTTCAAATGGAATTACGATGATGAAAAATCGGTTGCATTCATCATCGAAAAAATCGAAGCATGGGTTATTCGAGCGTTGGACAAGGTTGGAATCCGTGGCGCACGCGATGAGCGAATGCAAGGCGTATGGGTCAAGGGAAGGAAGATCTGTAGCATTGGCCTTTCTTTTTTGAGATGGACATCGAGGCATGGCTTCACCATTAACCTCAACACACCAGAAGGCCGAGTTGAGGGGATTGCCGGTTGTGGGCTTGAACAAGCAACAACCACATCACTCTCTGTTCTTGGCTATGACGTTTCAAATGAAGCAATGGTTTCTTCACTTCTCACAACAATGGGAGAAAGTCTTCAAAGAAGCCCGATAGAATCTGCTCTATAGAGGAATTGAATATGCCCATGTGGCTTCATTTGGAAACAAGTGCCTAAAAGGCAGAACCCTGCCATGCAAACATGGGCGAAATCGTTGTTGGTATATCTGGAGCCTCCGGCGCCATCTATGGCAAACGCCTCGTTGAGATTCTTACCTCGAGGGACATCCCTGTCCGACTCGTGGTCACAAAAGCTGGGGAAATCACACTCAAGCACGAGTGTGACACGACCAAAGAAGCGTTGGCTGAAGCGACTGGTGCCCTGCTTGAAGACGACAAAAATATTGGAGCAAAATCAGCGTCTGGCTCTGCGAACATCGACGCTGTGGTCCTCTGTCCTTGCTCGGGGACTACCCTCGGCAAACTTGGCGCTGGCATCGGTGACAACCTCATAACAAGGTCTGCCATCGTCGCTTTGAAAGAACGCAGAAAACTCATTTTGGTCCCTCGCGAGGCACCATACGCAACCATCCATTTGGAAAACATGCACAAATTGTCGCAATGGGGTGCGATTGTAATCCCTGCTTCACCTGGTTTCTACAACCATCCAAAATCCATTGATGACATGGTCGATTTTGTTCTCGCTCGAATCCTTGATCATATCGGACTTGACCACAACGTTGGGACCCGTTGGACGGGTGAAGAAATCCCCTGAACAAAGAACCGCCGAGTTCTTCAATGAGCGCCAGTATGCCTCAAGCATGGACGAGGCGAGTCTGTCTACCAAAACTGTCGCTGACCTGAAGGCCATGCTTTCAGAACAGGGCCTTGCAGTAAGTGGAAGAAAATCTGAACTCATCCATCGTCTCCTTGCAAACGAAAAGGAGAATCCTTTGGATGCTGTCATCATAAGTCCAGTACAATCCACGATGGCTCTTGAAGACGATCCAATAGAATACGAGCCACGATTGAACTTCAAAGCGAGGATGCAACAACAGGTCTACGGCCCGATTAACATGGGCGCTGCGATTGCGATTGGCTTGGCCGTTCTCATGGTATCTGCTGTACTCGTGGTCCAACCTGCATGGCTTGGATTCGGTGAAGATTACGAGTACGAGTTGATTGAATTTGATGCCGCTCAGACCCAAAGATTTGCTCAGAACCTCGTTGATTTGGGCCATCCTGAGTGGGAAGGGAGAATGAGCGGCACCCAGGAAGAAGCGAATGCTGCGCAATACATTATCTCTGAATTTGCCGCCATGGGTATGCAAACCCAACTCAATAGTTACGAGGTCCCAATGCACACTGTCAACAGCGAACCAAGCCTCAGGCTGTGTGTTCAAGGTAACATCGGAGGACTCATCCAATCGCCATGCGAGGGCCCCGGCTCGGGCGGTTCTGATGTTACAGAATTCCAACACCGAGTGGATTACGTGATCCAAGGTTTCTCCGGTCAGTCAGAATACACCTTCCAGGAAAATGTCCAACTTACTGACTTGGGCAATGGCAGTGACGATGGATTGTGGAATTCCGCCTCAGGAACCATCGGCTATCTGAGGAGCGATGGTTCAAAAATCAGCAACACAGTGATCTTCTCAAAAGCAGCGGAAAACAATCTTGCAGGACTTATTCGAGTCAATAAAGATCACAATTGTGGTTTGATTGAGGGCAATGACTGCGTACCGATATTCAAAGGAAGTTCGATTGACGACGTCACCGCTGCAAACGGTGGAACAATTCCGACTGACTTGCCTTTCATCGCTATGTCGAAAGACGCCGGCGAAATCCTAGAGGCTGCAGTGTTCAACGCCACGGGGACTCAAGGTGTTCTTGAGATGATCATCGATGTGACCAACGATCAAGAACAGACCATCTACGTCCCATGTGGCATCATCAACGGTCAATCCGAGGAGGTGGTCATTATCGGCGCACACCACGACACGGTCTATCAAGGACAAGGAGCTGTTGACGATTCCTCGGGTACGGCAAGCGTCATGGAAATAGGCCGACAACTAAGTGAAGTTGTGAATCAATCTGGAACTCCAGAGCGTACCATTCATTTTTGCACATGGGGTGGAGAAGAGGAAGGTCTCTACGGTAGCAGAGCCTATGTTGCAGCGAATCAAAACTTTTTGAGAGATAACCTTCGACTGTACATCAACCTCGATATGAACCACGTCGATGCTGATGCAAATCGAGGAAACTCTGTTTCGTTATTCACCAATAACCGCGATGATTACGGACATATAGAGCGAATCAAAGAACTGTATGAATCAGCCTACCCCGATATGGCAGAGCGCTATGACATCCGAATGTCCCTGCTTGATGGAGATCGAGGCGACGCCGATGGCATGCCGTACAACTCCGACCATGGACCCTTTGTTTACGACCTTGGTGACAAGACCGGTCGTGCAGCAGCCTGCTACGGAAGCGGTAGTTGGGAGTACCACACCTACCTTGACACCATGGATCGCTTCAACTCTGAATCACTTGAGGTCTCAGTGATTATTTACGGGACCTATGTTCGCATGCTTGCCTACAACGCCAATGCTTGAACAGAAGATAGGAGCGACGGCTTGAAAGCATGCAGTCCAGCCCACGAGGCATGGTCGCACCAAGCGCATGGGCATCACACATCCTTGTTCCTTCGAAATCGGAAGCGATTCAATTGCGTCAGAAAATTTCGAAGTTGAAGGATTTTCAGAAAATGGCGAGAAAGAAAAGCACCTGTCCATCGAGCCAAAAAGGTGGTGACCTTGGTTGGTTTCGTAAGGGGCAAATGGTTCGCCCCTTCGAGGAAGTGGTGTGGAACAACGAGCTTGCCACCGTTTCTGACCCAGTCAAAACTCAATTTGGATACCATCTGATTTGGGTCCATGAACGAGATGAAGCATGAGGGATTTCATGACTGTTCGAGTTGGTTTGGAACGCTATACTGTGATGGCCAAACATGGCTACTATGAGTTTGAGCATGAAGAAAATCAACCCTTTGTGTTCACGGTGTGGGTCAGCCTTCTCAATGACGAGGTCGCAAATCAATTGGCGAGCACGGTCAATTACGCCGACATCCAAGTCGCCATCGATGAGGTCATGCACAACAGTCCCGAACCTATCGCACTGCTGGAACAAATGGCAAGCCAAATCATTCAACGATTGAATGTAAACAAACTTGTGGCTACGATTCATGTTCGAATTGAAAAGCCAAATGCACCCTTGCCGCATCCAGGTGGTTTGCCAGTAATCGAGGTCGATTGGGCTCGCAACTAACCGAGCCTTCAAACACCGGCTAAGCAAACCACCATCATGGCGGAGCAAATCCAACGGGTGTTTGTGCCATCTGCGGTTGAAGAGGGGGGCAATGCACTCTCACTGGGCTGCTTTAGTTCTGAGGAGACGGCATGGGGCGTTCTCCGGAGTTTCCTCAAGAAAAGCGATCAGATGCTTCTGGAATCAGCCAGTGTCGTCGTTTGGGACATTGATGTGATTGGTGAGCATGGACTCACTGTGCTCGCTACACTTGAATGCAAAACCTGTCCTGTATGCAGTCGCAAGACATTTTGGGTGGACCTTGAGAACTTCTCTGCTCTTTGCCATGGAGAAGCATGTGCAGCTTGGGTTGAAGAAAGCACTCACGAGCCGGGAGTGATTGACTGTGGATGGCCGGCGATGAGATTCTTGAAACAAACCAAATCGATCGAAGAAGCGTTTACTGAATTGTTTGCAATTGGAGATCGAGTGAAAGCCGCTGGTATTACCGGAACGGGTGATGTGGATGCCTCAATAGCCATGCTTAGCGAGTTTGAAGACTCTACCTAAGCAACAACGGTCCTATGAAGCTAAAGGCAAAGATGCCAAGGAACACAAACATCCAAATTCTCATTTGACGTTGATTTTTCTCATCCCTTGCGTTTTTGTCAATGCAGGCTTGGTCTGAACAAACTCGTGGGTCAACTGACAATTTAATCGGTTTGAAGCAAACCCTGCAGTGCTTGTGAGGCTGAATCTTTCCGGAGGCAGAAGACACGACTTTGTTCGTCATTCTCTGCAGATTGCTTTTCACTTTACTTGCATCAACCATCATTCATCACCTAAGGTAAAATCAGAGTTCCATCAAACGGTTTCCCGTCGAGAGCGTGTTCGAGCAGGGACAGGTCTCGACCGTCAAGAACGGCAAGACGTAGATCTGCGGATTTCGCCCAACCTACCGCAACAGGGTCAATGACGGCAGAAGCACCCGGAGCCAATGGTGCACCAATCCCTGTAATTTCAGCCAATTCATCAATTGACATTGTGGAAAAGGAAACGGCATCTTCGTTGTGTCTTGGATCCATATCGAAGACATGGCTGACATTGGTTGCAATGATACAATGACTAGCACCCGTGTCACGAGCGAGAGCCACTGCGACCGCGTCTGTGGTGTGGCCTGGCGTCGTACCGCCCATGATAACGATGTGATGGACATCCATAAGTGACGCTGCGTCACTGGTTGTGGTTGGAATAATTGGAGCAACATCGCATCCAATGTCAAGAAGGATTTGTTGGATGACTGTCGCATTGAGACGGGTTGCTGCGATGCCAACTTCATCCAAACGATGGGTGTCACTGACAAGGGCCCGAGCCAAAGTGATGCCTTCGCGTGCTGGTAGACCTCCACCGACAACCAACGCAAGCCGACGACCATTTCCCTCCATGTGGACCGCAAGTTGTCGCAAGCGACCAAACCACTCCGTTCGTTGCTCTGCTTCTTCAGGGCGCAGAAGGCTTCCTCCCAAAGCAACAACGTGACGAGTGGTCATCGCTCCTTCGTTGCGCGCACATGCTTTGAGTATATCCCATGAACCAAGTCAGAAACCCCCAACCTTCCCTTGTTCACACAACCCCATCACACGAGAGTTGAAGACCCCTCAACCACGCCCTTGGAGCGGAGGCCAAGCGATGTCTGACGATGCAACTCTCGCCACGCGCCGCCTCAGATTGAAACTTGCACTCGAAGACTTGAGAGAAATGAAAGGCTTTGGCACGGAATTGGTCACCTTAATCATCCCACCAGACCGCCATATCTCAGATGCCCGTTCTTTGCTTCAAAATGAACACGGCCAAGCCGCTAACATCAAGTCAAAAGGAACACGGAAAAATGTCCAAGGGGCTATCGAGTCGGCCATTTCTACGCTTTCACGCTACAAGAATCCTGGAGAAAATGGATTGGCCATCTTTGTTGGTTCGATCATTATTGGTAACAACAAGAACAGAATGGTTAACGTGGTTGTCGAAGAGCCTCCACAACCCCTCATGTCGTTCAGATACCGGTGTGACTCCGTCTTTGAACTGACGCAACTTGAAGATATGTTGGTCGATAAAAAATCCTACGGCTTATTTGTTATTGACCGAAGCGAAGCAGCCTTTGGCATTGCTTCTGGAAAGCGAATTCACGTTCAAGAGCACCTTGTCTCCAACATCATGGGCAAGCACCGCCAAGGTGGTCAATCAGCCCAGCGTTTCGAGCGACTTATCGAAGAGGCTGCACACAATTTCTTCAAGCGTGCGACAGAACATGCATGCAATTATTGGCTTCCGAACCTCGATAATATTCAGGCGATCATCGTTGGTGGACCTGGTGCAACAAAGGATTTCGTGGTCAAAAACGAGTACTTCCACCACGAAGTAGGCAAGAAAATAGCAAAAACACACTTTGACGTTGGTTATTCGAACGAGAGTGGTGTTCGCGAGCTTGTCGAAAATGCAGGTGCGTTGATGGGAGAGATCGAGCTTGATGCTGAGCGTCAAGTGATGAATTCATTCCTTTCCGAGCTCATTAAAGCAGCACCTCGCGCAACCTATGGTGAGGTCATGGTGCGAGATGCGCTCGGGCGTGGTGCGATTGATAAATTATTGATTTCAGAAGGCCTGAGAAAGAATACCATCTCGCTTCAATGCGGCTCCTGCAAGCATGAGTGGAGTGCCACTGTGGGTCGAATGGAAGCGTTGCCGAGTTGCCCAGCGTGCGATGCATCTGGAGACAATGCCAAGGAATTGCAAAGTGTGTCACTGATCGAGGAACTTGGTAAAATGGCCGAGCGAAGTAACACTGAAATCATCTATATTTCAGTCGATACCGAAGAAGGTTCTCAACTTCTCAATGGCTTTGGTGGATTAGCTGCTTTGTGCCGATACCCTATGATGTGAGGTAATAGAATGCAGATGCTAAAAGCGGTAATTACCCCCTTGATTGAGGAGGCTTTGAACGAAGTTGGCGTGGTTAACGAGCATTGGAAAAATATGCTGACTCCTTCTCGAGAACTCGAACAAGGCGACATCTCCTTACCATGTTTTCCTTTTGCCAAACAACTTGGTAAGGCACCACCTGTTATTGCTGAATTGATTGCAGCAGCAATGCCGCACCACGAATCCATTGGAGAAGTCAACGCAGTCGCAGGCTACCTCAACATCAAAGCAAGCCCGACATGGCTTGCTCGAACAATCCTTACCTCGCCACAAACCAATGGCCACCCGTTCGGAGAATGCCAACCTACCGGGCGTAAGATCCTCATCGAGCACACCTCAGCAAACCCCAATGGACCGTTTCATGTTGGCAGAGCAAGGAACGCAATCTTGGGCGATTCACTCGTCCGCTTACATCGTCTATTTGGCAATGAAGTTCGAGCGGAATACTATGTTGATGACATGGGGAAGCAAGTTGGAGTACTTGCCTGGGCACTTGCTCATCTGAGTGAAGACGACGTTAATGCAATCTTGAAAGGAAGTGAAGGTGTCAATCCTAAGTGGAAAGGAAAGGCAGACCACGAGCGAGTTCGTTGGTACCAAGCAGCGCAAGTTGTACGTCAAGAACGAGACGATAAAGAAGCAATTGAAGAGGAAATAGGCCGTATGGTTCATGCAAGCGAGCACGGAGACCAAGCTGTCCTCGATGAATTTGAGGCTGCCTACCAACCCGTACTTGATGGGATGCTGATGACGCTTGCTCGCTTGGGTATTGAATTCGACACGTTCACCAAGGAGTCGATGTTTGTCACCAATGGTGATGTCGGCCGACTCATGCAGCAATTCCGAGGCTTTGACATCCATGGAACTGCTGACAACGGTGCGGAATTCTTGGACCTTGGCGCACGTGGACTCAAAGGAAAGACAGAATTTTTCTTCCGCCGAGGTGATGGTTCATCCCTCTATGCGACACGAGATATTGCATACCATATGTGGAAATGGCAACAGTGTGACGATCTGATCAATGTTTTAGGTGAAGACCACAAATTGCAGGCAAAGCAAGTTGGCATGACGCTCACAGAGCTCGGCCAGAATGTCCCCGAGGTTCTCTTCTACTCATTCATCAAGCTACCAGAAGGTAAAATGTCGACCCGTAAAGGAAACGTTGTCTTCATGGATGACCTCCTTGAAGAAGCACAAGAGCAAGCTGCTGCTGTAGTAGGAGCACTACGCCCGGATTATGAGAAGGAACAGGTAGATCGAATTGCAGGTGCTGCAGGTAAATCAGCGGTTCGATTTAACATCATCAAAGTAAGTCCGGAAAAAGGATTCACCTTCAGGTGGGAAGAAGCGCTTGCCTTTGAAGGCGGTTCTGCACCTTTCATCATGTACTCGCATGTCCGAGCATGTTCCATTGTGCGACGCTGTCAAGCCGAAGGGGTCGACATCGATGCTGAATTAGCCAAAACAAACCTTGAGTTGCCAGACTCAATGCCACTTGGGATGATCAGTTTGCTTCGGGCCCTTGCAGTGCATAATGATGTGTTATCGAAGGCAGTCAATGACCGTCGACCTCACCTTTTTGCCAACCATCTGCTTCACCTATCGAATTGCTTCAACTCATTCTATAGAGACTGTATGATTGTCATTGAAGGCGAAGTGAACACCTTCAACCTACAGATTTCAGAAGTGGCACGACGAATGATGCGAACCGGTATGGAAGGATTGGGGATTGATCCAATCGAACACATGTGAGTTCATTCTTGGTCACGTCGGTACCATCCTTCTGGCAAAGCCATCGGATCGATTTGACGTGCATCTTTGATGCGGCGAATGATTTCCATTCGCATGGCGTCCATGCCGATGAATTCTGTCGCAGACATTGTGACTCTACCCTTGGGATCAAGCAGGAGTGGAAGATCAGGTGTTCCTTCCGAACCATCTTCTCGCCATTCCGATTCTGCAGTTGACACTTCTTCCCACATCGCTGGCAAAGGTTTCAACAAATCAGCTTTCGACGTCACAACCATCAAATCAGTCCCTGGAAGCATGGCCTGTACATCCTCAAGTAGGTGCATCTGCTCATCAAGGGGAGTGCCACAAGCCTCGCTTTCGTCCATCAAGAACAGCACGAGAGACCCTATGTGTTCAAGCGCAGCAATGGCCTGTAATTCGATTGTATTGCGAGCTGTTCTTGGGCGGTCAAGAAGACCTGGAGTATCGACCATCTGATACTGCAAACGTCGATGAGTGAAGTGGCCCACGTGAATTTGTTTTGTTGTGAAAGGATAGTGATTGACTTCCATGTTTCCAGAACTCAATGCAGAAATAAATGCTGATTTACCTACGTTTGGAGCACCACACACAACAATGCAGGGCAAAACTTGGTCAATGGTAGGCAGGCGCTTAAGCGTCTCACGAGCCTTACTCAACCAAAGTAAGGAAGGTTTGACTCGTCGCATGATGGATGAGATTCGTCCATAGGCTTCTTTCCGTGCATCATGCATCAAATCAGTTCGCCCAGTTCGAATGATTTTCTTACTGTTCTGACCAGCAATATTCAGAACCTGCTTAGAAGCCCATTGAAGCATCGACAAGTTGTGGCGATAATCATCACAGCCAACGCAAGCGTCAATCATGGCCACGTCGAATTTTGGAGATTGGTCAAGTGACGGCCACATATTGACAGTGTCCATAAACGTGGTCGAAATGACATCTGCGGCGGTTTGAACCATTCGACTCATCTGCTTTCGAACCCTGAAAACTCGATCGGAGTCATCAACCCTATCTGCTGCTTTTCTGGCACGTGAGAAGGCCTTGTCAAGCACTTCATCCTCAAGAAGGACGGTTGGAAGCGTTCGCCACGAGACTTTCATCTTCTTCCCCTGTCTTCTGCCGGTGGCCCACCCTTCAAGAATGCATACCCCTAAATTTAGCATTTTCAGCCTTTGAGTGCAACTAAGAACAGGAGCGGGGTTCAAGTAGCCTCGCCTTGTACCTTAGGCCATGGCGAAGAAAAAGCAGAAGGCTACGCTCCCGGATTGGGCAACACAGATGTGGAAGGATATGGGCTCGCCAGACCTTGATGAGGTCGCAGACGTCATCAATGGTGACCTTCTAAAACGCCGTCATGGGCTCCGTCGTGATGATTTTGTTGAAATTTTGATGGATGCTCGCGCACTTCGTGACGATGAAGACGCTTGGATTCGCGGGCGATTGCTTGCCTCTGGGAAGACAAGCATTGAGTTGCTTGGAGAAGATGGACAAACCCATTTCGTGGCACGAGATATCATCACTCGAATTGTACTCACCGCTCACACCCGACCTGCTTACATCGATGACAAAGATCTTCTTGCTTTCGAACGCGCAGACATGAAGCGTCGTTCAAGCTTGCATGAAAAGGTCGAGAAAGAAAGCAAGGGAAGCGACGATTCTCATCTTTGGGGTTGAAAAAATGAACCTCCCCACTGGATGGACCATTGTTGATGAACGCTTGATGAGGGATTTCAAATTTCCAAATTTTTTGTCGGCAAAGACCTTCGTGGATACGATTTCAGACATTGCCGAAGAGGTCAATCACCACCCAGACATCCATTTTGGCTGGGGATACGTCGTTGTGGAGTTATTCACTCATGATGAGAAAAAAATCACTGAGAAGGATACTGAGGTAGCCCAACGCATCAATGCTTCAATGGAGGATTGAAGCGATGCCTACTGACCCAAAGGGCAGAACAAAACCCGGCTATCGAAAACACATGTTCGTCTGCGGGCACGAACGACCTGAAGGTTCAGCACGGCCATCATGCTCACGTCGTGGTAGTTTGGCCCTCATGCAATCCATCAAACGGGCGGCTAAACAAGCAGGTCTGCACGATGTAAGGGTTCAGAAATCTGGTTGCCTAGACTTTTGTGAGTTTGGTACAACCGCCGTCATATATCCAGAAGGCATCTGGTACACATTGAAAGGCGAAGAGGCTGTTGCCGCCATGGTTCAACACTTGCAAAGCGGTACCGGAGCGGTAGATCTGCAGATGAATATGGACGAGTGAGGCATTCTAGGTTCAAGACTCAGAAGATGCCGATGTTCCTTCCGTATCATTCTCACGGGTTCTCTGGCAAGTATCTGCTTGACATGGTTCGTGAGGCTGGGCATTGCTGGTCGATGCGAGAAGTGGATCCATTTGGTCAAATGCCTCAAGAAGACTCGGACCGCTTGCTAGGTAGTAAACTGAGCCTCGTCCATCCCGCGAATCTTCAGCACTTGCATTCTCATTCGTTGCACAATCACCAGTGCAGCCGTCAGCAAATGCGACATAGACTCGACCTTCACGATCGATGTGCAAGTCGTTAAAATCCAGTAGGTTACGATTGGAACCACCGATATCTCTGCAATCACCGGAATTGAGACAAATAGAACCAATCTGAACTGGATCATCAGTCACTCGTTGAGTATGGAAAATTGGATTCTCATCAAGCGCATTGAGACTGTAGGTGATGTAGAGATGGTAGGTCGCATTGTTCGGAGCATAGTGTGCGTTTCCATCCCAAGGGCTTCCATCAATATTTGATTCACCAAGCATTTCAGAATTTTCACTACCAAGGTAGGTGATGGCGATTCGTCCAGGGTCACCGGCATCGGTTTGTGGGAAGACAGTTGAAATGACGCCCGCAGGTGAAATTCTGATGCTCTCTTGTTCCCAAGTTTCACCCGAATCTATGGAGCGTGACATGTAGACGCCTTCATCAGCACCAGTCCAAACGTGATAGGCGTTTGATGCAGTATCTGCTGCAACCTCTGAATTCTTCCTTGGGTAGGGAGTTCCTGCATCTTCCCCCATCGAGCGCTCGAACCAAGAAAAGCCATTGTCTTTGGAAACGATTACGGTTGGTGTTTCTACTCGCGGCGTGACGTAGACTGTGCCATCGGGTGCAGTCGAGATTGCCCCGTGCAGACCTCCATTTGTTGTCGCAAGTCCGATGATTTGACCACCGGTTTCGAACGTAGCTCCACCATCAAAACTGGTGAAGCAGAAAATGCCTACAAGTTTGTTGTAGCAGTAATACACAGCGGTTTCGTAGAGGTTGGTTGTCAAGGCACCAAGTGCAGCATATGGCCCAGTGTTGGTCCATGGTCCACTCGCTAGTTTGATGTGGTCATTGATTGGAGTCGTGCCTGAGTCGTGTGGGTTTCCTAGCCATGTATCGCCGTCATCATCGCTCCAACAAATCCATGAAGTTTCAAGTCCAATCATCTGGACATTGAAAATCCGGTCCGTGATTGGGTCCACCCATCCATAAGGGTCGCTTGTGGTTGGCGAGCATTGAACAGGATCTTGTGTTTCTTCCCACGCTTCACCATAATCACATGACCTCATCACCTTCTCCATAGCGATGAAAAAGATGCACCCACTGGAGGTGATGCCGATGCTGGGTTCCTTGCCAGTTTCACCGACATCACTGAATTGAAACTCTATGTTGAGGGGCGGAACATTGCTGTCATTGCCGTATTTATCTGTGACAAATACCCGCTGATCTTCTACAATCACCACTTCTTCCTCGATTTCTATTTCCTCAGCGCCAAAACATCCGGAGAGGGAGAGGGTGGCAACCAAAAAACACAGGAGAATCGCTCTGACTCGCATACATCGCCCTAAAGGGCGCCTGCAATTATATTATCCATCAGTAAATCTGTGCAAAATGATACGGGGACGTAAATTAATATATCATTGTGCCTCGAAAGGAGAAGTCTCTTTTCTCTATAGAAAGACGGGCTAATCATAGTTTGACTGGTCGAGTCGCACCGCATGCTTGGCACTTGAGCAAGGTTGTACGATCGTGCTTCTCGAAGTGAGTATCAGGTGCACCACATTGTGTACATTTGATGTAGGCATTGACATAATTGGAAATGGTCTTTTTGATGCGCTTTGGAGGGATACGGCCCTTGAACCGAGCACGGGGCCCATCACGAGAACCGGATGTACCCAACTCATTGAGGATGTACTGATAGACATGGTTGTCATCACGATCCATCATTGAGACAACCTCGTTGAAATTACGGAAAATAGTGTTCTGTCCTTCGATGAGGATCTGTGGCGGCGGTAATCTCCACCTCGACCTTGAAGAGATTTCTTCGGGGATGTTCTCCCGTGCTCGGTCGAGAAGGGACTCGTAATCGAAGTCGCTCATGCGTCAATGCCTGTGCCGCTCTTTCTTGAAGCCATCGGAGGCGAACGGGCAAAGGATTGATGAGGTTGAGACCTTAGCCCAACCTGAGAAGTATGGTGTTGAGCATCGAAGAACTGAGAGCACAGGCCTATGGCATGAGAAAAGAAGGGCTTAATTCCCAACAAATTGCTGATGAACTTTCACTCTCGCAAGACACCATCTCGTGGTTGCTTACTGAAGGTGGAAATGATGACCGTCCAACGGATGTGCGAATTGGTTGGCGAAGCATCGGCGTGCGTCCAGAGCGAATCGCTGCTGTTGGCACGATCATGGCCGATGTCGCTGACGAAGAGCTGGGACTGGAAGATATTGACACCGTAGTTGGTATTTCCATCAACGGGATCACATTTGCTCACGAAGTTGCACGAAACTTAGGTGCTGAATTCACCATTTTCCGAAACGTCGAAGGGGAAGACGGTCAAGGTGTTCTTTCGAACAAGTACGGCAAAGTTGCTGGAAAGAAAGTGGTCATCATCGACGATGTCCTTTCATCCGGAGTCACTATGGGAAAAACCATTGAAGCGATCCGTTCGGTGGGTGGAGACGTTGGACTTGCCATCGTTCTTGTCAACAAAACCACTCGAAACGAAATCCAAGATGTACCCTTAAGAGGCATCATCCGAGCCGTTCCTGTTTGAGGTGAAGAAGAATGCACTGGGCAGATGTCGCAGCGAAGGCGTTGAGCCACAAAGGCGACAAGCACATTGTTTCAACGGGAATCACACCGAGTGGAGAATTCCACATTGGGCATCTTCGTGAAATCCTCACAGGGGATATGATTGCAAGGGCAGCTCGAAATGCGGGGTTAGATGTCGAATTTGTTTTTGTCGTCGATACCGCAGACCCACTGCGGAAGGTCTACGAATTTCTTGGACCTGAATATGAGCAATTCATTGGCCATCAACTTGGATCCATCCCTGCACCTGATGAGGATGGAAACCCCGATTGGAAGCGATTTGAGGATGGTTGGACCTATGGTGATCATTTCTTGAAGCCCTTTCTTCAAGCGTTAAACCAAATCGGAGTTCGGCCACGAATCATTGACAATCTTGACGCCTATCAATCTGGAAAATTCGATACCCTGGCCAAGATTGCATGTGACAGAGCAGACGATATCCGTGAAGCCATTGAACGAATATCAGGGCGTGAATTAGCAGAAGATTGGTTCCCATGGAGCCCACTCGACTCAAAGGGTTCACTCGATGGAGTCAAGGTGACAGGATATGAATACCCACTTGTTCATTGGCACGATTCGCACGGCGTTGACGGCACGTCAGACATTTCCAAAGGCGAGGGTAAGCTCCCATGGCGGATCGATTGGCCCGCAAAATGGGGCTGGATTGGCGTCACCTGTGAGCCATTTGGTAAAGATCACGGTGCTGCAGGTGGATCATATGCAACCGGACGAGAAATAGTGCAGATTTTAGGCCATGAGGCACCTCATCCATTGACCTATGAGTGGATCAGCCTCAAGGGTCAAGGAGCCATGTCATCATCTGCAGGAAATACAATCGGTCCAATTGAAGCTCTCGAATTAGTGCCACCCGAAATCCTTCGTCTCCTCGTTGCAAAATCAAAACCAAACAAGGCTATTGAGTTCGACACAGGGATGAGTTTAGTGAACCTTGCAGACGAGTATGAGCGACTTGCAGCAAGGGATTACGCTACCGAATTAGCGAATGAAGAACTAAGTCGACGTCAACGAGTACAAGTGGAAGATGCTGCTGGAGCCATGCGAATGGCCGCAGTTGAAGAAGGGGAAGTGGCTCAAGCCACAGCAGTCACCTTCAGGCATCTTGCCCTTCTTGCACAAACCAAAACAACTGATGATGCTGTATGGGACAGTCTACGAAATGCTGGAGCCATTGAACAGCCAACTCAATCACTCATCGATCGACTAATGCGGATGCGTGCATGGATTGATTCCAAGCATTTCCCTCTGGAAATGAAAATCAGTATTTTGGATGCTCCGAATCATTCGGCGCTCGCACAACTGAACGATGATGAGCGCTCGGTACTGAATTCGCTTGCCGAGACCCTCGAAAAATGTGACTGGAATGCTAGCAGCATTAGTGCCGCCATCCCTCAGTCCGCAAAAAACCTCGAACTCTCTCCAAAAGCAGGCTACAGAGCAGCATATGCAGCACTCATGGGGAAAGAGCGTGGACCTAGACTTGCTCCAATCCTTGCGGAAATGGACCAGAGCAAAATTGTTGAGCTCTTGAAAGCCTGTGCTGAAAACCTCAACTGACACGATTTGAAGCCCAAGCGGCGAGTTCGGGTTCGTGAAATGTCGTACAGTCCGCAACAAAATTGCGGCATTTGACCATCACCATTGAAAGAGGTGAGCGTGTACTTGGGCACATGGCGGGGGTGTACTGTCCAACCTGTGAAGCGGGTGTTGAAGCGGCGGCTAAGTTTTGCCTGTCCTGTGGCCACGACCTCACCGGCCAGGGTCCAATCACGGCTACGGGTCACGATTTGAATCAAATCAAGGAAGTGATTCGACACCGCGAAGACCTCTCTATGGCAGAAAAATTCGATATGATTGCTAAGGTCGAAGAGGGGGCAAACCCAATCCTTCTTGGCATCGCTGCTCCAGCTGAAGGCGAAGATGTCGATCTGGCAGGAGCATTTGGCACAGAATTGGAAGAGTCGGCAGGCTCCGCCTATGCCAGCCATGAATGGGGACAATCTCCCGCGGCTAACGCCGCTGTACGAGCTGTTGTTCGTGGAACAAATGGATGGGATTTAATCCAAGCAGGAAAACTTGACCTCAGTGAAGGTTTGTTCCGAGATGCAATGGACAACGGAATGGAAGCATCCACTCACATTCACGATGTTGCAAGTGGTGAACACGAAGGAATTGACCCTGATGCCATGCGTGCAATCCCTGTATTGAAACCACCCAAGCGGAGTTTCTGTCCAAAATGTGGTTCAGATATTCATGCCAACACCATGCTACAGTGGCGAAAGTGGCGAGATTCTTCTGGTGCGGTTGTGTCGATGCAACTCGAGGCTTCTATGGAGACGTCCCTCATACAAGTTGCTGCTCACTATCTCAATGTGATGCAGGCCATGAAGGATGAACGCGATGATGCAATCGCCCGAGCAGCAAAAGGCGATCCTGGGGTCATCGAAGCAAAGCTTCGCGAACAACTTGAAGTCAGTATTCGAAAAGAACTTGAACAAGAAATTCGCTCTGAGATGGAAGAGGAATTCAAGGGCAGAGCAGTGGCAAGTGCTGACGCTAAATCCACCCCGAAGAAGCAGACTTCCAAAGGCAAGCAAAGCACTGCCAAGAAGGCGGTGACAAAAGCGGCTTCTGGGACCAAAAAGAAATCAGGCGGCATGTTTGGGCCAAAGAAGGTCAAGAAAACATACGAAGGTGAACCTGGCGGTAAAGCAGATTGGTTCCTTGGCGAAGCCCTCGACACTGTCTATGACCCTCACGGCACTGGAAAAACCATCAAACCAGCAACTATTCTTGCCCGTTCAAGTGACGGGAACGTAAGGGTTCGAGATGTCGTGAGGATCTATGACATCGAGGGCGAGGCGGGCATCAGTGAACTTGCTTGGACAAGTCCGCTCACCAAATACATCATCGATGCCTACGATGCTTGCTGATGATCAGTAATGCACCGTCAAACGGCGAGGTTCAAGTGGACCTGCTTTTGCTGCCTTCATTGCAGCGACTTCCATACTTGCGCCTCTGAGTGTGGTGACAAAGGGAATGTTCAATTCCACTGCTAGCCTTCGCATCATATTACCATCCCGCACTGCTCCACCAGACACTGTTGGAACATTGACAATGAATGAGACCTTCCCCTCACGCATGAGATCTAAAGCATCTGGATGGTTTTTGTCAGCGATTCTGTACGCAACTGTAGCTGGTACATCATGAGCACGAAGCACATCGCATGTTCCTGGTGTTGCATAGACGGTGAATCCGAGTTCAACAAGGTCCTTTGCTATAGGAACCAATCGTTGTTTGTCATCGTTTCGGACAGTGAGGTAAGCACCGCCATCGCTGGCTACAGGCACCTCGGTTGCAATCCTTGCTTTGAGATAGGCAACATCTGCAGAAACATCTGAACCATAGACTTCCCCAGTTGACTTCATTTCAGGCCCTGGAGCGGGGTCGAGTCCTCGCAGTTTGATGAATGGGAACACTGGTGCTTTGACACAGACTTGCCCCGTAGTTCGTTGGGGAATGGTTTGTTCGGACAGGGGAATGCCAATTGTGACGTTGGCTGCGATTCGTGCCATTGGTAATCCGGTGGCCTTTGCCACAAACGGGACGGTTCGTGATGATCTTGGGTTGACCTCTAAGGTGTACAACTGATCCCCTTGAATGGCAAATTGGATGTTAAAACAGCCTTTAATTTTCAATCCAATGCCAATGGCTTTTGTCTGCTCCTCAATTCGTTTGAGCATGGCGTCTGGAATGTTCTGAGCAGGTATGAAGCATGTCGAGTCGCCAGAATGAATACCTGCTTCTTCGAGGTGCTCCATGATGGCGCCAATGAGGACTTCCTTTCCGTCGGCAGCAGCATCGACATCGATTTCTGTCGCATGGCCGAGATATTCATCGACCAGCAAAGGCTTGTCAGGAGCCAAGTATGCCTCACGAAGGTAGGCATCCAACTGCTGTTGATTGGCCAAAATTTCCATTCCCCTCCCTCCGAGAACGTACGATGGTCGAATCAATACTGGGAAGCCGATTTGCTTCACTGCTGCCCGAACGTCATCAGAACTTGTCCCCGTTGCTCCTCGTGGCATTTGCAAGTTAATTCGTTTGGCAAAGGCTTCGAATCGTTCACGGTCGCTGGCTTCGTCGACAGCATCGCATGATGTGCCCATAATCGAGAGGTCGAGTCCCTTTGAGGCGAGAACTGGTAATCGATTGTTCAATGGCAATGCAAGATTAATCGCCGTTTGACCGCCGAACTGGAGCAGAATTCCATGCGCTTGCTCTCGAAGAAGGACTTCAGAGACATATTCTAACGTCAGTGGTTCGAAGTACAGCCGATCTGAAGTGTCAAAATCAGTCGAGACGGTTTCTGGATTGTTGTTGATTAAAACTGCATCCTTTCCTGCAGCTCGAATGGCCTTCACAGCGTGGACACACCCATAATCGAATTCGATGCCTTGCCCGATGCGGATTGGACCACTGCCAACAGTAACCAATCGTTCTTTGGTCCGAGCGTCCATATGTGGAAGCGAGTCGATACCGACTTCATCATCGATCTCATATGTGGAATAGTAGTATGGTGTCTTCGCAGCGAATTCTGCAGCGCAGGAATCCACCATTCTGTAGCGCGGATGCAGTCCAACGGCATGCCGACGCTTCATTACAGCCTCTTCATCAAAGCCTGGCTGCAATGATTTGGGACCGGATGCTGGGAAACCAGAAAGTGCATCTGCGATGTGTGCATCGCTAAAACCAAGGCTCTTCCACGTCTTGAGTTGCTCTCGAGTAAGTTCTCCTGGCGTGGCCTGTGAATCAGTGATTGAACGTTCAGTTTGGGCGATGTGCTCAAATCTATAGAGGAACCAGCGAGTAATTCGAGTGATTTCATGGACCTTTTCGACCGACCATCCGCGACGGAATGCCTCAATCAGGGCGCCCATTCTCCGATCCGTTGCCACCCGGCACCATTCGACGAGTGTATTGTCTGGCAATTGAGTCAAGGCACGCTCAGCCATACCATCGCCTTCACTCTCATCAGCGCGGGTCAGTGGGCGTGGGTGGGCACAGCCTTGTTCAAGAGAAGCCCAAGCCTTGAGGAAGGCCTCTTCGAAGTTGCGTCCAATCGCCATCACTTCTCCGGTCGACTTCATCGAAGTGCCAAGGGTTCTGTCGGCTGTTCGGAATTTATCGAAGGGCCAGCGGGGGATTTTGACCACACAGTAATCCAATGTCGGTTCAAAGGCAGCGGTTGTCCCCTCGCCAGTAATCGGGTTTGGAAGTTCATCCAGAGTATAGCCGACTGCGATTTTAGCCGCCATTCGGGCAATAGGATACCCAGTAGCCTTGCTTGCTAAAGCCGAGGACCTTGAAACTCGGGGATTGACTTCAATCACGCGGATTTCTCCCGTGAATTGATTGAAAGCAAACTGAACGTTGCAACCACCTTTGATGTTCAGCTCTCGAATGAGACTCAGGGCCTGGTCACGCAGAACTTGATGATCTGCGTCGGAGAAGGACTGTAGAGGTGCAACAACCGTTGATTCCCCAGTATGGACACCCATCGGGTCGATGTTTTCCATCGTACAGACAATCGTAGCATTGTCAGCACCGTCGCGCATTACTTCGTACTCAAGTTCCTGCCAACCGAGAATTGATTCTTCAATAAGCACCTGATTAATTCTGGAGTTACGTAGGCCCAACGTCGCAATTTCGACAAGTTGACCAATATCCCAAGCAGTCCCGCCGCCAAGACCGCCGAGTGTGAACGCAGGGCGGATCAAGATCGGCCAACTGCCGATTTCTTCGGCAGCAGCGATGACCTCCTCCATCGTGTTGCAGGCAATTGCTTCTGAGATAGGCAAACCAATGGAGTCGCAAACTTGGTTGAATAATTCGCGGTCCTCAGCCTTGTCGATGGCATCCAAATCAGATCCTATCAATTCGACACCTATTCGTTCAAGTGAGCCATCATGAGCAAGTTCACTTGCAATATTGAGGGCTGTTTGTCCTCCCATTCCTGCAAGGAGTGCACATGGCTTTTCGATCTCTAAAATCCTTCGAACCGTGTCTGGTATCAAAGGTTCAATGTAGATTTTATCTGCCATTTCCGGATCATTTTGAATGGTTGCGGGGTTTGAATTGACGAGGATGACCTCGTATCCATCCTCCCTCAGGGCCTGGACTGCTTGACTTCCTGAGAAATCAAATTCTGCAGCTTGTCCAATTTTAATTGGACCACTACCAAGCACCATGATGGTCTTGAGGTCATCACGGCGCGGCATTAGTCTGAACCCCCAAGGTGTTCGTCGACAATTGAGCGGAACCTGCCAAACAATGGTGCAGCATCGTGCGGACCTGGGCACGCCTCTGGATGAAATTGTACTGTGAACGAAGGATGTCCGACAAGGTCCAAACCTTCGACTGTTCGATCATTGGCATTGACGTATCGAACCTTTACCTCAGCACCGTGCATGTTTTTCCCGGGCGCAGAGCAGGCACCAGAAGGGTGTGCAGCAAGCATACCCGCATCAGGATCTGCAACGGCAAAACCATGATTTTGACTTGTGATTGAGACTGAACCGGTCACAAGATCGACAACTGGTTGGTTCGCACCACGATGCCCATATCGCATCTTGTAGGTTTGAAGACCAGAGGCAAGGCCCATGAGTTGGTGTCCAAGGCAAATACCCATAACTGGCATACGGTGTTGTACGGCCTTTGCTAGCGTCGCCCTTGCCAGTGTAGCCTTTCCTGGATGAGCGGGGTCGCCAGGTCCATTGGAACAGAACAGGGCATCAATTTGATACTCTTCTTGAAGGACTGAAAAAGGAGTTTCAGGAGGACACCACACGACTTCGAAATGTTCACACAGGTTGCGTAGAATGTTGTACTTGATACCACAATCAAGAGCCCCAAGTCGCGGCAGCGGCCGGTCAAGGTCATCTAAAGCACCTGGGTTGAGGACGACTGCTGAGTCGATTGATACCTCATCAACGAGATCTTCAAGCTCGGGTGATGTGAGTGATGCGAGTTTCGTTTTCAGCAGGTCTTCATCCTCGACTGGTCCGAAGACGCAGAGCACTGTTCCAAGTTCACGAACCCTGCGTGTGATAGCACGAGTATCGATATTTTCTATGCCGGGAACGCCATGAGAACGGAGAAGTTCATCGACAGTGCCGACTGAAAAGCGGTGATCTGGTTGAGTCATTGCATGACGAACAACAACACCACGAGGCCATACTGATTTCGATTCAGAAGCACCGCTGTGAACCCCGTAATTTCCAATCAGTGGATAGGTAAACGTGAGCACTTGACCTGCAAATGAGGGATCTGTCAACGATTCTTGATAGCCCATCATGCCAGTGGTGAACACCAACTCGCCCTCGCCATGACCGATTGCACCAAACAGAGTTCCTGTATATCGGCCACCATCGGCGGTGAGAAGCACACCATCTCCAGTGGCTCCTTCTGGCAATGGCTGACCACCAGTCAAGTGATCTGCTGCGTCAAGAAAGGCAGGTGCCCGAGAAACACCACGACGATTTTGGCCGGGACTGAATGAGCCAGAACCAAAATCGACTTCCGACATCAGTTTTGGTCGAAAACGGACACCCATAATGATTGGGTTTGAAACTTCATGACCAGACGCCGCCAAAACCCGCCTTGAATTGGTTTAAAAACGAACGACTCAAGTCAAGTGAGGTGCTGCTTACTCTTCTTCACGATCCAAATCCAACACACGCTTGCCACTGGCCGTCGGCTGGATGATTAAACGAGCGTCGTCGAACGACCTTTCACTGCCAGATTCTCCATGCCATGCGTCTAAAAAAAGCGCCAACGCTGCAACTTCAGAATGGGGCTGATTGCCTACCGACAGATTGTACTGACTGTACTTGTAGACGTCACCGGGAACTTTTGCACCACCGACGATGACCACCATGGGACGATCTCTGCGAATACGAGGGATCGCTTGTCGAAATGGTTCACCATACATGGTGAGATGGACAGCTACACCCGGTTCGCCATCACCCGCATCCTCCTCAACAAAGCGTCGCAGCCAACCCATTGGACCATGAACGTGTTCGCATGACATACCTTTACCAAACCTGTCCGCAACAGATTCCAGATTTTCGAACATCTTTGAATCTTCATCACCTGCAAGTAAAAACCGGTCTGCACCCAAAGCCCGACTCACGAGCGCCAGATGTGTCGTAATGCGGGGGTCACGGCCCAGACGGTAACCGAGTCGCAACACATCGAGTCGTTCGCCTGGCATGAGTACGCCCACCAATTCCTCGTTCATCAAAGCGACCGTCGTCACTCAACAACGTCGCCATCTACAATCGTGCCTTGTTCGGAGGCATCTTTGCTCGTAATGATCAGACCTCGAGTCTCCAAGAAGGTCTTGACCCAATACAAATGCCATGCATCGACGAGGAATCTAGCACAAAAAGTGACACCAAAGAACAATCCAAGCAGTCGGCTGGACCGCCAAAGCCCAACTTGTGCATTGATTTCATCACCGGTAATGCCATAGAACAGCGGTTCGATGATGAAGAACCCACAAACAATGAGCATGGCCCCAGACACAAGGGAGTTCACAAGTTGTCCTTTTTCCTTGGCTATCGATGTTAATCCTGATGAAATAAGACCAAATAAACCAACTGTGATGGCAACGTTGAGGTAGTTGAGATTGAACAAGAAGGACGTTGCAAGTTCCACATCATCACCACCTTCTGTGATGAGCACCCACCAACAAAGGACAATCAACATAATCAGAATGCCCCCATTGTAGGCCTTCTTGTTGATCAGTTCGAAAATTTCCTCACTGTTTGTCACTGTGAAACGGGACATCAGTCGCTCAGCGAGCCTCAAGCCTTGTTCATCACCAACGCCGGCGACATACTCATCGTGCTCAGGCATGGATGGACTTGATTCACCAACGCCCCCCTGCGACATAGGTCGACTTCAAAGTCACAACTTATCAATTCTGCCACCATCGGCACTCCATGGAGGCAACCTTCGGACCCACTCAGAAACGCCGTGAGCAGATAATGGCGGGAATATCCAGAAGGGAGGGTTCTGGCTATCACGTCATGGGTGTCCTTAATATTACACCTGATTCATTTCATGAGGCAAGTCGAATCAACAGCACTGAGCAAGCAATCACAACTGGGTTGGAAATGTGGAGCAATGGTGCCACATGGATAGATGTCGGCGGTGAATCAACACGTCCAGGTGCAGATCCAGTCGACCCTGAAGAAGAGATGAGGCGAGTCCTACCAGTGATTCAAGGGTTGAGAAAAGCGAACAGTGATGGTCTAATTTCGATTGATACTCGAAGGCCAAGTGTGGCAAGAGCGGCCATCGAAGCTGGGGCCGACCTTGTCAATGATGTGTCTGGTCTACGAGAACCAGCGATGGTTGACCTTGTTCTTGAAGCGCAGTGTGGTGTGTGCATCATGCACATGCAAGGCACCCCGGGAACCATGCAAGAAAAGCCAAACTATTCCAACTGTACACAGGAAGTAAGTGAACAATTACTTGAAACCGCAAGAGCTCTCAAATCAGCAGGTCTCCCCCCTGAGTTGATTGCGCTTGACCCTGGCATTGGTTTTGGAAAAACCCTCGAAGATAATATCGAATTATTGCAAAACCATCACGCCATGCGGGGCTTGGAAGGATTTGCTCTATTGTGGGGTGTTTCGAGAAAATCAATGATCGGCCAATTGACTGGACGGAAGGAACCAAACGATCGGTTAGCAGGGACACTCGCCGTGGCTGCTTTGGCCCATTACGAAGGTATTGATCTTCTACGAGTTCACGATGTTGCAGAGCATATTGATGTGCTCAATGTGCTTGATGCCCTCGCTTAATTACCCAATCCACCCAACAAGCCTGCAGCAGCTACCCAAGCACCGGCCATGCTTCCGAGGTTGGTCAATGCGGTAACCATGAGGACACGCCCTGCCCGGTTCGACCAAAACATCCCCAAACTATCCATTTTGAGAAAATTTTGCAAATCTTCAGCCGTTGGTTCTCGAAGTTTCAATTGCACATAGCCAGCAAACCAACCCGCAGCCAAAGTAGGATTCAACGAAGTGATTGGAGAGGCCAATGCAGCTGTTAAGATTGCGAGTGGATGGCCCCGGGCAAGAATACAACCCAGGGCTGCAAACACAGCATTTGCTGCTGTCCAAACCGTAAACAATTCAACGAGGTCGACAGCGTCGCCTTGGGACACAAAATAGGCAACCAAGCCCATGACGAATAGGGGAATTAACCAAGGGATAGATTTGGCAAACCTGCCTCGCTTTGGCAGCACCTCCAATTCATCAAGTTGTGCGGAATTAGGTTGAGTCGATTGGTTCAGATGCGCTTCAATTCCCTTGAGGTGGCCGGCACCTACAACTGCAAGAATACGTTTGTCACTGTTCTGTTCTAACGCCGATATTTTTCCTGCGAGATAGGCATCGCGCTCATCGATGAGCACCGACCCTGCGCCCGGTGAAAAAGTCCTCAACTCTTCCATGAGTGAACTCAACAGATCTTGGTCTTCGAGTAATTGAGAAACTTCCGGAGTCTCTTCGTCGTCTTCATCCCCTAAAAGCGACCAGATGATTTTGACTTTTTCAAAGAATTTCATCCGCTTCCAAGCCCTTCGAAGCGTAGTTTGGATGTCCCGATCGATCAACGCTACCTCTAGGTTTGCTTCTTCAGCAGTTTGAACCGCTGCGAGCAACTCAGCGCCTGGTTGTTCACCTTCATCTAGACCCATCTTTCTTTGTTCTGCCGCCAGAAGGGATTGAAGCATGACCAAAGGGGCTTTGCCTTCTTTCACCACCTTAAGCAGTCCTTCTTTGTCAAGACGACGATTGGAAGTCAAAGCGCTGTGGCGACTGGCGCACAATTCAACAGCGACTATATCTGGTTGAAATGCCTCAATCTGTTCCTTTACCGCAGCGACACTCGTACTGGATACGTGTGCCGTACCAAGCACTCGAACCCGCTCTGAGCGGACAAACATCGGTGAATCAGTCATTTGGGGTGACCTCCTTAGAAAACAGCGATTCCAATTCTTTCGTCATCGCAATGAGGGCAGCCTGGTTTGCCTCGTCCGGATGGCCTGGCACATCACTCAGCAGTGATTCAAACAGGATTTGGCCACCTGCTAGTGCCTTGTGGCCACCTGCTTGACCTTGTTTCCAATGCTCTGAAAGCAACTTTCCCAAGTGAAGATCGGGATTGGTTGTGCGAGCTGATAAGATCACCTTATTCCTACGAACTCCGTAGACGACCACAGATTCGACACCTTCGGTAGGAAGGAGGAAATCAGCGATTTGTGCCAAAGCATCACGGTTCGGTAGTGCTGAAAGTGGTGCAAGCATCGTGGTCCCGTACTGTCTTCGTTCTTTCAGGGCTTCAGCAAAGGCTTCTAATGTTTCAATCGAGCGCGGAGGTTCCTCTATAGAACGCATTACATCTGAATCAACCCATGCATTCAACCAGGAAAGTGCCCGAATGTCAACCGGATTGAAATTCCTAGTAAATCCAAGGGTGTCAGTTCGAATACCAAACGCCAAGGCAGTCGCCACACGGGGAGTCATTTCAAACTCAAGCTGCATGAGAAGGCTGGCCACAAGTGAGGAGGTTGCGGAAAACTCGGGATGAACCATAGAGAGATCGGCAGCCACACCTTCCGATGCGTGATGATCGATCACAATGTGAGGTACGCAATCATCTGGAAGAATATTATTTGCGCCAGGTCGATGGAAGTCAACGGTCATCACCACAGCAGCATCTCGAAGGACATCAGCCACCTCCCACTCAAGGATTAAACGTCGGCACGGCACTTCCAAGACATTGACCATGGCTCGGTTTTGTTGGTGTTCAATCAATCCGCCATGATAGAGGTGAGGCATGAGCCCCATCGAATGACAGAGTTCGTACATGGCCAGCCCAGCACCAAGTGCATCTGGGTCGGGGTTGTCGTGACAGAAAATGGCAATATTAGCGCCTTCAGGAACTGAAGACAGGTAGTGATGTAACACCGCAGCACCGTCTTTTCGTTCCCACGAACGTATACGGTCTTGCATAGCGGAATACGAAACATCATCGACGCTGATGAGGTCGACGCCATCACCTTCCAGTGGCAGTGTTGTCAAAATTGGAACGTCCCTCCAGTGATTTCGAATGGATTCGATTGGCTCTTTGCCTTCCAAAGCATTCGGGTCAATGAGTAAAATCGCGGTCGGCTTGTGATCTTCAAGCGGCAACGAGGAAAGCGGCATAGCTGCTGGGAGGGCTATAATTTCACATCCATCTATCGGCTCAGTGTCCGGAAGTGTCGAAGCGAGGCCAACAAGTACGCAGCGTTGGCGTTGGGCACACCAACGGCTCAAACGTACCGCCAAAGGAGTTGAGCCGAAGACTAAGAACATTCAAACACCAATCCGATTGATCGACCTACCATTTAGAACTCGATGACGTAATTCTGATGGTAATAGTCAGGGACATCAACAAGATCACGTCGCTGGGATCCTTTGAGCAAGGCCACGAGGTTTGCAGGAATCATCTGAATGGCTTTATTCCACGTTGTTGCTTCAGAGTTGTAAAACTCTCGACGATCCGCAAGCCTTTCTTCAAGACGTACTAATTTGTGTGAGAGGTCGAGGAATGCCTTGTCGGCCTTTATTTCAGGATAGGCTTCAGAAAGAGCATTGAAACGAGGCGTCATTTGAGCAAGAGCGTTTTGCGCTTGGTTGAAGTCAGAGATGTTCTTTGCAATCAAAGCACCCGAGGCCGCTTGGCGAGCGAGGAAGAGCTGTTCAAAGAACTCAATCTCGTGCTTTGCTAAACCAGAAACAATGTTGTGAAGGCTTGGGAGCATTTCGTATTTCATTTTGACATCGCTTTCATAGTCCTGCCACGCATTTTCTACATTTTCTTCCAAATTGATGAACCGATTCCATGTGCTCCAAATGTAAAGGAGCCCCACTGCGCTAAGGAGTGCGCCGAAAAACCCAACGAAGAGTACCAGAACCATGCTTCAAGCAGACAGCCCCAACCTATGAATGATGTGGTTGGGCTTTGTATGAGTCAACATCTTGAAGCAAAACGACATGGCATGGTCGTTGTGAGCCTGCATGTCGATTGAAGTGATGGTTGGAATTAGCCTCGGCGTCTTCCTCATCGCCTTTGCATTTGCACCCGTTGGAATGGGTGGCGGGATGCTGTTTGTCCCATTGCTTCACTACGGAGCGGGGTGGGCAATCGATGGTCGAATTATTGCTGCGTCGTTGACATTAACAGCGGTCGTCAGTTACGGGAGTGGACTCGCTCATCGTCGTGAGGGTCATGTTGATGATTCCATAGTGAAGATTGGACTGGCTGGAGCCATACCAGGAGCCTTGATCGGCGTCGTTATTGTAAGCCTGATTGGAGACAATCTTGACCTTGTGTTCAAGATATTGAGTTTATTTATGATTTTGTGGGCGATTCGAAAAACAATTTCAAAAATGGGTACTGAGAACTCAAAGGGGATTGAAGGAGTCGAACCAACAGACTCCATCATAGAACATTCACAACTACGCTTTGGTTCAGCCATCGGAGGATTGTTGTCTAGCGTGTTGGCGATTGGAGCTGGTGTGATTTATGTGCCAATACTTCGAGCCTTTGCAAAATTACCTCCAAGGAAGGCTATAGGAAGCAGCCTCCATTTTATGATGGCCGTCATTCCAATATCCATTCTAACACATATTCTGTTTTTGCCAACCGATTCAATGCAACGTCTTGCAAGTGATCTACCTTTCATCTCAGTCTTAGCCGCACTCACGTTTCTCGGAGCACGAAGTGGTGCGAAATTTGGAATGAAATACCTCACAGAAGAACGAATCATGCAAATCTTCCTTGCGCTGATCGTTCTTGTTGCCGTCAGGTACTCGATTGATATCATTGGACTTTGATGTTAATCTCCCCCAGTCATCTCATCTGTTGGTACGATGAAATCCAAAGCCGTTGGGTCTTCTATGGCGACAAGTCCACGGATGCTATGTGCATCTTGAAGTTCAACTGTTGGCTGTGCAACCTTGACTCTTGTAACTCCGAGAGAAAGCACGTGACCTGGACTCACTGGTAGTCGACCTTCTGGTAACCAAAGACCAAGAGCGCCCATTTCACCATGATGCACGATGATGAGGGTATGCCCATGCTCATCAATTTCAGAACGAACAACTCGCATGGATTCGCCAGATGGAATCAACCGTTCACTGCTTTGCCAATCGTTCCAAGTGTCTTCCAATGGTTTGTTTTGTAGATTTGCAAGTTCATCTATAGCCTCAATTTTCTCGGTGAAGGCTTGTTCTTTCTCAGCAGCGATTGCATTCAATCCATCGAGGAGATCTCGCAATCCTTCATGATGCAGTGCATCGATTTTGGTCATTGCAGCATGAGCCATCACCATAAGATCTGCTAGGGATTCGATGTCAGCCTCACTGCCAGATTCTAGGGCACACTCCATCCCTTCATCAAGAATTTCAAGAGCAAGACCTGGTTGGTCAATCGATAGCAATGAAGTCCCTATGGCCTTCAAAGATAGGGTTGCGGCAGACTTGTCTTCAATCACATATTCGCGAGCGGTCGCAATGTGGTGCTTTGCCACATCGAAATCATGATTCAAGTGTCGAGTGACCCCTGAGAGCACGAGGTATCGAAGTCTCTGGCTTCCTGTGGATTGGGCTTGGCGATCTGCGGTCTCAAACAACCTTGCTGCTCGGGCCCAATCATCTGAACTTGTTGCGAGCAAACCGAGTTGGTGCATGCCATGCATCTCAGCAAACTCGTCATCGATCAGGGTCGCTGCTTGAAGGGCTCTTGAGAGGTGGAGGCGGGCTGCAACACGGTCGCCCGACATCTTCGACATCAATCCAAGTGCAGTCTCTGTACGTTGAACAAAACCAGCAAGAGCAGTGTTGGCCAATTCTGCATCCTTTTCACCAAGCGGGGCAAGACCCAAACCAACCGCTTCTAAGGCCTCACTGTAGGCGAGCATCGTTGTTCGATAAGCACCTTCAACGTCGTTTGAATAGGCTGTACTTGACAGGTTTGAGAGATGCTGATCTAATCCTGACATAGGAGCGCATATCTCAGGTAGTGCGCCAAGGGACTTCAGGTGTTTCCCCTTGATTTGCTCACCATTCAAGGTTCGACGCAATGCAGTAGAGAGGACTTCTTCAGCAGGTGAAGTCTCTTCTTTCTTCGTGGGTGTAGGTTGTGCTTTTGGACTGTTGATCAAGGAATCAACCATCCATGTCAATTTCGCTTGGATATCATATTCATTGACTCGACTAATGGCGTACCTCATTTCTGCCGCTCTAATCCGTCGAGAGAGACTATTGAACGCAGATTTTGACTTCACGGATGAGAGCTCAGCGAGTCGTTGCATGAAGGTTGAAGGTGGGCATGTTGTGTAGCCAAGATTAGCCTTCTCGCTCGTGGTAGTCATCTTGAAATCGTCAGTCACCAACACCACTGTTTTCCCTTCACGAGTCAATTTCGATGCAAGCACCATAAGCGATAAGTCAACATCTTGAGGTGATGCTTTCTCGCCAATAAGTTGCGCTAAGCCTCTGATTTGAGCGTCATCAACAGGTACTGTTGTGAGGATATCTTCGAGAGCATCTAAGAGGAGGGGTTTCTTTTTCCAGCGTTGAAAACGTACGGTTCGAACCTCACCATGTACGCCTGGAGTTACATAGAACGTATGCCTTGACGCATGCGTCATGGCCTTGATGTCTTTTAGAAACCGATCTGCAGCATAGGAGCCAAGGTGAATGAAGCAATTCGAATCAATGACCCATGTATGACTCATCGATGCCTTGTCATAGCCCAAGGCTCTTAGGTTCTTAGGGGGAAATCTACGGAGTAAGACTCGGGAAAATACAGACTTCAGGCTGCGAGAAGAATTTCATTCGATACTTAGCAACAATTCTGTACACCACATTACGAAGGGGGAGAGGTACAATCCAAGCAAAGGGGAAGAGAATCCGATAGTGCCATTTGAGATAGAGCAAGCACCGGATGGCTGCTGATGATCGCATGTATGGTTGACCATTGCGTAGGAGGTAAACCGTATCAGCATCTTGAAATTTTTGCGGGAATTTAGCAATGATTGAGCGTCCCTCTTCACTTTCTATAGCGATAAACTTCATACTTTGAGGATCCCGTAAACGGGGGTGGAGAAACACCGCAGAGCGCGTGCATAGACCACAATCGCCATCCATTAAGAGAATGTCAGAATCACTCATCAATTCCACCCTCCATTGGTAGCAAGTGCCACGTCACAACATTAACACCTTCCGACATGTGCATCAGTTCGGGTTTAGTAGCATCCTGAATCCCGAGGTTGTAGCTTTCAACGAGGGTATTTTGCTGAACCTCTGCAATAGCATCTGCATACCACCATTTGCTATGGTGAGTGTAGCCGTGATGCAGTCGGCCTTTGTGAATGGTGTACAAGCTGTATCTTTCGAACAGGAAGTATTCGAGTGAACCTTCCTGAGCCTGCTTTAATTCTGAGCACTTCTTTGCAAACCCTTTGAGGCCAACGCCGCCTCTTGAACGACTGGATGACCAGGTGTATCCTTGATCCAATGTGCCTTTGACGAAGGCTTTGGCATATCGGTAAGCAAGACCATACTTCCATTTGGCATAGAAGCAAGTGACCCGACTTTTAGCATCTAAGGTCAAAAAAAAGACACCTGGGACTCCATTTTTCTTAACGTAGGTCCTGATATTGAATTCACCAAACGTCGAGACGCCTGGGACTGGAGGCAAAGGATAAGGCCGTACATTTTCCATCACGAATGGGATGCATCCAATGTAGGCTTTCCCATGATGCAAATCAATTTCCAACCCGTCTGGCAGATGGTGACGAAGGATGTCAGGGTCAACCTCCCAATGGAGGAACGTGAGTTTTTTCCAGTTCTGCCTCAAGATCCAACGGCTCTCAGGCATAGGAAATGGAATGTGGTCCACAGCAAGACCATCCTTCCTTGTGACCATGTTGGTCCATCGAGGCGAAGGTCTTGAACCATCCCTCATCTATTCCAGTGATTCCAGTGAACTGGAAGCAATGGTATCCACACGTCCACCATCACCCCAAGTTGCAGCAATTCCAACCGCACAACCTAACGGTGCCATCATCATGCAAAGGATGAGCACCGGTGTCGAGACATACATCGGTCGCTTCATAGCCACCATTCGCAACCAAATAAACCGCCCAAGAAACATATCAAAGGCTAGGTAGTGCAACCAGCCGAGGATGATGACGTCTTCATCAGCAAACAGATCAATGACAATCTGGGGTGTTGGCATATCGCTTCCAAGTGCAAGTAAAATAGTACTTACTTGAGGCAATACCACGATGATGTATGGTACAAGAAGTGGTAAGAAGCAATACCGAAGATCACCAACAAAACGGCGCGTCAAATGATGTTCTGGTAAGAACCACATCAACACCCAAAATGGAAGAATCCACACCGATGAAAACCAAAACATAACTTCTGTTAATTCCATACTTATTCCTCTTCATTCATAGCAGAGATATAACGCTGCGCATCGGTTCTCAAAAAGCGGGCATAGAAAGCAGGTAAAATCACCAAGCTTGAAAGGAGAGCTAAAGCGATCGCCACAACAAAAGCCTGTCCAAACAATCTCAATGGGAGGAGTGAGGAGAGATTTAGCACAGCAAATCCACCAGCAGTGGTCAGCGCAGCCATCCACATTGCCCGACCAGTCGTTGCCGATGCGTTAGCGACCCAGTGGTGAGGATCAGCGAACGGGTTGTGTTCGACTTCCTCTTCCAAACGAATTGAAAAATGGACTGCGTAATCGACACCAAGGCCCAAGGAAAGAGCTCCGATGGTGACAGTTTGTGAATTGATTTGGTAGCCGGTGAAGCCCATTAATCCATACACCCATACAACCACCATCATCAGTGGTATCCAAGACACAAACCCTCGAGAAGCACCTTGAACCAAATCCTTCTGCCGAACAGTGTGAATGCCAATCAACATCATCAAAATGACGACGGCAACAACACCCGTGGACAGGATGGCTGAATCAGCTACGTCTGAAGTCGTCTGAGCAAGGATCAGGCTTCTTCCACCAACACGGAGATCAGCGTCACCCTCCAAGCCTTCTTCTGCCGATTCCAGCGAATCGATCATCCGCTGATTGAGATTGATGGTTGCTTGCCAGTCAAGGGTTTCTGCTTGGAATGAAAGTACGGTTTGTTTGCCGTCGGAAGCGAGCACGGAGGAACTGAGGTCCCTACCTTCTGGCGTCTCAAGCAAGTATGTTGCGAGTTCGTCCCATGTCGATTGATTGGCATCGTCGAGTTGGCTCATCAATCCGTTGAGCATCGAATCTCGAACTTGAGCTTCAGCCAGTACATTCCACAATCCGCTGGGTGTCCCACTGACATCTGGGCTCTCAAGCAGCACCTGTTCTGCGGCAAGCCATGCCGCGTAGCCATCGGGAGTGAAGACTTCTACATCAACCACGACATACAATGGTGATCTGCTGTTTTGGAACTCATCTGATAACAGCAAAAAGTCGCCGACAACTGGAACCTCCTCATCGAATTGGTCTCGTTGATCAAAACCAACTTCCAATTGTTGGAAACCGATAAACATCGGGGCCAACAACAAGACAGCGATGACACCAACCTTCGTTGGAGTCGCAGAAAGCCGAGCAAGCCGGTTCGCAATTGGACCAATTTCGATAGAACTGGCTTTTTCAAGTTTGAGTTTTTTCGGAGGGAACATCAGCATCAACGCTGGAAGTGCAGTAATACTGAGCAGATAAACGAGGAAGAGGCCGATGGCAATCACTGTTCCAAACACTTGGAGGAAGGACAAAGAGGAGAATCTGAAGGAAAGGAACCCGACCATATCGGTAAAGATTGCAATCACGAGGGCAATCGAAGTCAAGACGGTCCCTCGGCGGACTGCAACTTGCCTTGCTTCATATGAGAAATCCTTCAATGTGGCTCGTTCTATATCGTCTTTAGAATCGATTAAATTCAATTCTTCCCGAATCCTAATCACGACGTGGAGACCATAATCCACACCAATTGCTAGTAAGAGAACCGGAATTGAATTCATGGCGGCGTTGAACACCATATTGACACCAAAGAATTGCAGCCAACCAGAAAAGCCGTATGTGGCCACAATAGCAAGGACCGTTAGCGAAGTGACGAATGCGGTGTCACGCACAGAACGGAAATTGAACCACAAAATGACTGCGAGAAGCAATAATGCAGCGCTTGTCAACGTGCCAATTTCCTTACCAAGATTAGCGTTTGCGCCCTCGCTGAATTGCGAAAACGAAAAAGTTCGTAGCCCATCACCAGCGCCATCAGCCCGTAAATCCTGTACCATAAGATCCGACCAATTGGTAATCATGGCTTGAACATCGCCCAAAATATCGACGCCATAATCGGCTGGTTCTGTGCTCACTACCAGGGTTGTCAAAACCGGGCCGGAGGAATTCCAAGGGTCGTTGGTTCGGTCAGCGACAGGAAGTGAACCAAGGATGGCTGCTCGGTAGTCGATTGATTGCAAGCCGCTGAGCAAACCCAGTTGCCCATTCATTGGTCCGGTCACAGCCATAATTTGGCCAATCTGTGCACCTGAACGATTTGCAGTGGTCGCTTCAAGCATGCCCAACATAGCGCCAAGATTGCTTGAGAGGTTTGCGCCATTGTCCAACCGAAGAAGCCATTGCGAGGGCGCACCTGCGTCCCAATTGATCAAGTCTGTTCCATTCATTTCTGATGCGGATGGTATCGATTCAGCAGCAAGACTCAGATTGCCAAGCGCTTGACTTAGTGACTCATTGTCTGCGGTGAGGACACCTCCTATTGCAGATTCTAACGGTGCGACCCAGTCTGCTGACAACGGGTCCTGGTAACGTTGCCATTGATAGGCATAGCCAGCCATACCGCTGTTCGCCTGAGTACCGAATAAGGGGTAATGGTATGGTGCAAAGTTCTCGTCCTCAATCATTCGCGCTTCAATGCTTGCAAGGTATTCCCAAGTCTCGTTGTTGAGAAGGGAACCTGCCTCTATCTCGTCGATGACGCGAACGAAATCGATCGAAGCTTGGTATTCACGTTCTATTTCTTCGAGCAAACGCACGTTTTCATCGTCAGGAAAAAAACCATCTTCACTGTTATCAAACTGAAGATGCATGCCACCTGAGGCAAGGACAAGAACAGCGAGCATGACAAGGGCAAAGACCGACTTGGGACGGCTCACACTTGCGTTGCTCATTGCTTCAAATGGATTTTTCATATGCATTGCTCCGAGAACTGCCATTTATACTGATGTATAGATGAAGTCCAAAGGAGTCTGTCTCGTCATCAACCATGACAAACCAGGGTTGTTCTCTTCTTCGAAAAGCCGTTCAGATGGATTCGATGACCATGGCGATCCCTTGACCGCCACCGATGCACGCAGTTGCCACACCGTAGCGTCCACCGCAGCGCTTCAATTCATGAGCAAGAGTGAGCACCAAACGTGTCCCTGTTGCCGCCAATGGATGACCAAGACCAACAGCACCACCGTTGACATTGACCTTTTCAACATCGATGCCTAGATCTTTGATGCATGCAAGGGCTTGACCTGCGAATGCTTCGTTAATTTCCCAGCGGTCAATTTCCTCCGCTTTGAGTCCTGCCTTTTCGAGGGCTTTGAGTGATGATGGTACGGGACCATAGGACATGATTGCTGGTTCAAGACCAACAATGCCCCATGAAACAATCCGTGCCAGGGGTTCATTGCCATCTTTAGAGGCTTGCGAAGCTGACTTGATCACCACAGCTGCAGCGCCGTCAACAATACCGGATGCATTTCCAGCAGTGACAAAAGACTCTGGTCCAAAAGCGGTTGGAAGCGAAGCGAGACTTTCTTCTGTGCAATTCTTGACAACGTGATCTTCATCAAGATGGGTGATGACTTTTTCACCTCGCCTGCTCTTGATGGTGACTGGGACAATCTCTGATTCGAACAATCCTGATTCAATCGAAGCGGTAGTTCGAGCATGAGATAGTGCTGCAAAGGCATCGATCTCTTCACGGGTCACTCCTTTTCTCCGGCATAACTCGTCTGCAGTTTGTGCCATGAACAAACCGCATGTCATGTCTTGGAGATTGGTCATCATGTAATCTTCCACTTTAGGAGAGCGGCCAAGTTTCCATCCCTCTCGACCACCGCGCATGACGTGAGGTGCTTGGCTTAGGTTTTCCATCCCCCCAGAAACAACCGTCGAGGCTTCGTTTAGCATAATCATCTGAGCACCAGTTACAATTGACTGCACACCAGATCCACAGATTCGAGAGAGTGTGAGCATTGGAACTTCTTGCGGAATACCGCCTTGAAGGCCTGCGTGACGAGACCCATAAATCGACTGTGAGCATGTTTGTAGGGCGTAGCCCATGACGACATGGTCAACAGATGCAGGGTCGGTTCCTGTTGCTTCAAGAGCACCTTTGATTGCAATACCACCGAGTTCTTGTGCACTCACGGTTTTGAGCAACCCGCCGGTTTTCCCATCTCCACGCTTCCCTCCAACCCATTCACAAAACGGGGTGCGGGCACCGCCTACAATCACAACATCTTCTGCCATGGTTGTGCGAGCCCAAACAGGGTCATGAACCTCACTGTCACAACCACAGCAGCATGAAAGTACCAGCAAGAGCGGTCAGGAAGGGTATGAATAACAATTCACTTCGTGAGCGCAATCGAGCGATGTTGGCCAACTCGGTGCCTCGCTTCAACATCGCAGGCATCCCGGGCGTATCCGTGCCGATCATATGCAAACGAGCATTGCTTACTGGTAGGCCATAATTGACGGTGCTTTTTGCCTCCTCGGACCAAAAATTACCTTCATCGCTGTTATCGAGTGATGGCGGTTCAATATCGAGTACGTCACATACACCGGGCCACTCAAGTTCTTCTGAGGGCCTAGGTTTGACCATACCGAGCGCATAGACAGGATCCCCAATTCTTAATGCATAAATCGTCCATTTGTGCGCGAGAACATGGCCTTGGTTGTAGAGACGTCCATGCTTAACCCGCCAGTAGGCATCGGAGAGGCTTTGGGCATGATTGGTGGTCCACTGCTTTACAAATCCGCCAAAATCTTTCCTTTCGAACGTTGAAGGCCGAGTGTAAATACCACCACTCCCATCATGAAGGATAAATGGTACATTTCCTTCATCACTACGCACGGGAACCCAATGCTCCTCGGTTCGCATCTGTGACCTTCCATTTCTTCTGACCACCTTTGTTTCTCTGATCTTCACTTCATAGGTCCATTTGTAAGAAACACAGCCTGGCACCATGCGCATTGGATGGTGATCAACCAACACGTCGATACCCCCAGACCATGTTGGACGGACCTGTCCCACGAGTTCTCCTGAACCTGCCGCAACCGAACGGGCGGTCGCTGTTGATGTGTCCATCATCACAGATTGTTGCCTTTGAGCCAAATAGCCCAAAATCATCCAAATGACGCCAACGCCCATCGTAATGTAAGGAAGCAAAAGAAAGCTATCATCACTCTGATCAAGGCTCTCCTTGGCGTTCTGCATTCCCAAGTAAGCAAGGCTCGACACACCTCCTAAGAACATCAACAAAAATAATCCATAACTCGAGATTACTGCAGGCTTAGGCGTACCGATTTTCGTAGGGTGTTCGGGAAGGAGCTCGTTGTCCGGATCAGGGTGATATGGGCGTTCCATCACCCACGATTTCGGACCTGGGGCAGTGTAGACCCAACCATTTGGATCTGCTGTTGGGACATATGATTTCTTTCCGTAGAACCAATCTTCAACCGTGGTGCCCTTGTTGAGCGCCTGTGCCTCTAAGTCTTCAGGAAGAGGATTCTGTTTCCGCATTCGATGTAATTTTGCTTCAAGCCCGGTTGGTGAAAGCATGGCTAAAACGACAAACATCACCAATGAAATGATGTAGCCTTGAGGCTGAAGAAACAACGACCCGACCATGATGATAAGAATCAAAATCCACCAAGCCCACCCTCGTAAAGTGTATGGGGTTGTGAATTTGAAAAAGCCCTGGTCAAATTCGACCTGTGGCTTGATGTCCATGGTCGCCTGTAGAGGTGACGAGTTATGATTCTTCCACCTTCGAAGCAGCGGAGCAGTCATTCACCGAGAATGCCAACCACTTTGACCATGATTCGTTTATCGCGCCGACCATCAAATTCAGCATAGTGGATTTGCTCCCATGTGCCCAAATGCAAGCCTCCAGAACGGACTGCCATGGTCACTTGTTGGCCCAACAACTGACGCTTGAGGTGAGCATCTCCATTGTCTTCCCCCGTGCGGTGATGATGGTACTCCTCTCCCGATCGACCTTCGATACCATAGAATGGTGCAAGGTGCTCTAGCCAATGACGTATATCATGGTGCAGTCCATACTCCAAATCGTTGACAAAGCATGAGGCTGTAATGTGCATTGGGTTCACCAACACGAGACCATCGATGATTCCACTTTCCTTGACCACTCGTTCAACCTCATGCGTGATGCAACGAATCTCATACCTCTCATCAGTGTTGATCCATAACTCTTCGACATAAGTTGCAGCAGTTCCCTTGACAAGTGTGCCCATAGACGATACAGACACAAGGCGGTTGTTGATGCTTAGGTCAGAAGCCGTAGGTTTTTTTCGTATCAAAGCCGTTGTTCGAAATCAGAAGAGGGATGGCCACAATCGCCATGCAAATTCCATTGCAGATCACAACAGCGATGGAACCTACAACTGTCACAGCACCCTCTAATTCCTCATCAGTGAGGAAGTCATACTCTTCCTGGGTGAGTTCACCGTCCTCGAACATCTGATCGTAATCCAAAACAATTTGCAATGCGATGACTGATGAGATTGCAACCCATAGAATGGTTCCTAAGACGATGAATACGCCTTGGCGATTGTATTGGAACATTTGAATACCTCCAAAAACCATTCCGGCATATGCCAAAATATTTGCAGCACCAAGTGCGAGTGTGAAACCGTTTCCTCCAGGCGTTATCACTCCCAGACCTTCGGCAAGGATACTGAATGCGGCATATATGATGACTAAAACACCAATTACCTTTGGAGCCGAAGATGGGGCTTGCTGAATGATAATCGGTTGTTGACCGTAGGCTGGCATCTGTGTGGTTGCGCCCATAATCATAGGTTGTTGGGCTGCTGGGGCCTCCTGTGCCGGTGAAAGAGAAATCGCTGCTGGAGCGTTGGCGACATCCGTGTTTTCTGAAAAATCATCCCATGGTGAAGGTTCCATGCTTCACTCTTGATGCAGCAAGTACATGAAACATCGTATATTGACCGTAGGGCTGTGTTGAAGAAGGAGCGGCCCTTGGGGAAACCAAGGAGGAAGCATTGTGTCGGACATTCTGGTTGTTTACAAGAAAAATTTCGAAGCAGTTCATGATGCTAGCCTTGACATCATCACTGCTGAACTTCATCTTTGCAGTGAGGAACGTGGTGGACTCCGCGTTGACATCCGGGCAAGAGAAAGGGTTCGTCGAGCTGATTTCATCGGTCGCGACCTTGTCATTGTCCTCGGTGGTGATGGGACTCTAACGAGCATCTCTCACAACATCGATGCATCAACACCTGTGATGGGTGTCAATTCACATCCAAGAGATCAAGACTCTGAAGGGAGTTTTGGATTTTACATGGACTCGAATGTGAACACATTCGCAGAGGATGTAAGGCAAGCGCTCGCAGGCAATGCCATTGTCAACGACCTACCACGCCTTCAAGCCATCATTGATTCGACATCAGGAAACCGATATACAACAGATCCTGCAATGAATGATCTACTGATTGCCAATACTCATCAATACGCCCCGAGCAAGTACCATCTCCGGCGTGGGGACAAAAAATGCGAGCAACAAAGCAGTGGACTGCTCTTTTCAACCTGGCTTGGTCAAGGGGCTTGGCTCAATCATGCCATCTCAAAGCAAGAACTTAGCGACCTCAAGTCGAAGGTTTCGCCCGATCAAATCGAAGACCATTACTTCGTAGTTACCCGAGATCTACCGCATGACAAGCGTGAAGCATCGCCCTGGGCATGGATGGATTGGACAAGCGATGCTACCACAATCACCTCAGATATGCACAGGGGCTATGTTGTTCCTGATGGCTGGAACGAAGTCCATTTTAACCGAGGAGCAACCATTACAGTCAACGCTGAAGCGCCCCGATTGCGCCTTTTGACGTTCCGTCAAAGCATGATTGAGAAAGTAACATCCTGATGATTACATCAGGGCGATTGAATGAGTGATCGAGAATTTACACCTAATGGTGTAAAAAGTAAACCACCATAGACCAAAAAAAGAGGTGGAGACTGGAGCTCGACAAAGAGCTCCAGCCTCCGGTTTTCTTAGGAGGTGATCCATCTGCAGGTTCCCCTACAGATACCTTGTTACGACTTAACCCTCCTTGTCGAAGGCAGGCTCGAATACGCCATACCGAAGTAAGCGCAGCCTCACCCACCCCCAACTAAGATGGTTTGACGGGCGGTGTGTGCAAGGAGCAGGGGCATATTCACCGTGCTATATTGAAACACGATTACTACGGAATCCAGCTTCACGTGGGCGAGTTACAGCCCACGATCCGAACTATGAACGGGTTTCGGGGTAGCTCGGCCTCTCGGCCTGGCTTCCCATTGTCCCGTCCTTTGTAGCGCGCGTGTAGCCCAGGACATTCGGGGCATACTGACCTGTCGTTGCCCTCGCCTTCCTCTGGTTTAACACCAGCGGTCTCCCTATAGTGCGCCGCCTCCGGAGAGACGGGTAGCAAATAGAGATGAGGGTCTCGTTCGTTATCTGACTTAACAGAACGCTTTACAGTACGAACTGACGACGGCCATGCACCACCTCTCTGAAAATCCGACAAGCTCATCACGCTGGTCTTCATCTAACAGTCGGCCCTGGTGAGTTTTCCGGCGTTGAATCCAATTAAACCGCACGCTCCTCCCGTTGCAGTGCTCCCCCGCCAATTCCTTTAAGTTTCAGCCTTGCGACCGTACTCCCCAGGCAGTGAACTTAACATCTTCACTCCGGCACCGGGGGCCCATTGCGGACTCCCGACACCAAGTTCACAGCGTTTACACCTAGGACTACCCGGGTATCTAATCCGGTTCGTGCCCCTAGGCTTCGTCCCTGACCGTCGGATCCGTTCCAGTGTGGCGCCTTCGCAACTGGTGGTCCTCTAAGGATGACAGGATTTTACCCCTACCCCTAGAGTACCCCACACCTCTCCCGGTCCCTAGTCTGGCAGTCTCTGCAGAATTCAACCAGTTAAGCTGGTTGATTTACCCACAGATTTACCAAACAGGCTACGGACGTTTTAGGCCCAATAAAAGCGACGACCACTTGAGCTGCCGGTATTACCGCGGCGGCTGGCACCGGTCTTTCCCAGCCCTTATTCCAATACCGATTAATAGTAAAGAAAAGGCTACACAATGTGCAGTCACTTGGAGTTCCCTCATCACAGTTTCCTGCAGTGTGAAGTTTTCGCGCCTGCTGCACCCCGTAGGGTCTGGATTCGTGTCTCAGAATCCATCTCCGGGCTATTGCTCCCACAACCCGTACGCGTCGATGGCTAGGAGGTCCGTTACACCCCCTACGACCTGATACGCCGCAGACCCATCCTATGCCGTTGCCTTTCAACCACACACCGTTCCAGGCGTTGTGGTCTATCCGGTATTCTTCTCAGTTTCCCGAGGTTATCCCAGAGCATAGGGCAGGTTATCCACGTGTTACTGAGCAGTTTGCAATGATCTAATTCATTCTACTCGCATGGCTTAATCGAACTCCAAAAGCGGTCGCCTCTGGCAGGATCAACCAGATTTCTCTTGTTATGATCCTTGGGCTACTTGTCGCTGAAATTCATTTGAATTTGCTGTCCTAAAAAAATTGGCGAGAGTATAATGCACTAATGCTTCTTACACAAAAATACGTCATAATCTCGATCACCTACCTGACCCTGAGCGAGCTTCCGTGGGGGGAAGGTTTCTCAGAATCGCAATCGCTTCGGCTTCACGTGTCAAGAGGATGGCGGCTTTCATTGTCCGGAGACTCTGCCGCCAACGCCGTTCTCAACTACGCAAGCATCTTGCCCACTCACCTCCCCTATATCAAAGTACCCGACTTCCAAAGCAGGTAAAATCAGTGGACTGCGAGGGAAAACGACTTCCTTTTCTGGACCCTGGACTACCTGATTTCACTACCAGGTCAATAATGCATCACACGCTGTCCCAGAACACACCAGTTTCGTTGGTGCTATCCCCTTCAGAATCAGCCTCATTAACCAAGGGTGTTTTCTCTTCTTCGGGCGTTGAAGAAACCAGAGGTGGACGGATTTGACCGTCAATAGGATGTGGACCAGATTGAGCCATCGGCACAGGAGACAAATCCATTGGTGATTCCAAATTAAGGGCACTGAAGAGGCTATCAACAAGATCCTTCCGGATGGTATTGTTTTTGTTTTCTATGAAAAATAGGACGTGAGTGCCGCCCTCATAGACACAACTCAAGTTTAGGCCTTCGTGATAGGAATAGGTTGTCCTTGAAGATCCATCTTCAGAAGAACTGCGGTGTGTTATGGTAAAATCATGCTCTTCCAGTGTAAACTTTTGAAAATCAACATTCACCCAATCAAACCTCATTAAAGGCGTACCAAAATTAAGGCGGCGTTGGATTTGAGATTGCTGTGAATCAAATTCGATTATGGTGAACCGAGTACGCGTAAATGCCAAGATGCCAAAACCGATCAACATCGGCAGCATGTAAGGAAAGACGACCTCGATAATACCCCGTTCTAATGGAGCCATGTAGTGGTCGATATCCTTGCTCGTGACGCCATATGAGCGTATTTCAAGAGATTCAATACCTGGTTCATCATCCCAGGCCAATAAAAGACGGTCATTTCCAAATGGTGCATTCGTCGAAGATTGGTAGTTCACTGAAACCGAGGAGGGTTTTTCTTCAACCCAAGAAGGCATATTTTGGCTGACACCATCATAGTATGAGTAATGCGAGAGGTTTCGATCCATTGACGTGCCTTGAACACGAATTAAATTGAGACAATAGTAGGCGTCAAACTCTTGGTCCACATCGCACAACGTGACCACATCACCAGTTTGGGACCAACGATGTTCCTCATATCCACCCCATTCGTTTTGATACCTGAAATGCCCTTCATCATCTTCGAAAGAGCTCATGGCCCACCGATCTTGGTAATCCAAACAGAGAATGCCCACGTCATCAAATTCAATTAATTCAGAAGATGATGAGAATCCGCAGGGGTCCTTGTCCTCTTCTGATTCACCTGTTATAGCCAACACATGGAACACTGCAAAACCCATCGACCCAAGCAGAAATGAGAGCCCAAGTGCAAGGAGCAAACTGCGTCGGATTAAATCTATAGATGGGTTTTTCACGGCGACTTTTGTTGTGACCTTACCATCACTTTTGGCCTCGATTGTAAGGTCTTGATATGGTCGAACCCACAAGACTGGACTCGACGGTTTAGTGAATGGAATCAAGAAGTCGCCTATCTGCATTTTTGTGACTTGGTGGGTTGTCTATTCAAGTTGTCCCCGACCGTTAACATTCACAGGCCTAAATTGGCTTCAAGTCGACATCCAACCGCCTTCAGAACGAAGAGTAGGCTCACTCTGCTCCGAAGAACTGACGGATCATTGGGTGCATTTCCATCGCTTGTTCCTTCTGGATTTGCTCATATGTTCTGAGGATAATACCAACTGCAAGTAACAGACCTGTACCTGACGCGTTACCTACCGTACCGAGTAAGTCCGCACCAGCGGCTAACAGCCCGACGAACGCACCAGAAAAGTAGGTGACTGGCGGAATGTAATTTTCAAGGATCTTCTCCAAAATCTTGGGATTCTTACGGAAACCTGGAATTTGCATACCAGTACGCTCGATTTGTTTTGCAACATCTTTCGTACCCATATTTGTCGTATCGATCCAGAACTTCGCGAAGACCATCGAACCGACGGTCATCAACGCCACATAGAACACCACGTGGACCATGATTTGAGTCAAACTATGCCCAAAGACGTCGCCTTGCTGATTCAGTAAGGGTATCATCCAATCATTGACACCATTGACCATGCTTGCATACCATGCAAACCCTCCCGAAGCCGTCGTTTGACCTGCTTCATAGGTGCCTATGAATTCAGAGGCTGAACCCCACCCCTGCCGTCCGAGAATCGGTGTTTGGGAGAGGGTAGGGTGGCTCCAGAACAGCAACGAAAACATGTTGATGTTTGCAAGCAGAGCTGCCATCAAAATCACCGGAATGTTCGATGCGTAAACGAGACGAATCGGGTACTTTCCACGGTGACCACGAACTTTACCATGCGTCAGTGGCAATTCGAGTTTAGATGATTCTGCATAGGCAACGACTAGGAACACAACAATCGATGAGAATAACGCCGCTATAGGATTGACGTGTGTCAGTAGCATGGTTTCGAAACCATTGTTAGAGATCATTTCTGCATTCGTGGCTTCACGGAACATGTAGAAAATCATCGGGAGCGTTCCTGATGGTGGGTTTTGAAGGGAGTAAGGAACGCCTGTGGTTGCTGCAAGTGGTGAGAGCGTACCGACGAAGGTCGATTGAGCAACACCTGCTGCAATGAACAACGAGATACCAGAACCAATACCCCACTTGCTGACAAGTTCGTCGAGCAAGAACACGAGGTATGAACCGGCAAAGAGTTGGGCAACGATTACGAAGTTGGCCCAACCAAGACCGTAGGTGTCGATGAGAAATTCGGTTGGGTCGAGGAATCCATAGGTTTGTGGAATGGATTCGATTGGAATCATAATCAAGACAAGGAGCTTCTGCACACCTTGGTACATGGCCTTGTCTTCAGTGTCTCCAAGGTCGAGACGGATAATCTTCGCACCAGCAAACAATTGCATGATAATCGAACCGGTGACGATTGGTCCAATACCCAAGTGCATGATGGTACCAGAGGCACCAGCCATGATGGAACGGAATCCACTGAACAAGTCAAGCGCTTGGCCTGAAAGACCGTAGAGCATGACATTGGTCATTGCGAAGTAGATGATGAGGACAAATGTGGTGGTCCACATCTTTTCGTTAAATCGAACGTGACGTTCGGGCTTGGTAATGGTCGGGTAGACGTCGACGAATCTACGCAGAGCATACAATCGGCTGCTTTTGTCACCGCTCCACATGAAACATGTGAGGATCGCTGCTGCGCCAAATCCGAGGAGGAGAATACCCACCAGGAAGAAGCCAACACCATCAGCATAGCCTCCCCATACATCGGGCAACCACGTTTCAGGACGGACATAGAAGACGGCAATACCAACAAGGGCTAACCATGCGAGTAGCTTTCCATATCGGCCAACAACTGGTGCATCCTTGAGCCCATCAGGCATGTCCATTTGGAAGCAAGCCATGAGGTATCCAACATAGACAAGCGAGAAGATAATGCCGAACAAAGCAGCATCACGCGGTGCGCCTGTGGAGTTCAGGTCATCAGATGCCCAGTAGACAAGGAGACCCCAATAGAGTACCCCTGTCAAGACAATGGCCCATGGAATTGGCTTGTGCTTCATTGTTCATCCTCCTTGCGTGGTAGTGTAATTTGGTTATGAGGGTTAAGGTTCATTCATTTGTACGAACTCATTCTTCGTCCCATTCGTCATCGCCAGAGTCGACAGACCCACCGGCGGCTTCGATCTTCTCAACAGCCTTTGCACTTGCTTCCTCAACGATGACATTGAGGGCAGAGTTGATTCGGCCGCTGCCTAGAATCTTATCGATTCCAAGTTCTGTTAGGTTGATGGAATCATTTCCATCAGCCATGGCTTCGAGTTGACTCACATTCACAGTAACGTGAACATTGCGGAGTTTCGGGTGTCGGTTGAATCCGTGCATACCCCAGTGATTTGGCATGTACTTGATTCGAGTCATGACACGGTGCTTGTTGATACCAGCGTTTCCACGACCACCACGCTTTCCTGCACCACGGCCGGCTTTCTTGCCACGTCCATGGTATCGGTTTCGTCCACGATGCTTGTTTGCTTTAGTTCCCATTCATCATCACCTCAAATCATTCGCTCAACGAGCGCACCAATTGCTTCTCCTCGGGACCCGAGGGCGCCTCCAACAACGTAGGAGCGCTTGATGCCGCCCCATCCTTTCGGACCACGTGGAGGGTGGAGTCGGAAGACTCGCTTCAAATCTGGAACAGCCTTGACGGTTGTTTCACCAGCTGCGATTGCCTTGGCAAACGCTGCGATGTTTGCAAAGTCTGTGTGTTCTGCAACAATTTCGTCGGTCAGTGGAGCATCGCCGACCATTCGGCCACGACCGCTCAACATCTTCTCGATGAGGTCTTCTGTTGCTTCGCCCCAAGTGATGTAATCCTTGGCCTTTTGCAACATACCTCGGTATTGTGCATTGTCTGGGATAATGACCGCATGGTTCACCTTGGTGAGGTTCAAGTGCAGCATTGTGTCCTTGATTGTACGCTCAACGCCGACGTTGCTTCGTGCTCGGACAACGATGAAACTCATTCGAGAACCCTCCCTTTGTGAATGAACAGTCGTTCTCGCAATGTATCTGGAACACGGGTGGTGTTCATGTTGTGAAGTGCGTTGAACGTTGCTGCAGCGTAGTTGATTGTGGTGCGGGTCTGTCCCTTAGTTCGGGAGAGAACGTCAGTAATTCCAGCAAGATCGAGCACACGCTTTCCGGTTTGGCCGATGACGAGGCCTTTTCCTTTTGCGGCTGGCATCAGGGTGACCCGGGTAGAAGCCGAGCGACCTTGAGTCTTGAACGGAATTGATGTACCTGGACCGGCAGATGATTCCCAAGAACCATTACCGCGCTGGACTGCAATGAGGTTGAGTTTAGCTGCTGTGATTGCCTTTCGAATAGCTGTAGCAACTTCCTTCGCTTTTGCCATACCCAAACCGACGTAACCATCACGGTTGCCAACACATGCCATGACGTTGAAGCGGACACGTCGTCCACTGTCAGTCATTCGCTGAACCATGTTGACCTTGATGACGTCGTCTTCGAGGTTAGGGACCAGTGCATCGACGATTTCGACTTCTCGGATTGGTAGCCCACTTGCAAGCGCTTGCTCGTAGGTGAGAATTTCACCAGCCATCACAGCATGGCCTAATCGAGTTCGTGGAACCCACTTGCGAAGAGCAAGGATTGGATCGTCTTGGTTTCGGCGTCGTGGTCGGCGTCCTTCGGTGTTTTCCTCAGGTTCCTCAGGAGCGTAAGCTTGCATGAGACCCGGGGCCATTTGTTGAACTTCTTCTTCAGTCATCAGTATGCCTCCTCGATTGTTTTCTTGGTGGTTTCTACCGCACCGGCGATGTTGTCACCGATGTGGGTGCCGTTCACACGGTCATCATCTGGCAACACTTGGTCACCGTGAGGAATCTCAAGGCCTGCATCGACCATACCCTTGAGGGCAGCGAAAACACGCCCTCCTGCTGGTGTTGCGGCCAGTCCGACGTCAAGAACTGCTTCTTCACAGCCTTGAGCCATTGCGGCCTTGCCCATTGCAAAGCCTACGAGGTAGGATGCAGGGACCGACTTCTGTGAGAAGTCTTCAGGCCAGCCATATTTCTTCATCAAGTCGGTTCCGGTCATGCTGACCTTGACAAGGTCACCAGAGGCAGCCCAATCGACGAGTTGACATGTCGTACGGGTGTTTGACACTCGGACGACTGCACGGGACTTGCGTCCACGTAGGAGCTTCAAGCGGCGACGATAGTCGGTCAGACCAGCCTTACGTCGGCGGAAGATAGAGCGGCGTTGTGTGCCACGCATCACTCATCACCTCCTGGAAGCGATACGCCCTCAATGGTCATTTGAGAGTGCAAGTGAGCAATGGATCGATAGGACCCACCCTTTGCTTTGAGGTAGTAGCGGCGGTATTCCGAGGGTTGGATAGTACCGTTTTCTCTCATTTCCTTCAGAACACGGCGCTGGGAGCGAATGGTTCGCATCCAGCGGTTCTTTCGAGGGTTTCGAGCGTTGGCTGTACCAGCACGCTTTCCGTGACCTTTGCGTCGACCCTTGCGCTTTTGCTCAAGTCGATTACGAGCCCGAACACGGGAAGTACCCTTGATTGCCTTTGCTTTAATCCATCCTTCATCGATGAATTCTCGAATGTCGTCTGTCTGAACAGCAGAGGAGATCTGGTCGACATAGGATGGGTTGATCCACACACGGTGGACTCCACAGCCGAGCAACTTAGCAGCGAGGCGCTTTTGGTTGGTGATTTGCATCAGACATCCCTCCTTCGGTTCAACACACGAATGCCAAGCTCATCGGCTCGTGAGTAAATGTGTTCTCGCTTTCGACCGCCAACACTTCGGCCGACACGTGCAGCCTGAGTTTCTGGGTCGATTGATTCGAGATCTGTTGTGTTCTGCACCATGACTTCTTCGAAGCCAGATGGGTGAAGCCCACGAGCGGCTGCAACCTTGCCGTGACCAACACGGACAAGTGAACCACGGTAGCGGTAGTTTCGTCGTTGCTTGCTGTCCATTCCGTGAGGCGCACGCCATCCCGAACGAGACAATCGCTTGTATCGGAACCATTCGGTTCGTCGGAAAGATGGAGTGAGTTTCTTTTGTTCTGCACGAAGGGCAAGAGCGGCTTTTGTCTCTTCATCGAGAACTGGCTTTTGCTTGGCGACGTGGCCTTCAACTGCATCGTCATCCCAATCACCATCGTCGTCCCAAGATTCGTCATCTTGGACTTCTTCGTCTTCCACCGGGGCGGCTTCGTTCGCCTCGGTGAGGCGTGCAATGAGATCGGCCTTCTTCCCTGAGAGGGGCAATTCTGCCGCCTTGAGGAGCTCCTTGAGTTCAGCAACTGTCATTTTCTGATAATCTTCTGCCATTCATATCACTCCTTGTGGATGAGGTATATTCCATCCTGGAACACACGTCGGTCACGGTTCTTGACCGTGGTACTTCGTTCGATATTGGCTGCGGTCTGGCCTACATTTTCTTTGTCGATACCAGTCACAGTAACTTCCACTTTGTTGCTGACCTTCACTTCAACACCCGGAAGGATATCTGAAGTTCGAGGAACTCGCTCACCAAAGTAGTTGTTGACAACGAAGGTGTTTCCTTTCACTGCCATGGTCATGGGGAAGTGAGAGTATAGTGCCTTGAGTTGGTAGGTGAATCCTTGTGTGACACCCTTCACCATGTTGTTGAGGTGGGCGTTCCAAGTTCCAGCCAATGCTCGTTGCTTTCGGCGAGGCATATCAACGCGTACGAGTATGCCACCACCCTCTTCGTGGAGTTTGCATGAGGTACTCACAAAGGTGCGGGTCAATGTCCCCTTAGGACCATTGATGGTGACGACGCCATCTTCGCTGAGCGTAGCAGTTACGTCTTCAGGGATGGTTACGAAATGTTCGATTCTGTCGAGTTTTACCATGATGTTCACCTCAGTATACGTAAGCCAGTAGCTTACCACCAATACGGGCGTCTTTAGCATCGTAGTGATGCATCACGCCGGAGTTCGTTGTTAGGATCAAAAGGCCAAAGTCTTGTGCAGGAAGGTATCGGGTTTCCCACTGGTCGTATTCTTGGCGTCGGATGCTGTGACGGGGTTTGACCGTACCGCATCGGTTGATGGCGCCGCGAAGTTCGACAGTGTATGAACCGCCACGACCGTTTTCACTTCGGTCAATGGAGCCTACATAGCCAGACTTTTGCATGATTTCCAAGACATTTCCAAGCAGTTTTGATGCAGGTGCAAGCTCGACATTGAACTTACCCGCTTGTTCTGCGTTGTACATCTTGATGAGTGCGTCGTTGAGTGGATCAAATTGCATATCTTTCTCCTCCTTAATTCATTTTCTTAAAGCCAATCGAGGGTGCGACGTCGCGGAAGCATTGACGGCAGAGGCGTAGCCCGTGTCGTCGAATCATTCCACGCTTTCGTCCACATCGTCGGCATCCGATTGTTCGTCCAATCCTTTCTCCGTGATCTCTTGCCATTTTCATTCCTCCATGATGGTAATGCCGTAGTTTTCTACGAACCAGGCACGTGATTCGTCAGGTGTGACACGGTGATCCATTCCAACCTTGCCCTTTGCACGGCGTCGGCGGCTCACACGATGACCAGGTCGCTCGAGAACGACGGTGATGTCCATTCCGTAGATACCAATGTCAGGATTGTACTTTTGCCCAGGGAAGTCCGTATAATCACGAACACCGAATGAGAGGTTGCCCTCACGGTCGAAGTTCCATGCTGGAATAAGATTTTCACGAACCCAGAACGCATCGGTCAAGAATTTCTTGATGTCTTCGCTGCGGCGCATGGTAGCTTTGCAACCAATAGGAGCGCCCTGTCGGACCTTGAGATCACGATTTTGGATTCGACCAAGAGTGCGTTGTGGTTTGACACCGGTCACGAGTTCAAGGACGTTCTCTGCATTCATGAGACGTTCTCCACCTTCGCCAACACCGATATTAACGCTCACCTTCGTGATGCGAGGAACGGACATTGGATTCACGGTTTCGCTCATTCAACCACCTCAGTGTTTGGAAGAGTAGCGTCGCCAACTGCGAAGACGTTTGCGGCAACTGTACCGAACTCTTCGAATTGAACTTCATTCGCCATGCTTGAACGCTTGACTTCGTAAGCAGTCATGTTGGCAAAGCCTCCGACGTGAGCACCACCGATAAGGTAGCAGCGAACGCCTTCGACGAACTTGATGTGTTCAATGATTTCTTGGCTTGGAAGCGAGATTTTCAGTGAACTGCCGGTTGAGTATTCAGATGCATCGTCAACAAGGATGTTGCGACCATCGTGGAGGTTGAGTTGTGTCTTGCCACCCTTGATGGTGCTCTTACCTTCAATTCGGCAGACCTTCCAGCCTGCTTCATCTGCAGAGATTTGGCGGTAGCGAAGGCGACCATTATGGTCGAGCACACATCGATAATGTGTGTCGCCCAAACTCAAGACATCCATGAGGCCAACACCGCGGCGTGTCTCTTTACACACACGACCGTCGACTTTCGCTAATCCATTGTGGAGGATGTGTCGAACTTCACGGGTTGAACGAGCAAAGCCAAGGACGTCACGGATGACGAGGTTGATCGGCATGCACAATTCAAGGGCATGGGCGCCTGGCGTTGGACGTGTGACCCAGACGGTGGTTTTACGAGGGAGTGGCCAGCTTCGTGGCATGGCCAATCGCTTCAAGTGATTACTGCTTCCCATATTCTTCAGCTCCTGTTGCCGGTGAGTTGTTGCATTCGCAACTTGTCAGTCTCGTCCAATCGAACAACGACGACATTGGAGGAGTGGACCGGAACCGCCTCTTCCTTGTTATCGGCCTTTGAGGCCTTGGCACCTTCAATGTAAAGGCGCCCTTTTTCTGAATCGATTCGAATCACAGTTCCAACAAGCGGATCTGCGCCTCGCTTTCCGCCGTGGCGCTTTCCGCCACTGGCGAGGTCACCACGGATGACCTTCACAGTGTCTCCGACACGAACAGTGACGGTGCGAACACCATCGAACCGCTCATCTCGATCTTTGAGTTGAAGGCGCGCAGCGACTCGCTTGCGCTTTTCGTGCATCGACGCATTGTAGTGCGCCTTTCTTTGCTTTCCTGGTTTCATACTTTTTACCATAATTTCACCTCAGATAATTTGCTTTGCGTTTGCGGCGATACGGGGCCAGCGTTCTGCAGCCTCACGGGAAACTGGTCCTTTGATGTCGGAACCTTGCACGTCACCCTTTTCGTTGGTGATCACACAAGCGTTGTCTTCGAATTGCACCCATGTTCCATCGACTCGGCGGAAAGGCCGGCGTTGACGGATGATGACTGCATTGAACATTTGGCGTCGGGTTTCCGGAGTACCCTTCTTGACCGAGACCTTGGCAAGATCGCCCACACCACCAGCGGGATAACGACGCATGGTGTTTCCTAGCTTGAGAATGTTGATAATTTGGACAACTTTTGCACCGGTGTTGTCGGCGACGTGCAAGCGTGCAGCCGTTGGCAAACCACGGGTTTGGCGTCCAGCGATTCCACGCATCAGGCCTCACCTCCGGTGTTTTCGATGACACAGAATGAGACCGTCTTTGAAAGCGGTCGGCATTCCATGACCTTGACAGTGTCGCCAACAGTGACTTCACCAATGCATGATGGAAGGTGAGCAGACAAGACACTTGTTCGCTTTTCGAATCGTTCGTACTTTTCCATGTAGCGCACGTTGTTTCGCTCAATGGTAATCGTCTTCTGCATACCGAGGCTAGAAACCGTTCCTTCCAAAACCTGGCCACGTAGGCGTAGGCTTCCATAGAAAGGGCAATTTGCATCTCCGTCCCACTCGTCTGTTGGGTTTTTTACGTCTACTCCGATGTCTCGCATAGTATCAGGCCATCCTGTATTTTCGGTTGGTTCGATCTTCTGGGCGCTGACCAACCAGTGCGCCTTGAACGACAACATCACTGTTGTCGAGTGTGAATTTGATGCCGGCCTTACCGATTCGGATTTGAGAACCCTTTTCGAGCATGACCAGAGTGTTCTTGGTTTCGTCCAAAACCAAGCCTGTTCGACCAACTAAGGTCGGGTCGTTTGATTCGACGATGTTCATCATCGAACCGATCCATGTGCTGTTGTAGTGTGTCATATCATCGCACCTCCACATTGAATCCTTCGTTTTTGAGTACTCCAGCAGCCTTCTTTTTGTGATCGCCTTGGAGTTCGATTGTTCGTCCTTTCACTGTACCACCGGCTGCGCATTTGTTTTTGAGAATTTTAGCGAGTTTGTTAATGTCAATTGCTGAGTCGTCGATTCCTTCTACCTTTGTCACAATTTTTCCATATCGTCGTCGGTCTGTTGAAAGGATGGCTCGTTGTTGTTCTTTGGCGATTTCTTGACAGATGCACAACTCATCAGGGAGTCCGCATACATTACAAATAACCGCCATTTTCAATCTTCTCCTGTGAGTTTCACTTCATTGTCTCATGTGTGTCTTTAGTCGAGCGATGCTTCGGCGAGTTGCCTTGTAAGCACCAATGTTCGATGGTGTACCACCCAGTGCCTTTTCGGCACGGAGTTGCAATAGTTCTTCTTGGAGTTCAAGCATGCGTGCTTCTCGAGCTTCCTTGCTCATTGAAGCAATTTCACGGTTTGATACGTGACTCATTCGCTCGCCTCCACAGGTGCTTCAGCTTCTGCTGCCGCTGCTTGTTCTGCACGAACACGCAACTCGTCATCAGAGAAAATACTGATTTCGTGAGGTAGTTTGGTGCCCGGTCGCATGATAGCGACGGTGACTCCGATGGTTCCCAACTTCTTGACGGCCACTGAGTAGCCAGTGTCCATGTGTTGCAATGCGGTTTCACCGCAGTACTTCACGTGGCCACGAATGTACTTCTCTGTTCGGTTTCGAGAACCGGTCAGTTTTCCAGCCAGGGTCACGATGACACCGCGGGCACCAGAATCCATGATGTTCTGTGCAGCGCTGTTTCCAGCACGGCGGTGGTACCAGCCACGCTCGAGTGCTGAAGCGATTTTCTCTGCCATAACTTGTGCATTGAGGGTCGCCTTTTCGATTTCTTCGACCTTGAGCTTAGGGTTTTCAAGATCGAATTCTTCGTTCAATCGCTTCTGGAGTTCGTTGATGATCTTTCCTTTTCTTCCGATGACCATACCTGGGCGTTCTGCGTGAACGGTCACTTCAGTTCCTTGGGGGGTTCGGCGAATGTCGAGTGCCCCGAAGCCAGAGCGCTTGGTGTTCTTCATCAAGAATTCCTTGACGAGATGTCGCTCGACGTTTCGGTTCACGATGGTTCGTAGAGTGCTTTGTTTTCCTGCCATAATCAATCACCTCAGAAGTCGTCCTCCAACTCGTCCTCTTGGACGGAGAAATCTTCGAGGAAAACCTCGAGATTTACTTGGTAGTGGTTTGATGGAGTAGCGCGGCCACGTGCACGAGGGATGAATCCCTTCTTGATTTGGCCGCGGTGTGCTGCGATGTGTGTGATTTCCATTTCTTCTGGATCCACATCTTCGTATTGATGGCGAGCATTTTCCATTGCACTTTCAATCAACTTGATGATAGCTCTGGAAGCCTTGACTGGGTATCGGCCTGGACCGACGCCACCCTTTCGGTGACCGACCATCGAAGGACCTGAACGCTTCTTTTTCTTGTTGCCACTTCCAAGGCGGAATGGGACTGCTGCTGCCTTTCGGCGGACATCCGCACGATCTGAATCGATGCGTAGAACCTCATTGAGGAACTCGATGGCTTTTCCAGCCTTCATGCGCTTCACGTAGCGGCAGATTTCGAAGCAATGCTTCACGTGCATGTCTACATTTGTGGCACGGGCGGTTGCAAGGCGGTTGCCTTGGAGGAGTTGTGTGTAACCCTTTTGCGGGAGTTCACGGCGCTTTGAACGGCGATCCATTTGTGACTTAACCATACATGACACCTCACTTGAGCGGTACGTGCTTTGACGACCGAGTTGCACCGACACCAGGGCCGCTATGAGCGACGCTTCTTCGGGTAATTGCGAATTCACCAAGGTAGTGACCAATCATTTCAGGCTTGATCTCAACAGGGACGAATGCTTGTCCGCTGTAGACTGCGATGGTCTTGCCAACAAACTCTGGGAGGATGGGCATGTCCCTTCGGTGGGTTCGGACCGTGGAACCGTTTGAACGGCGTACACGGGCGAGGAAATGTTCGTTCTCAACTGAGAAGCCTCGAGCCATCGAGCGGCGGGCTCGGGAAGGCAGGAGCGTAATCACAGATGGAGCGGATGGGTCTTCATCAGGCCAAAGCGACATTGCGGAGAGTTCCTCCACAGTGTAACCACGGTAGGTGAATTCCTTCTTGACACGGCCTGAGGTTGTCGAGAGGCGCTTTCGTGCCTTTCGTCGACTGGCCTTTGGGGTCATAAACGACTTCTTCTTCTTTCGTGCCATACATCATCACCTCAAATTTTCTTACCTCGGCCTCGGCCAGTTCGGCTCGGTGCGATCAAACCGACCTTAGCACCTGGTGGGGTGCCACGGGCGACTGAGTTTGGACCGTGCACAGCTTGGTGGTTTCCACCACCGTGCGGGTGGTCAACTGGATTCATAGCAACACCGCTGACGTGAGGGTAGAGCTTACCACGGGCCTTGGCCTTGTAGTATGCTGCACCTGCAGTACGCAGAGGCATTTCGTCTCGTCCATGACCGGCGAGGACACCAATGGTGGCTCGGCAGTTGGCTGGGAGTTCACGAAGGCTGCCGGATGGCATGCGGACACGCACCTTATCGCCAATCCGTGCTTCGACGAAGCAGGAGTTTCCTGCGGCTCGTGCAATCTTACCACCGTCGCCTGGGCGAAGTTCAAGATTGTTGATTGCAGTACCCTCAGGAATGTTCTCGAGGGATGTGATGTTTCCTGGACGAAGGGCTGCATTGTCACCAATGGCGACCGATGAGCCGACCGAAATTCCTTCGGTTGCAACCACAAAGGTGGTCTCACCGTCTGGAAGTTTCATACGAGCGAGAGGGGCCGAATGAACTGGGCTGTGAACGAGTTCCGTGATTTCACCAACAACATCGTTCACGCGTGGCATTCGGTTCTCACCTGGGAACCTGTGGCTCGCAACGCGGTAGCGTGGCGAGGAACCTTTTCGTTGTGCACGTATTCTCTTACCCATGATAAATCACCTCAGAATGCTCCCAAGCGCATTGCTGCGTCTTCTGCGTCATAGCCTTCAGCAAGCTTGACGGAAGCGTGCTTGCCATGCTTTGTATTTCGTACGTTGACTTTCGAAACTTCGACTTCAAAGATCGATTCAACCGCACGAGCGATTTGTGCTTTTGTTGCTCCTCGGCGAACGAGGAACTCGAGGCGTTGCTCTGTCGTACGAGCTTCCATCGATTTCTCAGTTAGCCATGGTTGGAGGATAATATCGTATGCGTTCATCATCATCACCTCAGTTAAGTGCCTCCACGGCGTCTTTTGTGAACACGGTTAAACGACCAATGTCGCCACCGGGAGCCAGGTCTTCTGCGCATAGGTCACGGGCTGCGACCACATCGACACCGGGTAGGTTTCGTGCGGCTTGAGCGAGTCCGGACTTTTCCTTGACAACAAGAAGGACCGATTTTGGAGTTTTGTGGACACGTCCACGCATGGTTGCCTTACCGGCTCGGATGTTTCGCCCATCACGAGCACGCTGGAGGTCAGCACCGATTCCGATTTCATTGAAGATAGCAAGGACCTTACGAGTAGCGGAACCGTGGTTGAAGGTTTCAATGCTAAATTCTTCAGTTTTACCATCTCGAACTTCAGCGTAGTTGCCAAGAACGATCGGGAGGGAGTCAATATCCTCAGAGAAGCGGTGACCTCGTGCGCTTACATTTTCTACAGAGGTGGTAGCGCTGAGTGCGGAATCTCGAGCGAGACGGCGTTCCTTGAGGTTGAGTTTGCGTCCCCAGTTCTTTTCGACCTTTGGTCCGTGAGCACGGCGACCACCGAGTGTATGCGGGTTTTGTGCACCACGGCTTTGTCCAGTGCGGCGCATAATTCGGGACACACCACGGCCCTTGCCCCACCATTCGACGGAGTGCTTCATACCAGCCATTGGAGCGCGCTTACCAACATGTGGTCGTGAACCGTAGGCTTGGCGGCGGTTGGCACGACTGGAAGCCACTGCCAATTTGATCAAATCTGCACGGAGTTCGGTTTCAAACGCAGCAGGTAGATCGACTTTCTTTCCATTGGAGACAGAAATCTCAAACACATCTGGGAGACGACCTGCGTCGAGCTCGGTCTGGGAAATGGTGTTGGTAATATCGAGAACGTTCACCTTCAACTTCAGACCCCCTGCTTGGATGCTGTACTCACGTACGTGATTTCGAACGGATGGAGCGTCTTGTCGCTGCCACGAGTTGCGTCACGGAATCGAATCAATCGCTTGGCAGGTCCAGGGACACTGCCTTTGACGAGGATGTAATCGGATTTGACTTCACCATAATGGAGGAAACCGCCAGAAGGTGTGATTGAGTGATCTTCGGTGTTCGCGATACGCATGATGCGCTTGTTGTATTCGGTTCGCTGGTGGTATCCTGTTTGTCCACCCTGTCGGATTGTCTTTCGGACATATCCGTCACCGAAAGCACCCATGTTACCGTGTTGTCGGCGCTTCTTGGAGTTCTTGTGAGATTGCAACTTACCACCGAATCGCTTGATGACACCTTGCCATCCGTATCCTTTGGTCACCGCAACAATGTCGGTGAGCATGCCTTCTTCGAAAGCGTCTGCAAAGGAGTACTCTTCACCGAGTTTTTCCTTTGCGTAGTTGAGTTGGTCGCCCATGCTACCACCATCCAAACCAACTTCCATCACATCAGGTACCTTTGTTGGGATACCAGATACTTCTTGAGGTTGAGTTGCACAGATGATACGAACTTCGACAAGGTCTGCGTTCATGAGGTTCTCGAAGTGCTTGTCTGCATCGTGTTCTTTGCGGACAGGAAGGCGCTTGAAGAGGTCGGGGAATGCTTCTGAGATTTGAGCTGCGTCAACCCATACTTCGCCAACTGCTTGCTTGCCGTATGGAGTCATAGTGTAGCCACGGACGCCAAGAATGCGCATCTTTGGGCATTCGACAACGGTGACTGGCACACGTACTTCTTGACCTGCGGATGGACTGCGGGGGTTCAAATCACGAGAGAGAACGTGGGTCATACCGGCCTTCCAGCCTGCAAACCCTTGCATTCTAACTTCGCTCGCATCGGTTGTGGGCCACGATTTTACATGTCCAAATGGACGGCTAGCACGCTTACGCGGGCTGAACGCCATCGATCCTCGTCGTGGGTGACTTTTCTTCGCCATGTCGGATTCCTCCAGTGTTTTTACAGCGCATTGGCCCCACCGTAGAGGGGCGTACGAGGGCTCTCAGGTTGGGAGAAGCCGTGACACTGCGCCCCATTCCCACGAGTGGGGGACGAGACTATTGGGGTCCTCGGGGGATGGCCCATTGTGTCTGGCTGCTCACCTTTGAGCACCCCTCCGACTTACCTCCCGTATATGAGTGGTTCGGTTTGCAACAGCCGACCTGTTGCGTGAATCGCCACTGTTGTAGGAGGTCTTGAAACCTTTCGCCCAAGTTCACCCCTTTTGCAGCCATTAACACCCTCAACAACCCGCATTCCTACGCCAAATTCTTCACAAATGTCGGAATTGAGCAGTGTTAGGGCTCATTTTGTAGTTCAGTATCCTTTAGAACCCTTGACGAAATGGAGAGAGCATGGCCACCGTAATTCATCCGTTCCTTAGGGACGGAGTTGAAGCAAGGGCCTACCAAATGCGTTCTCTAAAATCAGCCCTTGCATCTTCGACATTGATGGTAATGCCAACAGGATTTGGAAAAACTGCGGTTGAATGGATGGCGATGGCAGAAGCACTCCGGTTGGAACGAGGCAAAATTCTACTCATTGCCCCAACCACCGGACTTGTTGATCAGCAACGACGTATGGCGACTGAAATGCTCAACATAGAGGCTGACAAAATTGTATCTTACACAGGTGAAATTACTCCCGCTAAACGTCCACCGTTGTGGTCCCAGGGGTCTGTGATTATGGCAACGGCACAAGTGATTCGCAACGACGCAACAAATGGCATCATCGACCTAACAGAAGTTGGACTGCTCATTGTTGATGAGGCTCACCACAGCACTGGCAATCACGCTTATGCACAGGTTGGTGACTTGTATTTGATTGCGAACCCGAACGCCTTGGTGCTGGGTGCAACAGCAAGCCCTGGATCATCCGAAGCAAACATCCTCGAAGTGGCCAGAAGATTGGGTATCGAACGACTTGATGTATCAAAGAAAGAAGACCCATTGCTGATTCCATACTCGGTAAAACTCGAAGCAATACCACACCGATTGAACCTTCCAGACCAACTGCTTGAACTTCTTTCGCCGATTCAAGAACAACAAGATGCTGAAGCAGAGCATCTCAGAAGACTTGGCTTCTTAGCCCCCACAGGCCACCTCTCTTCAAAATTGATTGAAGAAGCACAACGAAGAGCAAGCATGGCGATTCAACGTCGAGATCGCAGAGGCTATGATGCTGCGAGACGTATTGGGGATTTGCGCAGAGCACACCTGCTGTTGGATTTGTTGCGCACCCAGGGTGTCACATCTGCAATGTCCTTCTTGCAGCGTGCAGAGGAAGATGGAAGAAGTGGTGAGCGAAGCACGAACAGATTTGTTGGACTCCCTGCAATTCATGAGTTTAGGAGACGTGCAAAAATCTCAGGTGAACTTCATCCCAAACCGGCATACGTCAGTGACTTAGTCGAAACTCAGAGGCGAGAGAACCCCGAAAGTAAGATACTGATCTTCACTGAATACAGAGACACTGTCGACCATGTCGTGGCAGCACTCGCTGAAATCCCTGGCGTACAGGTGGACAAATTCATTGGCCAATCCGGTAAAGGGAAGCGCAAAGGTATGACCCAACGACAACAATTAGCTCAACTCAACAAATTTAGAGAAGGCGAACTGAACGTCTTAGTCGCAACCTCGGTTGGCGAAGAAGGGCTCGATGTCCCCGCTGCTGACCTCGTCATCCTCTACGAGCCTGTAGCGAGTGCCATTCGGGCAATTCAGCGCCGAGGACGAACAGCTCGCCAGCGCGATGGCAGCGTTCACACGCTGATTGCACTTGGTAGCCGAGATGAGTACGTCAACAGTGCCGCACAACGTCGAGAGGCGAAGATGTACACTTTGCTACAGCGAATCCATGACCGTGGGCGATTACCAAGACGCCCTCCTCCTCCAGAAGATGTTCTTTCAGCCTTCAAAGTGGAAGTTCAGGGAGCTCAACTCACACCCCAATTTTTCATTGAACAAGAAACCAAGAAATATGCACCTGAGGGGCCGCAATCTGATCCTGAAGATAAATCTATAGAAAATAGTACATCGAGTGTTAAAAGGGCTAAACCATCTCTTCAACCGGTCGATCGTAGGCCACGTCAACAAATGGGTCTCGACCAATTCCTAACACCTGCTCAAGCACCCCCTGTAACGTCGATCGTGCCTCAAAACACACCAGATGAAAAAGTTCGAATCACGCCTCAAGGACCGGTGCTAGATGGTTTGGCACATCGTGAACGAGAACAACTCGCAGCGGCGGCAGCATCTGCTACTATTTCTGATGCCCAAAAAAACGCTGAGAATTCAACAATCATCCTTGACCATAGAGAAGCGAAATCAACCCTAGGACCATACCTAAGAAGCATGGGGGCAAATGTCTCTTTCAACCACCTTGCCACAGGGGATGTACGCCTTTCAGAACGTGTTCTTATTGAACGTAAGACGGCTCGAGACCTCGTGAATTCGCTCACCGATGGACGATTACTGCATCAATGCCGTCGCCTCAACGCAGCCGCTCTGCGTCCGCTTCTCTTAGTCGAGATTGGGGATGGGCATGGTCAAGCAGTGCACCCTGATGCCGTGCATGGCGTGCTTGCATACATCAGCCTCGACCTTGGCATGCCTGTGATGATGACCAAAAACGCCGAAGAAACAGCCCGCTTCCTCGTTGCTGCAGCCAAGAGAGAACACGACCTCATGGAACATTGGGCCTACAGAGCAATGCAACGAATTGATCCATCGAATGACGCTCAGGCAGTGGAACGAGCAACATCTGCAGCTGCTGCAGAAATAAAGGCCATCGAACTTGGCACACATGAATCATCCCCTCTCGCCAACCGATGGCCACAACATGCTATTGAAGAGCAGACTGCTGTACTTGCAGCCATTGAGGGCGTCGGGCCTTCCAAGGCCAAAGCCCTGATTGAAGCGTTTGGTTCCCTTGCAGGCGTGTTTTCAGCGACGGTCGATGAACTCAGTCAAGTCAAAACCATCGGAGCTGTTACGGCTATGAGCGTGCATCAACTGATGCACGGGGCCTGAATCATCCACCAATAACGAGTGAGCGGACCCGCAATTGTGCAAACCGATCAGGGAAATGGCCAAGCGCAAACGCCACGAGTTCGGCAAGGTGAACAATTGGCATTGCAGTGTTTTTACCGCTGACCTTTGCAGCTTTTGATTGGTAGGAATCGAGGTTAGAGTGAGAAACTGTGCAAGCACTGACCATAAGATCTGCACCGTTATCTTTTGCGTCTGCAAGGACTGCCGCAGTCATCTTCATGACCGGTTTGTTGAGGGTGAGAAGGGCTGGAGCGCCAACGCTTTGGCACTTCGAATCGTATTCGACTGGTGTACCTCCGAGGGCAATTATGAGTTGTTCCATGTAGGTTGGCATAAACGGGTCATCACCAGAAGTTGCTCCTTCTCGTTGCATGTTTGGCCCATAGTAGGCAGCCACATTCATCCTGATTGGGTTGATCACTGCATCACGGATGGTCTCAAGGCCAATTTCTTCAACCAGTAGATGCAACAAATGTCGAGGGTTAGATTCCCCCGAGTATTCGATACCAGTGGTACGAGCAACGAGGTTGTTGATGCTGTTAGCGAAGCCTCGGTCGTGTTGGAATTCATCAACTGTATCACACATGATGCCATAACTTGTAGCACAGGTGGTCATGACATCAACGCCTTTTGCTTCAGCAAGAGCGAGGTTGCGTGCCACAAGGGAGTGTTGTAGTTTTGGTGAAGATTGCTTGATGATGTTTCCACCATCACTCGATGCCTTTGGAATCTCGATGAGTTTTATGCCCAATGTCTTGCAAAGCGGTTGGATGCAATCTTCAACTTCTGAGGATGCCGCACGAGCGGTGTTTCCCGGGTAGTATGCAATTTTCACAGCCATAACAACGCCTCAGAACCTTTGATCGATTTCGTTGAAGAGACTAACAACTTCGTGATGTGCCTCGACCTTTCTGTTGATCATGTTAGGAATCTTACCAACACCTGAAGGTGGGGCAAGAAGGGCCTGAAGGCTTCGGATTGGCGGCGCCCCTGTACGTGTGAAGCCGAGGAACATTCGAGCAGAGACACCATCGAAAATGTTGCTCAAAAGGCCGACTGGCCCAAGGACTTGGCGGTAGAGAGTGGTTTCGTTCACATTGCCGCTCCACTTCACACTGCGACCGTACCACTTGACAAGCCGTCCATGTGGCCCAGTGTAATTTGTGGTGTTGAGCAAGTGACTGCGAGCTGAGTTAAGTGCTTTTGATGCAGTTCGTCCTTCTGCACCATAACGAGCTATTGAAGCCATATCGGCTTCAGCCCAAACGCCGTCTTCGCCGTCGAGGATTTTCGCAATGGAAGCGCGTTGGTCTTCCCCAGTTCGAGGGTCGAGGCTTCGAGTCCAGTGTTGGAGGAGCACGCCTGGGCCCTTGTATGAGCTGCTAAATGGAACGGTGTCGGACATAGCATGCAAGAGTTGGTAAGACGATATGTCGGTCATGGCGTGAAGCGTAGTTGCTGTTGCGGAATCTATGGTACCCATTGGACTTCCGTTGAGGAGTGTTGTGCCTTCACGAGGGTCGGCACGCAGCCAAGGCTTACTCTCACTTCGATTTGCTTCGTAGGCAGAATAATCGACAACAAGGTCACGCACAACAGGATAACCTGGGAGAGGTTCCACCTTCAGTTCGCCACCCTCACCGACGAGATCGCTGATGTTTGCGAGGTCGGCAAGAACGACCCTTCCGTTGACCCTGACGCCAGTGGTTGCGGCTCCATTGCCGGTTCCTCGGCGGAATGAGAAGCTTCCATCAACGTCTTGTTGTATTGCTACGAGGAGGTCTTCAACGGTTGCATGACCTGGCACCGCACAAGCAATTGTATCCCATCCGGATTCGTTTGCGCTTGGGCAATATCTGAACAAAGAAAGGGTGATTGAAAGGTCTTCTTTTGTGATTACACCTGGTGCAAAGTCGCCATCTGCAACTTCGTCAGATGTGCCTGAGCCATATTCAATCATTTCATCGAGCAGAACTTCTTGCAGGGTACCAGATTCGTCGACGCAGGCAATCATTGGCAGTGCTTGGGCAATCCATTGCGCCCAGGGCGTATCAAAGTCGACATCACAGAGCACAATGTCATGCACTCGGGTCGCTCCGAGTTCGACGTACTTGTCATCCCAGTCAGTTCCTGCCTTACAGAATTCATCATACGACGAGTCACCAATCGCACAGACGCTGAAGTGAACGTTTGAGAGGGAGGGGTTTCCGCTGTTCACGGCGTTCCATAGGGTCTCGGCGTTGTCTGGCATTTCACCCTCGCCCCATGTTGAGGTGATGATGAGGGTACGAGGATGAGTGCCGAGTTTGGACGCATCGAATCCATCCATGTCGTAGACTGTGGGGACCAGGCCGTAATCAGCAGCGAGTTTTGCAGTTTTGTCGGCAAGGCCAGCAGCGTTTCCAGTCTGGGAGCCAAAGAAGATGGCAAGGCTGCGGTCGCCGCCCATCAATGATTGGAAGGCATCTGAACCACCGGTTGCCACAGCAGCAACGGGTGCTGCTTCAACTGCTACTTCTGCTGCAGGAGCAATTTCAACAGCAGCAGGAGCATCGTCAGTGACCAATTCAAACTTGATCACTTCAACAGGACATGCCTCTGCAGCCTCGAGAATCATTTCGCCGTATTCTGCACCGAGGGTGCCAGCCATTAGCGAGCCGCCTTCATTTCGATCGAATTTCCCGTCAGTACGAACTGCGGCGAGGATTTGTGAAGTGTCATCGACCACTTCAAAGACCTCAGGACAGATGTCTTGGCACGCATCGCAAGTAATGCAATCTTCGTCAATCCAAACCTTTGCCACAATGGTCATGCAAATCACCCTAACTCACGTCGGTCGTAAGCAATCTTCCCCACCATAGAGGGGCCTTTCAAGGTTCGTACTTGTTTCACTCAAAAAAAGGCGACTCTGAGGATTGAATCATGAAGCCGAAAAGGCTCACTGCTCGTAATCCGAAAAGAAATGTCTTCTTTTTTGAACATCACATTTGGAAGTCGCCCATGCCACCCATGCCGCCCATCTCATCGCCCATGGAAACACCCTTGGAGGAGATGACGTCATCAATGCGTAGAATCATGATTGCAGTCTCTGTTGCAGATTGAATGGCTTGCTCGACTACACGCATTGGTTCGACGACGTTGGCTTCTTTCATGTCAACAACGCCGCCTTCGTAGACATTGATGCCTGCATGGGAGTGCCCGTCAGCGTGTGCTTTTCGCAGTTCGATCAAGGTGGTGACTGGGTCAAGACCTGCATTTTCGGCAAGGGTTCTCGGAATGATTTCCAGAGCGGATGCAAAAGCCTCAATGGCCATTTGTTCACGCCCGCCGACGGTCTCTGCATAGGTTCGCAAATCACGAGACAGAGCGGCTAAAACACTGCCACCGCCAGTCAAAACTGCACCGTCTTCCCAAGCTACGGAAACGACGCCGACTGCGTCGTCGAATGCACGACGAATTTCGTCAACAACGTGTTCTGTCCCACCACGGAGAAGAACAGAAACTGATTTTGCCTCAGGACATCCAGTGATGAAGGTCATATCGGATTCTCCAATCTTTCGCTCCTCAACCTTGGCTGCATGACCGAGGTCATCGCCCGTGAGGTCATCCAAATTGGTGACTATACGACCGCTTGTGGCCTTTGACAACGCTTCCATGTCAGACTTCTTGGCTCGGCGAACAGCAAAGATACCTGCCTTAGCCATGTAATGTTGAGCAAGTTCATCGATGCCTTTCTGACAGACAAGGACTGTTGCGCCTGCCGCCTGGATTTTTTCGACAAGTCCACGGATGTAGTTTTCTTCCTCTTCAAGGAAAAGGGCGAGCTGACTGGGGTCAGTGATCTGAATCTTGGCATCAACCTCTGTTTTCTTGACTTCGATCGCGGAGTTAACAAGGGCGATTTTTGCTTCGGATATACTTCGAGGCATGCCTGCATGAACTCGTTCCTTATCGAGGAGTATACCGTCGATGAGGGTTGAATCTTTGATTGAACCACCTTGACGCTTTTCGACTTTGATGTCACCCAAATCCACAATGCGTTCATCGTCTTCGATGACGCCAACGGCGTTGACCGAGCGAACACAAATATCTGCCATGAAACTCTTGACTGCCCCAGCGGATTTTCCTGTCAGGGCGGTCTTTGCTACCTCTGTAAGAACCGCATCATCGTTGTCAGTGGCAATACCATGGCCTTCCAACAACTCCACTGCCTTTTCTGCAGCAAGTCTAAACCCTTCACAAATGACGGTTGGATGAACATTCTGCTCGATGAGATCTTCACTTCGCTTAAGCAATTCACCAGAGAGCACGACAGCAGAAGTGGTCCCGTCATAGCAGTGTTGTTCTTGGGTTTTAGCGACTTCAATGATCATCTTTGCAGCCGGATGATCGATGTCCATTTCCTTGAGAATTGTTGCACCGTCATTCGTAATGACAACATCGCCCATCGAATCGACGAGCATTTTGTCCATGCCCTTTGGACCAAGGGTTGAGCGTACTGCATCAGCTACGGCTTTAGCCGCTGCGATGTTGTTAGATTGTGCGCTTCGGCCTCGAGTTCGTTGTGTCCCATCCTTGAGGATGAAGATTGGGGCTTGTCCGTTTCCATACATGATAAATCGCTCCTATCGTTCTTGGGGGAGGACAAGACCGTCTTGAACCCTGCGCTTCATCAACGAGGAGGAAAAATGCCAATCAAGCCATTCCGTTCTGCTCGAGCCACATTTGCCCGTAGACTTCCCATTGCTCCATCGTCCATCCATCTGGGAGGCCGGCTGCCGGCACTGGAGGAACGGCTGCAACGGGTTCTGGGGCAGGTGCTGCTGGCTGTCTCTTATACACATCTCCGAGCCCACGAGACTGTCGACTATCT
>CAXHEV010000004.1:0-98775 GCA_964015875.1 uncultured Candidatus Poseidoniales archaeon
TGCTCAAGCATTGGCAAATCCAAGGGCTTGCAGTGGGTCGGTGCTAACGCTACCCATTGCTCACACATCCAATCAAAGGGGCCCGTTGATCTGCTAAAACTTAGACATTGGGCATTTGGAAACACCCACTAAAACAGCCCGTTTGATCATTATTTCTGCCATTACTATTAAGAATTAAATTGATTAGTACGGCTCGAATATTATGTTCAAGATTGAGTCAAACCCTGCGAAAATATGTCTAGGAATTTCAGCCTTCCTGCTGTTAATTTACTCAATTAGTTTCATGTTCTTTTCCACCGAATATGTCACTGGAGGTGACACTGGATTTGCTCTTATTGACAACGGCCTTGCTGGTATGCTTGGCGAAGATGTTGCATACGGAATGGGTGGTGTCGAAACCGGGTTTAATGGTGTACTGTTTTTCGGTATTTTCATTTCCACCATGCTCATTCTGTTTGAAGGGGCTAAGGGCAAGTGGACAATTATGTTGCCCGTAATTATCGGTATGTCAACAATGACCGTTTGTATTTGGATGAACTGGAACCCTGAGAGCGCTGCGAGCGAGACTCCAAAGTACGTTTCAATTTTAGTGACGCTGGTTTACATCGCTGCTTACGCACTCCTGCGTGACGAGGGTGTGAACGAGGGATTGTCTGATTTCAAACCTGGCTTGAAGGTCGATGACAAGATTGCAATGGTCGCGCTCATGCTCCTCGTTTTGTCAGGATTATACTATTCTATGAGGATGATTTTCACACCAGATAATGTGATTGCAGATGGATTCCCGGCAGGCGAGTCATGGGTTAGTGATCTCGACGCCGCTGCAGGTTTAGGTGCTCCATTTCCCACAACAGTGTCCGTCACAGGGTCACTGCTTCTGATGTACACACTCTGGTCTGCATTGGTCCTAACGGATGGTGCAAAAGGTAAGTGGACTATTATGCACCCCTCAGCAATGGCTTTCATCGCCGCAACAGTGACCACCTATGTGGGACTTGTTGCAGGTTTGGCCCGCACAACAAGCGATGCAAACCAAATGGATATCTTGACTGTCCCCTTGGTTATGCTTCTGGTCCTCATCAGCTATTTCAGACTCAAGGGCGAAGGAATGGAAGACGGCATGACCTTCAGGGGAGAACCCGTAGAGGATACAGGCGGATTCACCAATGCATTGCTGAGTCTAGCATTGATTGTCGGCCTATTGACGGTGATCAACGAAATACTACTCGTATAATCCTGAGCGTTTGCTTGACCATAGCGGCGTTGCGCATATCAATGCTCAACCAATGATTCAAGAGTCTTGTTTTATCGATAGAATCGAGGATATATTTGCGACCATCCAAGATGATGCTGCAGCGAGCTGTAGCCAATCTCCGGTGCTCCCAGGTAATCCTCCATCTGCGTAAACGAAGACACTGACAATCCAGCATGCGCTGGCAATTGTTTGTCCAAGCCATTCAGCAGTCAGCATTTTCTCCAAATTTAACACGTCAGACACTCCTGACCGCAGCATGATAAATCATCCAAATACATCCCCCATCCCTTGTAGGCTTCTACAAATTCTTCAGTGGGTAAATCAAATGATTCAGCGATGGCTTTTGCAACAATTGCAAATCGTTGGCGGTATTTGAAAATGAAACAGAAGATATGCCCGTCATGACGTACCATTGGGCCAGCCAGGAAAAGTCCAGGGGTGATCGTAGATTCATCTTGATCAGTGAGTTCAGCAAATCCGTCGTCTCGATGTTCAAACAAATCGGAAATGAATTTGTGACTGCCGTCAAAGCCATTGGCCAGAAGAGGTTGATTTTCAGATTGGAACACCTGCCCATCTTCAGTTTTCAACTCATAGGTTGAGCCGTCATGCGTAATGGACTCAACAGACATTTCACCAAATAACTCTACATTGGTCTCAAACTCAACGCTTTGAATTCGTTCGAATGTATACGTGGAAAGAGCCACGCTAGGGTCTGAACTTTCTTCTCCCCATGGACAATTTTGATCAAACACACGAACACTCTTTCCACTCTTGGAAAGGTGGTAAGCGGCATCGATTCCACTTTCGTACCCGCCTATAATCAGGTAGTCTTCACCGTCTAGATTGCCGTATGATCCTACCTTGGAAGTGTGCAAACAGAGGTCGCTTCCTGAAAATGCTCCTTGGGAAGGGTATTGGTACTCTCCTGCTGACCAAATGACCTTCTTGGCCCGTAGCGTTCCTTCTTTGGTTTCTAGATGGAACAAATCATCAATTTTTTCCAAACTTAGAATATTGGTGTTTTCACGAATAGGCAACTCGAAATAATTTGCAAGTCCTTGCAGATGCTTTGCGTATTCTTGGCCAGTGGGGTGTTCAATCCTCATGTTGAATGCGGGAGAGACGCCAATGGCAACTGAATTCAAATCCAGCATACCAACTGAGTTGCTCGGGAAGGATGGAGTAATGAACCTCGTTTCTTCGGGCCATGCTGCAAACGATGCCCCCACACCGTCGCGGTCAACGATGAGGAAATTTTCGACACCCGAGTGGGCTACTGAAATCGCAACGCCAATTCCTGCCGCACCTGCGCCAACAATAACGACATCATGCACCTGCTTGAAATCATCAGTTGCGTCCCTTGAATTCTCGTCCTCTGATGGCATATCGTCTGTCCCCATGGTTTTGCGGATGCTATTAACAATTTAAAAAAAACTATTAATGATACTTCATTAAAATATTATTATTCGTGGTCTATGAAGAGATTACCCCCTACTCAACTGGCCACCTTTGAAGTGAAGGAAGGCGTCGAACGAACATGGTCGAACGCATTCAAGTTCAATCCCGTTCACCATTCGAAATCCATCACATACTCACTGGATTGGAGAAAACACCTGAAACTACGGTTGAATGTGAATTGTATTTGCCAGAGGGTGAAGGGCCGTTCGGTTGCGTCGTCGCACTTCACGGGAGCTTGGGTTGGGGTGCACATCACAGCGACCACGTCAATGCATGGCTCGATGCGGGCTTAGCGGTGTGTAAGGTGAATTCCTTCATATCACGCTCGATCAAATCTACGGTGGATGACCAACTTTCTGTCACTCATGCTATGATGCTCGTGGATGCCTTTCGAATCCGTTCAGTACTCGAGCAAGATTCTAGAATCGGGAAAATTGGAATTGCTGGCTGGAGTTTGGGAGGTACGGTTGCCTTGTATTCCGCATGGCGTCCACTAGTTGATCTGTTAGGCACTCCGTTTGACGCTCATCTACCGTTTTACCCGGCTGCTCACCTTCGACCTGAGGTTCAAAATTGGTCCACTTCTCCAATGCTTATCCTTCATGGTGAATTGGATGATTGGACCCCAATCCACTTTGTAGAGGGCCTTATGCCTCAACTGCCAAATGCAGAGCTACATTCTTATCCAGGAGCGCAACATTCCTTTGATAGCGAGAAAGAGTACACGCTCCTTCCCAAGGCAGTTCATATCAAGAAGCGAACCGCACGCATAGCCCGAAACGGCCACATGACCGGTGAGTTGTTCCTTGGTATTCGATTGCCTCTGAATCAGCGATGGCAGCGTCGGTGGGTAATCCGCATATTGCGGATACGCGGTGCGCACGTAGAGGGACAACCAGCTGCTAGGGCGGATTCGCTCGTTCGAGCAAATGCATTCCTTGCAAGGCATCTAAGCGCTTAGGGCGCCTTCTCATTCCTGAACAGCGTTTGGTACCGGTCCTACGTTGAGGTCCGGCTGTGTGTTCAGGGTTTTGGATGCGTAGAGGAGCACGCCAAAAGTGCCGCACACGAGTGGTGCGAACAACAGTGGTAGCAACTCCGCTACAAACTGTGTAACTGCTAGGACCGAGAGTCCCATGAGCCCCAACAGGTAGCTTACAATATTTCGGGGTGAGAACACCCGGGTGGTTTCACTTAAGATTCCGTTCATGAGCATAATACCGAACTAGGGGGTATAAGACACTGTGTTTTTGGTTAATTCCGTCTAAATGGGCTACTGCGTGGAAGATTTGCCGTAATTTCTCTTCGTCGAAGCAAAGCTATTCCTCAGCGACTTATTTGTGAAATGACATCGTTGAGACCTAGTTTGTAAAGTCACTGAGGAATTCCCAAATCAGTTGATATGTGCTGGTTCCGTCAACTTCGTCCGGCCAAGTGTGTTCATGAATTTCAAGGCCATAGTGTTCTATTCTGGTCTCCCCAAAACAACCGTCGTGGATGATGTGCTCGAGGGTGAAATCGGCATTGACTTCATCCGATTCACAATTTGCTCGTAGGGCCCAAGAATCAATCATTCCAGGAACGCTGCTCATGGTGCCTACGCCTTCATGCTCGCCATCTTTCCAATCCCAGTCATCATCATAATCAATGATATAATCCAACTTACCGTGAATATGCATCACGGCCATGCTGCCCACTAAGTCACATGTTTCAGGGTCAATAGGCATCGTTCCGGCGAAGGACGCTACAGCAGCAAACCGATGATTCAACTGACAGGCTATCTCGTAGGTATACATGGATCCCAACGAATAGCCAATTGCATAGACACGGTCTTCATCAACGCAATAGACACTGGAGAGTTCATCGACAATCGCTTCAGCATAGTCGTTGTCTTCAGTTGAGGTTGCAGCCGTGTTGAGGAACCACTCACCCTCAGCCGCAGTTCGACCGTCTTCAGCAATAGCATAGGCCATGATGAACTTCTCTTGTTCTCCTAGTTGGTCAAATTCACTCTGCTGCTGGAAATCTTCATCTGAACCACCCCCGCCATGGAAGGCAATGATGAGGGCCAATTTTGTACCGGCATCTGAACTTGGGGCTGACAATCGAAACACCCGTTCTTCATTGTTGACAGTGATTGCAATCGTTGATTGAGTCAAGAGTTCAGAAGGTTCTGAACATGGATTATCCACCTCTTGCAATTCCTGTACAGGTTGAATTTCTTCTGATACTTCACTTCCCATGCACCCTGCGAGGGGCGAGACAAGCAAAAGGCAGGAAACAAAAAGCAAATACAATCGGTCCATTGTCCTCACCGTTAGTAAGCCTGAAACGCCCTTTAGACATCAAAGTTGTTGGTATTTGTTTTATCAATTTGAAAAGAATCATTTTCCGTCATGTTAAGCCGAGATCATGAACGATATGCTTGCCATCACGCCTCTTCAATTCGAATGAGTCGAGTTGTTCGGAAGCCCTGTAAGATTTTGATGAACCGCTTTGCGTGGAACTTCTCATCGAGTTGAGGATCGCCTGTGTCAATTCGAACAGAAGTAAGTCCAATCAGTTTGGAGGGTGTTGCAACACCGAGGATGTTGTCAAAGCCTATGATTCGAAGCACATTAGGTGACAATTGGAGATTGCCTCGACCTATCAAAAAGCCTTGACCACCCATCGGAGAGAGAAGTAAGAGTGTCGGACGAAAAGCCCCCTCTTCGCCAACGTGTCCGGAAAGAATCTCGATTAATTGCTGTTCGTTAAGGTCTGGATGAAGCGTTCTTTTGCCGTTGATTTCAGGCCCTTGAACGTCAATCCCGAGCAAGGTCAATTCGACACCAACGTTCTCGCCCATTCGACGCAGGGTCCCTCCGCTGCCCCAAACCACCATTAAATCTGGTTGATCTTCAAGCAAGCTTTGGACATGATGGGCGAGCCCCTCAATGGTTTCCACTTCGCTAGACCTCTCTACTTGTTCCTTTGCACCTTGCATGAATCTAGGGCTTGATGGTGTCCAAGCCTCGCCATACATTCGCACCTTCCAAACACCTTCCTGGTAGACGTCTTCGTCAAGATCCATGACCTCTGTAATGGCGCAACGTAGGTCGCCAAGGATGAATGCTAACACGACTTCTGCGGCTGCCTTTGGCGTGGTCGCAAAGCAGCCTGAATGCATTTTCACGCCGCCTGGGACGCCAACCAGGGGGATTTCTTGTGCAGCCTCACCAAGGTGTTCCAACGCCTTGACGATGTCCCTTGTTGTGCCGTCGCCACCTGCATAAACAATGGCCTCTACCTTAGCATCAACGAGATCATTGACAAGGGCCAGTGTGTCTTCATCGCTGGTTGCTTTTGGCGTCGTGCCAATGGATTCGAAGTCCATCCTTGTGGATGACGGAGGCACCCAAGAGCTGCCCATGCGTCCGTCCCATCCTAACAGGAGAATTTCCGTTTCGTTTCTGTTGAGTGAACCTTCTAACAAAACGGAAAGGGCTTGAAGAGCTTGCTCCATTCGTGGACCTGCCCGATCTTCTGCTCCAGCAGCGCGGGCTTCAGCCGCCCGACCGTCGCTTCCCTTGAATCCAAGTCTTCCGCCAAGCCCGGCGTCAGGATTGACCACCAAACCGATGCGCATGGTTGCCGGTGGAGGTTCTCCTTCAAGAAGGCCTGTGCGTGAATTGCTTTGGCGATGGCCTCAAATGACAACAGTGCTGCGAGGGCCATTATGGAGCACATGCAACGACGACGTCTTGCCATCTTGACGATGGTCTCAGCTACGACGCTTTGGCTTGTTCTTGGTTATGCGACTTGGATCATGAATGGATGCAGGGCTTGGCTTCCTTATATCTCCGATTTTGATTTGTATGAGCCAGGAGACACCATCTTCACAGTTGGCACACTTGCCAGCGGTTTTCTTGTGTTCTGGATTGTCATGGAATTGCACTCAATGAACATGGCTCGACTTACTGAAAAAGGGCACTCCAACCTGTGGCATGGCCTCAACCATCTTGCGGTATTTCCGGGCCTCATCGGAGCATTTTCATGCATTAGAATTGGTACGGTGCCTTGGGACACCGACGGTCCGATGCACGGTCATTATGCAATGGATATTTTCTACAACGGAGTGTACTGGTGTTTACTTGTCACCTTTGTATCTGCAAAAATTTGGTGGTCTTCCCCCTCGTTCAAACGCATCCTCTGGTTGAGGCTTGGGGCTGCACTGAGCGCCGCAATTGGCTTATTCAAGATGATCACGACACAAATTGCTGTTTGGGGCGATGACTTTGATTGGGATGCGTACAATGCATCAGCCTCGGACATGCTTGAATTTTGTACAGAAGCCCTCGAGCCTGCGATCAATACCGGTGCAGCTTGGGAATATGTGTTGGTTGCGGGCATCCTTGGCACCATTCTCTCATTCTTACCCGAAGTGACCTTTGTGGAACAAATAATCGCATCAGAAAGCGAGGAGTGAATGCACCTGAAGGGCGAGCATTGATGTGCAGTATTGGCTTTGACATTGACATGAGCCGTCATAACAAGCAGGCACCATCGCTCGAAGATGCTCTTGCCAAAGGGTTCTCCGAACTTAAAGTTGGGGAAGCAAACCTACCTAAAATTGATACTCAAGAGGTCGAAAAAGATCTCCAAGAAGAGCCCACTGCGCTGCCAATTGAGTACAATAAAACATACGAAGCAATCGAAGATCGTGAAGAGTTTGTTGTGTCTCCACCCACCCAAATGAAAGCAGTGAAATCTGAATCCACAGATGCCGACAAAGAAACCACCCCGGTAAGTGAACAAGCATCGAGTACAATTGGCGATGAATTCGACGTGGAATGGTAAGTCGCATACAGGTGCTTATCAATCAAATGCTCCTGGGACAACCATGGAAGTCTCTAGGCAGTTCCTTCGCATTTTCATCTACATCTTCGGTACCCTTGTCCTTGTGTCCTACATGTACGGGCTTTCCCACGCCTCTGACAAAGAGGCACTTTGGGGCGGTATTCCTTGGTCACAAGCCAAATTTATTGTTCCGTTCATGTTTTTGGCTGCGTTCGGTTTCTTGATGTATTGGTGGGTTATTCTCTATCAAAGCGACGCCAGTGTCATTGCAGATTTACGCTGGCCTTGGGGTGAATCCGACGGCCATGGCGGCGGGCGGCTCTTGCTTGCATTTGCCATGCTGGTCATACCCAGCGCCCTCTGGCTTGAGGCCACGATTTACCATCTTGATCATGATTACAGTTGGACACCCATCCTGGTCATCGGTGTGCTGGTGCTTGCCTCTATTGGAAACATCATGATGGGGCTGTTAGGATATTCGGCTTGGCAAGACGATGTTTCTGGCGGAGGGGCGATGCTTGTCGGATCGATTTTGCTTGGCATCCAGTGCATCCTCCTCGATTGCATTTACTGGAATTTGAAATTCCCTTGGTGACAAACGCCTCACTATGGCGTTCTCGTTGAATAATTGAGTGGTGGTTTGATGAGGGAGAAGCAACCCCGTAGGGGTTGAAGGAGCGATTACCATGCCACTCATCAACGTGACTTTGCCAGATGGAACTGTCAATGAATACACCTCAGGGATCACATGCGCCGAGGTCATCACCGATGCACTCGGGCGCAAACACGGTTGCCTTGCTGCCCGTGTTGATGGGGTCGAACGGGACATGGCAACTGAGTTGGAGGAGAACTGCTCTGTCGAGGGTATATTCTCAGAATCCGACGAAGGTATGCACATTTTGCGCCACAGCGCAGCTCACCTTCTTGCACAGGCCGTCACCTCAATTTATCCAAATGCAAAACCCACCATTGGCCCGGCCATCGACCGAGGTTTCTACTACGATTTTGCTATGGAGGCAATTACAGAGTCTGATTTGAAACCGATTCAAAAGAAAATGCAGGAACTAGCACGCAAGAACTTCACGGTCGAGCGAATCGAACTTTCAGACGAAGAACTCCAAGACCACTTTGCAGACAATCCCTACAAAATTGAGATCATCAAGGATAAAATCGAAGATGGTGGTGGCTCAACCATATACAAACAAGATGACTGGTACGATCTATGCCTTGGACCTCACGTTCCGAACACTTCTCGCCTCATGCATGTCAAACTCACCAGCGTGTCCTCTGCCTACTGGAGGGGGGACCAAGATCGAGAACAATTGGTACGAATATACGGCATTGTGGAGCCTTCTAAGGAAGCCCTACGAGCAACTCTAACACGCCTTGAAGAAGCCAAGAAGCGTGATCATCGAAAACTAGGTAAAGATTTGAAATTGTTCCACATCGATGAAGAAGTAGGTCAAGGTTTGATTCTATGGACGCCAAGAGGTGCAATCGTTCGTCAAGAACTTCAGGACTTCATATCATTCCATCTTCGCCGACAAGGCTATTCTCAAGTGTTTACGCCTCATGTTGGTAAACTCGACCTTTATCGGACATCAGGTCATTTCCCGTACTACCAAGACTCCCAATACCCGCCGATGGTCGAGAAGGAATTGATGAAGAAATTGGCAGACGAGGGGTGCACTTGTGGTGAATTATCAAACATGATGAAAGCGGGGGAGATCGATGGCTACATGTTGAAGCCAATGAACTGCCCTCATCACGTCAAGATCTACGCTTCTCAGCAACGCTCATACCGTGACCTACCCCTTCGCTTAGCGGAGTTTGGTACGGTCTACCGCTGGGAACAGTCCGGGGAGATTTCTGGCTTGACACGTGTTCGTGGTTTCACTCAAGATGATGCTCACCTGTTTGTGACAGAAGATCAAATCGCTCAGGAAGTTCTTGGTTGCATCGAGTTGGTCCAGATCATTTTTGAGAAACTCGGTATGACGGATTACCGTGTTCGAGTGGGGCTTCGAGATGCTGATTCAGACAAGTATGTTGGCGATTCAGATCGATGGGACAAGGCCGAAGAAGCCTGCCGATCAGCGGCCCAATCACTTGGTGTCAATTGGTCAGAGGAACAAGGCGAGGCTGCTTTTTATGGCCCGAAAATCGATTTCGTGGTCAAGGATGTCATCGGCAGGGAGTGGCAACTTGGAACGGTCCAAGTTGATTACAATCTACCAGAACGATTTGGCCTTGAATACAAAGGAAGTGATGGTGAAATCCATCGTCCAGTCATGATTCACAGGGCACCCTTCGGATCAATGGAGCGATTCTGTGGGGTTCTTATCGAACACTTTGCAGGTAAGTTCCCGACATGGCTCACCCCGACTCAAGTTCATATCATCACCATTTCAGAGAAGCACAAGGCCTATGCAAATGAGGTTGCTGAAGCCCTCAAATCACATGAAATACGAGTTCTCGTTGACGATGGTGATGATACGGTCGGTAAAAAAATTCGCAACCACCGCAAGTTGCAACCAGCCTACATGGCTATTGTAGGTGATGGTGAAGCAGAAGGACGAACTGTGAGTCTGCGTGCTCGAAATGGTGACCAAATCAGTGGTATGGGTCTTGAAGAGTTCATCACCGCATTGAGGGATGAGATTGATTCGAAAGTAGCGCAACCCTCGATTGTTGTTGTCGAATCAGATGATTGAGCGAGGTTTTTTTGATGAACGCACCACCAATTGTTGACGGGTTTTCACTCGCGGCAGTGGTGCCAATGCTTCTTGCGGCATCGACAGCATGGTTCTTTTGGAGGCAAGTCGTTCCTAGGCAACTTAGAGGATTACAAGTTGCGTTTGAGACTGGGGAATTACGCTATGAAGTGCATCAAGTGACCCACAGCGCTGAAGATGCCAAGGCTTTACTTCGCTCTCCTGGAATGCGATTTGGAGTCACCACCTACTTGTTTGCTCTGGTAGGGGTTTTGATCCTCCTGTTTGAGTTCTTGATGGCCCGGTTCGAACTCGCAGAGGGTTATCATGCTCCATCATTGGCTATTGCATTGATGTTCATTGCGCTTCCAGCGCTTGTTTCCAGTGGCTCTTCATTGGGTGCACAGGTCATCAAACCGATTGGGCAAGACCGTGCATCATTACAAGATTCCAGTGCGCTTCGTAGCTACAGTTACATCATTCTTCTTGCCTTTTGGATGGGCTTGGTAGCGATGCTCTACATCGCACTTGGCTTGTTAGATGTTCCAGATAACCGCCGCTTTAGTATCGCAGCATTCGCCATGTTCTCACCGTCGGTTTTGGCCTACGGGCGAATTCTTGGGTCGTCGTGGCGGGCGCTACGCCAGTCTTCAAAGAAAATCGCTGGAGGTGAACCCTCTCCCTTCCACAATCACACCCCAAACGCCCGTCAGCAAGCTGTTGCTCAAATCGTTAATTTCAACCTCGTTGCAATGCCGTTCGTGGCCTTCAACACTTTCCTTTCCCTAGCAGTGCTGCTGTGGAATCCAACCCTCCTTTCTCATTCGGATCGAGTTCTCGCTCTACCAGAGTATCGGCCACAGACCACATTTATGGAAGAGGGCGGCTTGCTAGGGTTTGGCTTAATCGAACTCTTTTCGTTTATTCCCGTTGAAGGCATTAGGGTACCTATTGTCTCTATGGTGCTGCTTTTCCTGCTTTTGAACGTCGCCATCATCGGGTTTTTGTTTGTCTATGAAGTTGCCAGAATTTTGTTCTTGGACGTGCAAGATGTTTCTGGCGCTGGAGGCATCAAACTCGCCGACAGCCGTTTGCTTCGTGCAGAACGTTCGCAGCAAGCCAAAGTGTTGAACTTCTGTTTTACCGGGTTTGCCGGTCAATCCATGCTTCTGCTTGCGTTGGGAATGATCACGTTCTGGGATTCCAGTTTCCTGCCTCAACAGGCACAATGTGGCGCCTGGGATTCGACGGTTTGCAGCGTTTTGACCAAGGACGCCCTAGAGGAATTGACGTGGATGCTGTCTTCAGGAGGCCAAGTTGCTTTCCTCACCATATGGACGAAATCGCTTCGTGTTGGTTCTCGCCTCGATGACATAACATTTGATGCAGCTGTTGAAGGGAATCGTGCACGATTTTCTGAGATGGAGGATATGATCTATCTCAAGAAGCAACCCCTGGCAACACTCATCGCCAATGATGAGTGGGTGAAAGCCCTCGGACAACTTGATGGTGTGCTCAAAGGCCACGGCGAAGAATTAGACGGGCTAGCATTAGGGCGGAAAACCGGAGCGATCATGACACTTTACTCTGGCTTTGGTCGATGGAACGAAGCAGAAGAACAGGCCGTGTCTCTGTTGGCTTTACGTGGTGGGAAAGAAGCAGAAATGGCACGACTAACCCTTGCAGCGGCGAGCCTCGCTCAGCGTGATTTACCTGAAGCAAAACCTCGCTTGAACCTCTTGGCAGAGGATGACATTGAAAGCGCACGCCTTCAATGGGTTGCCTCCATTTTCAAGCCCAAAAGCCGACCACTCGACGAGAGGTACAAACCATTACTTGCCATGGACAGCACCACGAAAAGAAACATCGATCTCGTACAACGCTTTGAATCAAACATTGCGTGTTCCGAACTGAAGAATTTGAACACACCGGCAGGTCGGATGTTCCTTCTTGGTGACATTGCGAGGATGCGTTTGGCTCGAAAAAGCGAAGATGCGCTTGACTTGCTTGAACGGTTCATCAAGAAAAACGCCATCGAATCATGGATTCATGGCGAGGTGGTTCGTTGTTTACTGCATCTGGATGAAGGGCGGGTGAACACGGCAGTTGTCATGGCAGAGGAACTTGCTAAGGAGCATGGACGCCACCCGCACTTGAGGGCCTTGCTCGGCCACCTTTCACGGTCTGGCCTCACCCCTCTAACTTCGAGTGAAATCACCGATATGGAATGGGCAACTGAAACTGGGTTGAATGTTGCAGAGGTATGGGCAAATAAGCACGTGGTTTCTCCCCCTCCAGAGTTTAACAAGAAGTCTGAACGGCAGCATGCTTGGTCGGCCAATGCATGGATTGCGAATGGACCTGACAATGAATTGACTATTGCTGCAAAGAAAGGCAACAACGGTTGGAAGATGCTGGCTAAAATCGATCAGTCCGCCCTTCCCGCATGTTTGTTTTTGCACCTCACTGGTTTTGTGGTCACCATTGGTGGCATGCCAGTCGACCTTGGGTTCCCAGGCGGCCTTGATTTGAAGGCCATACAAAACAAGGGTCTTCTCGATCTTTCGTCTTAGATTCGGCGACGCAATCGCTCCATGGCGGCATCTGCAGTCCCGAGGTGCTGCAGACAATCTTCTACTCGTCCAACGCCAAGACCTTCCTCTGCTAAAGCAATGGCCTCTTCAGCAGCCCTCCGATCTTCGTCTTCAACAGAAATGTGTGCGGCTTCACATTGGTTGCGCAAGATACGCCATTCATCCATGACGAAATCATACAACTCAAGTGCTTCTTCGCTTGCTTTACCTTCTTTGTCCAGGCTTTGACTCATTGCGCTCAATAACTCCGCTGCCTCGGTCCATCGTTGCTGATCGGCTGCTTTTTCGATGGCAGCCATACGGTCATCCCATTCGTTTCGATCGTCTCGTGACTCATATTGAGCAACGAGTTTTTTTCGCTGACGAAGAGCGCGTTGAACGGTATCCATGGCTTCACGCTCGCTGTGGATTGAACGCACAACCCCGTCGGCAAGTCCAATGGCCTGGCCTGCGTTACCTGAATCAAGCGCTGATTCAGCATGTTTGAGTCGTTCAATCATTGCTTTCGTATCGAGTCCATCGGTTTGCTTCAGTTGCCGATGTGCTTCTTTGAGTGACTCTGCTGCCTTTCCAAGTGCATCATCGTCCGCTGCGAGTTGAGCAGGAATAACAACAGCAAATTCGTATGCTTTCTTTGGCGCCTCTGCAGCCAACTTCTTCTTTGCATCACTCAGCATTTCTTTGAGGTGTGCTATACCTTCCCCATCGTTGCCTTGGAGTTGTCGTGCGGCTTCTGCAATTGCCTTTTCTGCAACGGACCACCATTCAATGATTTCATTCGAGTATTTCTTTGAGGTTCTGAACAGCATCTCACCTTCGCGAAGTGAACCGAGTTTGACTTCTCTTTCACCCATTTCAAAGGATTTACGAGGCCGCTTTGCGGTCGGAGCAATGGCTTCTGCTTCATCCATTGCTTCTCGAGCATCCTCTCGAATCGCTTCAACATCGCCAGACAACGAGAGTGACCGCTCAATGTCCTCTTCTGCTTCATCAAGAAGGTTCATTCCGTGAGAAGGATCCACGTGACCTTCTTCTTTTGCAGTCATGATCAAACTCGAGGCTTGATCCACGGCCGCACCTTGTGATTTCAATTCAAGCAAACGGACTTCAAGAGCATCAAGACGACGGCTGAACGCTTTGCGTGCAGTTCGTTGGTCGTCACCGACGAACCAAATATAGGCGGTTAAAATCGAACTAAATGCGAGTGTTCCAACGGCAGCCAACCACTCATAGGTCATCGATTCTGGAGTTGCGCCGGCAAAGATGGAGAACGCCACGATGGTTCCAAACCCTGTCATAATTGCTCGCCACCTAAGCACATCAAGACCACCTTGTAGAATCGTTTTGGAGGCATTCAAGCAAGCCAGACCAACCACAACCAGAATCAGACTTCCAGCGACCATGCTTGTGTTTGAAATATCGAGCGATTGACTTCCCGTCATCAATAGGACCGGCCAAACCACACTGGAGGCAGATCCTACCCTCGTACGTGCACGGGGTTGATCGACAGTCAGATCCTGTATGATGAGGCCCCAAACGATGATGACTAAGGGGAAGCCTAGACCTTTGAGTAGGCCGGAATCACCTCGCATAGCTGCGTTCAAACTTGGCCACATCAACCACAAAGCTCCCGCAAGAAGAACGAGTGCTGATGCACTGGTGAGCCTCTCAAGGCGTTGTTTGCGCTGTTTTATGGCAGCTTGAATTGCCGTTTCTACATCGGCCCAAGCGTCCATCATGATTGCGTCTTTGAGCGCACAGTCATAATCACTCCGCTCTGCTGTACCCTCGCCCCATACCAGAATTGAGCGTATTTTGCTGTGGCAGAGAGCCTCGAATTTCAATTGATATGACGGGAATGTTCATGGGTGTCGTTCACCGCCTTCTTAGGAGTGAGGAGTGACAATGACCGGTCTCATTACAATGGACGATTTAACCAATGAGGAAATCCTCAGCATACTAGACGACGCAGAGCGCCTTCTCCCTGTCGCTCGTGGGGAGTTGTACCTCCCACTTCTCAAGGGGCGAATCATGGGTAATCTCTTCTTCGAACCAAGCACAAGAACACGCATGTCGTTCGAAACTGCGATGAAGCGTCTGGGTGGTGATGTCGTCAATCTTGGTGATGTCAAAACTTCTTCCGTAGTGAAGGGTGAAACACTCTTCGACACGATACAAATGGTCGATGGTTACACCGACATTATCGCCATGCGCCACCCCCGTCAAGGAGCGGCTCAGTATGCTCAAGATGCAGCGCGAGTGCCAATCTTGAACGGTGGCGACGGAGCTGGCCATCATCCCACACAGACCATGCTGGACCTGTTTACTATTCGACAGGCGCATGGTCGCCTCGATGGCCTGAAAGTGGTGCTCGCAGGTGACCTCCGCTATGGTCGAACAGTCCACTCCCTTTCCCACGCATTGACGCGGTTTGGTTGTGAATTGATTTTTGCAAGCCCAACCCTGTTGAAGATGCCAGCAGAAATTGTTTCCGATCTTCAAGACCACGGGGCAACCGTCACAGAAACAGAAGACCTGTACGGTTCTATTGGCGATGCAGATGTCGTTTATATGACCCGGATTCAGAAGGAGAGATTTGCTGATGAAGACGAATACGCTCGCTGTGCTGGTGCATACAAACTCGATGTAAAGCATCTTGCAGATGTGAAGGAAGACATGATCATCATGCACCCACTTCCGAGGGTCGATGAGATCCATCCATCCGTCGATGATACACGACACGCTCGATACTTCGAACAGGCCTTCAACGGTGTTGTAGCTCGAATGGCACTGTTGTGCCGTTTACTCGGCGTCACAGTGCCTGCTGATGTGACCTCTGAAGGAGGTGTGCTCTGATGTCGAACGAACAAAGCATGCGTCGTGTCACCGCAATTCGAAATGGTACGGTTATCGATCACGTGCCTTCTGGTCAAGCCCTTCGTGTGCTTGAGATGCTTGGCATCGCAGGGGAGACCTCAGTCCCTGTCTCGTTGGTGATGAATGTGCCATCGAAGAAACTTGGTTCAAAGGACATCATCAAGGTTGAAGACCGTGAACTCACTCAAAGCGAACTGGACCGCCTAGCATTGGTGGCGCCGGATGCCCATGTTGCCATCATTCGTGCTTATGTTGTTGCGGAAAAATTGTCAATCAACCTTGGAGAAGAAGTTGTCAATGTTGTCAGGTGTACGTTCTCTAACTGCATCACGACAAATCCCAGAGAGCCCCTTGCTCACCGACTTCGTGTCGTAAGTAGAGATCCATTGCAATTGCGCTGCCATTACTGTGGCCGGCCACAAGATCTTGATGAATTGGTCAAGAATGTCCTCTAATCAGTCGTTCAGCAGCGCTCTAAAGTCGCACGCTTTGCACTGGCTTCCAGACGTCATTGCCCCACAACTTGGACATGGCGTAGGCGGAGCGATGGATGGTTCATCCCCCGGCTGCTTGTTTCTAAGGGCCTTGATGTTGTCAGCCATTCGAAGAAGTCCGTGCCTTGTACCTGGTGAATCTGCTTCCATTTGAGCTACCAATTCTCGATGCCTCCAACGAAGTGCTCCTTGTGCATGCGGGCACTCTTCGTGATGCAATGGCAAGTTTCGGTGCAGAGCATACAGGTGTACCTCCTGCTCTGGAATCCACCGCAGTGGTACAATCCTCGGTGCCATTCCTTCAACGACAGTGGTGGTGTGCGGGGCTAATCTGAGGGTCCTGTCAAGGTCACCGTTGGTCATGTTCATCAACACAGTTTGGGCCATGTCATCGAGGTTGTGTCCTAGAGCAATGAAGTCGGCACCGATTTTGTCTGCTAAGTGGTTGATGCCTTGTCTGCGAAACACACCGCAATAAGAACAGGGGAGCCTTGGTGCGCTGGGGTTTGATTCAAGGAGGTCTGGAATACGGCTTGCAACCTCATCCATTTCTTTGAAACTTAACTCTGGATATGAGACAGTGATGAATTCGATTCCAAGGCGATCACACAGTTCTTGGGCGCATTCAAGAGATGGCGGCCGGTATCCTTCGATGCCCTCATCCACGGTTCCTGCAACGATGCGCACATCGGGCCGCGCCCCAATTAAATCGACAAGACTGTCAAGGAGGACTGCAGAATCCTTGCCTCCAGAAATCGCAACAAAAATGGTCGTGTCCCGGTCTTTTGGCAACACCAATTGTTGCCTCAGCTCTTTTGCGATTTTCTTGCGAACTGATTTCGCCATGTGTTCATTGCACAAAATTCGGCCTGAATAGGCCTGTTCCAGCACAGCAGGACGTGAACAACTGTCGCACTGGGGGATTTCGAACCCCGGTGTTTCTTGCTCTGCCATGTGTAGCGGGAGGGCCATTGTGGTTTGAACTCCCCGCTTCGATCTGATTCATAGTGCGATCAAATCGAATCCATATTTCCAATTGAAAAATTAAATTTCCAATTGGTAATTTCATCAAATCAAAGTACGCGTGGAATCACTTGGGCCCCCAGATCTCTGACTTTGTGGTGGCAACTGTACGCGGAAAGGAGAGCAGTAAGACTCTTCCGCGTTTCAAAACTATGAAATCCAGTTGGGAAATTGATTTGGGTCTGCAAATCCCCCTTTAGGGGGATGGAAACAGCAACCTTCTTGAAGGCCACAACGCTGACGAAAGGTTTGAGCATCCATGTTACAACGTGCGCTGGCCGGATTGTATCGCCTTGATGGCGTTCAACAAGCCATGCTGTTCGATGACAGCGGTTCTCTACTGGCAAGCGTAGGCGATGAGGGTGCAATGCCACCTGTCGACCATGCAGTGGAGGTCCTATCCGCTGCTCTCGAAGTGGCAGATGCTCTTGGATTGGGGGCAATCTACGAGGTTTGGTGTGAAGGAAAAGAACGTACAATGATTGACGTGACTTCCCCAACACGAATCGTAGCACTCTCCGGTTCTGGCGGCCGCTTAGCACGCTGGCGTCACGCCATTGATCGAGATCGGAGGATCTTTGCCACCACCCCACAGTGAGTTGATGATATGTTTACACTACCACAAGGAACCCCAGTTGAAGGCGCAATTTCTGTCGAGGCTGGTGCGATTCAATCGTTCGACCACGGTGTCATTAGCACGTGGATTGGACGGAGAAAAACGCCTGCAGGTCACCGCCTGGTTCGAGCGGGCCGTGTTGTTGGCTGGATTGCTGAATCCGGTAAAGGCAAACTTTTGCTTGCAGGAAAAGAGGCTCGCCTCAGACTTGAGGAACTTGAGGCGAAGGAACATTGCCGCCACATTGGTGGTTCGTATTCACTTGCTGGCCTCGGAAGTGTGGCAGAAACAATCCCTGAAGCGTTCGAACATCAAGCCGACCGTCAGGGCCTTTTGCCTCGAGGTGACGCTGTTGTTCGTCTTCTCGCCAGAGATCTGTCCTCCGTGCTAAGAGCTGTTGTGGAACGTGATACCGTTCGTGGCGCCGTTGCTATCGATCAAGGCATGCTCATTGACAGCGTTGGTGACTTGCCAAATTCTCCAGAAATGTTAGCACAAGAAATTCATTCCACCCTTGAATCCATGAACATCAGCGTACTCGATGAGGATGGCGTGAGTAATGGTAGCCACTGGACGATGCACCATGAAGATGGTTCGCTTCTGCTAGCCAAGGCCGGTGACGTGTCTTTGGGTGTTTGGACTGAGGCGAATACCAACCATGCGCGATTGATTTCTGCAGTGGCTGCTGTTCTTGACGGGGAAGTTGGAGCCATTGGCGCAGCTGGGGGTCCAATTCCTGATGGCTTTGTCCTGCGTGAAGGCCGAGGTGGCCCTGATGCAATTTTGTCGATGCTCACTGCTGGTGTCAAGGAGCAGGTTACAGGCCATCTTCAATCTGGTCAATCATCGACATCTGTTTCGGTGTTGCTGGCACGAGGTGTGCCTGTAGGTGTTTCCGCCCCTGAGGGACAGTCCCTCGAAGAGGCCATGCTTACCTTCACAGATTCGACTCGCGTCCTGAAGTTGCACCGACTTCCCGCAGGAAGCATTATTTCAAGAGAATCGGGAACTGTTGAAGAATTCAAGCTCGATGATTTCCATGATTTGCTCGTGACGCTTCGGACTCGTTCGGAAAGCCGCAGAGCCACACTCAAGGCAAAACTGAACGATCTTTTTGGCTTTGAAATTGGAATGGAGCAACTTCGCAAGAGTCGAGCCAGTGCTACATTTTCAGAGACCGTTGATGTTGTGAGCGGCGGTTTGCCCGGTGATACGGCTCAGCCCTTGGCCGTAGATGCTGGATTGCGTCGTCGTCTAGAAACTGCTGATCATCGAATCGATGAATTAGAAAAGGAGAAGGCAGCTCTTCAAAGCCACTTAGATTCCTCAATTGCAGCAGCAAATGCCGCTCAAATCATCGCAAGAGAAGCCACTGAAACCCGAACTGAATCAACAATTTCTCTCGAGGAAGCCCACAGCCAGTTTAGCACAATGCAAATTGAGTTGGCGCAAGCTAAGGGATTAACGGAGCAAGCAGAAAATCGAGCAGAACGTTTGGTTCGTCGAGTCAACGAACTCGAACACCAAGTTTCAGTGCGAGCTGCGGAGTTAGCCAAAGCACTCGGGGATGCATCCTCCAGTGAATCCCTTCGTGCAGCGATTGAGGACATGTCGCTCAAGGAGGCCGAACTCAATGCTGAACTCAACACTCATAGCCAACAATTGTCGACAATACGGCAACAAACAGAAGACGACGAGCGTCGCCTTCAAGTTCTTCAGGAACAGGTTGCTGCAACACGAGAACGCCACGCACGAGCTCAAGCAGAAGTGCTCATGCTCGATGAGAAAATCAAAACAAATACCAGCGAACTTGCCGCTATCGAGGCGGAGGCGAAGGCGAGCCGTCGTCGGGCTGAAGAAAATCGTGACCGCTTGGCAGGGGATGAGGCGAGGCAAGCCCAAGTTCAAGCAGAATTGCGAGAGCTCATGCAAGAACGCCGTCAAATTCTACGCGAGTTAGGTGACCTTGGTGCTCGCCGTGGTCACTCTGAAGCAGAACTTGCTTCATTGATTGAGCGAGCAGAAGCCCTGTCAGATGCCCATGAGGCTGCCGTGTCGGATATTCAGGAAGCCGAGCGCCTCCGTGCTAGGCTTGCAGAGGAACCACTCGCCCAAGCGTTGCTCGATGATGCTGCTACCTTTGACGGGCTTGGTCCTGTCCTTGAACGGCTCGAGCATGCTCGGGCTTTGGGGTACTCTGTGACGTTGCTTGATCGTGCTGTCGAGCGGGGTCTCCAAGTTATTCAATCGACGGTTGACCATGTCGCAGCCACGCCAAGGCATCTTTTGTCAAGCGAAGTCATGACCTTGCTTGAACGTCAGGTGCCACAAACTGCAGGCGCAGTTCGAGGGCTTGCACGCTGGTCAGTTCAGCAGCGTTTAGAGCACCAACTTGGTGAAACAGTAGGTCACGTCGTTATCGATTTGGAACACCTTCTTGAGGACTATGACCGTTCGATTACCATGCTTCGTCGATTGAGAAACGTGCTTGAGCAACTGGTCCGATTAGGAGCTCCGCCAGAGGAAGTTGAAGCCCTACTCAACAATTGTACCCGTCCAGAAGCACTACCTAGCATTGCTCAGGCGACTCGAAAACTGATTCAAGTCGCATTGGATGATATCTATCTTGAAGCAGACCAAAGGGATGCAGGAGAGGCTGTTGCCTTAGAAGACACGGCTCGAGTGCTTGAGGAACTCATTACACAACTCGATGCATCTGGCCTTGCAGATGGAGTGCCACGAGGCATGCTGTGGGAATTCCAGCGCGATGGATTGCTTCCATATGAGCGAGAATCAGTTCCAGCCTCTCAGCGCACACCAGTCGAGACCGAGATGGTTGCAACGATGGAATCATCCCTTGCAGGAGAGGTGCCGGTCTCGCTCGATGCGACCCCCGAACAATCATCTTCTGACGAAGATGGATGGGAATCAATGCCAGTTCCTGTAGATGACGCTCCAGAATCAGAGGCTACACCTCAAGCCGGTGCAGAAGCAAATCCAGTCGTTTCGATGGATGGTGAAGGCAGCGATGAGCGAGCCGCCCTAGAAGCCGAGCTGGCACAACTTGATGCCTCTTGGGAGCACCGAAAAGAACCCGTCGTTGAAGTGAAAGTAGATCCCGCACTAGCGGCATTGGAAGCACGACTCTCCGGCCTAGACCTTTGAGGTGGTTGAATGTCAGAAGACGCAACGACACTCATGGCACGCGTTGAATCACCTGGACGCGCCTATCCAATGGTTCTCGAGCGGATGTTGTTTGTCGCTGCTGTTGTAGGATTTGTAGTCCTCCAACCAAGTGCCATGGATGCCATCGATTCTCCATCATGGCTCTCGTTTGTAATCGGCTGGTGTGGTTTACCCATTGGGCTCATGCTGTTAACTGAATTCCTTGGACGCGTTTTACAACGTGTCTGGTAATTATGCAATCAAAGATCAACGACTTCTTTCGTTGATGCGACCGGTGTAGCCGGATTTTGACCACGGATCGTGTTGACAAGTCCCCACACCCGTTCCCAGGGCACGAAGAATCTCAACAAGGCCATAATGCTCAAGAACATAAGTGCTGAAATCACCAGGCCGTATGTGAGTGATAATTCAATAGATTCAGAGACTTGGCCGGCCCATTGACTTCCAGTTGAGCCTTCAACGATGTCGAGCAGAACGCTGTGGAATCCAAGGGCAACCATTGTTGCTATTCCTGTCAGGCCAAGGAAGCCAAAAGTATGCTTCAGATGTGTGTTCAGCACGTTGTCCATTTGTCGCACATATTCCGGGTCTCGCTTACACGATTCGGGAAGCCGATAAGCATACTCAAGGTATCGAATGACGCCATAAGAGGATTCTTGGAACACCATGATGAGCACGGCAATCATGATCAAAGCGAACTGTTCATTGGTGACCAGCATCAATCCAAACAATCCAATGGTAGGTTCGGTAAATTGTGTCTCCACCGTTGTCAACGCATCTCCATACGAGCCCAATTGCCCGTTGATGAGTGGGAATGCTAGGATGGCGTGGATACCAAGGAACAGCAGCGTGAAACCAATTGACCATGCAATTGAACGCCGAGATAGACCCCAAATTCCACGAGTGCCCATGATCACCGGTAGGAGGTACATGAACAAAATCATCAACGACAAAATCATCAATAGCGGCCATTCAAGGGTTGAAAGTTCTCCTTGGCTTGGTAACCGTAGATCGAAACTGGTGAGCATGCCAAAGCCCCACGATACGACCAACCTTCCAATCAACATGACGATCAATGTGATGATGAAACCAAGCTTGATTCGCTGCTGGGTTTTTGGTGTTTGGAAGGCAAGGAGTGCCATGCTTCCACCAAGTGATAGGCCAAGCACAAGGGGAACTGAAAATCGCCCAAGTCCAGAGCTACCTTCGCCGGTGAGGAAGTCTCCGATTGGAAGTTGCTGTCCAATCAAGACCTCAATCGTATCAAAGAGCATGGTGTGGTCAATCGAGCCAACAACATATGTCGATACGACTTCTAGGTACATCCCAACAAGGGCGACAGTTGCGATGATTTGCAAAGCTAAAATTTGCCATTGCTTTCTCAATAATTTGAGATGGAGTGTCCTCGGACGATATTCACCACCAACGGTGACGTCTTTTTGGAGGCCAACATCATCTGCCATGCTTAGTACCCCCTTACCTGCATCAATGCTTGAGAGAGGTCCATATCGGGCATCCAATCAATGACTTGGGCTCCTGAACCTGCGAGTGTGGTGAGTCTGTTTTGCCGCTCGAGTTTCAGCACCTCATATGACATTCGTGGGATCCTACTGACCAAGCGTTCGAAGTCGATGCTCGACGGTGATAGGACAGTCACTTCGTGACCGCGACCGACTAAATCCCTGACTGCAGCAGGGACGGTCCCGTCGCCTTCACAGGAGGAAATGATGAACACGGGGCTGCCTCGACTGAAGCGGCCACTTAGCGAATTAGTCACGGCTTGAAGAGGCATTGCGCCCTTTGGGGAGACGCCTGCAAGGGCGCTCAAGATTTTGAAATACTGCTTGTCTCCGGTATCCGGCGGAAGGTAGGAGAGTTTCTCATCGAAAATGGCCAAGGCAACTGAGTCCCGTCGCTTGAGGAAGAAGGCAGCGAGGCTGGCTGCTGAAACGGTTCCCATTTCCAGCGGGTTTTTCAGCACGGTTCCAATTCGAGAAATATCCCGGCTGTCCAGCAACAAATACAGGTCCGTCACCGCATCACGACACTTTTCGTTGACCATCAATTCTCCAGTTCGTGCAAACGCCTTCCAATTGATGTTTTTGAACGGATCTCCGGGTACATATTCGCGGAGTGAGTAAAATTCAGATCCTTGACCAGGTGTTCGAAGTGTTGTTGCTCCAGTGTACATTTTTGGAGTACGTGATCGAAGGAAGGCTTCCTCAACTTCCTTGATTTGTGGGAAAATTACGATGTCACTGTGGTGATCGACATACATTTCATCGACACCGAGGTTGAAGGTGTTGCGTGAGCGCAGCGAAACAGGACCAATGGAATAGTGGCCTCGTAATGGGCAGCGAAGTACATAGCGAATTCGAGCACTTTCACCAGGCTTTAGATTGAGTCGCATCTGATTGAGACCACTTCGTAATTTCATTTCATGAGGAATGTTATCGTAGACCTCGAGCAACTGGGTGTTCCTATTGGAACGATTTGTGACGAGTAATTCCACATACAAATCGTCACCTTTGTAGAGATTGTCCGCCGAAAGCGTTCGCTGAACTTCGACTTCGCCGTGGCCTGAAATCCACGAATTGACCACGATGAAGGCGACGAATGTCAACCCTAAGATCATCATTTGGAGGTTTGAGATCATCATCCCGATGAGCACCAGGGCAATACCTCCGGTGAATGTGAATGATGCCTTACGTGTCCACATGATTTCACCTCAGGTTCTGCCCCACGCTTTGATTCTCTTGACCACAGCCACGGTTTGTTCTAGTGAGTACTTGCTGGGTTCAATGGCAAATTTAGCCAGCACAGGGTCATTGATGAGGGCAACAAGGTCCTTTGCAGGCATGGCATGGAACTCTTCACGAGTAAGGCCATTTTGGTTGCGCACCTTTGAAAGGAACACCTGCCGGATTTTCTCACTCTTTGCGTAGTATGTGTAGCGATTAGCATCACCAAATCCGTAGTAAATGATGCTGAAGACGTGGCGCCAAGGCTCTGGGTCTCGCTTCTTGAGCAGAACGGCTTCAAAGGTCACGAACAGCACCAAGAAGAGCAAGAGCATGGCAAGGCCTTCCCCGGTGAAGTACACCAGAAGGAAGTAGATGGTGTTGTATGAATCTGCTAGGAGTGCGTTTTGAGGGTGCCTCGATTCATCAAAGATGACCATGGCGGTCGGGGATGCTTGCCCCGCTTCGTCAGGTTCTGTCGACATCAATGCCTCTGCAATGAAATCCATAGCCCACTTTCGATTGTCATTTTCGGGGATCGTCTTGTTGGTTGGACCATATTCGCCATCGTTGAAGCCTTCATAATCGTACATGGCGTTAATCAATGCAGACCCATCCGCCATGAAGACAATTCGACCACCGTCGTTTGGATCGCAGCTGCTTCGAGCGCATGCTTCGAAACTGAGGTTGAATTGACCCCAGAGGTCGGGAGTTTCAGAATTCTGTTCATTACCGACCCAGATTTCTCCATCGCCATTCACGTCGACGGTTGCTTCATTGCTGGTCACGGCACGAACTGAAATTTCAGGGAGCGCTCCAATAGCACCCGGGATCAGTTCTAAGGCAGTAATATCGTTGAGCAGGACTTGGTAGGTAGAATTGTATTGAATTTCTCCGGCCTGCCAATGATGAGCGCACAATCCCGCATCTTCAATCGGCATCGTTTGACCGTTGAGAGCGGCACATGGGTGCTCCCCTTCGCCTAAGTTTCCGCTCCATCGGTCGTGGACCGATAGGGTGGCTGAGTCAATCGTGGTGCCGTTCATACCACACGGGGTTGCTTGAACACACATCCAAATGAAGTTGTAATCCAATTCAGGCACATAGGTCGTGTCATACAATTGATATCCAGTATAGCGAATACCAAAGGCTTCGGCAATGGTTCCTGCAAAGCCATAATCATCGAGAACTAGGGCCGTGCCTCCAGCTTCTACAAATTCTACAATGGCATTAATTTCAGATGGTGAATACCCATCTTCTGCGGCAATAGTGATGAATCCGTCTTCATCAAATTGTGGCAGTGAGAGGGTGTCACGTTCAACTCCAGCCACGATGTATGTTGTGTTTCGAGGATCCTCGATATCGGCCAAGAGCAGTGGGCTGCTTACCAAGGAACTCGTTTTGATATCTGCTGCTTTTAGGTCAGCCCTGAAAGCTGACATATCGTCCCAATCGTCATCATATGCAGACAACTGGTTCGTGTTGGAGAGATTGACAAAATTCAGGAGAATCGTCATCAGAAGGAGGGACATCACAAACCAAAATGCGGCCTGTAGGCCGACCCTTCGGTAGTTGATGTTTCGCTCGCCGAACATTAAATCACCAAGTGGAGCACGATTCCGACATGACGACGGCTTCAAATCGGTTTAGAAGGTTGTTACTGTCTGGGAATCAAATGCTCATCGCAATGGTTACATCTTTTCCTGAAAAAACGGCCTTTTCGCCGTTAATTTAGCGTTTTAAGTGGATTTTTGTGGCGATTCGACTTATGTCATCAACAGGAATTTCCATCAAGCCGTCGACCATTGACCAAGGTAATTTTGACGGGTCGATATCGGCTTCAATTCGCACTCGGATTGACATCACGGATCCGGTCGCTGTGTCAAAGGCAACATCCTTCAATTCACCAAGTCGTTCATCCTGACGACCAACAACATCTCTTCCAATGATGTCCTTTGCGAAAATTGCCACGAGTGTTCCCTCCTTGTACATCTTGTGCGAAGAACACGCGCCCCATCAATGCGTCGACGGTAGGGGCCTGCTCACATTGATTCCATGCCGAAGCTGGTATCTCGGTTTCGCTTGATGTTCGACAGACCACTCGTGAGTCGAGTTTCCATCTTCTGGTAATAATCAAGCATCTCAGGAGTGACTGTTGGTCGTACCCGCTTGATGGCCTCTTCGAAGTGGGTCTTTGTGACTTTCTTCTTCTCTGCTCGCATGCAGATAAGCGCAGCTTCACGACATACTGCCTCAATGTCTGCTCCAGTAAACCCGTCAAGGCCACTAATGATGTCCTTCAACGAGAACTTCGAAAGCGGCATGCCTTCGCTGTGAATCGTAAAGATTGCTTCACGTGCTCCAACATCCGGCGGTGGTATGTGCAGCACTCGCTCGAACCTTCCGCTGCGGAGAAGTGCAGGGTCAATCATTTCTGGACGGTTGGTCGCAGCGACGATGATGACACCGTCGAGTGATTCAACTCCGTCCATGCTTGCAAGCAGTTGATTCACCACTCGATTGGAAACATCGCTTCCGGAGCCATCGGAATTCGATGAGCGCATGCTGGCTATCGACTCGAACTCATCAAGGAAAATAATTGCGGGTGAAGACTGTTTTGCTTTCTTGAAGATTTCGCGAATGGCCCTCTCAGACTCTCCGACCCACTTGGAAATAAGCTCAGGTCCTTTGATGCTGATGAAGTTGGCCTGTGCCTCGTTGGCAATCGCTTTTGCTAAGAGTGTCTTCCCAGTTCCGGGTGCTCCAAAGAGGACAATACCACGCGGTGGTTTGATACCAAAGTGCTCAAACAATTCAGGTTTAGTTAACGGCCATTCGACCGATTCTTTAAGCCGATCTTTGACTTCTTCTAAGCCGCCTACTTCATCCCATGTGACTTCTGGGATTTCGACATAAATTTCACGTAGCGCAGACGGTTCCACGTCTTTGATAGCTTCTTTGAAGTCGTCCATTCGAACTTCCATCTTTTCGAGTACTTCAGGAGGAATGGTCTCTTCATCAAGTTCGATTTCAGGCAGATAGCGTCGCAGTGCTTTCATGGCTGCTTCTCGAACGAGTGCAGCAAGATCCGCACCGACAAACCCGTAGGTGTTGTCAAGGACCCAGTTGATTTCGAAGTCTTCAGAAATTGGCATCTGTCTGGTGTGGACGTCCATGATTTCCTGACGTCCGTCACGGTCTGGGACACCGATCTCAATCTCACGATCGAATCGACCGGGACGTCGTAGTGCAGGGTCGAGAGCGTCTCGTCGGTTGGTTGCTCCGATGACGACCACATTGTCTCGCCCTTGCATACCGTCCATGAGTGTGAGCATTTGGGCGACAACTCTGCGTTCCACTTCACCGCTTACATCTTCACGCTTCGGACAAATAGAATCGATTTCATCGATGAACACGATGGCAGGTGAGTTTTCAGCTGCTTCGTCAAATATCTCACGGAGTTGCTTTTCTGATTCACCGTAGTATTTTGAAATGATTTCAGGTCCATTGATTATTTTGAAGTGGGTATTTACTTCAGTGGCAACTGCCTTCGCGATCATGGTTTTTCCTGTGCCGGGAGGTCCATGGAGGAGGACTCCCTTTGGTGGATCAATTCCGAGGCGTCGGAACAATTCTGGATGCTTGAGTGGTAGTTCAATCATTTCTCGAACCTTTTGCAGTTGTTGGCCAATGCCGCCGACATCTTCGTAGGTGATGCCTTCTGATTGACCGACATCCTCATCGTCAACGGTCTCGTCTTTGATGACAATGTCGGTGTCATTGGTCACCTTGACAATACCCTTTGGCACGGTACTGACTACTGCGAAAGGAAGGGCTTCTGCAAACAAGGTCATGCCTGGAATGAAAATCCGGTCCCCCTGAACGACTGGCCGCTTTGAAAGTCCACGGCGTGCAAAGCCCTCGATACCTGGACCAAATTTCACCTTCTGTTTGTTCGCCATGACTGGTGAGAGCACAAGCTTTGTGCACTCTTTTGCTTCAACCTTGGAAACAGTAACACGATCGCCGAGGCTTACCCCTGCATTCTTTCGGATGATACCGTCGACACGAATGATTTCCATTTTCGTGTCTTCGGGTCGACTCCGCCAATAGATAGCAGCAGTCGAGCGCTTGTCGCCCTTGATTTCAACGATGTCACCAGGCTTCAGACCAAGATCGTTTTCACCTGAAATTCGTGCTCGACCATGGCCGACATCGGAGGGAATTGCTTTTGCTACTCGCAAGGACATTGTGTTTTCATCATCAGCCATATTACCACTTCCGTGAAGAAAACCGTCGAGATGATTTAAACCTCTAACAGTGCCCTTCCCCTCTTGCTTCACGCCGACCCCCTTTTAACCTAATGTCGATTTTCGATGGTTTATGATGTGTGCAGAGTCACCGTACGCCTCCATCACTTTCAAGAAGGGCCTTTTCCTCGGGGGGGCATGGTTCATGTTTTAGAAACAGGTCTCGAGTTCATATCCCACGAAAATCCAAATGGTAAACCAGCGGTTCGCGGCTACAATATCATCAACGGCCAGTTGACCCTTGCAAGTGATGGTTCAACCTTTTCTTCAATCAACCCTGCAATACTCAAGGACACACTCGGTCATTTTCCTCTCTCTACCAAAGAGGACGTAAACGCTGCATTGGATGCAGCCCATGCGGCCTTCCCAGGTTGGGCGGCTACGCCTGCTCCAACCCGAGGCCAAATCATCGGGAATATGGGCAGATTGCTCATGGAACACAAAGATGCAATCGTCGCACTTGAAACCCGTGAAATTGGCAAGACCTTGAAGGAAGCTGCTGGATCTGTTCAAGAAGCCATCGACACCTGTCTCTTTTTCCAATCTGAAGGACGACGTTTGTACGGTCAAACCGTCAATTCTGAATTGCCAGATAAAGAACTGTTCACCTACCGCAGGCCGCTCGGTGTCTGTGGCATCATCAATGCCTGTAATTTCCCTGCAGCAGTACCGTTCTGGAAGATGATTCCAGCGATCATGTGCGGGAACACCTGCGTTTGGAAGAGTCCACAAGACGCCCCTCTTCTCTCGTTTGCTCTCGCCCGCATCATGCATGAAGCAGGATTGCCAAACGGTGTCATCAACCTTGTTCATGGCAAGGGAAGCGGCGCTGGACAACACCTTGTCGACGCAGTCGATGAAGGACGCGTCAACAAGATTTCGTTCACCGGTTCGACTGGGGTTGGAAAGATGATTGGTGAAGTCTGTGGCCGAAACCTCGTTTCATGCTCCCTTGAATTGGGAGGCAAGAACCCTCTTGTCGTCATGCCATCTGCAAATCTCGATAATGCTGTTGAAGGTGCTTACTGGGGTGCTTTTGGAACAGCAGGTCAACGGTGTACTTCCCTTGGCAACCTCATTCTTCACGAAGATGTCTACGACGAGTTCATGACCAAATTCATGGCTAAAGTCGAGGCGACTCGTATTGGTGACTCGCTGGTCCATGACGGTGTTCTCTACGGCCCAATGCTGTCAGAGAAGTACGCCAAAGATTTCCTCAAGGATCTCGAAATGTGCAAAAAGTCCGGGGCGACTATGATTCACGGTGAAGGGCGAATCACAAACGACAACAAGCCCACCAACTTCCTGAGCAACGCTGATGATGGCGTCTACATGTGGCCTCACGTCTTTACCGACGTTACTGAGGACATGGAGTGCTTCCATGAAGAAGTGTTTGGCCCAGCTGTCACCATCTGTAAGGCCAAAGATTTCGACCATGCACTGCACCTCGCAAACGCAAGTCCATACGGTCTTTCTTCTGCCATTTACACCAACGATCGACTCGAAGCCTACCGCTACAAGACTGGCATAAAGGCCGGAATGACAGGAATTAACAACTCGACTACAGGTGCTGAGGCACACCTTCCGTTCGGCGGTGTCAAGGGCAGCGGCAACGGTACCCGAGAGTCTGGTATTTGGGTTATTGAAGCCTATTCCTATTGGCATGCAGTCAATGATGAACTGTCAGGTAAACTTCAACTCGCCCAGATGGATGTTGATGAAGTCGAAATGGCTGAAGCCGACGTGGATTGGACTGAATTGGCTTGAGGTTGAACGCCGTCTTCTTTGACGGAAAAAAACCATACTTCAAATATGAACATACTCGCAAGAAGGTTGCTGTCTAGGTGGAATATCGTATGTCGTCAAGTTTCTTGTTGGTTGAAAACGGAGAGTCCTCCTTCTCCGAACGCCTCGAGGATGCTTACCTGCATTGCGAATCTGTCGCCCGGGCAGCCTCCAGCTCCTTCTTCCGTTCCTTCCGCCACCTTCCTGAGCAGAAGCGAAAGGCTGTGAATGCACTGTATGCATTCTGCCGTCGGGTCGATGATATCGTTGATGGTGATTGGCTTCCACAAGCAAATCTCTCACATCTAAATCAACAAACTTCTGAACGACTGACAGAACTCCTCGCCCAACGAGAAGCCAATCCAATTTATTCCCAAAAAGAGCATCATCAGCGTTTGCGCGCCCTCATGATGTTCAGGAAAAGGCTGGACGCCATCGAAAAGGGCCAACCAATGTCTGAACCGATGTTCATTGCCCTTGCCGATACCCTTCAACGGTATCCAATTGAAATCGCCCACCTTCATGAACTCATCAACGGCATGGAAGACGACTTGTTTGAAACGAGTTATGCCCGATTCGAAGATTTGCGACAATATTGTTACCGTGTCGCATCAACCGTCGGCTTGTGCCTCATTGAAATCTATGGCTACAGTGATCCTAGCGCTCGTCGCCATGCAGTTGAGATGGGACTCTTTTTGCAGCTGGTCAACGTTCTTCGAGACATCCAAGAAGATTTGCAACGGAATCGAATCTATCTGCCAACTGAGGAACTCGCGAAATTCGGTCTCTCCCATGACGACTTAACAGATCCAACATTGGCAAACCGCCCTGGGTGGCAGAACTTTATGCGCCACTACATCGATCATGTAGTGACCAACAGAAACAATGCATTGGGCCTGCTGCCACTTCTCGACAAAGATGCGCGACGATCTCCTAGGCTGATGTGCACTGCTTACAACGCTATTCTCAAAGAAGCCATACGAAGAAATGGGGACGTTCTCAGCCGACGTCTCACCCTCAATTTCTATCGTAAGATGCAAGTTGCACTGTCAACATTGTTTACGCCTAGTCTTGACTAGTAGTTTACAAGAATAACTTAATCGCCTCTACGTTAATAGAGTCATTTACAAAAGGATGACGGAAAAAGGGGAGTTTCATTCAAAAAATACGTCAAAACGGTAAAAGTAGATACCATTATTAACTCATGCGGGTAATGGCTGGCATGCAGCCCGGAGTAGCCTCGATGGCCCCCACGCACAGGTACGAAGTTGTAGCAATGAAAAAAGGGTGCTGCGAGTCAACATATCAAGCAGATAAGATTCAAAACATCATGAATCAGCAAGCGGCAGCAGGACGAACATTTGTTTGGATGCAACATGAAAGTCAAGTTGCATGCTGTTCAAAGGATGACAGTCTTCTGCTTGTCTTCAGAGTCGGATAGGTGCCGTGATTGTCCCAACCGGCAGGACTTGCTAAGTTCTTTAATGAATTTTCAAAATATCGCTGGGGTGCTCACCACCCGGATTGTTCGTTCCATGATCATCACATAATTCGAATTATGAATCACCCATTTTGTTTGGGTTGCGTTTCGATGTATAGTGGTGTAGTAGTCGGTACTCTGATGCTATTCGCTTTGGAAATGTATGATGTTAGGTGGGAGGTTATTATGGTCGCAGGTTTATGCCTATCACCGCTTCCGTACATGCAAATGCACTACCAAAAGAAATGGTTCAAAACATTAGCTCGAACAGGATTAGGTATTGGTTCGGCATTCTTCATAGGCGCTCCTCTATTGTTTGCTCCTTTCAATGTCACTGGATTGATTCTGCGTTCATTTATTCTCACGATTTATGTCTTGCTTGCACGACATGCCCTCTCGAAGAGACAACAAAACATTGATCGCCCTTGTGACACATGTACAGAGGGGGTTTTCCCACTTTGCAGTTGGAATAAGGATAAGATCCTAATCGCGTCAAAGGATGATTCACTAGATCCTGAAGGCAAAGAATTTCTTCAGATGGTTGCGCAAAGTGTATGTGCTCCACCAACTGAACGGATGGTCGTTGCACTCTCTGCAAGTGATTTCGAATAATTATCCCGATATAAGAATCATCAACAAAATCACTAAGAAAACTGGAATGCCTCTAATATCGCCGTTTTTCACACAATATCCAGCAAGCAACAATCCAAGTAAACCCCCCAAGGGAGAATCATAAGCAATGGTCGTCAGCAAACTTAGCACAAAAGAGACAGACAGAAGAAAACCCTTAGGCTCCCAAATCCTTCTCCCCAAGAACCAGATTTGTTTGGTCGGAGCCACCACTTTCGCCGCAACGTAAGTTGCATGTTGTGGGTGTTGATTATTCATTACTTGACTAAACGCTTCTTTTATCTGATCAAGATTATTCATAGAAATGTTAACATCGCCGCTAATCACACTGTCTTGGACTGAAACGCTTGCGTCTTGCCTTGTGTCCTTCGTCAAAGGCACCCACTTCGTACCATTCCACTCTGAGGTCCCATCTGGACTGACAATCGGGCCAACCATGTTCCTCCGTAGAGGTCCGAATTAACCAATACTCCGGTTTGTATCTGGACATTGTTCAAGAGTCTGGGGATAAAGGAATTATTTATGACAATAAAAATCTGATGGGATTTTCAACGCCAAATTCCTAACGTGTCTCGCAACGCAGGCTCAAGCGACGGGTGTTCAAATCGGTAGCCAATCTCTTGGAGGCGTGCCGGTACAACCCTCGTGCTATCTGTGGTAAGAGTTACACCCATTTTGCCAAAGAGAATCCATACGCCGAAGGGTGGCGTAGGAATGAAAGCTGGTCTTCTGAGGACCCTACCCAGCACCTTTGCGAATTTTTTCTGTTGCACGATCCCTGGTGAAACAAGGTTGTACGCACCTTCGCATGATTCAGTCATTAACAGATGGTGCATTGCATAGACTTCATCGTCCATTGAAATCCATGATAACCATTGTCGGCCACGTCCAATAGGGCCTCCGGCGCCTAGTTTGGCCGGGAGCAGCATTTTGCCGAGCCCTCCTCCTGTTGCATCAAGGACAATTCCTCCCGTTCGGGCGTGAATAGTTCGGATTCCTGCATCCTTGGCTGGCTGAGCAGACGCTTCCCAAGCAAGACAGGTTTCTGAGAGGTATCCTTCTCCCGCATCCGAGGTTTCTGAAAGCTCCTCATCTCCGCGATTACCATAGTAGCCTATGGCACTCGCCACGAGGAAGACTTCTGGTTTGTGTTCCAATCCAGCAAGTGTTTTTGCCAGCAGTCCGGTGCTTTCTGTTCGACTGGTCCGGATTATTTCCATCCGTTTCTTACTCCAACGCTTGTCGCCTATTCCTGCGCCACCTAGATGAATGACTGCATCGAAACCTTCCAAAGATGAGGCATCCAACGTTCCGTTTTTTGGATCCCATTGAATCTCTTGTGCACCCTTTTTGGGTGTCCTTCGGACGAGTCGCCATACTTCGTGATTTCCCGTGTCAAGGAAGGCTACAAGTTGTCTGCCAATGAGCCCAGATGAACCGGCAACGAGAATTTTCTTTCGAGCTAGGTGACGGAATTCTTTGTGGCGTTGAATATCACGGGTAAGTCGAATCCCTCTTGCGTTGAACATCCGATCGATTCTCTTGCGAACGCTGCGGCCTGCGACCAGTGACCCAAGGGCACCGAGAGGTACACTGAATTCAACACGGTCTTCGATTCGGCAGGTTCCATCTTCATTGCTGATAAAGGCGTGAACATGTGACCATGATTTGAACGGGCCCTTGATCATGTCATCTGCAAATGCATGCGGTGGATTGTAGCCTTTGTGCCTTGCAATCCATTGAAGTTTTATCGGTCCCATCGGGAATCGGAAGATGCGCTCTGATCCATCCTCTAAGGTAGGGTCTGCTCGAACTTCTTCGACCTGTTCCCATGGTGGCATAAGGCGGCGGAACGAACCTTTGCGTTCATGCCATGCAAATGTGGTTTCAATATCGTCAGGAACTTGAGTCACGTGAGTGTATTCCATACCATCGCCTCATTATCTGTGTCCGAACTCTTGGAGGTAAGGTTTGAGGTCAAATTTGCGTCGTGTGTTCTCAGACGACATGTATCGGATTTTTCCAAAGATAGCACGCTCTGGACCCCAGGCTCTGTCATGTCGTCCGAGCACCCAGAATATTCCGGTGTAGGAATTTGGGTCTCGTCCGTCCAACGCATAGGTGTCGTTCAATTCAATCATCCATTTGGCAGCCTCTTCAGGAGACGATGCCCACTCGAGGATGCGCTTGCCCCAAAGCATTCGCAAGTAATTGTGGATAATTCCTTTTCGGACGAGTTGGCGTTGTGCAGCATTCCAAATTTCATCGTGGGTGTCCGCTTCTCGAATTTGTTCGAGCGTGTAGGTTGTCCGCTCGTCATCAGCGTGTTCAGAGAGTGTAATTTTAGCCCATTCAGGCAGGGATGCGTAGTGGTTGTGTTCAGGGTTGTGGAATGCATTATTGAATCCAAGTTCCCGCCATGTTATGATTTGGTCAAGGAAGGCTTCCACAGGTTCTGGCATGCCCCACCAACCTGCTCTGGCGCCTCGTCGGGGAGCATTGATTAAATCAGGCATCCAACCGTTTGCGTCGAGAATTCTTCGAACCACTTCGATGGTCGACAAGTGTCCAAAGTGGAACCAGGGGGACAAACCACTGGTTGCAGGGCTTTTGACTTGATTTCGATCTTCATGGTACCGATTCAATCTGTTGGACAGGAATTCCCTGAGCATCCGCACGGCAGTGTCCCGCCCTCCTCGGACGTTGGCCACGGGGGGAATACTGTGATCGATGTCGAGAGTTGACAATGCATCTTTACCTGAGGAACCTTGTTCTCCTGCTCTCCAGAGCCATTCAAATGGTGTGACGCCGAGTTTCGAGTTTTCCACGATTTGGTTAAATTGTTTATCTTCCATCCACAAGGAATGGTTTGGTTGAACTGGGTTGTGGGACGGCCAAGTTTCCATGCAGTCGACGAATTTCTCGTGAACAAACCGTCTGAATCCGTGTGCAGTCGGATAGGCACGTTCCGTCCATGCCATCGGGAAGACTCCGTTCGAATCCACAATCATGAAGCGGAGAGGCAAGGATTTGGCTGCGCTTTCCACAGCTTTGCGTGGGAAATATGTTGGAAAGTCATCGCTGATGACCATCACTGCATTTTGAGCAAGTTCGTGAAGCTTTCCAATGTGTCCGGAGAGCGGTGTTTCAACCCACGGGATGTATCGGATTTTGTTCTCTCTGAAGATGCGCGTGTTGTCGAGCATACCTTGAATCATGAACGATGTAATACGATCATTAGCGAATTTGTGACGGGTCGAGATTTCCTCGAGCACAAGCAAAGGAACATCTCGTTTTGATGCTACATCGGCTGCGTATTCGAGGGATGCATTCGTGTGAAATCTTCTGTTTGCAATCATCCAATAGAGGACATATTCACCATTTTCATTAATGGGTTTAGTATTGAGCGCTCTGGCTCGCTCGTGAAGGCGTTCGTTCACGACAACCCGCCTCGCGCTGGGGGTAAAGTGTGCAATACGTAGGGGTGGCCTCGCTCAGCCTCGTAATCGTTTGAGCTCAAAATGTGCTTAGAGTTGACAGCATTTACTGCCATGGCATGCATTGCATCACTAATCCATTCTAACTTTGAAAATTGGTCCACAGGGACAAAGACTGCTTCAGAAACTTCCTCATTTGGGACGGGCTCGGCAGAGGGTTCAATGTCAACAAGGTAGGCAATGAAGATAGCTGGCATTCCGTCAAGCAAGCGTTCCCGTACTGATTGAATTCCTCGAACTGTCCCCTCGACGCCGCACTCTTCTCTGAGTTCCCTCAAGGCGGCATTCCGGGGTAGTTCACCATCATCCACGTAGCCTTTAGGGAGCCCCCAACGGCCCTGGTAGCGTCCGTGGACTTCTCTTACCAGCAAGATTGAACGAGCCCTGCGGACGATTGCCGCAACGCCTACATCACAATCTACGCTGTGCATGGAGTCAATTTTCTAGAGTATGCGTATAAAGGACTGTTTGGGGTCCTGCAAGAAAAAAAACAGGATATTATAACATCAACTTACGAACCGTTAGACATGTCAGAGAACATCGAGCCCGCTGTTAATGTTAAAGCAGATGCCAACCTTCCAACCGAACACGGAAACTTCCGAATGAGGGTCTTCGTCGACGATCAAGGAGCAGAACATTCAGTTCTCTCAGTTGGTCTTGATGATTCGAAAATCACACCAATCGTTCGAATCCACTCAGAATGCCTTACCGGAGACGCCTTTGGTTCCCTAAAGTGCGACTGCGGGCCACAACTACAGGCCTCAATGGCCCGAATCCAAGAGCACGGCCACGGAGCCATCCTCTACATGCGTCAAGAAGGACGCGGCATTGGGCTCGAAGCAAAAATCAAAGCCTATGCACTACAAGACCGTGGTCTTGACACACTTGATGCAAATCTAGCTTTGAACCTCCCTGCTGACGCACGCGAATATTCTTTCTGCGCCGATATGCTTCGCAATGTCGGAGTTTCCAAAGTCAACTTGATGACCAACAACCCTCTGAAAATCCGAGGCCTTCGAACCAACGGAATCCAAGTCGCCGAACGAGTTCCGCACCTCGCTGGGCGATGTGAACTGAACGACCACTACCTCTCTACCAAGCAAAAGCGAATGGGTCACCTCATTCCCGAAGGGGCTTGAGTCCTCTTAAATTATAAGCGGGGATTTTGAGGCGAAGGTATGGCAAGCAAGCTTTCTGGAGAAACAGCACCGGAATTTACTCTTCCTTCGTCGAGTGGTGAAACATTTTCACTCTCAGATTTCGACGGAAAATGGAAAGTTGTTTTCTTCTATGCAAAGGATGGCTCTCCCACGTGCAAACGTGGCTGTTTAACATTCAAAGAGCAGTATGATTTGTTCCAATCACTCACGCCACCCGTCGAAGTCATCGGCATCAGTCAAGATTCGGTCGAAGATCATCGTCGGTTCAAGGAAGATCTGAATCTTCCTTTTCCGTTGTTAAGCGACCCTGAACGTCTCGTGGCAGATGCCTTTGGAGTGCCGGTATTTTTGGGCCGTTTCCCAGCAAAGTCATCGTTCTTGATTGGCCCAGACCGTACGGTACATTACACATACGACTGGCTTTTCCGCCCCAGGCGACACGTAGCGCGAATTCTCGACGCCTTCAGCGAGCTCTCTTCTGGGGGCACAATGAAATGAATTGGTTCGAATTGTTCGAAGATGCTGGTTTGTCCGAAAGGGAAGCACGCTCTTTGGTGATTCTCTCGTCCTCAAAAGAACTCAAGGCAAGTGAACTAGCCAAGGAACTCGGTACCAACCGGCTCGACGCATACAACTCTCTTTCACGACTGACAGAAATAGGCCTTGTTTCTGTTACGGCCGACCGTCCAATGCGTTTTTCATGCTCATCGCTGCCAGTATTGTTCAAACGATTACTAAATGAACAGCGAGAGCGGATTGAACGAACATCAAAAGCGTTCGAAGCAATCATGTCTGGAGCAACTGCTGATTACGACGATAGCGGTGAAGAAAATGCCGAAGATACCAACGCAAAATTCGCAGTACTCAAGGGTCGGGAGCACATTCACAAGCGAATCGGAGAATTCGCTACTCAAGCAGAAGAACGCCTTGTATTGCTTCTTGGCCGATTTGGAATCCTCCACCTGTGCCGTTCGGTTGGCCTTGAGGAAGTGAACTCTGCCGCAGAGCGAGGGGTAATAATCACTGTACTCGCTCAATTAGACCGTCGAACCGTTCGATTTTATGACCAACTTCATGATTCAATCTCAGTGCGACACTCTGATGAAGTAAGTTCGTTGGGTGTGCTACAAGACAATAGCAATGTCATCCAGTTCCTCCATGTTGAAGAGAACCCAGTCGGCCGCGGCCGAGACGACGCAGCACTTGTTGTGAATTCGGATGTCTTTGCAGCCTCACACAGTGATTTTGTGAATGCTATTTGGACAAAAGCCATCGATATCGAGGCGGCTAAGAAAAGATTCACGGAAGAACGAATTGTTGATCCTCTACGATTGACTGTAGGGCAGGGTTCGTTCCTCGAACAGTTCAGACAAGCGCTGAAAGTAAGCGAAGATTTGCCGGTTGACGATGTGCCGTTTAATCCGGAATCATTCTTAGCCTCGAGCAGCGAAATCAACCAAGCAAGGGCGGCACTACAGGATGGGCGAATGAGCAGTTTGCATGAATTAGGAATTGACCTTGGCACCATGTTACGACAAGTCGGCCAACGTATTGGAGAAGAACTCTCTTTCAGCCTTCGAAAAATCGAGGGTCATGTCGAATTCCTGAACGAACTTATGGATTGGTGGGAGCACGCTGGACTGGGCGAATTGGATTACAACGCTGACCCGTTCTTCCACATCATCGTCAATCTTGCACACCCTGAAACTGAAGGCGATGATGTCCTACCACTCTGGCAACTTGATGATGGAATCATCGAAGGCGCTCTGCTTGCCCGCTACCCAGAAAATGGAAATGTCCGGATTCGTAGGGAACCAGAAGGGGATGATGCATGGCGCTACACCCTTGTTTTTATCGACGAAACCGATGAAGAATTGTTAGAATGAAAACATCTCTTGATAAGCCAAACGGCTGAGTCGAAGGTATGAGGATGCTGACCTTCTTCCGCTTCATGCGGCAGATTCTGAGGAAGAAACCAGCAGACTTAGACTGGATACAACGGCAGGGGCTGATTGCGGTAAAACTCGCCCAAATCTTCGCCCTCCGCCCCGATTTGTTAGGTGTGGAAAAGGCCCGTCAGCTTCAGCAACTCTACCAACATGCAGCTTCAATTGCTTCGGAAAATCTTCACGAAACAATCGCCAACAAAGCACCCGATGGGTTCATGCAAGCATTCGATTCAATCGATGATGAGCCGCTTGCAGCAGCCTCCGTGGGGCAAGTCCACAGAGGGCGACTCAAGACTGGAGAAGAGGTCGTTATCAAATTCATCAAACAGACAAATGCTGTTGAATTCAAGAAAGAAGTCGTACGAATGCGTCGCTGGCTCAGAATATTCTTGATTTTTGCTCCCAAACTTCGTAAGGTAGGTAACCCAATGGCATTGATCAACCACGTTGCAGACTATACGCTTCGAGAACTTGACCTTAGAAATGAGATAAAGGGTGCACAAGAACTTGCTGCGATCAAAGATTCACTTGATGGGACCTTCCAAATGGACCTGCTCCGATTCCCGACATACTATCCTGAATTGTCAAATCAAGATATTCTGGTTTCAGAGTATGTACAAGGTATGTCCCTCGAAGAAGGAATTGAAGAAAAAGCACTCACATGGGACTTTCTCCTCCAATTTTTCAGAATACACGGAGCATATTTATTCGGAATTGGCACGTTCCACGGTGATTTGCATCCTGGAAACTGCATTGTCGACAACGACGGACGGTTCGTTTTCATTGATAACGGAGCGATTTGTCACGCACCAAAAAAAGTGGCTCATGCACTCTTTCACTTCTTTGACCATCTTTCCCGTCAGGAAATGCAGGAAGCTTTCGATGCGCTTCTTACCATGACTGAAGTCAACCCAACTCCGAAAAAATTGGCAAAATACTATGCCACAATGACAGAAATCTACACCGATTTCGAGAAGAAACCTGTTGGAGAACAAAGTTTGACTCGAATTATGATGGGCACTGTCAAAGCGGCTGTAGAACATGCCGGAGCAACATTTGGAGAAGAAGCCTTCCCAATCATTCGTGCTTTGATGTACCTCGACGGTCTTGTCATCCGCACACACCCCGATGCATTGTTGATTCAATCCATGGGTCCATTCTTGGAAGAGTTCAAGACTAAATTGGAAATTTGAGGTGAAACTATGGCATCGATTGCAATTGTAGGCGCGGGACTCTCAGGTCTGAGGTGCGCAACATTGTTGCAGGCTGCAGGCCATGATGTCTCCGTCTATGAACGCTCAAATTCAATCGGCGGGCGAATGGGGACCGACAAGGTGGATGGTTTCCTGCTCGATCACGGCTTTCACGTCATGCAAACTGCTTACCCAACATCAGAACGGGCGTTTGACTTCAACGCAATGGGTGCCAAAGCTTTCGAACCGGGTGCGCTTATTGTTCAACAACGAAAAAACAAGGCAAAATTCTGGCGCATGGCAGATCCTTTTCGGCGCCCAATTCAAGGTGTGATGAGTGGGCTTAACCGGTTCGCATCCCCATTTGACTTGCTCCGAGTCGCCCGGCTACGGTTTTCGGTGCGCCGTGGAAATACCGAGCGAGTTTTTGAAGGTGAGAACCACGATGCACGCCATTACCTCGAGAGGTCTGGATTCTCAGCATCGATGATCGATCGCTTTTTCCATCCTCTCTTCTCCGGGATTTTTCTCGAAGATGATTTGCGAACCAACGAACGGATGTTTCGATTTGTATTCCGTATGATGTCCAAAGGAGACATGATTTTGCCTAAAGACGGAATCATTGCAGCCCCAAACCAACTTGCAGAGCGCTTAGGTTCTGAACGGATTCATCTCAATTGCAACGTGAATATTGTGAATCTTACCACGATCGAGATTGATGGAAAAACCTCTTCCTTCGATGCTGTGGTCCGAGCTTTTAACACGCAACAACATTTGGAAAAACGCCATGTTTGGACGCTACATTTTGATGCCGAATCTTCCCCTCTCAAAACGCAACATGTGTTGCTTAACGGTGATGTAAAACTCCACAATGGCTTGATTGCCCATCTCGCCGTTCCTTCCGATATTCAACCAACCTATGCACCACCTGGGCGGTCGCTTGTAACTGTCACAGTCGTTGGTGAGAGAGCCAAAGCCGCTGGCTACACAGACGCAGCGTCCGTTGAAGCAGCAGTGAGGCAAGAACTTGCACTGTGGTTTCCCTCATCTTCTCCAGCATGGCGCCTTTTAGCAACTCAACACATAGAGCATGCGTTACCCGAAGTTGGTTCAGATTGTATTCTTGAAGCAGCACCTAGAATCAGTGGGTTCGAGTGTGGCGATCACACCCTTCATGGCAGCGTCGAGGGGGCGCTCCAATCAGCAGAGGCGGTAGCGAAAGCCGTTGATGCCCACCTCAGAGGTTGAGAGGATGAACAGATTGAATGAAACCACGTGTTCGAGGGGCTTTGGCCGTCGAATTCTCCCTGTCTCTGATTCGGTTGATGCCTGGGTATGGATGGCTTATGACCAACTAAATTTGGAATTGATCCGGGATATTGAGCAGCGCATTGGGAGGATTGGCCTTGTGTTCATAGAGTCCGAAATGAAAGGGCGTTCTCGACCTTATCACAAGCAAAAGTTGGCACTTCTGCTTTCCAATCAACGTCATTTCAGCCTAGAAGCACAAGCGCAAGGTTATGCCGTTCAATACATCGTCACCAAGGGTGATTATGCCGGAGTCATCGAAGCACTTGCAAAACCAGAAAGCCCAATTCACTGTATTGAAGCAGCTGAATATTCAACGAGGTTGGAACTTGAGCCACTCATTGACTCAGGCCATCTTGTAGCCCACCCACACCTTGGATGGTTAACGCCTCGCAATTGGTTCATTGAGGCAGTGGGGACAACACCACCTTTCCGAATGGATCGCTTCTACCGAAAGGTTCGAACATCCACGGGGTGGCTTATGGCTGAAGGGCAACCTGTGGGAGGAAAATACAGCTTCGATGAAGAAAACCGCAAGCCATGGAAGGGTGAACCAGCCGCTCCCTCAGTGCCGGTGTTTGAATCTGATGAGATTGATTCAGAAGTCGAAGAACTCGTCAATCGAGTCTTTCATGACCACCCGGGTTCAATCGATTTTAGCCAAATCCCAACCACTCTGGATGACGTGGGTCGAATGCTTGAATTCGCTCGACGCTGCCTCAGCCATTTTGGTACCTATGAAGATGCAATGTCGACCGACAGTCGCGGCTTGTTTCATACACGCCTTGCCTCGTTGCTGAATCTTCACAGGGTCATGCCGCAAACGGCGATTGACCTTGCACTTGAGAGTGATGCCCAACTCAACAACATCGAGGGGTTTGTTCGTCAACTCATCTGGCGTGAATATGTTCACCATATTCACGATGTGACCGATGGCTTTCGGACCTTGGAAGTCAACCGGTCCATGTCGCGGCGCGATGCAAATTGGCATGAAACCGCTCCATTGGATTCAGAAGGCCATCCAAATCACCTCGAGCAAACCTATCCGCTGCCACAGGCGTTTTGGGGCAAAAAAAGTGGTCTCGCTTGTTTGGATGAATCCGTTAGTTCTGTGATGGATGAAGGTTGGACACATCACATTCCAAGATTGATGGTGTTGAGTAACATCGCCCATCTACTCGATGTTCATCCGAGAGAACTTACTGATTGGTTCCATGTTGCCTTCATTGATGCCTATGATTGGGTTGTTGAACCAAATGTGCTCGGTATGGGGACCTTCGCACTTGGCTCGGCAATGATGACAAAACCGTATGTTGCAGGCTCTGCATACATCAATCGAATGAGTAATCACTGCAAAAGTTGTGAATTTCACCCGAAAAAAACATGTCCAATAGGACGTCTTTACTGGGCTTATCTTGATCGCCACTCACTTGCCTTTTCAGGGAATCATCGCCTTTCTATGGCAATGAGAAATGTTGCAAAACGCAGCGAGGAGATGAAACGGGTCGACCACCAAACATTTCTTCAAGTTCAACAAGCACTTGCTAACGGCCACACACTTCGCCCCGATGAACAGTAAGTCAACGGTGAGCCACTTGGCAACTTGAGCAGTAGTCAAGACGACGCCCTCCGTAGCGAAGACGAACAATCAAGGTGCCACATTGTAAGCAGGGGCGCTCATTCCGACAAAAAGCGTAATGGCGCCATGTTCTACGTGGTTCTCCCCTTTCTTTACCTGCAGCAGCGACCTCTTTTGGAACGGTGACGCCTCCAGTTTCATAGGCTTGTACGGTGACGTTTTTGATGCATTGAGCCCAAGTTTGGAGTTTTTCCTCTGGTAGATCACAAGGTCGGTCATCTGGATGAACACCTGCCATGAAGAGAATCTCAGAGCGTAGGTAATTTCCCAGGCCAGCAAAACTTCTCTGATCAAGCATCAAGGTAGCCGCCTTCTTTCGAAAACACTTCTTAGATTTGAGTTGAGCAAGGAGCACCTCTACGGTCACACCCTCATCCAATACATCGGGTCCAAGGCGTGCTAAAAACGAGTGGAGAGGCTCTTCAGCAGTTGGAATCAAATCGATATCTGTTGCTGACCAGAGGCGTACAGCGTGCTTGTCTGTGCACAATTCTGCGCGTAGTGTGCGCCTCATTCGAGGATCAGTTGTTCTCAAGTGAACCGTCCATCTGCCGTATAATTGGTTGTGGCTGTACATTGTCCAACCATTCTCAAAACGGATGAGCATGGCTTTGGCTTGACTTGTAACGTCAATAACAAGCTGGTCTTCAATCAAATGTTCTCTGCCAAGAAAGCTCGTGTAAGGTAGTTTGGTTTCTACGAGTCTTTTTCCAATCAGTGCCTTGCCCAACCGGTCTGCCGCACGACGTATTTCAGGTCCCTCTGGCATGTATTGATGACTGGTGATTCTGCGTATCAAGATATGTATTTTTGACCGATGAAGACAAGTGCAACCACCCTTACCGACCACCATGGCGCATGAGGTGGTAATGCTGGGAACTGGCAACGCGTTCCTTCCTTATGGCCGGTATCATTCATTTGCAATGATTGACAAAAAACACATTATTGATTGCCCTCCAACGGCCCTTGCGAGTCTTCGACGTGAAGGCCAATCAGTCAGCGATATCGAAACCATCTTCATCACTCATGTCCATGGTGATCATGTGTTTGGCTTTCCATTTCTTCTTCTCGAACGCCGATACATCTCCGATCGTGCGAATGAAAAGCCACTCACAGTTGTCGCTGCTCCAGGCGTTAAAGCGCGCTTAAAGCAATTATGCGATCTGGCCTATCCCGGAAGTTTGGAGGAACCTTTTGAGCGTATAGAGTGGCGAGAGGCCTCCGACGGTGAACTTAATTGTGGGCTAACCTGGACTCGTTTTGCTGTGTACCATGATGAATCGGTAGACCCTTATGGCTATCATTTCGATAAGGGAAAAGAAGGTAGTTTTGTACACAGCGGAGATTCTGGGCCTTGTGATTCATTGTACGAAGAAATCGCTCAATCTAGTATGACGATCCTCGAAATGGGATTGCCACAATGGGTAGATTCTGATACCCACCACAAACCTTCGGACGTCGAAAGCATCGCCAAGAAACATGAAGATGTTGAGTTTATCATTACGCACACCTATGTTGACACGCCAGGTTCAGGCCGAACCCCGACGGTCACCGATGCTTACCCGAACCACCCATCCAACGTGAATCATGCTGAGGATGGTTTGCGAGTCCTTCGGGAAGGGCCAATTTGGTCTGTGCAAAAATATTGAAAAGAAAAATTTCTTTTCCGGAAAATGACAAAATTCTATTCTTTCGATGAGTTATTTTTACATTTTTAACTTAAATGTCCTTCTCCTTTATATTCTCAAAGGTCAGAGCGAATACTCGACAATTTGAGCAAACCGATTTGTTGGAGAGGACATGCTTATGAGGGGGACTCGGACTCACGCACATTATCGCGCATCCGCTAATCCGGCGGTTTCACGAGCACATAGGAAAACTGAGGAACAATCATGTCTGGAAACATCTTTGATGACTTCCTTTCACGAAAAACTCTGTTCGTTGACAAAGAAGTTCTTCGTCACGACTTCCGCCCCAAAAAACTCCCTCACCGACAAAGTGAAATTGAGAAGTTAACCTTCAATTTGGTTGAAGCGCTCAACGGCCACATCCCATCGAACATGACCCTCTACGGCGTGACTGGCGCAGGTAAGACAGCCGTGACCTCCTATGTCTGCGATGAACTTGAAGCGAAAGGCAGGGAAATCAATCGACCAGTTCAGACCATCATGGTCAATTGCCGACAAATCGATACTCAATACAGAGTTCTGAGCCACCTTGGTAATTCCCTGCTCGAATCACATGAAATCGACGAGATCCCTTTCACAGGCTGGCCAACTGACCGTGTCTTCGGTGAACTCGTTCGAAGAATGGACAAAAGAGGAGGGGTATTCGTGATTATACTCGACGAAATTGATCATCTTGTTCGAAAGGCAGGAGACGATCTGTTGTACAACTTGACGAGCATCAACGCATCGCTAAAATCCGCCCGAGCTTGTGTTATCGGAATCTCAAACGATCTCAAATTCACAGACTTCCTTGACCCACGTGTACGCTCCCGCCTCGGTCAGTCGGATGTTGTATTCAACCCGTATGACGCCATGCAACTCCAGAATATTTTGCGCCAACGTGCTGAAGGTGCCCTTGTTGAAGGCGCACTGGATGACAGCGTTATTGCCCTGTGTGCTGCCATCGCAGCTCAAGAACACGGCGATGCCCGATGTGCTCTCGACCTTCTTCGTGTATCAACAGAGAAAGCAGAGCAATCAGGTGATGAGTGTGTGACTCAGTCCCACGTGCGCATGGCTCAACATCAATTGGAAGCCGATCAAATGCACCCCGTGCTCGCCTCATTACCAAGCCAACAGAAATTGGTTCTTGCCTCAATCCTTCTCAACGAGAGGAATGGCCTGAGGAACATTCAGACGGGAGAAGTTTACGACGTTTACACGCAGGCTTGTCGATATGTGAGGCAGAATCCATTGACACAACGTCGTGTCTCAGGACTGATCTCTAATTTGGACATGCTTGGTCTCATCACAGCAAGAACCGTCTCCCGCGGAAGGTATGGGCGTACAAAGGAAATCAATTCATGCATTCCTCAAAACATCGATGCTGAAGGCATTATGGTCGAGTCTGAATCACAAATGAAAGAAGTGTTTGAGCGACCATATCGACATCAATCTCGACTATGAACTTCTGATTATGCAGCGTCGTGTTGATTCGGTGTTCTTATATCCAAAAGGCAGGTGGCGCAGTCTATGAGCAAAGATGAGAACGACGGTTCAAGCAACCTCATCACAGCAATAATGAATCCTACTAAGGGTGTTTCCCAATGGTTCATTGCCCTTGGACTATGGGGTATTCTCCTTGCTATTCTCAACATCATGGGTCAGGCTCACCCAACCTACCACTGGTCGTGGGGAGGGCTTTTTACCTTCGAAGCAACAAATTCTGCTTACGAACTCAAACAAGAAAGCGGCATACAAATCGTTGCATCCGACTTTGTGTTCATTGGAATCTGTGCAGCACTTGCTGGGCTCGGCTTCAAAACAATGGCTGGTGAAGAGGGCGGAATTGGTGGATGGGCAAAAGGCCTGCTTGTCAATGACACATGGCCAGCGCTTGCCGATCCTTCGCACAAAGGTTGGTCAATGCTTGCTGCAGCATGGTGTCTTCTTCTTGGATTTGGATTCTATGCATATTACGGCATCACCCACACAGGTTGGACCGACCCAGGTGTCTATTCAGTTAGCATTGCAATGATTGCATTTGGCTTTGCACTCAAGGCCTCAGCAAACGCCCCAGAAGGCGATGAAACCCTCAGTTGAAGTCATCCTTCAACCCTCTAAACAATGGGCGATGCCCATTTTTGCTACGTAAGGCATCAAGCATACCTAAGGTCAAACCCTGCCATAGAGCGATGCTCCACCTAAAGGTCAGTTTCCGAATCTTCCATATCCCTTTCAAATCGACCTTACCTTCCCGCAAAGCTCCACGATTGACCTCGCCCAAAGGACCCCGCCAGAGCAGAAATTCATGAATGGCCATCAAGACCACAGTGCCGAGGAGCATTTTTGTTTGCCACCATTGTTGTGCTGTGTCCCAAGACCATTCAGTCATCGTCAACGCCTTGAATGCAAAAGGAAGTCCTGAAACGAGTGCAGAAATCCACAAAGGTAGAATCATCAGAACGAAGGTTGAACTGCCAATGAAGTCCAATCCTGGACCGATTCGTTTTCGTCGAGGAAAATGGCGTAGGATACGAACGTGGGCTCTGGCGTCGCGCTTCCGTTTTGCGAGAAACCGCTTCCGCTCAACTTCAGGTACGTGATTGACAACCGCTCCAGGTGCGTAAATAATCGTGCCTCCATTGCTAATCAACCTCAAACTGACCTCCATGTCTTCGGCATGATACCATTCAGGGTTGAATCCTCCAATGCTCAAAAGTGACGCTCTATGAAACATAGAACACGGGCCATTGGCAAGACTTGTTCGCCTTGGTCTGGCTCTGTATTTCCGAGCAATTTCCATCGACCGAACTCGACTTGCAATGTCGCCATCATGTGCGAATACAGTTCGGCCGGTCACTGCGACGATCGATTCGCCATCTGCAATTGGTTGAATTTCCGCCATCATCATTTCAATCCAATCAGGTTCTGGTCGAACATCGATGTCTGTGATTGCAACCCATTCACCCTTTGACTCTTCAACAGCCCATTGCCGACCTGCTGAAAGACCCTTTGCAGATTGTGTGAGGACCTGAACGCTTGGGTTTCCAAGTTCATTATGCCATTTCAGCAAGCGCTCGGTCGAACCATCAACTGAACCATCATCGACCGCAATAATTTCGAGTGGCCTGTATGTTTGAGCGACGAGCGCTTCAAGGCATCCATCGATCCAATCCACCCCGTCCCGAACACAGACTGTGACCGTCACAAGGGGATGTTCACTCATGGCACGACCTCGAAAAGATTGAGCAGATTCCGACAACGTTCTTTCACAGAAAGCGAGGTGATTTGCATCACGACACCTGTCTTTGGTTGGCCATACAAGATGACCGCTCCTATTGGAGCAAAACAGTGGATAATCAGAGGAGCCAAGTCTTCTTCTCCATCGACCTCTAACAGCACCGAATCATCAGCACTGAGGGCTTTTTGAACGGCCTCGCAGAGCGAAGGGGTGAGGAAGCCCGCAGGATTAATCGCTTTGATGTGATGCTCGAAGGCCTCTGGATTCACCAGGTCTTTAGCATCCAATTGGGCTCGTTTGGTCATACCATCGATGAGTGCAAGGTCTGGTGTGACGCCCATCTCCAACAGCGTTCTTGTGGTTACATCGCCCACAGTCACAAGCAAATTGACATGAGGAGGCATGCCGTCAAGGGCGGCAGCCATACCAATTTCAGGGTCGTCTTCAGGGCCATGGAAAAGCGTCCCCATTGGGGTTTTCAGTTCAGAATCTAACGCAGGCGCCATTTTCAACATCGAATTTCTTAGATGTTCCCTCATCCATGGGTGGCCTTCTTGATCCATCCCTCCATTTCGTATGGAAGAGGAACTGATAATTCCACCTTCAATTCCGCGTAAGTGAGCGACTTCGATGATGGACAATGGTTGAAGTCCATTCGATTGGCGCTGCTCGTTGATGGCGTGGCACATGCCGATTGTTTCAGGTGTCGCTACAATTGCATCAGCCGTTGTATGAGTGGGCGCAGGCCCAAAGACGTCTTCAAGAGCATGAACAGTTATCGAGGAATTCGTTGTGCTCGCTGCCCATTCCAAGATATCATGCCGTCTTTGCTCGAAATCAAGGACATGCAATGATTTCTCTTCAGCCATCGCATTGGTTGTGATGTGAACTTCAATGCATTCAGAATGCTTCTTGGCTGCTTCAAGCAACAGGCGATGACCTGCATGAAGGCGGTCGAAGGTACCGCCAACGAGGCAACATCTGAAGCGTTGCTCATTGGTCATGAATTGAGGTGGGCGAAGCGGCTCTTTGATTGCATCGCTTTGCACGGTGCATAATATGGTGTTTCAAGAGAAGGAAAGAAAGGCTGTACCCCGGCGCGTAACGGCCCATTTCATCGCAAAGCTCGAGGGCCTGACCCAGCGCCAGGGTGTGCTGTCCGGAAGGGTGGTTGTCTCGTGTTCATTCTGACGTCGCACGAGGACCCATAACCTACCGGTTGGTTTAAGCGCGTTTGCACCGGGAATCATCCCCCGAAGGGTCATCCCAGTCTTCGATTGCGCACCGTACACTTGGTATCAGACTTCACAGCAATTTCACAGTAGCTCTGCCTGATGTTGCTGGTACGGCGACTTGAACCACCGGTCTACCCTTTTTCAATTCATCGTGAACCAATTTCATTCGAGCCGATGAGCGAAAGAGCGTGCATAAAGCAGCGCTGCCACTTCCTCATCACCTGTTTTCAGGTCATCGATTCGAATGCTTGGCCAAACATCAACCGGGCGCGCAAGCCAGCCAACGAGCGGGTGTAACCGTCCATAGTGCACGGGCTCTTCTCGGACAACCGTTGCTAACATGTCGTGTACATCCAACAAGGCGGGTTTGCCGATCCCATCTGCGACCAAATGAATTTGCAATACATCCTCTAGCGCTAACATTCTTTGAGGGTGTTGAATGGCAAGGCCTGGCAGTCCACCTCGCTCACCGGGCGGTCTTGCAAGCAAAGCGGGCCATGGAATTTCTTGTTCGCTTAGCCATCGTCTTCCAGAAGTTGAAGAAAGTTGCACCAATAACCAATCTCCCGACCAAACGGTCCACCATGCGTTAGGCAATAGCCGCATTAACGTCCGCAATCCTTCGGGAGAGGTCTGTTGATTGTGCTCAATCATTCGAACGGTAGCGCCCCATGCATGCAAGAGGGTCGATCGAGGTTGTTCAGTTGAAGCATCAAGGCATAACTGCATGCAGGCTTGGTTCCTTTCATTCAGAGGCATGCCTAATGGGAACAGTGCCTCCAACACCTCCTGTACAGCGTGTGGTTGCTTCAGCCATTGTTTGCATGCAGCCTCAACCATGCGTTGGAATTCATCAGGTAGGTGCTGCGCTGCCAGGAGGACCGCTGCACTCATCCAAGGTTTCAGTTGTTCATCCTGAAGGTAAGACTCGTACTGCAAAATTGACTGAATGTTGTGGGTAAATCGCTGCCTCACCTTGTCAAGTGCCTCATTTGCCCACTGTGTTGATGCGACGGGCATGGCTCGAATCAACGTCGAGGTGTCACATGCCTCGATGGGTAAAAGGTCGGCCCAACCAGGTTCGAGTGTGTTGCGCAATCGTATCCATCGACTGCTCCGTTCACTGGCCGGGGTGGCAATCCATGAGGCAAGTGGGAACGTGCTTTCCATTTGATTCGCCCACTTCTCATCGCCCTCGGGGTAGAGCGATAATGCATGCCATATGTTCTTTCGTTGCTCCAGTGATTGAGCGGTGGTTGTAAAATTCTCGTAGTGAATGTACTCATCTTGAGCAGCATCAATCAACTCAAGTGCAGTTGTAGGGATTAGTTCATGGACGGACCTAGACCTTGTCTCACCAATGGTTTCTACCAATTTCACCGAGAATGCTTTACCCCTCCCAAGTCTTAGGACGACCACGCCTAGTTCCCCTGAAGATTTCAGGGACGCTGATGAGTGAGAAAGTCGCATTGCTTCCCCACTTGAGGTCAACAAGATCCTACAACGTTGAGACGCCAACAAATGTTCCAAAAGCTCCTGATTACCATCAACTTGATGTTCCCATTCAACAACGGATTCCGCCTCGGTGTCAGCAAGGTACCATTCGAGCAGAGCGCTGGCACCCACGCTTGTTGTTCCGGAGAAATTGACCCGACTCAACACCTCGCCAAGCGTCCAATTCGCCTTTCCAAAGTCTGCGAGTAGGGACCTTTGCAGAGCGATTGATGGTGCAGTGGAGGTTTCATTGACTAAGTACCTGCAGAGGTCCTGAAATCGTAGTTCGAGTTTCTTCATTGCCAATCGTGGATGCTTTTGTCGGAGCCAATACCACAAAGCCTCCAATGGCAGCGTTCGTTCGCTCCCAATCTGACGCAGGTGTTCAAACACAAGAGCACCATCAGAAAGCGCTTCAAGCGCCATTTTTCTTCCAACCTTCGAAGGAAGATGGCCATGCGTCGAGATTGGTGGCCGTATTTGTACAGTGTTGCCAATCGTGTGGCCGATGGTATGTTTGCCGTAAGCAAGGGCCATTTCAGTGGTTGTCTCTAGGGTGTTGAACCAAGAACCGGGTGCCATGCTCCATGGTTCGGTTGGATCCAGAAGTTGTGCATGGACGACACAAATTGATGGGGAACGCAACGACCAATCACTCAGGGTTCCTTGTTCCGTAATCGGCGGCGGGGTTGTCGACTCCAAAGTGGTGAGGTCGTACCACCGACTCGACTCTGTGCGCACAACAGCCCAAGCCCCCCCTATGTTTCCGGTGGAGCTGGCAGAGGGTAGGGATGAGGTGTCAATGGCGTGTTGAGGGAGTATGATAAGCTCAGATTGCAGTTGTTTTACATAACCAAGCAAGACATATTGCCCATCATGACCAAGCAATATGGCATCGGCTTGAGTGGCACCTTCCATTGGTGCATCTTTCAACCGAGCAAGTGCGTCATGCTCGAGCCGTAGCCTTCCCTGATCTGTGATGAAGTGGTCTGCTCCTCGGATTCCTGCTTCATCGTCCCGTCCTACGTCGCCTCGTCCCCTTAATTGGCGTAAGGCAAGTGAAGCATGAGGCATTTGCAAAGCCAATGCTGTGGCGATTTGGGAGACTGTGCCGCCACCATCAAGCAACCAATTCAACACACGCCGTTGATAGTTGCTGCGAATGCGCCCTTTTGACACCAAGAGTCACCTTGTCTCAGTGGTCTGCGCCCACTTAGATAAATCTTTCACTTTAACATACTATTTAGTTACATAAAGTTATACATTTCCAGTGGAGATGTGACTTTTTACTTACATCGGTAATGGGCGATGTTGAAAATACACCACAAAATGGTCAGCAATGGTAACCAACTGCCTTTATCCGGAGGAATGGTTATATGAGCGGCCTCGTTCATCTGTAGCAGTGGCACTCCACCTTAGCGGGAAAGTGCCTCATGACAGGAGGAAAAACGCATGAAAACCACACGAATCAGAGAGAAAATCAAGAAATTCTTAGGCGACCGACCCCGGAACACGGCCGAGATCCTTGAACACATCAACAGCACCATGCGACATGGAACCACAAGCCAACAGCTCGGTAACGTGTTGTCCAAGGACAAAGACATCGTCAAGGTCGGCTACATCAAGCGTTCTGGAATCCTTTCAGGTGGCTATGATATCTGCGAATGGGCCACACGAAACTGGGTTTCCACCAACTGCCCTGGTTGGGAAGAAGGGACTCCAATTATCATCGACAATGATGGAAACGTCACAACCGGCGCTTCTTCCAATAACCGTCTCTGATTCCAATCATTCATCATGACGCCATCAACCGATAAGGTTGGTACGATCGCTCATGCCGTTCGTACGATAGACTTCAAATGAGGCGGACATGTCGCCGTGCCATGGAAGGCTTAGACGCAACAGAAACCTACACCGTTCGAGACATCAATTTAGCCGATGAAGGTGCTCTTCGAGTCGACTGGGCTCGTGCACGAATGCCTGTGCTTGCCAAACTCAAAGAAGAAGCAGAACGCACAAAACCACTGGCAGGAATGCGTGTGGCAGGCTGCCTACACGTCACGAAGGAAACGGCAGTTCTCATCGAAGCTATCCGAGCCGCAGGTGCGGAAATCTCATGGTCGGGCTGCAACCCACTTTCAACACAAGACAGCGTTGCTGCTTATCTCGCCAAAGAAGGATTTTCAGTGCATGCATGGCATGGCCAGTCTAACGATGATTTCTACTGGTGCATTGACCGTACCCTCGAATTCAAGCCGACATTAACTCTGGATGATGGTGCTGATTTGATCGTTCGTGTTCACGGGGAAAAATCAGAATACGCCGAAGGCGTTATCGGTGGAACTGAAGAAACCACAACTGGCGTTCACCGCCTGCGCGCCATGGGTGCTGCTGGTGACCTGCGCTATCCAGTGATTGCAGTCAATGATGCAGTGACAAAGTGGGACTTTGACAATGTCTACGGAACAGGCCAATCGACCATCGACGGTATTCTCCGCGCAACGTCAGTTCTCATCGCAGGAAAGACGTTCGTTGTTGCTGGATTTGGACATTGTGGCAGCGGCGTTGCAATGCGAGCTCGAGGCATGGGTGCGAACGTGATCATCACCGAAGTTGACCCACTACCTGCACTCCGAGCAGTCATGGAAGGCTATCGAGTGATGACCATGGATGAAGCCGCAAAGGTCGGCGATATTTTCTGTACCGCAACGGGTATGGAAGACGTGATCGTTGGAAGGCACTTTGAATCGATGAAGGATGGCGCAATCATTGCCAATACTGGACATTACGATTGCGAAATTAAAATCACAGACCTCGAAGAACTGTCTTCAGCAGTACGGACCATCCGCCCTGACAATGAAGAGTTCCTCATGGAGGATGGACGCCGAGTGTTCCTCTTAGCCCGTGGACGTTTGGTCAACTTGGCCGCTGCAGAAGGCCACCCTTCAGAAGTGATGGACATGTCCTTTGCCAACCAATTCCTTTCCCTTTGTCGATTGGCAAAAGAGGGCGCATCAATGGACAAAAAGGTGTATGACATTACAACCGAGCAGGATCAAGACCTAGCGACAACCAAACTCGATACCCTTGGTTTCAGCATTGATGTGCTTACAGACGCTCAACTCGCCTACCTTGACGATTATACGGTCGGTACATGATCAGCCTGAGCCACGGGTCGCCTGAGTTTCGACTTGTCATGTGAGTTCTTGCTTCAAGAGAAGCATTGAAATGACCGCCTTCTCGACAATCACGTGCAGGAGGGCATGACTTGGCGCGCATACACCCAATCAAATTCTTGCAACACCTCCCCGCCCGGATTGGTGTTTTCTTCTCGACAAGAAAGTTAGAGCGTGCCAACAAAACAGCAGCGAATGAACCGAAACTAGAATTCGATCGATCGCTCAAATTAGCAGTCTTGCTGTTAACATGGAAACGTCCTGATCTCCTCGATAAAGCGCTCGAAACATTAGCGATGCAGACCTATGGTGATTTCACGCTGTTCATTTCAAACGCCAATAAGGAAATTACCGAAATCGTTGACCAAAAGGTCGCTAAGTACCAAGGCAAAATGGAGATTGAAGTCATACATACCTCGAATGATCGCAAAGGCTTCAGGCGTTTTGATCTATCAAAGAAGCTCCATGCTGAAGGTTATGATGTTATGATGTTCATCGACGATGACGTTCGTTTTTCAGCACGCTATGTCGAGGTGGCCATGTCCCAGTACGAGCCGGAATCGTACAAGTCATGGTGGGCATGGCGACTCAATGGCAAACCCTACAAAAATCCAGAAGATCGAACTCGTGTCCAATCGCTGAATGAACGTGTGGATTACTGTGGAACGGGTGTCAGCATCATGGACATCAGTATCTTTTCTCATGAGGCGTTGTTCGATCATCCAAAAGATGCACTCCACATCGAGGACTTGTGGTTGTCTTATTTTGCCGACCATGTGCTTGGATGGAAATTAGAATACCTGGATGTCCCCAATGTTATCCTTGGTGGAGGAGATGAAGTCGCATTGTACTTGCAAATACAAGATCAACCGACCAATAAGGAGACGTTCGTCGAAGGCTTACGAGAACGCGGTTGGAAGGTCTGACGTTGTTCACGCCGATGATTTGCCTTCAAAAATCGCTATTGCGTCGGCGACTGAAGCCCCTTGGCAAATGATGGCATGGCACGCAGCAGTCATTCGAACGGCTTCTTCTGTTGTGCGTTGGTGAATGTTGCGCCCTGTTGCTGCACCCATGCAGTTGCCAACGCTCATTTGGTCATGCAGTCGTTGAAGGAACTCATTTGCCGGAAGCGAGCCGCCACCTGAGCAGATAATTCCAGTTCGGCCAGCGGCTTGTGCAGCGATAGCAAGGGATTCTGGCTGCGTCATTCCCTCGAATGCAGTGGGGTAATTGACCTTTGCAAAATCAGCACCAATACAGGCAGCAACACCAGCGGCACCAGAAATCAACTGCGGGTCTTTTTCATCAGTGACGGCTTGTCCTCTTGGATACATCCAAACAACAGCAATCATGCCGAGCTCGTGGGCTTGGCGAATGAATTGAGCAGCTTCAGAGAGCATTTCATGTTCAAATTCGCTACCGATGTAGACCGTGTAGCCAATACCCACGACATTAATGCCGTTGTGGGAGAGGGACATGACGTCGTCCATGTCCCACATTGCTTGTGAGATGGGATCTCGTTGAGCGGTTTTGACCATGTGGGATTTTGAATTTAGCTTGACGAGGTATGGGAGGTCTGGATAGTCACGGGCGTATTGAGAAATGAGGCCTAACTGACCAGCAAGAACGCCAATTGTCCCTGCATCATGGCAACGTTGTCCAATTTCAAAGAGATGGCCCGGGTCGTTTGATGTCGATGGTATTTTGTCTCCACCGTCATAGAAATCATCGTTCAGGTGTTCGATTTTCTGATCGCATGCAAAGAGATTCATCTTTCCTGTTCCTGCGGTAGCAGCATCCATATTTGCGATGTAGGTTTCGACTAAATCGTTAGGGACATCTGCTGGGACGTTGTACTTGCTCATCGGCTCACCTGTGTCTCGAGCCAAAGGTGGAGGGAACTTCAAGACTGCGGCCACTTTTGTTGTGGTTCAGCATGCGCTCAGCAACGAGGATGAGGTCAACAACTGCAGTGGGCAGATCGTTTCAAAGCGGTAGATGCCTTCACTGTCCAGTGAAGTTTGCAACTCGCTTTTCTACGTATGCAGCAATACCTTCCTTGGCGTCGCTGCTGTTGAACAAAGATGCCTGCAATTCACGTTCGAGCGCCAAGTGGTACTCGAATGGAATCTCAGGACCAGTTTGGCAAGAACGCTTGATGTTTCCAACAGCCTTGACCGCCTTGTTTGGTAGTGTGAATTGACCACACCAGTCGAGAATGTCTCTTCGGAAGTCCTCAGCAGACCCTTCCCAAATGTGGTTGATGAGGTTGCAGCCGTGAGCGTCCTCAAAGGACATCAATTCGCCTGTGACCATCATTTCGAGTGCCTTTGCCTTGCCGATCAGTCGGGTCAATCGAGCAGTCCCACCGGTACCAGCGAGGACACCGAGGTTGATTTCTGGAAGACCGACCTTACCAGAGTTCTTTCGTGCGATGCGAATGTCAGCAGCCATTGCGATTTCGAGCCCACCGCCAACGGCGTGGCCGTTGATGGCACAAACAACGAGTTTCGATGTTTGCTCAAGGCGGGAAAGGGTTTCATTGGCGTGGAGGCAGAAGTTGTACTTGAAGCCAGGTGAGACGCTGTTCAACATTTGAATGGATGCACCAGCGGAGAAGAAAGACGCTCCATTACCGGTCAGGACGATGCATGTCACATCATCATCGAAACGAGCCTTGACAATCGCCGTGTCGATGTCTCGCATCATTTCGTGGGTGTAGGTGTTTGGAGAGCGGTCATTTGCGCCTTCAAGTGGAGCACCAGCAGAGTCCGAGGTGAGTTCAATCACTGCGATGCCGTTGTCTGTGACACCATAGTTGACAAGTCGGTTAGGCATTGGTTCAAGGGTCAATCCGTGTAGGTCGTCCATGCGTCAAGCCACACGGACTCGTATTATGAAGAAATCGCATGCTCGGATTGCTCATCCTTGGAGGTTTCAGTGTCATTGGCGAACGATGTTTCCCCACCCTTCAGGCGGGCAGCATCCCATTGGGCCCCCACGGCTTTGGCTGCTTCTGACTGTTCCCAGACGTCTCTTTTCAGTGCCTTGCGGAATGGCATCCTTCGCACTCCTCGGCCCATAGCCTTAGCATCATTCTGGAGCATGAACGGGTTGACAATACGATACAGTAGGCCTTTGTACCACGTTGGCCGGAACAATTTACCAATCCAAACCAAACCATCGTCTCGCTTTCTCTGATCCTTCATCCATGCTTTGCACATCAGCTTGAACGTTCGATCTCCCACCCTATTCATGAGCCATCGGTTGGCTACGCTTGTACGCACATACGGCATCAATTGTTTACGTACATCTGCTTCATAGTCACCTTTTCCGAGGATATCATTGGCCGCCAAAACGCCGGACCACACGGCCATTCTCATGCCAAAACCCCACATAAAATCTTGAAGCCCACCTGATTCGCCGACATAGTAGCGTCCATCTTGCTTGTACCTCTTATTAATCGTGAAGTCGCCCTTGCCCCCGACCCGTTTGATTGGTCTTCGGTTGAGGTTTGGATAGTGTGCTTCATACCAAGCAATTGTTTCGTTGAGGAACCGTTCACTCTTCCTCTGTTTACGCCAAAGGCAGGTACAGATGAGTCCAATGCCATCGATGATGATCAGGTAAGAATAGGAGCCTGGAGCGAGTTTGTCGTTTAATTGAAACCCGATGTGATTGGGGTGGTCGGTGTGAAATATCTCGCCATAGGCTACTGCAGAAGTACCCTTTGGGCCACAGGCAATAATGGTGCAGTCCTCTTCTTTCACCCTTGATTTGTAATGAATTTGTGCACCAGCAGCAAGGGCTTGTCGCTTGAAGCCCTGATCGATGGTGTGTTCAGAAGTGCCACGTTCCACGATCCGGTAGGCCACCTTTGATGTGGTAGCTTGGGTGATGACGTCATCGGGATGAATCAGGTCCACAACATCGAATTCGGTTGCTTTGAATTCCGAGGTGTCAAAGCCCCAACCCTTGAGTTGGTCAAAGAAATCATCATCCATACTCCAATTTTCGAGTGCCTGAAAATCACCATCAAATCGAGCACCAGAATCAGCGCGCACATCATGGACATGCACCTCTTTTCCGGCACGAGCAAGAAGGGTGGCAGCAGCCAAACCTGAGAGTCCTGCGCCCATGATATGGATTGCCGCCTCCTCGCCCATGGATTACCCCATGGAGGCGTGGGGTTTGAATGATGCGTTCTCTTCGTGCAGCCATGGCGGCACACATCATCATCGAAGAAGCGCTTGAAGCGCTCGATGAAAATGCGCTCAAGGCCAAACTTCCGTTGAGTGGATGCGGTGCTGTTGTCTCGTTTTTGGGGATCACAAGAGGGACGGAGGGTGATGCAGAAGTCATTCGCTTGGAATTTGATGCATGGCAGGAACAGCTTTCCTCTGTTCTTCATGGTCTGGCCAAAGAAGCCATCGAAGTGCATAACGTTCGTTGTGTTGCTATGGCGCATCGGGTTGGGTCAGTAGGGCCAGAAGAACCGATTGTATCCATTCATGTTGGCAGCCCTCATCGCAAGGAAGCATTCAGAGCGTGTGAATGGCTCATCGACGAACTCAAGAAGCAGGCGCCCCTGTGGAAAAAAGAAGTGACCAACAAAGGCGAGTCATGGAAGGCAGGCTTAGGCTGAGGGATTTATCATGGAAAAAGAGATTGAAGGTATAGTGCATATTGGGTCAAAACCCGTCGTCGAACGACACGCATCGGCCACGGGCTTGCTTCATCTTCAAGCGGCCACCGTATTGGCCATTCAAAATAAAGAAATCAAGAAGGGAGATGTTCTCGAAGCATCGACCATTGCAGCCATTCAGGCGGTGAAAGAGACACCAAGAATCATCCCCCACTGCCATCCAATTCCGTTGGAAGGGTGCACAGTTTCATGGTCGTTTGAGGGCCACGCTCTGCGTTGCACTGTGAATGTAGCAGCACATTACAAGACAGGTATAGAAATGGAAGCGCTCACCGGCGTGAGTGCAGGTCTATTGTGTGCATTGGACATGGTAAAATCCCTGGAGAAAGATGAGAATGGGCAATATCCTGGCACTTCAATCACCGATCTTGTTGTGATTGAGAAATTCAAAGCAGAGGATTGAATGACCTGCTTGCGTCGATGGTTTCATCTTCTGCACATTCACAATTTGGGGTTCGTTTGCATTCGTGTCCGACCGTTTCATTGATGGATGGGGCGCGCTCATCTTGGACCATGGGCGACGTTGGGGACCTTTACCACCACTTTCTCGAGGCTGTTGATCAAGCAGCAATTTCGAGCGCAGCATGGCGCGGATTGGGAGAGAAAGACAAGGCCGATGAGGCGGCAGTCGAAGCCATGCGTCGTACCTTTGACACAGTTCCATTTGACGGCCGCGTGGCCATTGGAGAAGGTGAGCGCGATGAGGCGCCAATGCTCTACATCGGTGAAGAAATTGGCAACATGGTTGGCGTTGCAGGCGCCCCTATGATCGACATTGCAGTCGACCCGCTTGAGTGTACAAACAACTGCGCAGACAATTCACCAAACTCCATTGCAGTGCTCGCAGCAGCTCCACGAGGCACACTCCTTCACGCCCCGGACTGCTACATGGACAAGATTGCCGGAGGACAAGAATTGGTTGGTGAAATCAGCCTCGATGGCGGTGTTGCTTACAACCTTGAACAAACAGCTTCTGCCTTGGACAAATCCGTCGAAGAAGTTCGAGTTGTCGCTCTTGACCGTGATCGACATGCTGACCTGTTCAAAGAAATCCGAGCGACTGGTGCTCAACTTGAACTGATGGGTGATGGTGATGTTTCTGGAGCCATATGGGCGGCTCGCCCAGATGGACCATTCGATTTACTCATGGGCATAGGTGCGGCTCCAGAAGGCGTCATTTCTGCTACGGCCATTCGTGGCCTTGGTGGTGTGTTCGAAGGGCGCCTTGTGTTCCGCTCTGATGAAGAAGAAGCCCGGGCAGGCAACATGGTTGGTGATGATTTAACCCGACTTTGGCAAGCCAATGACTTGTGCCAAAGTGAGGATGCGATTTTTGCTGCTGCCGGGGTGTGCGATGGTTATCTGCCAGGTGTTATTCTGGGGGAAAAGACCACGACAACATTCAGCGAAGTGATTGACGTGGCCAGTGGAACTGTACGCAAAATAGAAACAACTCGGAACCTTTGAGCCGTTTGAGTACCTTCAAGAGGTAGCCCTTCCAGAACATTCCATGGGCGTCCAACAGGTTCGCATTGAAGTTCGGTTGCCTGAGGGGCACTGGGCTGGCGATGTCACACGAAGTCACCCATCTGCTGTGTTGAGAATAGAGGAACATATGCCGCTTCGAAAAGGCCGGGGGACAGCCAAAGCGGCCTGCAGTGAAGACATCGCTTCGACAGTGAGCCAGCACCCCGGGATTGAGGAAGTTCGTTCTTTCGATCAACAACACTTCGCCGTGGATATCATCGCAGGTGGTGGCGGTTTTCTCAAACCTTTGTTGACAGTTGGAGTGATTCCACATACACCCTTTGAGGTTAGGGACGGTTGGGTTGACTGGACGATTGCTTGCGCTCAAGGCAAAGTTCGAGAATTAATCGCAGGTTTTGATCAAGAAAACATCCCGTATCGCTTGCTTTCAACGCGAGGTGTTTCATCACGAATGCTCACACCTCGGCAGAGATTAGTCTTTGACGCTGCAACCCAAGAAGGGTTCTATGACGTGCCGAGAAGGATCTCACTCACAGCCCTCGCAGCAAAATTAGACGTTGCCAAGTCGACACTTTCGGCTCAGTTACAACGGATTGAGTCAACGGTGATGCATGCATTTGCTGATGAAGTCCGAAAGCGTAGCCCCTAACATGTTCGCACGAACATGTTCGCAAAGGCAATAAGGTACTCGGCGTCCAGGGTGGACCATGGACAACCTACCGAACACATGGGATGAATGGATTGCAAACTTCAGCGAATGGCAAGACCGAGTCGGATTTAACCGAGAATGGATGGGGGATTTCGACCTCTCCGTTCAATACGACTGGGACCGTGCCGGCGATGTTATCGAATTTGGTGACTACGCAGGGCGCGCTAAGTGGGAACGCTCACTTCAGGTCCCCCATCAAAGCATGCGAGATGCACTTGTCACTATGATCACTGTTCAAGGTGACACAGAATTCGCCTCCGTCGAACAACAACGCCATCTCCTAGCCACCGCTCCAACTGATTACGACCGATATGCTGCAGCCCGTATTATGGCAGAAGAGCAACGACATGGATGGCAAATGGCTCACCTCCTCATGACCTACTTTGGTCAACAAGGTCGCCGTGAAGCTCAAAAATTGCTCGAACGCAACGCCCAAGATGGTGACCGACTCCTCGGTGCCTTCAACAGGCCAATGCCACATTGGTTGGATTTCTTCTGCTACACTATGTTCGTCGACCGCGACGGCAAGTTCCAACTCGGCATGCTCTCCACTTCGGCATTCAAGCCTCTGGCTGCGTCGATGGGTCCTATGCTCAAAGAGGAATCATTCCACCTTGGAACCGGATCGAACGGACTCCGCCGTGTCATCAAGGCCGGTGTCATTCCGCTCGATATGCTCCAGCGCTACATCAACAAGTGGGTTTCAACCGCTCACGACTTGTTCGGTGTTGACGCATCTTCATCTGCACACTGGTCCTATGTTTGGGGTGTCAAAGGCCGATGGGATGAGCGTAAGAAACTCGAAGCAGGCGTGGAAGTTGACAAGGAAACGCTCAACGAAGAAGCACGTGGACACTACCACACTGAAATCGTTGGTGAAGTCAAGAAACTCAACGGATACCTTCCAGAGGACGCACCACAGTTGTATGTGCCTCACGAGAATTTCAACCGAGACATCGGCGCATTCAAGAAGACCAACTGCACTGTTGACGGCGAGGAATTCCAAGGCTCTGAAGAAGAGTACCAGGCCTACCTCCACAGCATCCTACCAACCGCTCAAGATGAAGAAGACCTCAAGGAACTCTTCAAGCAAGAATGGGTTGCCAACAAGCCAATGTCTGCTCGCCAAATTGCATCCGGTATCGGTGCAAAGGCTTGAGACAGTGACGGGGGCCTTTTGATGATCCCAGTTTCGCTGTATGGCGTTGATGTCGATATGTGTGATGCGTTCTACGCAGCGCTCCCCGACCTTGTTGCGGACAGCGTGGATGATGAAGTGTATTCGAAAGCACTCTTTTCAATCGAAAGTGAGGCTTCTCTAGAACATATACGGATTGCCGACGTGTGGGCGAATCACCTACCGTTCGCTTGGCCTGAGGACATCACCAATGAAGTCGAGATGACATTGCGAACCACAACGTATCCAGATGTCTCGATGCTTGAACATCTTTTGACACTCGATCATATTGATGCGCAGCGTGTATCTGAATGGATGCATTTTAGCACCAACCTCTTCCCCATTTATTCTGAAGCAGCATGCGCAACCCTCACACGAATGGGTGTTCCAACACCCTACCAGCCTCACGACATCGCTTCGTATGGCCTCTATGTGTCTCGTCTAGAGGGTTTGAAGATGTACGCTCCTGCCGCAGGATTGCCAGAAATTGGTCTCCCCCGCTCTCGCATGCTCCAACTTGGTTTGGAGCGGTTTGAATGAAGCATTTGCTCATTCATCTCAAGCTCGTTATCGTTGCAGCAATTTGGGGTCTTGGTTGGCCAGCAGGTCGGGTATTAGCCGAAGAAATGGCACCGTTTGCAGCCGCATGGTTGCGCTATGTTGTCGCCATCGTTTGCTTTCTTGGGTTGTTGCAGGCGACTAATAATTGGGCTCTTCCGACACGGGGTGAGTGGAAACGGGTTGCCCTCATTGGTTTCTTTTCCACCGTCGTTTATCAGGCATTTTTCATGTTTGGTATGCAGTACACTGCTGCAGGTGATGCGTCGTTAATGATTACCTTCAATCCCTTTTTTACTGCCTTGCTTGCCATCGTGTTTCTCAACGAAAAGATGCATTGGCGACTTGGCACCGGTCTTGCTTTGGGCATCAGCGGAGTCACCATTTTATTCTTGTATTCACCAAACGTCGACATTCCGTTCAACGAGCGGGCTTTAGGCGATCTCCTTATTGCGGCAGCAGCGTTTTCTTGGGCCTGTAACAGCATTCTGATGAAGAAAGCCATGACTACGCCTGCGCCCGATGCAACAGAATCGATGTCGCCTTTGCATCTTACCGTTTGGTCTTCAGTGGTCGGCTTTCTTCTGCTCACTCCAGTTGTGGCGATCGAGACCTGGCAGGTTGGACTGCCCGATTCTAACATGAACGGCTGGATTTCGCTGGTCTTCCTTGCCGTGTTTTCAACGGTAATTTCCTACGTCTGGTTTGCCGATGGCATTCGTACGATTGGTGCAGGAAAAAGCGCCCTCTACGTCTACCTTGTACCCCCCTTTGGGATCTTCAGTGGTTGGCTTTTGCTTGACGAGAAACTCGGTGTACCTCTCTTGATTTCCTTCATTCTCATCGTCGGTGGTGTGGCATTGGCTCAAAGTCACAAGTCACACCCCGAGGAAGCATCATGAAGTTCGGCCCCGTCGCGTGGGGCATGGAGATTCAAGAAGTCGCTGTTATTGGTGCTGGAACAATGGGTGCCGGTATCGCCCAAGTGTGTGCTCAAGCAGGTTGGAAAACCAACCTCTTCGATGCATTTCCTGAGGGACTCGAACGAGGCATGGCACGCATTGACGCCTTTTGGGACAAAGGTATCGCTCGTGGCAAAACCACGCCTGAGCAAAAGGCAGAATGGTCCTCTCGTCTTCATGCAGTAGGCGACATGGCTGAAGCCGTAGGCAAGGCTGACATGGTGATAGAAGCCGTGCCAGAAATTCCAGATTTGAAGCACAGTATCTTTTCTGATCTTGACCGCCTAGCACCTGCACATGCCATCCTTGGCACGAACACGTCTTCGCTCTCAATCGCTGATATTGCCGCAGCTACAAGCAGGCCCGAACAGGTCATCGGCATGCATTTCTTCAATCCCGTTCCAATCATGAAATTGCTCGAACTCGTTCGCCACGACTCAACCAGTGATGCGACTGTTGCAGCGGCAGAAACGGCTGGTGTCGCGATGGGCAAGACCACGATTTTAGTCAAAGATGTACCAGGATTTGCAACAAGCCGCCTAGGTGTTGTGCTTGGCAACGAAGCGATTCGTATGCTTGCTGATGGCGTGGCGAGTGCAGAAGATATCGATACGGCAATGGTGCTTGGCTACAAGCATCCTATGGGCCCGCTCAAGTTGACAGATCTTGTTGGTCTGGATGTGCGTCGAGATATCTTATTGAATCTGCAGCGTTCGTTTAATGACGACCGATATGCGCCACATCCACTGTTGGAAGAGATGGTGGCCAAAGGTCATCTTGGTCAGAAATCCGGACAAGGGTTCTTCCAATGGAACTGAGTAGCACCAGTTGACTTCTTCTAGAATTGCGGCTTTCGCTTTTCGATGAATGCTGTGACGCCTTCCTTGAAGGCTTCAGTGGTTCCAGCTGCCTCAATTAAGGTGCGTTCATGCTTGAGATGTGTTTCAAAATCTTGAGCAGACTGAACGTCCAACAAATGCTTTGTCGCTTCTTTTGTGTGAGTACCCCATTGACTCCATCGCAGAGCCAAATCTGTCGCTGCTTGAATCAATTGTTCATGCTCTACGATAACATCAATTGCACCATGTTCAGTGGCCTGTTGGGCGTTCCAGACCTCATTTTCAAAGAAGAAACGACGGGCAACTTGATCGCCCACCAAGCGAGGAAGAAGCCACGTTGTGCCACCATCTGGTGAGAGACCCATGCCAGAATATGAGGCAGCCATTTTGGCTTGTGGTGAGGCAACTCGAGCATCACATGCAAGTGCGAGACCTAGACCTCCACCAGCGCATGCTCCATTGAGTGCGGCAACGCAGATGGTCGAAGATTGACGCATTCGAACCAAAAGGGGATGGAGGACACCAGTAAGGTCACGAATGAGTTGAGGTGCATCACCATCTTCAATCGATTGCGCAAACGCATGAATATCGGCCCCAGCTGAGAAGAATTTTCCATCCCCTGTTAGAACCAGTGCACGAACATTGGGGTGTGATAGTCCTGCGTCAATAGCTTGAGCAATGATTGGAAGGAATTCCCTCGAAAAGGATTGAGTGGCTGATTGTCCAGAAAATCGAATGAGTCGAACACCATTTTCGTGGTCTATGGATTCGACGCTCACGATGCCCACCTCAGAGTTTGACGTTGACGTTCTTCACCTTGGTGTAGAAGCGCATGGCGTCTTGGCTTTGTTCAACACCAATACCAGATTGCTTCCAACCGGTAAAGGCGGTTTGTGGGAAGGTGATTGGGTATTCGTTGATCGAGACCATACCGCTTTCCAAATCTCGAGCCAACGAATGGGCTCGACTGAGGTTGTTGGTCCAGATACCGTTGAGCAAGCCAAACGGAGAATCATTGGCCAAAGCAAGTGCTTCAGCATCTTCACTGAAGCTTGTCACAGACAGGACAGGGCCGAACAATTCGTCATAGAAGAGCAGGTTATCCTTGTCAACCCCGGTCACAACAGTGGCTTCCATGAAGGCTCCATCGCCTTCAATGGCCTTTCCTCCACAGACGACGGTTCCACCCATAGCAAGTCCTGCCTCAAGTTTCTCAAGCACTTCTGCACGGTGAGATTGGTGCACCAGGCTGCCGATACGCACGCCTTCAGACATGCCTGGTCCGACCTTCCACTTGCTCACTTCTGCAACAACGGCCTCGACGAGTTCATCATGCACGTCTTCGTGAACAATGAGACGGGATCCTGCCCAACACATTTGTCCTGCGTTCATGAAGATTCCAAAGCATATGGCCTTGGCAGCATAGCGAAGGTTAGCGTCAGGGAAAATGATGTTGGCGCCTTTTCCACCAAGTTCAAGCGTGACTGGAGTGAGGTTTTCACTCGCCTTTGCCATGACGGCTTGTCCTGTTGGCACACCGCCGGTCAAGACCACGCCATCAACGCCAGTGTGCCCGGCAAGAGCATCACCAATCAGGCCACCTGACCCAGTAATCACTTGGAGCACACCAGAGGGTAGTCCGACGTTTGCTTCTTCCATGGCTTTGGCCCATGCAATAAGAGAAAGGGGGGTCCAAGAAGCGGGCTTAGCGATCACGGTGCAACCGGCAGCGAGTGCAGGTGCAATGGAGCGCAGGGCGAGTTGTAGTGGGAAGTTCCAAGGCACGATGTGAGCGGTGACACCGAGCGGTTGACGCAGGGTGTAATTCAAGCGGTTCCCTGGGACTGGAATGGTTGTTCCTTCGATTTTGTCCGAGAGTCCTGCGAAGTATTCCAAGGTCCAAGCACCGTAGCGGATTTCAGACAATGCTTCACGGAATGTTTTGCCGTTGTTGTTGGATTCAATGGCGGCGAGTGCCTTTGCGCTAGCGTAGGTAGCCTGTGCCATTTTGTTGAGAATGCGCCCACGTTGTGCCGGGTCCATGTTCTTCCAAGAAACATCGTTGAATGCTGTACGTGAAGCCTCCACGCAACGGTTGACATCCGCAAGGGTTGCTTTCGGGGTGGTGGCCATGACTTTGCCTGTGGCAGGGTTGAGAATCTCAGCTGTTGCTCCATCTTCTGCATCACACCATTCACCGGCAATCCACATCTGTTCTGCGCTCATGTGCCTTGCCAGTGGGCGTCCCCTCAAAGGTATTCGGATAGCAATTTGTTGGGCTAAACCCCATCGTAGCCTCGACTTTGTGCGAAAAGACTCATCAATGCACCCATGCCACACTGAATTATGGCTCGGAAGGTTGGTTTGGGGGAACAAGCCGCTAAGACCTTGGCCGACCGTGCCCCTCGACTGCTTGTCATCGCAGGCGCGACAGGAACAGGGAAGTCCACCGCCTCGGTTCAACTTGCAGCAGATTCTGGTTTTGCTCGTCTCCTTTCTACCGATGCTATTCGAGAAATCATGCGTGCTTGCGATCCTGAACGCAGCCAGAACAATCTTCACCGTTCATCTTTTTCCAAGGGAGACTCAGGCGAACCAGTGATTGATTGGCTTGACACATGTCAAGCAGTTGAAACTGGAATCGTCGCTACCATCGATCGGGCTCGACGTGAAGGGATTGATTTGCTCATCGAGGGCGTCCACATCAATCCCAGTGAACGTCTTTTGAGGAGTTGGCGGGAAGCAGGAGGCATCGCAGTTGGCGTTGTCATGGCAGTGAGTGAAGAAGAACGACACAAGGGCATGCTTCGCTCAAGAGATGCCCATTCATTCCGTAGAGCAGATCGTTATCTTGCGGCTTTCCCACGAATCCGAGCCATCCAAGACGGCCTTACCGATCGTGCAAAGATTGCTTCTTGGCCTATCGTTGATCTCTCGATGGTGAAGAGCGATACAGATCGAATCAAGCACCTTTTGGATGTGGCGTGGAACGAACATCAGAAACGCTGATCATTCGTGTGTGATGGTGAAATCCAATGGTATGGTGAGCATCGCATCACCGTCAGATACGCCAAGTTCACCTGCGATTCTCAAACTCGTGGAATTTACTTCTGTGACTTCGATGTGAATCATCTTCACTTCAATACCACGAACTTCGCCATGGTGGAGCATGTCGTTGTGAACGCCATCCATGGCTGTTTGACCTGCATCTAGAGGTTCAAGGCCGCCATCAATCCAAAGTTGAGTCCGTGCTTCAACAAGCTCGGGCAGTCCTTCTGAGACCTCTTGTGCCGTGATGATTACACCATCTGATGCCGTGTCATGAGGAAGGGTCAGTCCAGCAACTTTCACCCCGAAAATAGCCATTGAGAGCAAGGACATCAACAGTACGACACCCGTGGCAAGGAGCATCTGTGCCGTGTCACGATCTTCTGAGGCGTTGAGTGGAGTCATCTGCATCAAGCAGCACCTCCCCTTGCCCACACATCGAGGGTTACCGTCCATGCATTTGCATCAACGACCACGAGGTGATGGACCGTGACCGTTCCGCCAGCCGGTGTTCCTGTGCGACCATACGGTGTTGCCACACCGCTGTTTTGAGTCAGCCAACAATTCGCTTCCTTACCAACAGCAATGCTGTCTTGGAGCAGCGCACAGGCGTCATCCAGGGCGCCATTATCAAGCAGTTCTTCCAATCGACTTTCGCCTTCAATTTCCGCCTCTAAGCCAAGTGCATATCGCACGGCATCGTCACCAGCAATTTCGAGCGAGGCATCATGTGCTACAGATGGTGCATCTGGAACATGAACTCGAATTAGGAAGGTGGCTGACATGAAAAACAGCCAGAACAGTGTCAACATCTCAAGGATGTGAACTTGGGCTTCTTCATCTTTAATCATTCAACCACCGAAGTACAATCTTGCAGGAACAAAGGCACCAGAGGAGGGGTTGAGCCCCGGAACTTCGGTGATTCCAATCAAGTTCGGCGTGAATGCAAGGAAATTGAAGACAACCAATGACACGAGGATCATCATCCCGGAGTGCTTGAATCCAGTGGAGAAACGTCCGGTCGACATCAACCCAGCCATGGTTCCATTACCGACAGCTTGCATGGTGACTCCATAGTAAAACACGGTCAGGAAAAACAAGGGGTCGATATTACGAATCGTCATGTTTCCGATGGTTTGACCACCACTGTCACCACCATCTTCACCGCTTGAGTTGGAGCCTGCAATCGCAGGGATAAAGACAACTGCCAGTGTAACAATAACACCAAGGAAAACGAAGTATGAGGTCCAGATAACCGCAATATACGATCCAATCGCACGCCGTCGCTCCCCTTCAAGGAACTTCAATTCGCGTGAATCGTTGGCGGCAGTGACAAGAATATCAGAAATCTTTCCACCTGCTCGGTCGGCTTCTGCAATCAACGCAATCGCTCTTTGAACAAGAGGCGTACCGACTCGGTCTGCGAATTGTCGAATCACGTCGCTGAACTTGATACCCCAACTTAGCTGATCGGACATTTTCTTGACTTCGTCATTTAGGGCACCATATTCGGAGGTTGCGAGGGTTTGCACAGCAACCGTCATGGAAAGACCACCCTTCCAGTATTCAGCGAGATCACGAAGGAAATCCGGGAACTTTTCCTCGACTTCGTTCTTTGCACCCTCGACCCGTTCCCAGTAGTACGAGGCGGGGTAAAGCAGGAAGAAGAAGGTCAAACCAAAGAAGTTCAGGAAGATGAAGGGGTGGATGTCAACAGGACCCACTGAGACTTCAGGACCAATCCAGAATGAAGCATTGTTCATGTTGGCAGGTATGCCGTCAAAGTAGTGAACGGTCACATCAAAGGTGACTTTCGAGAGGAATTTGCCTTCCTCATTGGAAAAGACCAGGAATTCGTAACGGTCGTCCGCTGGGATGTTAGGAATCATCATTGCGCAGCCATCATTGTCAGGATTGTTATCGTTGTCAGTCGTCCCGTTGTGATAGTCAATGATGTCTCCGTCTTGGGAACGAATTGCTATCGTATAGTCGGTAGGGATATCGGCACTGACGCTACAATTTGCCCACAGAGGTTGGGCTACAGCCACGCCTCCAGTTTGTGATGAGTCAATACCGGGTACGTCGAAATTTTTCCCTCGTTTGGAAACAGAAGTCCATTCCTCGCCCGTCCAACTGACCACATCGGGTTTGTCTTTGAGGATTGAACAGGATTCATTAGCAGCGTATGATGGCTTTTGATTGGTTTGGAATTGGGCACCCATGCTGTTGCCCATACTGTCGGTGGCCGTGGCGCCACAGTAGACGTTGGTGAACATTGGTTCGCCGTTGGTTGTCGGGATGAATCCAGAATTCGTTGACCATACAATGGCCGTCCCCAAACCGAGAAGAATGGAAACGAACAAAATAGCGTACAACTTCGTGAGGGTCGAATCGTCTTTTGGGAGATCGAGTTCGACGATGATCTTGTTCTTCTTTTTGCCTCGTGCCATCTCGTTCACCCCCTCACATATCTTGTTCCTTGCTGCTCGTCCACACCAAGATGGCGTATGCGACGTGAATCATTGGTACGAATCCAAGCACAATGCCGTAGAGCATGCCTTCTGACATCTGTGCGCCTGAACCTGAAACCCAGAACATAATGACAAGCATGACAATCAAAAACAGAGGCATAGCAACTGCGACAACAATGTATGATTCTGCAAGCAGTGCAATCGATTCAAGGAACATCTGAAGTCGGGTTCGGTTTTCACGCATGTAGTGTTCTGCTCGGTTCAAGAAGTACAACTTAAGCTGGCCACCAGCGGTCAGAGTACCCACCATGCCTTGGAAAAATTCGGTTAGCCAAACAGAGGCGGCTCGGTCGACGCTCATCTTCATCGCCGTGATCAAATCGTATCCGAGCAATGTGACATCACGGTAGACCATTGCCGCATCGTCTGCCACATCGCCATAGATTTCTTTGTTCATGGCTAGGGATCTGAAAATTTTGGAAGGTGTTGCGTTTGCTGCGGACATTGCTGCAGTGTAAGACGCCGCGTATGGAAGATACTTCTCAATCATAGCGCCACGACGGTCAGCTTCTCGCTTAGCACCGCCTTTGTTGTACTTGAAAGCCGCATAAGGAATGATGACGCCACCAAGGGCAATGATGATGGCTTTGAGTGCTGGTGGGAAGACCTGATATGCGAATTCATCACAACCATTTCCTGGTCTTGTAGGGTCCACAAGGTCTTGGTTCCAGTACTCCCATTCGAAACAATAGTCGAGGGTTGCAGGGTCCTGAATTGATTCCCAATAAGCAATGATGCCAATGTCGGGAATAAAGAACAATGAAACGAAGCCCCAGCAGACCAAAGTGATGGCGATCGTTGTTATGATTGCTGTTGCAAGGTAAACCTCTGGCATCATTTTCATAGAGCCCTTGACGAGGTTTTCTGAGAGTTCTTTGTCAGCCCTTGCCCGTTTCTTGACAACACGACCTAGGATTCTGTTGCAAATCCTTTGCCATGCCGTTAGGTCCATCGATGCTCACTCCTCAATTCAACGCAATCCGTCGACTCTTGCTAGGATTTCGTTTGGTCGCACATAGTATTCTGTGACGATTTGGGACACTTGGTCGGCCTTTCGTATATCGTTCAACACCATCCACTCAAGAATGCGCTTTCGAGTTCTTAATTCTCGACGCATATCGTCTTGCGAATAATTGATCTTTACCATGATCTTTTCGAGCACGTAGGACTTGCCGCTGAAGATGAAGTCATCAGAGGTGACATCCCAACGGAACACTTCGTTGGTGATGATTTCGAGTGAGTTTGGATCGATACCGACAATTTCCACCAGTTGCTTGGTTCGTCGAACACGCTTTCCATTGATACGTGTTTGAATCTGAATAGCACATGCTTCCAATGCGGGCAGCAAAACACGCGGGATGTCAATCGGCTTGTTTTCAAGCCGGTGAACAAGCGATGCCACAGAATCTGCGTGAACCGTTGAATATGCACAGTGGCCAGTTGCCATAGCTTGGAACAACACATATGCCTCTGCACCACGAATTTCACCCACAATGATGTATTCCGGCCGTTCACGAAGGGCAGCCTTGAGCAACTCGAACTCACCGATGACACCATCGGTTGATTCACCACCAAACCCTTGCCTGGTCAAACCAGGAACCCAGTTTGGTTGGGGGATGTTGACTTCACGTGTGGATTCGATTGACACGATTTTCATTTGCCAAGGAATAAAGATGCACATAGCGTTGAGTGTTGTTGTCTTCCCAGATGCTGTACCACCGACGAAAAGCATTGGCACTTCGTTTTGGAACGCAATCCAAAGGTAGGCGACCATGAGCGAAGACATGGTACGGAAAGCGACGATATCGGCTGGCGAGAACGGATCGTCCTTGAACCGTCGAATACAGAAAGCCGAACCTCTTGTGGAGACTTCCCTACCTAATTTCATGACGATTCTGGAACCGTCCATCAGGGTCGCGTCGAGCAACGGATCGGCAACCGAAATGTGCTTTCCACAGCGTTGTGCCAATTTGATAACATAGGATTCGAGTTCCTCATCGGTCTTCCAGACACAGGTCGTCTCCACGGATTCGAACTTACGGTGGTAAGCGAAAATTGGGACGTTTGTCCCGTCCAAGGAAATATCTTCGACGTTGATGTCGTTCATCAATACATCCATTTCACCATAACCAATGAGGTCCCGCTTGAGGTAGTAAAAAATCTTAGATTTTGATTTTTTATTGATTTTCATGCCGTATGATTTGATGACTTTATCCATTGCAGTGCGGATATACGCCTCCGGATTCGCATCAATTTCGTCAATATTTGCCGTAAGCGATCGAATGAAAATATCGAGGATTTCGTCTCGCTGCTCTTGTTCCTTTTTGGTCATCGGGGGCTCGATGATTTGGTAAATGATGTTGAGCGTTTGCTTGTCACGAACAATTCGTGCGAAGGCGTGTGGAGGCAAGACTGGATACTTGTCCAGTTCGTCATATTGAGCGCGTTGTTGGGCTCGCTGACGCTTGCCCCCGCCTTTGTTGTTTTTTCTCGCCATGTGCGCACCCCTTGCCGAAGCAATTTATCACAAGTTGTGGCCGACTATAACACTTGGGTGAACGATGCCGGTAAAACCGGCGTCCTGCGCACTTGAAAAGCATCGCCAATTGTGCTTTTTGGGATGGGAAAATTTTCAACGGTTCACGCCTTAAAATTGAGGTACCAATTCCGACAATTTTCCTGAAACATTTCAAGCTCGATGTTGTTGTCGATGTGGTGATCAGCCTCGAGAATAATCTGATCGAGACCCCACCCTATCTCTCGGGTGTCTCTGACTTCGAATGCCGCCCTGTCTCCATCTTCTGAGCGACCACGGTGTTGAATTCGCATGAATCGGATATCAGGTGATGCTTCAACCGCCACCGATTCGAAATCATCCATCCAGCGTCGGGAAAATACGGTTCGTTCTGCGGTTCCACGCATGCCTTCAATCAACACAATTGGATGAGATTTGAGTAGTTCATCAACCGCATCGGCAAGGCGCACAGCAAGGACATCCTCCCCGTGGTCTGCACGAAGTTGTGCGGCTATTTCGCCAAAAATACCCGGTGATTCGGCGAGGTTTTGTCGTTTGACTTCTGCCCTCACCATGTCACCCATAGAAAGCACAGGGACGCCTTGTCGCTCCAAAACTGCAGCAAATTCGCCTTTGCCTGAGCCCGGCATTCCGCATACAGCGACCACCTTGCCCATGAACATCGGGCGATGCCGACCGCACATCAAGATACTGCTTCTTGTCGGGTCTTTTCCTCAATTTGAAAATTCAGCCTTGCCCCAGCGTCGATCCATCAATTTCCAAAGCAATGCTGAGGCAAAAAGCAGGCACACAGAGATGGCAAGCATGCCTTTGTAGCCCTGTTCGACCATTGACTGGTCGTACATGGTTGCTGTTGCTGCCAGTCCATCTTGACTTGCCCGTTCCCACCAATTTCCGTACAGGGAGACGTCGCCTTGAGTGAAGGAGAGCAAAAACAAACCGAGCAATGGAAGGACGGTCCCAATCCAGAACCAGATCATAATCGAAGCGTCAAAAATAGCCTTGTTGGGGCGGAGCCCCATCAAAAATGCAGTGAGGGCCACAATGTAAATTGAATTGGCAAACATCACGATGATGCTGGTTGGCAGCGAAGTCCATTCGTTGAGTTGCCATGCCATTAGGACAATGAAGATCAGTGAAATCCAAGAGGTAGCGAGGAAGTAAACGATGACTTTAGCTCGAATCAATTGCGGAACTCGAAGGGGTAAACCATTCATGAATTCCGGAGAATCGAGAATGGTTAGCCATGAATAGAAATTGAAACCGAAGAATCCTAGGAAAGGGGCATAGGAAAGCAAATTGATTGGAATAGGTGCTTCGGCAAAATCCACTAACCAGGCCATACCGAGCAAGACCAAAAGGGGAACTGCGTACGAGACCGTCATTTTCTTGATGGAACCCGAACGGAACAAATCAACAAATTCCTTTGCCACGATGAGCCGAATCTCACCATCACCAAGGAATCCCAATTTGTTGTGGATTGGGACAAACATCTCTTCTCTTTGAACCACTGAAACATCAAAATCATCGATGATTAGAGCACTGGCAAGCAGTCCAATGGCCACGCATCCTCCAAGAGCGGCCCCAGCCACCAACGGTGTTTGGTTGGATTGGACATAAAGGCCCCATAGAACACCATCAAGTCCAATCTCGCCCAGGCCAACAGCCACGCCGAATACCACAATTGCGATCGGTCCAAAAATGGTAAATGGGCGGCCTCGCATCCAAAGTGATGAGCCCAAAAAGGCCACAGCGAGGCCCTGGCCAAGTGTGATGATCATGGCTAACCATGTCCACGGTAAACTTGACCACTCAAGCGGAGTGTTCACTCCGTTGACCGTTTCGAGTAGAATCCCTAGGGCCATACCGGCGATGACCGGCGATAGGATGAGCATGACATAGAAGCATAAGTCCTTGATGAAGTAAGCGAAATGTGCCACTGAATTTGGTAAAGGTTGGAGTGCTGGTGCTGCAAGCAAGTAGTTCTTTGTGCCAGCACGATGGACAATTGCGTCGTGGCCGATGAAGGCAAAAGTTCCCATACCGAGACTGAACATCAAAAGAGGCAAGTGAAGTGCAAATCTGAGTTCCCCCCACGTGAAGGTCTTCTGCTCAATATCGGCGACTTGCGCACTGGAATCACCCACCAAAAATTGCAAACCAACCGTGGTCAGTGCCGTGATTAATGTCAGCAACAATGGAAAGAGAACAATCTGTCGCTTTTTGGCAAATTCTATGCTTTTGCGACCTTCCTCTTTGAACATCACGAGAAATGTCGCAGAAAACGAGGCCCATCCCCGAAGTGGTTCGTGAAGTATTTGCCCTTGAGCAGAGGTCCCCATGCTACCGGTCGATGCGGTACCTTCAGCCACATCGTTCCAATCACGAGAAACAATTGTGGCTCCAGGCAAACTCATTCCTCCTCGGAATCCTCTTTACTTTCCTGAGTTGCTTGCTCGCCCTCAAGGTCTTCTATTGAGCGTCCGACCAATCGAATGAAGACGTCTTCGAGGGTTTCATCTTGATGTTGTTTGAGGCCTTTGACTGTCCCTGCGGCAAGAACTCGACCGTCGTTGATGATCGCCATTCTGTTGCACATCCGTTCTGCCATTTCCAGCACGTGAGAGCAGAGGAAAATTGTCCCGCCATCTTTGACGTGATCGAGCAACCATTGACGGCATTTCCTCTGATAAATGGGATCAAGGTTGGCAAATGGTTCATCGAGGAATAGGAGTTTTGGTTTGTGAATAAAGGCCGCAGCAAGCATGACTTTTTGTCGCTGGCCTTTTGACAAATCTTTGCACATCGTGTCTCTTTTCTCATCCAATCCAAACCAGTCAAGCCAATGTTCAACTTTGGATTCAATCTCATCAACCCGTCGAAGTCGTGCCACGAATTCCAAGAATTCAGTGGGTGTCAGGAAGGAAGGAGGAGATTCTGATTCGGGGACAATTCCTATGTTCGCTTTGACTTTTTGAGGGTCGCGCACCGCATCTACGCCAAGAACCTCAATCTGTCCTTTGCTGGGTCGTAGTTGGCCAGTTAGAAGCTTGATAAAGGTCGATTTCCCAGCCCCGTTTGGTCCAAATACCCCAAAAAATTCGCCGGAGTGTACCTCGACATTGAGAGGGTGAAGTGCAATGAAATCACCATACTTCTTGGCCATGTCTTTTGCCATGACGAGGGGTGCTTCGGATTCAACCATAGCGTGTGGATGTGGTCATGGTCTTTGTATTCTTGGTTTTCAAATTTTGAAACCTTTCTGGGCTCGAGGTCGGTGGACTGATGAACCTCAAGGCTATGGCACAAGCATGACCGCCCCGCAAAACGATGCCATCGTCATCAATGAACACCCAATCAGCGACGAGGCAGATCTTGGAAGCATCGCCATGGTAACCATCAATCGGCCAGACAAAATGAATGCCCTTAACGCAGAGGTGATGAGCGGCATCAAGGCAATGGTGGCTTGGGCCGAATCGACCCCTCATGTCCGGGTTGTGGTCGTCACCGGCGCCCAACCCAACGCACCCCAAGAAGGCAAGCGGGCCAAACCAAATGCCTTTGTTGCGGGTGCAGATATTACCGAATTTGTTGGCAAAAAAAGTGACGATATCCGCATCATGTTCACCGACAATGCTGTCGAGGCGTTGTGGAATTTAAGCAAACCAACCATCGCCATGGTCGATGGGTTTGCCCTCGGTGGGGGATGCGAAGTAGCTTGTTCTTGTGACATTCGAATAGCCAGCACACGCTCTCGATTTGGAACCCCAGAAGTCAATCTCGGACTGATTCCAGGGTACGGCGCGACCCAGCGGTTGGCAAGGCTGGTCGGGTATGGGAAAACCATGGAAATGATCTTCACTGGTGAAATGATCAACGCTGAGGAAGCTCATAGAATTGGATTAGCAAACAAAATTTGCGATGCTGAGGAATTGCTTGAGACAACCATGGCCATGGCTCGCATGATTGGTTCAAAATCATCCAACACCTTGCGAGTCGGCAAATCGACTGTACGCTCTGCACTGGATTCAGGCCTCACAGAAGGTGTTGCCATTGAAGCGGAAGCATTCGCTTCACTGTTTGATTCGAAGGACAAAGAGATCGGCGTTCAGGCGTTCATTAATCGGACGACACCTCAATGGCAACACGAATGAGAAAAGGTTGTTGAAAGGAGGAACGAGGGCCGAAGCCCCCGAACCCCCGGCTCCCCCTTTTCAGGGGTAATTGACGTGTTTCAACGCCAGGTGTTGACCCTACCAGTATCGGCTATAGCCCGCGTCCTTGGCCACTTTTGCGAAATGTCCCATGTGCTTTTGAACGTCTTTACGTCGCTCGAAGTGGCGTGGGATCACGTTGCTGGTGATGATTCCAGTCCCTTCTTCAATAACGGTATCACATCGTATTGATTCCAGTTCCTTTAGCAGCCAGGCATTCTTTTCTTCACGCTTATGGTCGTTCTCACAGCATGGTTCTGGCTGGTGTTCACGTTCAGCTAGCCAGTTTTCACGTATTTTCTTGGTACGTTCGGCACGAGCCTTCTTTACATTCTCACGGCGGGCGGCTTCTTTCTCAGAGCACTCCCGCTTCGGTGTGTTCAATCCAGCGTTGTCACTTTTCGGTTTGTCGTTTTTATTCCCATCGCCGGGTTCGAAGGCCCGATGAGCGGAGACTCGCTTTCCAGTGGTGCGGTCTTTTCCGTTGTGGTGGGGCTTGTGGTGTCTCAATTTTCTGTTCTTTCTCATGTACGTTTTTTCCTCCGTGTTGCTTGTTCCGCAGTATGCCGGGATGGCAAACCGCGCCCTTCCAAAGCGCCTCATCACTCAGTAAACTGAGCAAGTTCTACGCTCTGACGCTCTATTGCTAAAGGGCAAGCATTCGGGGGTTCAATCGTCCATGGTCAACACCTGTATCGTGCACGTTGTGCGTATATATTACGACACCACAGTATTTCAATGACCTTAGGGGATATCCCATTATCGCCGTATTTCTGAGGTATATTTTGTTAGAATTTGAAAGTGATTTTTTTTGTTTCAACAGACTTCTTTTTCATGAAGGATCATGAAACAAAACTCAGCAACTTGTTGCGCCTTTGTTTCAAAATCCGATGACTAAATGCCATGCAATGCCGAACACCGCCACATCCGCACATGCGTGGGCGACCCATGCCACCCAGATGCTTCTGTATTGCAAGTAAATCCACGAAAAAATGGCACCCCCAATAAAGACACCGAGTGATGCTATGAAGGTTCCAAGCGGACTAATGAACATCATCAAAGCGATGGTGTGATGGAAGGTGAAAATCCCTGCAGAGAGAAATACTGCGGTCCATTTTCTTCCAGTAAGTTCTTCAATTTTAGATGTGATAAACCATCGAAAAACATATTCCTCCAGCACTGAATTGATAAACACCCAGAACAGAATGGCTCCTGCCAATTTTATTGGCGTTGTTAGACCAACTGGTTCCAGTAACTCGTACAATGTTTGCTGATCGATCATCATATCGCCTAGAAGCACGTAAGCTCCAATGATGACGAGTATTATGCCGATGCCTAATGCAAAGGACATCAACCATCCACCATTCATCGGAGGTGACCATGAAAATGGCTTTCTTTCAATCTTGATGTGCCAATATGCTGGGAGGCCAAACAACCACACTTTTGTGATGCAAAACACAAAGACGGCAAACAATTCACCCTTAAACACAAAACCTGTGACCACCGAAACCGTAGGGGCAATGGCGACGAGGATCAAGCCCAACAATGCTGTTGAACGACCAATAGAACCCAGTGAAGAGTCACTTAATTCAGTCTCCATCGTTTTACGATGCAGCCTTCTTGCCTTCAAGTTTGAGCAGTTGTTCGTCGGCTTATGATTCCATTTCATCCTTTAATGCAGCAAGGGCGCCGCTTGCAGCAGGCATAGGAAGGGGCGGGAGTGGCATTCCTTCACCGGGCAGAGGGAGTGGAGGTAGTGGGTTTCCATCAGGGTCGAGTAAGACCGGTAATTCAGGGACTTTCTCTTTCTTGACCTGTTCAAAGCCGCTATCAAGTGGCGTACGTAATTTGAGAATTCGTGCTTCATCAATACGGACGAAGGTTGCGCCATAGATGTGTCCGGGTTCAGGGTTCTCAGGCTCGACAAGAACTGAATGTCCGTGGCCTGGGGTTTGTAAAAGTGCTACAATATCTTCACCAGCGGTTTGATCCTCCCACATCTTTGCTGTTGATGCTCGAATCTCAGCGAGTTGTCCTCTTCGGCGCTTTTCAATGCGCTCACGAATGACGTCATGGCGAATATTCCGTTGCTTTACAGTGGCTTCAATATCCGCATCTTCGACAGATTCGGCTGATACTTCCACCACGAATTCATCTGCAGTATGCACATCTTCCATCTCGAGTGTGACTTCAATGAGTTCTTCTTCATCCTCGCTTTCTGCTTTAGCAGCAGCCATAGCGTGTGCTTTCTGTGCTTCAGCCGCTTGTATTTTTGCGAGTTTCCGCTCCTTCAAGGTTGCTCCATCTAGCGATTCTTCAGTCACCGCTTCGGGAATATCCATTTCAGCGTCTGTTTCTTCTTCTTGCTCTGTGACAACTTTTGCTTCTGCTGTTGGTTGTTGCCTACGGACCTTTTTGCGGGCTTTTGCTTCGGGCGATCCAATAAAGATCAAGCACCCGAGAATAATTGATGCGATGAGACCCCAAGCCACATTGTCTTGGAGAGAACTCGCAAATGTGACATAGATCACAGCGGCGGTAAGGGCGTAAAACCCAGCCATTCTCTTCAGAAATGCCATGTGCCTCACCAATGCCAAAGTGGCTTAACTTATCATGCTGATGGCAGTTGCCGCAACAAGTCTTCAAGTGCTCTTGAGCGGTGACTGAATTTTTGTTTCTGTTCCATTGAGATTCCGCCGAAGGTCGCGCCATGCGTGCTCGTTGGCCCGTATTCGCCGGGTGGCAACGGGGTTCCGTCTTCCTCGAGATCTGAAGGGACAAAAATCGGATCGAATCCAAAGCCTTCGCCTTCAGTCATTGTGTTTGCAATCCATCCGGGACACGTCCCGTTTCCGATCAACACCTCGCCGTTCACCCACATCACTGCAACAGCCTCGAAGGACGCTCTGCGCAGGCTTGCAGATTGAACAGGATCTTCAGAGCCAAGGTGTGTAAGGAGCCTCAACATGCCCTGACAGCCGATTGTGTCAAGAGCGTAGGCAGCATAAACTCCCGGGAAGCCATCCAAAGCATCAACAAATAGACCCGCATCTTCCACCAAGAGCAAATCTTCTGGATGTTCCATGAACGGTATGGCTTGCTCAATCTTAGACATAGCCACATCGGTGAGGTTTTCTGCTTGTGGTTCAATGATTGTTCTCTCTGGAACGATGAGTTGTTTAACATCATAACCAATTGGTTGCAAGTGGTGTGTTGCTTCTCTGAGCTTGCCTTTGTTGCCAGTAAGAAACCAAACGGTCCGTCCCATGCGTAGCCGAGGTGGTGTCGGCTTTGAGATGTGCGCCTAATTGAGGTGCCTTTTATCCGCATCTCCGGCAGGCTTGTTAGCGATGAGGAAGAGCGATGGTTATGCTTCAACAGATTTTCCTTGTTGCTGCTGGGGGCGCCTTAGGTGCTGCTATGCGCTACCTGATTGGGGAATGGCTGAACGGGGATGGGTTCCCATATGCGACCCTCACAGTCAATCTGTTCGGTTCTTTTGTTCTTGGAATGCTTACGGTTGCAATAGCACAACAATTTGTTTCCGAACAGATGGTCCTTGTTTTCGCAACAGGCTTTCTCGGTGCTTTTACAACCATGTCTGCGTTTTCAGTTGAGACCGTTTCAATGTTTGACCGAGGGGACTCAACACTTGCTTTTTCATACATTGGTATCACAATGATTGTCTGCCCTTTCGTGGCTTTCATTGGATGGAAACTTGGTGAATCGATTTGGTTATGAGCGAGTTTCACACTACAGCATGGGTTTATGTAGCGCTTGCATGATGGCTTATCAGGGCATGAAGGGCCAGAATTACTTTCGTACACCCTAAGAGTTGACACCATGACATACGCCACATTAATCGACAAACTGAACGAAGCCCTTGGTTGGGAATTACGAGCCATCAACATGTATGCTCACTACGCAGCGAATGTCCAAGGGATCCACAGACTGCAACTCTCTCCAATGTTTGACGGTGAGGCGACCGAATCGCTGACTCACGCCAACATTGTCCGCAAAGCCATCGTAAAATTACAAGGCATTCCGGTGACTGAACGTAACCCTCATCCAATCACCCACACAACAGACTTTGCGGCGATGCTTCAGTACTCCCTTGAAACAGAAACCAAGGCAGCATCCGTGTATGGTGAAGTGATGATTCATCTTGAAGAAGCAGCAGATCAAGACCTATCTGACGCTATTGAACAAATCTACTTGGCTGAACTTCGAAGCGTCGAAGAACTTCGTCTTTTGATGGAATAATCAACCGTGATATCGCACACGGGTTCGAACGTTTTCGAGGCGTTGTAAGACTTCAGAAGCAGTTGGAACGGCACCACCAGTTTGCTCGATTGGAGGCCCTTTACGCTCTTCTTCCGCGGTATAACCTCGCAACAATTCTTCGATTGCCCCTTCGATGTCTGGATGGGATGCGCCAAGGATCTCATCGACCACGTGTAAGTCGATACCAAATCGCTCAACTTCATAATCGACTGCAGCAAGACCAAAATCAATCAGCGATGCGTTCCCGTTTTCATCGACAAGCACGTTGTTTGTTGAGAGGTCACCGTGAGTGATAGCGAGTCTGTGTACATTCCGAATGGCCGCACCAGTGCTCGCTAGTGCCTTGAGCAAAAAATCACTCGACATTGATGTGTCACGTAGCACCTCAATCAACGGGCGGCCCGGCATGTGTTGCATAATCATGACACCAGACTCTGGATCGAGGTCGTAGAGTGCGGGGACGGCGAGACCTGCACGGTGCATACGAACAAGTAACCTCGCTTCACTCATCATTCTGCGATGACCAAGTCGATGGTCCAAATCTGGGTGGCGCCATGCCCGTTGACGACGCTGTTTTCGTACAGCAGGTCGGCCAAACCACGTCCCAGACCAGACTTCAGCCTCTGCACCAAGGTGCAATCGCTCGTCAGCTTGGAAGGCCATGCCCCTCGGTTTCAGCGCTGGTTTATCAAATCTTTAGGCGTGGATTGGTTCAATAAGGAACACATGGTGGCCAAATCGAACCACCATGACCGTGTCACTCCCAATGTGCTCCGTAGATTTCATGGATACCTCGCTTTCGGTTGAAGAACAGGCCATCGCGGACCGCATTACAGAACTTAGAACACAGCTCGGCGACGATCTTTTGATTCTAGGCCATCACTATCAACGCGACAGCATTGTCATGCACGCAGATTTCCTTGGTGACTCGTTTATGCTCAGCCAAAAAGCAGCAGATTCAGATGCCAAGTACATCGTCTTCTGTGGCGTTCATTTCATGGCAGAATCTGCAGATATTCTCACCAGCGATGACCAACACGTCATTCTACCAAACCTTCGGGCTGGATGTTCAATGGCGGACATGGCGACATTAGGAGATGTCGAAGTTGCATGGCAAGAAATTCTTCAAGAAACAGGCCTCCGTGATCCAATCGATCGAGAAAATCCTGTCGCACTCGCTGAACAAAATGACGCCTTTTTGGTTCCGGTCACCTACATGAACAGCAGTGCAGACCTGAAGGACTTCGTTGGGCGCCATGGCGGGATTGTCTGCACCTCGACCAATGCCTCTGGTGCGCTTCAATGGGCTTTTGATAGGGCTGGAGAAGGGGGTTCTGTTCTCTTTTTCCCGGACCAACACCTTGGCAGAAACACCGGTGCATCGATGGGAATCGACCAGACCTTGATGCCAACATGGACACCAGGGATTGGGGCTATGGGGGAACTCGATGGAAGTCGGATTATTCTTTGGCACGGTTTCTGTTCTGTTCACAAGCGATTCACGGTCGCTCAAATTGACGATTTCCGTGAACGAGAACCTGAAGGCATTGTTGTCGTTCATCCAGAATGCCCCATCGAAACTGTCGAAGCGAGTGATGCTAACGGGTCCACGCAATATATTCGCAATTTTGTTCAGCAACAAGACCCCGGTTCAAAAATTGCAATAGGCACAGAAATCAACATGGTCGCCAGACTCGCCCAAGAACACCCTGACAAACATATAGAGTGTCTCGACGAGGAAATTTGCCCTTGTTCAACGATGTACATGATTCATCCAGCCTACCTCATGGACGTCCTTGAGCGAATTGTGGACGGTGAAATACCCAATCAAATAACAGTGCCAACATCAATCCAAGAGGGATCGCTTCTAGCGCTCGAGCGAATGTTGAGCATCAAAAAGTGAGTCATTCTTCCTCGGCCTCTTTCAATGTGCTGCTCCGCTCTGATTGGCGTTGGTAGGCATAAATGAAGGCCAGTAAAAACGCCGCCAGCAAACCAACCTGCAACAAAATATTCGAGTAAACATTCAACTCTGGGGTCCAAGAGTGAATGTGGACACTCACATCGCCAGATTCATCCTCTTGGAAGTAGACCAGATGATCAGTAAGCACTTGTGGCCCAAATTGATTTAATTCATCGGATGTCAAAAGGAGGGTTTGATTTTCAGTCAAATTCAAGAATTGAATTTCTCCATCCATGTACTTACTTTGTGGTTTTGTCGGATCAAAGTGATCTCGAGTTGACCATGCAAGAATACCATTGTACATGGATGGATCACTGACGCGGTATTTTGGATCGCTTGCCAACCATTGAGCATCACTGCTGCGATTGTACACTACCAATCTGTCTGTTGCAGAGACATTTACTGTGGTTGCGAGGAATTCTTCGTCAAAGACAAGGTCCAAGATTGAGGCATTCTCCATATCGACAGGCGTACCCCAATCCATGAGAATAGCGTCCTGCTCTACCGAAGCTGATGCGTTTATTTCTTTGATAGCAATCGAACCCATGCCTCCGATGCGGGCGAAATGAACTGTCGTGGGGGTGTCCGAATAGACGATGGCCAATTCGAGATCATTCACTGCAACACTTGCGATTGGTCGCTCATTCAATCCAAGTTCTATTTCCAAGCCGTTCAAGTCGATGGCAGTTAAAATTCCGTCACTCAGCTGAATGATGTATCCAGTTGTTGATGAGGATGAAAGATAGAGTTCCTCAGGTTGTTGCATGTCCTTATTCATGACCATCCGGTAGCCATCGGCCTGCTTGATGGTGAGGTCGAAGACCATCAACGAAGTTGAATTCGCTACCGCTAAACGATTACTTTCAACATCAAATGGGGTTTGTAAATCGATGCTTCCATTTAGCATTTCGAGTGGTTCAAGTTCAAGGTTACTCAAGTCATGTACCAGCATCACCGCTCCCGTTGTTCTGTTGTCAATCGTCACCATCCATCCGTCAGCTGCTGCGACTTCCTGCGGAGCCTCAACACCACCGGCCGGGAGGCTTTGGTGACTCAATTCCCATGTGATCACTGCAAAAAGAACGATGGCAATCGCCAACACCATTGTGCCAGTTTCTCTGCTGGTTGGATCACGGAATCGCTTGACAAGCGATTGAGCTCGATTCCAGACAATGCCAAAGGCCTTCTTTGGGTCGGTAAGCACGGTCACGACTCGAGAATTGATCGTTCGTTCATCAAAGATATTCCACCAACCCTCAGACGTCTTTCCAGCAAGTGAAACGGCCAAGCTCGCAATGAGTACTCCGCCAATAATATCAACGAACCAATGGATTCCAAGGTAGATAATAGCAAATGCTGTCACGGCGATGTAGACGAAGACGAGTGCTCTGTACCTATTCCATCGGCGATCCTCATCAAAACGAGTTAAACACAACCAGACAGCAAATGGAATGCCAATATGTAATGAAGGGAACCCGTTTGTAAACGGGTCGATTCTGCGGAACCAATCAGCAATTTCAGGTGTCAGGTCATACGCTAGCGTTTCCATTCCTGGGATGTAATCCCCGGTCACACGTACGTTGAAAAAGAGGTAAAATGGGATGGCGAGAATGTAGACCCACGCAATAGACAATGTCATTCTGTCAGCGATCCATCGATCATCGAAGAAAGCAAAATAGAAGATTGAAACATAACAAATGAACATGAATCCTGCGACATAAAAATGCGTCAAAGCAACGGTCAACCACTCTGTCTTGAAAGCGACTTGAACGTCGTAAGCCAAACTTCCTTCCACCGCGTAAATCCATGGCGTCATGTCAAGGCCTGTATTGGCCATTATAATCCGATCTAACTGGTCGAGGACGTCTTTGGAATTGTAAATCAAAAAGACAATGACAATGTGAATCCAGTATCTTCGGAAGAAGTCAATGAATGTGGGTAATGTGATGTTCATCCAAGGTTGCTTGAAGACTGGTAACAACAGGACACCAAGCGCCAACGCACTGATCATCCATGTCAGATAGATACCGTCCATGCGTTGACCTCCAACCCCTACGGGGTTGTCTTTGCCTCATCAAACCCTCGTCGAAGTTTCGTCGTGGATGGTGTTTGTTGGCCTTACCAAGCGCCGTGAACATAAGGGCGGCCATTGTCTGGATCTCGGCGGTTTGCTAAGTCCCAAATTCGTTCAAATCGATATATGCCACTCGAGCATCCAGTGCTCCACTCAAATCCGAGAGCGTAATTTCCAACCGTTCGAACCTGCGGTTTCTCTTTTGGCATCGCTTCGATTTGACGGCGTAGGGTTTTACTCGATTCGTCTTCATTGCGAAGAGGGGAACATTTTGCACATGGACAAGCGTGGCGGATATCGTCGTATGTCACGCTGTATTCTTCACCATTTTCATAGGTGAGGGCGACATCAACGTCCCTTCGCTCAAAGCGGGTTAACCGCGGCATATCTTCACTCATATCATCGCCTCAGATGATCTCCAAACTTGGTTGTTCAGCATCAACGATTTGGGCTTGCAGTGCTTCAACCACCGCTGAGAACGCAATTGCCGAGGGGCCTTCAGGTTCACTGACAATTCGATGAACACCATCGTCGCCACCACGAACAAATCCGGGGTCAAATGGTAAAGCACCTAGGAATGGAACACCAAATTCTTCTGCTGTGGACTTGCCACCGCCTTCTTTGAAAATGTCGATCGTAATCGAAAAATCTCCATCCTCATTTGTGGTTGCTTTCAGGGTTTTACCTGCAGGGCCAGCAATTTGGACTTCGCTGTTTGGTGCAGCCTTTCCGTTGATGGTGTAGCCGCTCATGTTTTCGACAACACCGAGCACGGGGACCTTCAATGATTCAGAGAATGTAATTGATTTCCGACTGTCAAGCAATGCGACATCTTGCGGCGTGGTCACAATCACCATGCCGTCAATGTCTGGCAATGATTGAGCGACAGTAAGTGGTTCGTCAGATGTACCCGGTGGGAAATCGATAATGAGGTAATCGAGGTCACCCCATTCAACATCACCGATGAATTGCTGGATGGCTCCGAGTTTGATTGGTCCACGCCATACGACAGGCGTATCTTCGTTGTCCAACAGAAACGCCATCGAGATGACCTTCACGCCTAGATGGCCCTGAGCAGGATGAATCCGACCAGATTCTACATGCAGTCTCCGGCCATCCAAACCCATCATCTTTGGAACGTTTGGCCCCGTGATATCGATGTCAAGAATACCTACTTTGAGGCCTTGTTGGGCCAGTGCGAGCGCAAGTCCAGTCGATACGGTTGATTTTCCAACGCCGCCCTTTCCAGAGAGAACCATGACCTTGTGCTTGATTTTCTTTCCAATTTCAGCCATGGACATTTTTCGCTTCATCTGAGCGTAAGCTTGTTCCATCTGCTTCTGTTCTTGGGGAGAAGCCAAAGCGGGTGTCTCACCGCTGTTCGCTCCGTGCTTGGTGACCGGGGAATCGGACATACCTCATGGAATGAATGGGCCTACTTCAATGCACCTTTTCCTCATCGGTCATTTAAACCGAAGAAAAGTCAACCAGTGGCTGAGAAGAGCCAGGCAGAGAAAACCGATTGAGAGCACGATATCAAACGATTGATCAGCGTAAGCAAAAGCCAATCCAATAGCCAGAGGTGCACTGATCCAAGAGCCCAATCGATGGGCTTTTTTTCGCTGTTCAACCAATTCATAGGATACGAGCATCGCTATGCATGGGCCAATAAGGAATGTTATGATGGTAAGTGATAGTGCAATTAACCGAAAGAGAGCGTCCCAATTATTGGCTGCAGCAACGATATGGCCTACGAATAGGGCGGCATAGATTCCAGCCACGACAAGGGTGCACTTGACTGCGGACTGCCTCCATTCCATGGATGGGCGAAGCGTCCGTGGTTTGAGAACGCTCCTCTTTATTTTACTACAATTTTCTTTATACTGTAGATGGCATGGTAGGGCCATGCGTCTATTGTTTGTGTGTGTTGGAAACTCCTGTCGTTCTCAAATGGCAGAAGGTTTGGCAAGGGCCATGGGGCACGTGGCTGATTCTGCTGGAACTCATCCAGCGAACAGCATTGCACCCAATGCGGTGAAAGTGCTTGAACAACGTGGCATTAAGACCGAGGGCATGCGGCCTAAACTGGTTGATGATTTCTCTGCAAATGACTACGACATGGTCATCTCAATGGGCTGTGGCGTGCAATGCCCTGTCATGCGCATCGATCAGGATTGGGGGCTTGAGGATCCTGTTGGCGGACCGCTTTCCCTCTATCAATCGACAGCAGATGAGATTCAGCGACGACTGAATTTACTGTGAATAAGTCATTCTTCTTCTTGAGTGGCAATCTCTCCGATGCCATCGAGATCAATGCTGAGCACGCTTACGACGCGTGCTCGCTTTCCTTCCTCTTCAATTGTCTCTGAAGAGCAGGCAATATCACCAATCACCACTTCGCTTGGCAACCCCTGAGCAATGATGCCATTTCTTCTCCGGCATACTTCTGCGACATCGACAGCGCGACCGATGGTTGCTCCACGGGCAACAAGCTGAATCTGTCGTTCACCTTGCTCCATGGCCATGACGACTGCACGGACATATGCATGAAGTGGTTTTTTTCCGATGAAAATTACTCTTCGCTCGCTCATTACGCTCCCTCGCAATTAACAATTAGCGAAGCCATTGGATAATCATTGGGGCAAGGAAAACTGTCGCAATACACCCTAAATTGTCTTGCAGTATGTCGAATGGTGCGAGCGCCGGGACTCGAACCCGGGTTCAAGCGTTGGCAACGCTCGGTGATAACCACTACACTACGCTCGCAGGGTTATCCGTTCCACCGAGCAGGGGTATAAACCGTTATCGGCCAATGCGCATGCTTACTCAAGGCCGAACATATCTTTGCCATCTCCTCGTTTTGGTCCGTTGCGGATTGAGATGACAATCATGGCAGCTACGCCTATGGCGAACACGACCAGAATTCCGATAAGAACACCGTCGCTGAGGAAGTTTCCATCGGTGCTGATCACGGATGAATCCTCTTGCGAGAGGCTCACTGCAATGGATGTGTATCCAGTCGCTTCTCCGTATGTATCCGATGCTTGAACAAGCACTTCATGCGTGCCTATAGGAATGCTTTCTCGCACGCTCATTTCAACTGTGAAAATTCCATCTCCAGCAATCCTGTCTCCGTTGAGTCCTTCGTCGTTCATGGCGACCCATGTTGAAGGCGTACCAAGAGGGGTGAACACGCCCAAGTTTGCTTGAGCAACAGCAATACCATCGGTGTCGTAGATCTCGACTTCTAACAATGCTGTCGATGTGCTTCCTCCTTTTGTGAGCCCAATGGTCGAAGGTGCGACAATCGACGGCGGCGTGTTGTACACCAACAAGTTCACGACATTCATGACATCATCAGGAATGTAGTGCTCACCATAGAGCGCTTCGTGGGTTGAATTCGCAGATTGTCCATGCCACGCATCAACCGTTGATTTTTTGCCACGTGAGTCTGTAAGTATGAACTGGAGTTCATGTTCACCGGGTGAGATGGTTTGTGGGATTGAGAAATTGCCAACCCATACTCCTGATGCATCGGTCAAGTCGACCAGTTCCCCGCCTTGAGAGCGCATGTCAATTTGTACAGATTCGACCCCATGTCCATCATATGCTTGGGCGTTGATGATGATGGTCGTTCCACGCGGTCCACGATCAGGAAGCATTTCGACGCTGGTTAATCTTGGTCCTTGGTTGACAACTTCAACCGTGCTTTGCCCATTCATGACACTTCCAAACCAATCTTCTGCAGTGACATTGAGCGAAAAATTACCCACTTCGAGCCCTTTGACAATATGGCGGGTTGTGTAGCGGTCATCCCCGATGGTTGAATCTCCATCAAGCCCTCGGTCATTCATCATCACGACACCTCCGCCAAGTGGGGTTAAATCAACAGTCACCGTCTTCACGTTGAACTCAGCATCAGTGATGTGGGCCACAAGCGTACCTGTGCTGCCCCCTTCGCCAATCACCAATCCTTCAATGAAGCCCATCTCCATCAAGACGGGCGCAGAATTGTTTTCAGCGGTAATGATTGAAGGTGAAAGAATACGCTCAACAACTTGCGTTTCTGAAAACATCGCTGTATCGTTCTCTTCACCAAATGGGATTTCTAGGCTGCGAGAAATGCTTGAAACCAGTCCCTTGAGCGGCCCTTCATCAACGATTGAACCGTTTGCAATACCTCCAGAGTCGCCATACGTGCCGGTCCAATGAACTACGGACAGATTGAACCCGTCGCGAGGATCATTACCGGTGGCGTAGGCTTCAATGGTCAATTCAAGCCCGTCTTCTCCATTGAGATGCACAATATCGTGTGCCAACATCGGGATTGGCATCAATCCGGTTTCGCGAACAATCGTAATGTCGCCAAGAATTTCTTGGGCTTCAGGCTGAGTTGCATTTTGCTGGATTGGGCTTCGAGCTGGCTTTTCATCCCCGCTCGAAGCATCAGCACCGGTTTCTTCCCAAATAATTCGCACGGTGCGGTTGTCCCAATCCGATTGAATCACTTGGTAATCCCAAGTTTCATTGTGGGATGCTCCGATGCCTTCGTCGCCAAAGAAACCTCCTCCAACCCCGGTCAAATTGAACCATGTTTCTTGGTGAATCACGTTGACAGTGAAGACTTGACCGGTTGCGTTTGCCTGATCGCCAGTTGCCTCGATGCCTCGAACGATGCCAAAGCTGCCTTGGGCATCACCAGTGATGACTCCATCCACATGAATGTCGTCTGTAAGGGTGATTCCGTCTTCTACTAAAGTGTGGAAGTCGATGATGGTTCCATTGACTTGAACGCTTGAATTTTCATCGCTTTCGCCAAAACCAAATGTTCCGCTGCCTACGAATTCCTCTTTGTGTTCGGTGCGTATTCCATCTTCCCATCTTTCGATTGCAGTGAGCCCGTCGAGGTCGATATCGAAGCGAGTTTCTTCGTCTTCCAAAACCATGCTTGCCAGTGCCTCAAATTGAGTGTGGTCGAGGCGTCGGACTCCATTTTCATCCCAAGTTTCGAGGTAAAATACGCTGATTTCTCCGTTGATGATCAATGATTCTTCATCATCATTTGATTCGATATTCAAACCTCCAGTGGCCTCGAGGTTCACTCGTTCAGAAATGTCGCTACCAATCATGGTTCTGTTGAATCGACCATCGGACACATTCGCTACGATCATTGTGGTTGCATCGCCATCATCGGTCATGAGAACCAACGTGCCGTAGCCTCGAGCATCAAACACTTGGCTCGTCAATGCTCCTCTTTCGATGGTTTCATTTTTCCAAATTGAATCCAAGACAAGGTTCAATGTCGTCTCGCTTTCATTGGTCACTTCACTCGAGAGTAGGCTGCCGTTTCCGAGTTCCCAAGAATTGAGGGTGGTCCCAATCCGCTCTTGCCATCCTTGGCCGACAAAGGAAAGCACAAAGGTTTGATTTCCGTTGTCATCCTGATATGTTTGATTGAGGTCCCATGTTGTACTGGTCATGACCTCATGGTCTGCCATGGGTTGATTCCAGGTTCCGACTGTTAGGCTGCGGGTCGAACGCAAATCGTCCTCCAGCGCCTGGCCGTTCATGCTTGTGACTAGGGCTGAGACCTCAATCTCGTCACCCCACTCAAGGGTTGTGTTGAATTCGATATCAGCGACACGCCGATTGTCTTCCACAGACCATGTCACAAAGGTTTCGTAGGCCAAGGCCTCTTCATTGCGTTGATGATCGAGGCTGATGTTGAGTTCGTATGCCTCCTCATCAGCGAAAGTGAGCGTGTATGCATGGCGAATGCCTGAGGGCCCGTCGTCAGTCCATGCTGTGGTAATGCTCGGTGCGATTGGCTGGGCTTCTGCTTGTGCATTGACTGCCAATGGAAGCAACATAAGAACGCAAAGGGCAAGAGCGATTCCTTTTGCATTGATGTTCATGGTAAGACTTCCCGTACGCTCCTTTACAACACTTGTGGGATATTGCCTCGCATCAAAGGTTCAACACGTAGCCAAATAAGAGCGGCGCAACAAGACTTGCATCGCTTTCAATGACGAATTTGGGCGTAGACTCGTCGACTTTACCCCACGTAATTTTCTCATTTGGCGGGGCACCCGAATAGCCGCCGTATGAGGCCGTAGACTCACTTATTTGAGCAAACCAGGACCAGAGTGGGACCTCACGCTTGAGGTCTTGAGTGAGCATCGGGACCACACAAATCGGGAAATCACCAGCAATGCCTCCACCAATTTGCAAGAAGGCAAGAGGTGTTGCAGTTTGTTGATACCATTCTGCCAGTCCAATCATGTAGGCAATGCCACCACTCATGCACGACTCGAGAACACTTCCTTCAATGCAACGAGAAGCGAAGATGTTGCCCATCGTCGAATCTTCCCAACCAGGAACGAAGAGTGGAAGATTTGCTTCTGCGGCTGCCAATAACCAAGAAGTCGAAGGATCAGCTTCGTAGTTCTGTTCTAGTTCACCCGAGCGCAAGAGATCGTAGAAGTATTCGTGCGGTAAACAAGCGGTTTCATTTTCACTCGCTTCGATCCAACGCTTCATCATATGCTTCTCAATACGTCGAAATGCTTCTTCTTCGGGTATGCATGTATCTGTGACACGATTCAAACCTCGTTGAAGCAATTTGGTATCATCTGCAGCAGAAAGGCTTCGCCAATCATCAATATGCTCGTACGAATTGTGTGCGACCAGATTGAAGATGTCCTCTTCGAGGTTCGCCCCGGTGCAGGAGATGCCTGCAATATGGCCGGCACGGATCATGGGGGCCAAACTGCGCCCAAGTTCTGCGGTGCTCATGGCTCCTGCGAGCGTGACAAAAAGTCTTCCTCCATTGTTCAAAAATGCAGTCAATGAACGAGCAGTAGCAGCAAGCGCTCCAGCGTTGAAATGCCTGTAGTGCTCATCAACAAAAGTGCGGATTGACATCTTTACGCCCCTCCATGAATGAAGCGATCTTGGATATCCCTGCGCTTGAGTTCGAGGTTTGGCATCGTTGAATTCAATTCTTCGATAATGAAATCAACAATGTTCGCAGGGTCTGTGCCACCGCATGTAAAACAGTCAACAGCGAGCCAACCTTGCTCCGAATAGCAATGTGCTGAGACATGGCTCTCATCGAGTAGAACAACTGCTGCAAATCCCGGCGGGGAAACAGTGCCATCGAATTGAGCAACATGCGCATGTACATTTCGAGCATCACTCTGGGCGACTGCACGCTCCAAAACATCCAGCATCCATGCCCCGTCTTCTGCCACCGGTGCTTCATAACCAGTGAAATCGAGGAAGATATGTTGTCCATGTGCGTTCATTGCTCTCCTTCCTATACTGTGCTCTCCAGTGGTGAAATTATGGTTGTGATGGTGAATTAGACTTCGAAAAATAATCACAAGCAGGGCCAGTTCGTACTTTCCCACGACCTTCGCATGTTGCTGACCAACGCCCTTCTGTGCGAGCTTTGAGATGGCTTGCCATCGTTTTTGCAGCAAGCATTGCAGCGGTAAATTCTGTGACCGGAGAATGGTCGTTTGTTGCGATTTCATTCAGGTCTGCGCTGATGACAGTGGCGTTCTTGGCGCCAAATACTGCCTCTATTGTTTCAACCGCTTGCCAGAAGGCTAACCCGCCCGGAACAGGCGTTCCAGTGGCAGGGACAAGGCTTGCATCCAGGCCATCGATGTCGATGGTAAGATGAACAGGTCCGCTCAGGTTGGACAAGGCTTCAAGCCATGTTTTCCATGCATCGGAACCCGTGTTCTGGGACTGTGTTTGCTTTGCAAAAAATGTGGTAATCCGATCATCGTCCTCAATGCGTTGTGCCTCTTCTTTGCTGTAGGCGCGAACGCCAACTTGCAACAATCGGCCAATACCCAAATCCAGCGATCGGGATGCTGCACAGGCGTGTGAATACACTTCACCGTCTAATTCCGAACGTAAATCGGCATGAGCATCGATTTGAACAACCGTAAGACGTCCTAGATCACCGTCGATGAGTGGATGGTTCTGAAGGGCCCAGATGAAGGGGGGAAGAATACCATGTTCTCCACCAAGGGCCAACGGAAAAACATCCCCACTGCACCACGGAGCGAGGTGGGTGCCAAGTTCGTCGAGTTGCGAGCGAAGTGTTGGTCCTTCCCCAACCCACGCCTGTTCGGTGTGGATGCTTGATCCTGCTGGCAGGTCAGCCCCGAGGTGCTCGTCAAAGAGTTCAACCTGACCACTGGCGGCAAGGCATGCGGCCGGGCCATCAGCGGTGCCCTGTCCATACGAGGTGGTTAATTCGTAAGGCAGCGGTAGCACAGCGACATCAACATGGTCGCCTGGCTCTGGAAGGCCAAGGAAATTACCTTCCACATACTCGTCGCTCACACCATGGGCTCTAGGGTCGTCTTCTTGAGGCTGTTGTTTAGGGTTGTTTATACAGTCTGGACCACAGTAGATTCTGTCGAGGGGTCTTTTGGACCCGTTCGCACCTGAAATACTTGATCAATTTTGTTTGATTGCTCGTGTAATTTCAGCGTCTCAGGCTTGATTTCATGAAATTTCGCCGATGGGTCTATATGGGTCGGATGACAATACAATAGAGTGTCTGCGGGAGAAGTTGCGCGCCGGTGCGACTTCCCCCTCGACGAGGTGATGACATGACAATGACACTCGCAGAATTAACCAAAGCCATTCAACAACACATCGATTTGGAGATGGATGCTGAAGTTGCCCAAGGTATGGCAGAACACGCTCTTGGCTTCTTTGGATTCTATAATCGAATCATCGACAATGCACTTGAACCAACAGACCGTAACCTGTTTTACATGTTCCAAGATTATGATTTACTGACAACAGAATCAGAAGAAACCACCCTCTGGGACGGAAGAGAATGGCGAATTCACTACTGGAAGTTCAAACCAGATCTCCGAGAGCGCGTCGAAGCGTACATGCAACGCAACCTTGAGCCTGAAGAAATCGATCCTTATGCTGACATTTACGGCGGTAGCAATGCACTTAGCCCAATTGGAACCATTTGGACCCGTGAGTCCGAAAAAGTGGTCAATCCAAATGCATTCACGTCTGACTGGTGAAGTTTCTAGACAGGCAAGCGTTTTTGTTGTTTAGCGGAGAGGGGGGCACATGCGAGTTGCTGTGGGCCTTGTCCTCTGTATGTTGCTCGCCAGCATCCCTGTATCCTCCGCTCAATCAGATTCGAGTGAAGAGGAAGCTTGGCCGGGAGACCCCGTTGACAGCCATGTCCACATGACATGGGCGGCGTTGACGCTTGAAGTCAACGAATGGGCTGATGAATACCCGGAAATCGTAGACCTAACAAGCATTGGCCAATCGGAATTAGGTAGGACATTGTGGGTTGTCAGGCTTTCAAATTGGTCGATGGACACGAAATTTGATGGGAGCGCTAAAGAAATCGTCTACATTGACGGAGGCCACCACGGGAACGAATACCTTGGTACAGCACTCGCATGGTTATCTGCAAAATGGTACATTAACGGTTGGGCAGAAGGCAATCAAGAAGCGATTGATGTTCTTGACAATACTGAACTCCACATCACCATTATGCTGAATCCAGATGGCAATGATATCGACACACGATGGAACATCAACCAAGTCGATCTCAATCGAAACTACGATCACTATTGGAACACATGCCCAACAACACAACCTGGCAGTAGCGCCTTTAGTGAATCAGAGACCGCGGCAAACGGTGTCTACATGAATACGGTTGTTCCGGACGCCGATTTGTATGTGACCATGCACACAGGCGTTTGGATTATGCTTTATCCTTGGGGCAAGTGGCCTGAGCAACCGTCTGACTGGGAAATGTATCACAAAATCCGAGAGGATGTTCAAGACAACATCTCAAGCATTCCAATACAAAACGCAAACCAAGGCTTGTACCCCAATTGCGGGACAAGCAGAGACTACGGCTACGGCGTCATGGGCTATCCAACCTTTACCTTCGAAACCGATGATGAACAGTTCATCCCGGGATCATTTGAGAACCTGAATGACCGCTTGGGTGAAGAAATGGACGTCATGAGGTTCTTGATCAATGACGTATGGTATTGGCGAGCTCGTTTGAGCGTTCAAAGTCTAAGCATGACCCAAGACAGCGTCACCCTCACCGTTGACAACGGCGCTCGCGCCTCCACGGCAAACGCCACATTGCAGTACGTCGATGCCGATGGAATGCTGTTATGGAATTCTACTTATTTCGGGGTGAATGCATCTTCAAGCAATACCACCACGCTTGATGCAACGAACTTATCGATGGTTGATGGAGGCTCATTTGCCCTTAATTACCAAGTTCGTGTTGTTGATTCGGCTCGATGGGTGAACGAACCTATTGAGGGCATTGAGGTGCAAATTGAGGAAGAAAAGGAAACCTCGTTCTTGATTGGGTATGGTCTGTTCAACCCTGTCACGATCATGGCTTGTTTCGTTGCCGTTGCCGCTGTTGCAAATGAGCGCAAAGAACTGGAAGATGAGGCTTAACCGTCTTGTTTTGTCCTGACTGATTCGCACGAGTATTGAAGTGCTTTGGGCGGTTAGCATGGCTCGGTGAACCCATGAAGGTCAGCGTTAGCCCAGGACACAACATCAACGGAACTCTAGTCATGCCTCTTTTCGAAGGAACAGAATCTGTCCCAGACGGACACGCAGAAGGTATGCACACTGCCCTCCGGGGCCAGATGAACACTGTGCTCGGGGATGGTGATTTCAAAGCCAAGGCAAAATCCACCATGTCCCTCATGGGCTCGGATGGCGGCAAGGCAATGCTTGTTGGCCTTGGAAAGAAAGACGATGCTGACGTTCACGCTTACCGCAAGGCAGGCGCAGCAACAATCGCTGGACGCAAGAAGTCCCACGGCACAGAACTCACCGTTCGATTTTCAGGTGCTCCTGTTGATTGCATGGCTGCTTTTGCCGAGGGCATGATGCTCCGCGACTACTCCTTTGACAAGTACAAAGCTGAAGATGAGGACAAGGAAGAGGGACTCACCGTTCGAGTAACCTGCGATGCTGATCAAGAAAAGGAACTCGCATCAAAGATAGAAACCCTCACAGGCGTTGTTTCTGGAGTTCATCTCTCTCGCGATCTTGGAAACATGCCTCCTAACGACATGTACCCTGAGGCCTTCGCCGATCAAGCATGGGAATGGGCCAAGAATTACGATAACGTCGAAGTGACCATCATCAATTACGACCAAGCCATCAAAGCTGGAATGGGTGGTCTTGTGGCTGTTGGAATGGGATCATCAAGGAAACCATGCATGGTCATCTATGAACTCAATGGAGACAAAGAAGGTCGAGGACCTATGCTCGTTGGAAAAGGAATCACCTTTGACACCGGCGGTATCTCATTGAAGCCCGGTGCTAACATGGATGAAATGAAGTACGACATGGGTGGCTCAGCCACAGTTTTTGGTACCATGGAAGCCCTCGCTGCAACAGGTTTCGAGGGTAAAGTCACAGCAATCACATGCATGGCAGAAAACATGCCTGCAGCAAACGCTCAGCGCCCCGGTGACGTCATCACAACCCTGTCAGGAAAGACGATCGAAGTGCTCAACACCGATGCAGAAGGACGCCTGGTCCTCTCCGACGGACTTTGGAAGGCTGGAGAATTTGACCCAGAATACATCATTGATTTCGCAACCCTTACCGGTGCCTGTGTTGTGGCTCTCGGTCACGAAGCAACCGGCCTATGGTCCAATGATGACGACTTCCGAACCCGCATCCACGAAGCAGGAAACGCTGTTGGTGAGCTCGCCTGGCCAATGCCATTGCTTCCTGCGTTTGAGAAGGAAATGACCGATTCTAAGATTGCAGACACCCGCAACCTTGGCGCAGGTCGCTGGGGTGGAGCAAACACTGCAGCAGCCTTCCTCAAGCAATTCGTTCCTAACCGAAACTACGAGAAAGACGGTGAACAAATTCCATGGGCTCACATGGATATTGCAGGTACCTACTGGGGTGCAAAGACGAACACGATGGTTGGCAACGGAGCAACTGGGATTCACGTTCGCACGATGTACCACTTGATCACCAACGGATGAAAAGGTTCGACTAGCCTTTGAGGACGTGTTGGTTGTGCAACGCAGGGCTTCAATACCCGCTCGAATCAACATCATAGGCGAACACACAGACTACCTTGGTGGACTTGCACTTCCTTTTGCCAGCGAACACCGTTTGGTGCTCACTGCAACCAAAGCGGATCATACAGAAGGCGACGCTACCGTAGTGGAATTGTGGCGAGCAGTCGGCGGCTGGCCTGCAGCATTGGAAGTTGAAAGCACAATTCCCATCGGAGCGGGTATGTCCTCATCCGCTGCACTTTGCCTCGCAGTCGTCCTGTGTGCCAACGGGCAAATGGAGCCCTTGGATGCTTGCCTTGAAGCTCAGAAAATTGAACATCAAGTGCTCAAAACTCCGTGTGGTTTACTCGACCAAATGGCGATGATGATGAGCCAAGAAGACCATGCAACCCTCATCGATTTCACAGCAATGACGTGGAAGGCCTTCCCAATTCCTGAACCTTGGATGTTCAAGTTGGTCGATTCGGGCGTTCGTCGTCAATTGAACCAAACGGAATTTGGGACCTCGGTTGATTCTTTAGTGCTACAACGTCATGCAACGGAGGAAAATCGCCGCGTGCGGCAAGCACTCGATTCGACTTCAATCGAACTTGGAAAATTGTTGAATGCTTCTCACACCTCTTTGCAATCGATTGGTGTGAGCACACCAGAAGTGGACGCATTAGTATCGAAATTACAATCCACACCAGGCGTATTGGGTGCTCGTATGATGGGGGGTGGTTTTGGCGGCATGATCCTGATTGCGGTCGATGATCACGAAGTGGTACCAGAGGCTTCCTTGCTGAAGCCGTCACGAGGTGGATTCCTTGAGGAATCTCTCTAACAAAGCCAGGCGCTCAGGAGTGCCCATATCCCAAAATGGCGTATTGTCAAGGTGAATGGCTGCCTTACCTGCGAGTTCTGAATAGACGGTTTCTTCCCAACTCCAAACCCCATTCTTTCCATGCTCCAAGACCACGGATTTCTCAACGATGCTCGTCCCTGCTTCGTACCCGTTGAGGTCTACTTGCTCTTGCTTCTTGTCATAGGACTCAAGAAGGCCGTTAATGTGCTTGAGGTTCATTTCAGTATGCGCTTGTGTGACGCACATTGTCAAAGGCGCTTCAGCCTCATTGTGCGTGTTCATCAGTTCCGTGTAGTTGATTGGATGGAAATCGTCTCCCCATACAAGGATGAATTGGTCCTCGAGATGTGCACGAGCGTTCCAAAGAGCACCTCCCGTGCCAAGTGGTGAGGCTTCTCGGTGGAACTTCACCGCCATTCTTGGATGCCTAAATCCTTCAAATTGTTCACCAAGGTGGCCTGTCAGCACGAGTGCGTGAAGGCATCCTTGCTTGTGAGCCCAATCCAAAATATGGGTCAAAATCGGTTTGCCGTTCACTTCGACAAGTGACTTTGGGACGGTTTTAGTCATCTCTCCAAGTCTTGTCCCTAAACCACCGGCCATAATCACAAGTTGTGGACGACGATGGGATTTGACAATGGATGCGTAGACCTTTCCGCTTTCCTTCAGCGTTCGTTGTTTTGTATCAAAATCCACGTGGTAGAGTCCAAACCGTTGGTCGTAGCCTTCAGCCCACTCGAAGTTATCCATCAAACTCCAATGATAGAATCCTCGAATATCAAAACCATCTGTAATCGCCTCAGCCGTGATCTGCAGATGCCGGCGAATGTGCTCTGGTCTCATGTCATCGTCATCATCGGCAACACCGTTTTCGGTGACAATGATTGGTATGTTGAGACCTTTCACCATCTCAAATGCTCTCCGGAGCCCCTCAGCATACATTGGATATCTGAAATCAGTACGTTGTTCCCAAGGTCGAATAAGTGGATCGATTTCCACTTTTGTTGGCATGAAAGGCGTGGTAAGCAAATGCGTGTAATAGTTGACACCGATGAAATCTGAACTCCCTTTCAGGCCAGGAATCGCTGTTGAGGTTAGAGCTGATGGAGGTTTGAAACGACCAGTTTTCAGGCCTTTAATCCAGCATCTGTTGAACATTGAGTCGAGCAATC